>NZ_JBEPPL010000006.1:0-331937 GCF_040547305.1 Pedobacter sp. UYP1 | reverse complement strand
GAGCCGATGGTACTGCGGTAACACGTGGGAGAGTAGGTCGGTGCCAAATCTTAAAGAAAGCCTGTAGGAAACTACAGGCTTTTCTTGTTTAAAGAGGTTTTTTGTAAATCCTGTTTATAGTTTACAATCTTTTTGTAAACAAGCGCAGTAGCTTTTGATGAATAGCGCAGTAGCTTTTATTGACAAGGTTTATTGCTTTTTATGTTTAAAGACTTTTTATAGGCATAGTCTGAATATGTCAAAGAGGTTTTGTAAAATAAGCTCCGCAGTTATTTATGAATAACTCAACTCATGATAATGCTATTCATGATAAGGCAACTCGTGATAATGTAACTCGTGATAATGCAACTCATGCTGTTATCCAGGAACTACCTCATCAATTCTTGTAAACTAAATTCACCGCTTGCAAGTAAATAAAGTACATCCATTAATTATTAAGTATGGCTTGTAGCAGTGAGTGTGAAAAGAGTCTTATATTTACCTGCTATTTATACTATTTGTATTACATAACTGCTCAGACTTGCTCAAGAATCCACTCATTAAGCTTATAGATTTCTTTTACTTTCCTTTTTTACGGTTTATACCCATAAAGACATTTAGATATGGTGTAACTGGTGGTAGTAATGCGTTGCTCAATCTGACTATATTCTTTCTGAGTTACAATTATGTCTTGAAGGGAGAAGCCCTGATAATCGGAAGCTATACAATCACCTCTTACATTGGCGCAGATTTGATGGCACTTTCTGTAAGTTTTCCAGTGGGATTTCTACTGAATAAATATTTAGTTTTTCAACAGGAGGGAAGAGGTATTCAACAGCTGGGTTTATATGCATTCGTGACTGCAAGTTCATTGCTGATGAATTACGGTTTGCTGCATTTACTGGTTGGATATTTTGGCTTGTGGGCTACGCCTTCACAAGCCTTCATTATTGTATTGATGTCTGCGTTCAGTTACATCTTTCAATCGTATGTAACTTTCCGGGAACGGACATAACTTTAATTGTAAGATGAGACTTAAGGTCTTCAATAAATTCAATGCTTTTTTTCTATGCTAAAGGAATATTCTTTGTGAATTGTGAGATTGTTCCTGAAGGGTAACCTTGCTTATTCAGCCATCCCATAAACTTATCCATCCTGGCAATCATATCCTGACCGGAATTTTTACTGACATAACCTGGAAAACCAAAGCGTTCTTTATCTCTAAGGTCCGTAAATTCCCATGGGTGGAAATAGATATTGATATAATTGTCTTTCTGATAAGTTCTTTTGACCAGATGCGCATAGAACCAAAGCGGCAGGTTATGAAATGATAACCAGAAAAGTGGAAACCGCGAAATGGGGCTTACTGAGGCTGGTAATTGTAAAACGCCACTCTGGTAAAAGTATGTTCTGGAAATATGGCGGTTATTATATCTTCCGGGCAGCCAGGTTGGATTAATGGAGCTATTATATAGATAACCTGCTTTTTGTATCTCCTGTTCATCTACGGGCATCATTCTGGCCATTCTGTAGCCTGTTACCGCTACACCTGATAATTCTTCCAAGGCTAACCGGGATTCCAGTAGATGCTCTTTTTTGAAATCTGAATGGTAAACGCCATGAGAAGCCAACTCGTGGCCTTCATCGAGTATACGCTTGATAATTGCAGTTGCATTTTTTGCAAAGGTAACTGTACTGAAGAAGGTCGCCTTAAGTTTGTTCTTAGCCAGCAAATCCAATATGGTCAGGGTACCTTCAGAAGAGATTCTTATTTGTTCTTCAAAAGTGATACTTTTTCCATATTCAAAAGGCATATCAAATTCTTCAATATCAAAGCTGAGCAATATCATAATTTGTGTTTGTGCTTGTAGTTGCCGGAACGAAATTTGTAGATTTAATGATGTAGTTAGGGCGGTTTTTTGTCTGCATAAACATCTTCCCGATATAGATTCCTATAATCCCCATAATAATAAGCTGTAGTCCTCCGAAAAAGACTATTGTCATAATTGTAGACGCCCATCCATCTACTTCTATACCCATATAGACTGAGTAGAATACATAAGGAATATATAAGACGGATAACATCGAAAAAGCAAAGCCAAGATATACTGCGGTATAAAGTGGTTTGATACTAAACGAGGTTACGCCCTGCAATGCAAAACGCATCATTTTCCGAAGGTTATATTTGCTGGTGCCCGCGTGTCTTTTATGTGGAATATAATCAATTGCAATCTGTTTATAACCCATCCATTGCACCAGGCCACGGATGAAAGGTTCGTTCTCTTCAAAGTTTCTAAATACATCTATCACCTTTTTATCCATCAGCCTGAAGTCAGCAGTTCCTTCTTCAATTTGGATACTTGATAAGACATTGATCAGTCTGTAAAATAGAGATGATGATTTTCTTTTTCCATAAGGCAGACTTTTATCTTCTGATCTCCGGGTATAAACCACATCATTACCTTCTTCCCACTTTTCAAGCATCTGAATTATCAGTTCTGGCGGATGCTGAAGATCGGCATCAAGAGAAATGACACAGTCTCCTTTTGCCTGGTCTAATCCTGCTTTTAAGGCAAGCTGGTGCCCGAAGTTCCGGGAGAACTCTATATAAAATAATTTATTATTGATACTTGCCATCGTTTTAAGGATGGTTAGGGTGTGATCGGTACTGCCATCGTCAATAATTATAAATTCAGCATCATAGGCTGTATTTTTGAAAATACCTTCCAGTCTGTCGATAATGACGATTAAGTTCTCTGCTTCATTAAAAGCCGGGATAACTACAGAAACTGTTTTTTTCATTAGTTTATTATTTATTTTAACTGGTTATGAAGATATTATGATTTTATATTTTTCACCAGTGTTGATTTGATTTTTGTGTTCAAGGACTTGCACGCCCGGATCATTTCGTTGTTTGGTTTGAAAAATCATAACGGCTTCATTGGATGGTAGTGGTTTTTAAATCAAATTGCTTAAAGATCATTTGATAAGTCATGTATAACCATATGAATACACAAGGAAGAGCTTTTAACGAATAGCGGATTATATAATTGTCTCTGAAAGATCTGGAATATAAATCGGAAGAACCTAAGGTTGTAAGCAATATCGCAAATATGAAGAGAGCAATTACGATAGGTTGTATAGGTTTTTCCTGTAAAATAAACCAGATTGCCACCCCGGTAAATGCAATAATATAAGTAGGTGATTCAGACGAATTGCTAAATATAACAGTGAAAATCAGTGTTGATGCCAGGTACATCAGTCTGAATGCTGGGGACTGATATTGTTTAATTCTTAAATAAGGAAGACAGAAAAGTATAATTCCAGTAATCAGAAATGGTAAATTGGAAAGATCAGGATTCCCCGTCACTCTTCTGACTATACCCATCAATGATATATCTTGCCAGGAAACAAGTGTGGCATTTTCAAGCTGTTTAGCACTTAGAGAAAGGTACCATTCTTTATATTGTAACAAGATATATTCATGACCATAAAATAGCATCGGCAGTCCAAAGAATACGATAGCCCAGAAAATACAGTAGGCGATGAACTTTGGCTTCTCTTTAACAAAGAAGAAGAAAGCCAATCCGACAATACCGTATAGTTTGATAAATGTACCAAGCAAAATGAGACACGCTGCCCAAAAATTCTGCTTTTTATCAATTAAAGTATAGCTTAAAACAATGATTGCTGTAATCGAAGGGTTAATCTGACAGGCAAATAGCGCAGTGAGCAACTCATGTGCGATGATCCAATATACTGCATTTACTTTGGGCTCTTTCAATGGAAGTGTCTTTATTGCGTAATACAAGAAAAGACTGTTTGCGAGTTCCCAGAAAAACATCCCCAGAAATTCAGGCAACTTAGCAAAAGGTGCAATGATCAAAGAGAACAATGGACCATAATGATTCATATCTGCATATTCAGGATACCTGCCAAATAAGGATACATGATCATTGGCATGAAAATAAGTATAAATAAAGATCAGATAGTTATTATGGGAGGTGCCTGAATGATATTGTCTGTAGGAGGTAATAGCAGGGAGCAGAATAAAAATACTGAGAATAAATAGCCGGTTATTAAAAAGCTTAGTTAAATTAGCGGCCAAGCTTGATTTCATTTGTGTAGTCAGAAGTGGCATTAATTCTATTGTATTAAGAGATTTGCAATCGTAAAGTTACAAAAGTAATCTTGCAAAAGAAGAACCTGGGATTGAAGACCAAAAGACATCTTGGAAATATTGCCTGTTTTAGACATATCTATCATTTTCCTGCTTATCTATTGACCTCAATATGTATACTTTACTCCGTGAAAATATAGCAAAACACATTTATCTGACGGATGATGAATTTGAGCAGTTTTCGGCCCCTTTTTATTTACAGAAAGTGCAAAGGAAGCAGATGTTGTTGCGCGAGGGAGAGATTTGTAAGTTTGAAGGCTTCGTCAATAAGGGGTGCCTCAGGGTCTTTTATCTGGATGAATCCGGATTTGAAAAAGTATTATATTTCGCTGTTGAGGGTTGGTGGATTACTGATATAGATAGTTTCACTAATCAATCGGCCTCTATTCTAAATATTGAAGCGTTGGAAGATAGTGAGATATTAATGATCACTTTTCCTTATAAAAATATCTTATATGACACGTTGCCTAAAGTGGAGAAACTATTTAGGATAATGACACAAAAGACACACGCAGCTTTGCAGCGCAGAATGATTTCTTCGTTGAGTAAAACTGCAGATAAGCGGTACCTGGAATTCATCACAAAATATCCTCACCTTGAACAAAGACTTTCCCAGCAACAGGTCGCTGCATATTTAGGGATATCCCACGAATTTCTTAGTAAAATCAGGAAAAAAGTAGCTAAACTGAGATAGTTTAGCTCTGGTTTTAGAGCGTTTGTTTTTTTGAACTAGTTCAACTTTTCCTATCCGGGGATAGCATATTTTTGTATAAACATTAATAATTATGCCGGCTTATAAAATTAACCCTTTCTTTATGCTTTTTGGATTTCTGACAGTTGCAGCAATATCGGCTTGTAACTTGAAGGACAATTCACCAGGTGTCTCCACCGATCCTTCGGTAAGCAATGCTGAACATGATTTGATTGGCAGAACTGGAAAAATCACTTATGAAAAATTTCAGGCTGAAGTAAATTATCTCAATGATTCTACTTTACATTGGAAAACGGTAGATGCAAAAGGAGCGGTTGCTGAGGAATCTGAACGCGTATCTTATCAAAAACTTAATGATCATTTGTATTTTCTGAACTGGATAGAAGATAGTGGGCTTACTGTAAGTCAGGTGATTGATACGGAGGAAATGAAAGTTACTGCCTATCTGACTTATAAGGATACGACAGCACTTTCTGGCAGAAAGACGGAATTTCTTCGTGGCAAATTCGAATATATTAACAATAAGTAAGATGGAAAAGAAACTGATTTACGTAATGGACCCGCTTTGTGGCTGGTGTTACGGTAATAGTAAGCATACGTTAGCACTTTTTGAGGCTTATAGGGATGTACTGGATTTTGTAATTGTCCCGGGTGGGATGTGGGCGGGACCAAATTCGAGGGTTCAGTCTCCAAAAAGGGCAAGCTATTTTCAAAAGCATGATGAGCGGATTGCAACGCTAACTGGTACTGTATTTGGTGAAGCGTATTTTCAATTTATTCATCAGCAGGAAGTTAAACTTGATAGTGAAATACCTTCGAGGGCTATAGCTACAGTTCAAAAATTCTGGAATGTAAGGACTGTTCCCTTTATGGTTGCTTTACAGCAGGCCAGGTATAGAGATGGTAAAGATCTGAATATGGATCAAACTTATTTGGAAATTTGCCAGGGGCTTAGCATAGATCAGACTGAGTTTCTACTACATTTCCATAGTGATGCTATGAAACGGGCTACTCAGGAAGCTTTTAGCGATGCGATTCAATATGCATCTTCCTATCCTACTTTATTGTTTGAAGCGCAGGGGCAGTTGACTTTATTGGAACAGGGCTATTCCTCTTTAGCAGAAATTACTGAGAATATTGATCGTTTGATAGAAGAAACGAATACTGATTTTATCAAAGGCTCCATCTAACAGAAAAAAAACAATAAATAAATAGATGACAACAAATCTCTTAATTTCAGCATTGGTGCTTACTTTCATCGTTTCGAAAACAGAAGCACAAAGTATAAAAAATATAGAAACAAGTCCGTTAAAACTAACGGTTTATAATGCACCAGAAACGAGTATGGGTGTTGCTTCTGTAATTGTTAGTGGTAAAATTGATGCGATCCTGGTGGATGCGCAATTCACTTTACCAGAAGCAGAGCGGCTTGTTGCTGAGTTAAAAAAAACTGGCAAAAACTTAAAAGCTATTTATATTAGTCATGGTGATCCTGACTTCTATTTTGGTCTTGAAGTGATCAAAAAATACTATCCTGAAGTCATTGTATATGCTACTGCGCAAACAGTAGAACATATCAAAGAAACAGCGCAGGGGAAATTAGATGTCTGGGGACGGCAGTTAAAAGATGCAGCACCAAAAAATGTAGTGTTACCACAAGTACTGAAAGGCAAAAGCCTGGAGTTGGAAGGTCAGAAATTAGAAATATTAAGTACTGAAGCTTCGCCGGAAAAATCTTTTGTCTGGATTCCATCAATCAGAGCAGTAATAGGAGGAATTAATGTTTTTGGAGATAACTTCCATCTTTGGCTTGCTGATGATGCCACTGCAGCGAAAAGGGTGGAGTGGATTGCTGTTTTGAATAAAATCATTGATTTAAAACCTGAAGTCGTTGTTCCGGCGCATGCTGCTGCCGGTGCAGCGATGAACTTAGCTTCTGTAAATTATACGAAACAGTATCTTGAAGTTTATGAACAGGAATTGAAGAAAGATAAAACTTCAGCAGGTTTAATTGCTGCCTTGAAAAAACGTTATCCCAATGCTAAGTTCTTAATGGCATTGGAGTTAAGTGCGAAAGTAAATACTGGCGAAATGCAGTGGCACTAAGTATTTATTTATAGGGGTAGGTGCACTGCACCCGCCCTTTTATTTTGTTGAGCTGTTTCCATTTTGCTCAAAGAAGTATAGAATCAGCATAGTGGCTTTCTGATCGGAAGTGTTTTTAGGCGTATGTGGTAAACGTCCGTCAAATAACATCGAGTCGCCATCAGAAAGGCTGTAAGTTTGATCTTCAAAAATATAATCTACTTTTCCCGATAAGATATATTTGTATTCAAATGCTTCGGTAACCACCATTGGCCTGGTTGCATTGGGTTCAAGTTCAAGCAACACGATATCAACGGTTGAGTTTTTAAAGGTCTTTGTAAAAATGCGCTGATATAAAAACCCCAGAGCCTGCTCTTTTTCGAACGGCTCGTATTCATTTTTTCTTTTAATGAGGACGGGACTAAGTTGGCTGCTAGCTGATATATCTTTGAAAAACTGATTTAAATCAACATCTAAAGCGCTTATAATATCTATCAATACCATTAAAGATGGCACTGTACGGTTATTTTCAATCTGTGAAATCAGGCCTTTGCTTACACCTGCTAGATCAGCAAGTTCCTGTACCGTTGTATTCCGCTCTCTTCTTATTTCTTTTATCCTGGTACTTATCTTAAGTATAATATTCTCTTCCATAAAGGGGGCAATTGCTCAAACTTAAGAAATTCGGCAGAGTTTAATAGTTAATAATCGTTAAAACTGTATTAAATGACGAATGGGAGAGCTAAATATTGTAAAGTTGTTTTATACTTGCTTCTGCATATCCGGCACTTGCGGTCATTCCTTTGCCCCCAATACAAGTACGGATATGGATACGGTTATCAATATCATATTCTAAAATATGTTTATCGGGATGCTGAGGGTAAAATCCAGCCCAGGTAGTCGCGATATTCCGTACATCAAAATTTACAATCCTGCTGGCTTCTTCAAGCATCAACTCATTAATATATAAATTCAGGTTAAAACCAAGGTTGTCAAAATTGGTAGCTGAAGCATATTCATGGGAGTCGCCGATGATGACACTGCCGTCTGGTGCTGTTTTGAACAGCAGGTGAATACCGTAGGCCTTTAGCTCTTCATAATGCGCGGGCAGTGGGATTGTTTTAAAAGAGGGACAGTATTCTTCAAAGCTTTCGTACCTGCGAATTGTTAAACCGGTGAGTATATTCCCAGTAAGCCCAATGTTTTTTACTGGCGTAGTACGCATCATTTGAAGTTTACTGATCACCTGTCCGCTCGCTTTGAATAATTCTTTGAATAATAGCTTGAACTCATAGCCATTGCATAATATGGCTTTTGTGGCTTTGAATTTGTCTCCATTGGTTAAACGTACTTCTACGTCATTCGATGCTGAGTAACAATCTACAACGGGAGAATCATATAAAAGCGTAAAGTGCTCAAATTTTGTCTGCATATATTCATGAAGACGGTGGATCATCAAATTTGGTTCGACACTGATTTCCTGATCGAAAAATAATGCTTCTTTGGCGTAAGATTCTTGAATAGATGGGTATTTCTTCAGTATTTGGTGTTTATTCAATAAGGAATGTGAATAACCTAAGGTATCGTAATAGGTTTTTAATTCGTGGATCAGGGTTTGTTCATCAGGATCAGATGCGATATATACGCTGCCGTTTTTCCTAACGGAGATATCAAATTCACGCTGTATTTCCTGATAAATTTCTACAGACCGTAGTCCGTAATTGAACCATTCACCTGTCATTCCAGAAGGAATTACCTGGCCAAAGTTTCTAACAGTAGCACCAACCGGAAAATTATCTTTTTCCAGTTGGAGTACTTTTTTTCCTTTTTTTAAGGCATGGTAGGCATGGAATGTACCTAGGATACCTCCGCCAATAACGATTAAATCATATGGAACATTATTCATTTTATTCCTGTATTTTATGCTTTGATAATTGCAAGCAACTCTGAAATATCATCAATGATATGTGTTGGGTGATGTGGTTCAAGTTCTGCTCTTGTAAAAGCGCCGGTAGTAATTCCGACTACGTATTTACAATTTGCGTTGATACCTTCATTTATATCGACTTCTGTATCTCCGATTTTAACTACATCATCTGTTGGAAGCAGGTCCAGGTCAGCTTTCATTTTATGGATCATGTCCGGATATGGACGGCCATTTTTCACATCGTCACTGGCAACCATAATGTCTATCTGAATTTCCCAGTTCAGACGGCTGATAATTAGTTCTGCAATGTTCCTGGAAAAACCTGTATCCAGGCCAATTTTAATACCCATATTTCTAAGCTGTTCAAAAGTGCTTTCAACATTTGGAAGTGGTTTGATTTCATGAGAATGGGTGTAAAATTCCAGCATTATATTTACAAAATCAGTATGTATCCGGGCTATTAAATCTGCATTGATTTTTTGAGTATCAGTTTCATATTTGTCCAGCATCATTTGAATAGCAAGAGGCTTTTCATAACCCATCAGTGGATTTACATCTTTCAATTCCACGTTATATCCCTGCTTTTTCATCGCCTGCTGAAATGATAGGGCTACGTAATTTTCATCGCTTACGGTTGTACCCGCCATATCAAACACTACTAATTTTATTGACATTACTTATAATTTTTTATTGTTTACAATTATAGGGCTATTGTTTAATATAAGTAAACAATGTGATGTTATTTAATTGTTAAGTTTTCAGTAATTCTTATTTATTGAAAGCTTCGGTAACAGGTTTTCCACGCCAGCTCTGTGGCTCTTTTAAGCCTAACAACCACGCAATGGTAGAAGCGGTATCGTAAGTAATAATTACATCTTTAATTTCATGTCCTTTTAATACACCTGTACCGTTGGCAATCCACGGAATTTGTACTTCGTCCAGTGATTTACCACCATGTCCTTTACCAGTACCGCCATGATCGGCCGACAGGATAATAATAGTTTCATTGGCAATACCTGCTTTTTTTACAGCGTCAACAATTTTTCCTATTCTTTTGTCCAGGTTTTCTAATTCTGCATAGTAAGCCGGAGTTCGGTGACCAATTTTGTGTCCTGTATTGTCAGGCTCTGAAAAATGCACGAAAGTTAATAAGGGCTTTTCTTTGATAATAAGTGCAGCCGTAGTATCTGCACAGAAATTATCATTATCCCCATCCGGCCCTGGAACAACAAAGCTAATGGCATCTTTTTCAATCAATGGACCTATACCTTGCCAGCTGTAAATAACGGCAGTTTTTGCTTTGGGTTTCTGCTGCTTAATTAAAGTAAAGATTCCGGGAAATAAGCCGTAAGGTGATTTGACAACAGAAGGTATTTCAGGAACCGCGCTATCCCATTCGGTATAGCCATGTTCGGTGGGACCGGCTCCCATGAGCATGGAGGCCCAGTTTACTGCACTTGATGAGGGTAACACTGTGCGGGCCTTTAAAGACCAGGATCCGGTATTCATTAACTGTTTCAGGTTTGGCATTTTCGCATCGGGTATAGCGTAAGCTCCAAATCCGTCACAGCCAATCAAAATAATGTGTTTAATGTTTTTCGGTTGTGCTTTAAGTTGAAAACTTATACACAATACCGTAAGCAAGAATAAAAGTTTTTTCATACAATGAGTTTTGGTTTATATGTAAGTATAGCAAAACTAAACTTAGTTTATAAATAATGATGTTAACTTTTGTTAAGTATATGTAAACAATCGTCATTTTGTTTCTTTAGCACCATAATTGCTTAATACTACTTTTCACTATTACCTAATCAACAAGAATCTTTATGAAACAAAAATTACCACTGCCATTATGGACAATAGTAACACCTGTTATAGCCTGGCTGGCTTATTTCGGGATTTCTCTGGATCTTGGTATACTTTATACCTTTTTTCTTGCAGCTGTACTAATTGGTGGAGTACTTGCTGCTGTACACCATGCTGAAGTTGTAGCGCACCGGGTCGGTGAACCATTTGGTACTTTATTACTCGCATTAGCGATTACCATTATAGAAGTTGCATTAATTGTTTCTTTGATGTTGACCGGAGGGCCTGACGTAGCTGAACTTGCCAGAGACACAGTACTTGCGGCCGTTATGATTATTTTAACTGGAATTGTTGGGTTAAGCCTGCTTGTCGGTGGCGCTAAATTTAAAGAGCAAGTATTCAGTTTGCCAGGAGTTAGTGCTGCGCTGGTTACGCTTACAGCGATCATGGTACTTACTTTAATTCTTCCAAATTACACCACAAGTAAAGCCGGGCCACAATATACCCAGGTTCAGCTGATTTTTGTAGCCGTAATTTGTTTGGTTTTGTATGGATCTTTTGTCATGGTTCAGGCGGTTAGGCACCGTGATTATTTTTTGCCTCCCGAAGCTGATGGAAATGAGGATGCACATGCTGAACCACCTACAAAAAAAGTGGCATTAATGAGTGCTTTTTTATTGGTACTGTGCTTGGGGATTGTTGTATTACTGGCAAAAGCCTTAGCGCCGGATATTGAAAACACTGTCGTAAATATGGGTGCACCAAAATCTTTAGTTGGTGTAATTATCGCAGCTGTAGTTTTATTGCCCGAAGGACTTGCTGCTTATCGCGCTGCCAAAAAGAACCGTTTACAGACCAGTCTTAATCTGGCACTGGGCTCTGCGCTTGCGAGTATCGGCTTAACGATTCCTGCGGTTGCAATTGTTTCTATTGTAACCGGTATGAGTATTACTTTAGGAATTGATATGAAAGCAACCGTATTATTGTTGCTCGCTCAGTTTACAATTATGCTTTCGCTGGCTACCGGCCGGACAAATATCTTACAGGGTATAGTACTGCTGGTCATTTTTGCGGTATACCTTTTCACCATCATTGCTCCTTAATTTGAGTTGATCATAAGCAGGTTTCTTCAGGAAACCTGCTTTGTTTTTACTATTCTGAATATTTTTATATATTAATAATTAATATTGATTAATTTTAATGCCTAAATATTTATGAGCATGTCCGGTAGCCAACAAACAAATCCACAAGCTGTTCTGCATTTATTGATCAAAAGCATTGATGCCAAAGTAACACGTGAAACCAGCAATCAATGTGTTATTGATCATCCGGAATACCCAAGTCTTTTAGCTATCAGTGATTGTTTAACGGACTGGGGAATTGAAAATGAAGCTTACCGGATGGATAAGGGGGAATTTAATGCGGCTGGTATGCGCTTTCCATTTATTGCACATTTTCCAGAAAAGGGTGGATATTTTGTACTGGTGCATCAGCTCATCAATCAGACGGTCCTGTTTTCTGATGAAGACAACTATAAAGGAACAATGGACGAAAAGATATTTTTGGACCGCTGGAGTGGTATTACTTTAACTGCAGAAACTACGATAAAAAGCGGAGAAAAAAATTATCAGCAAAACCGGCTAAGCTCTTTTATTAAAGATTTATTATTGCCGGCTTCATTAGTAGTTTTATTAGGAAGTATATATCTTGTTTTTTTTCAAAAGTCCTTTAATCTATTTCATTTTCTTTTAAGCCTGGTGAAATTGACCGGGTTGGGGGTAAGTATACTCTTACTGGTTCAAAGTATTAATTCAAATAATCCCTTTATACAAAATCTTTGTAAACTGGGCGGCAAGGATGGATGCAACGCAATTCTCAAAACTGATGCGGCAAATTTAACTTCTTGGTTAAGCTGGAGCGAAGTAGGGTTCTTCTACTTTGGAGGCTCATTACTGTTGTTATTACTGAGTCCGCAGACCATCGGCATATTGGCTTGGCTTAACTTATTTGCAATGCCTTACACTATTTATTCACTATCCTATCAATACCGCAAGCAGAACTGGTGTATTCTTTGTTGCCTGGTTCAGGCTGTGCTCTGGTTAGAATTCTTTATATTAATTTTTTTGAGTGGGGGCGGTATTAGTACAGTTTACAACCTTTCCAATATTTCCTCTTCCTTGTTTTATTTATTACCACTGGCCTTTTTATTTCCAATTGTTGTCTGGGGGTTTCTCAAGCCATTCTTTTCCAATGCTGCACAGCTGATCCCTTTGCAGGAGCAGTTGAAGAAATTTAAATACAATATTGAATTATTTAACCAGGTACTAACCAGCCAGCCTCGTTATGCCGTAACAGATGAATTGATGCCAGTATTATTAGGTAATCCTGAGGCGGATAATGTAATCACTATTGTTAGTAATCCATATTGTGAACCTTGTGCTAAAGCGCACCAGGTAATGGAAGATTGGATAGAGCGACGTAACGATGTGCAGTTAAAAGTAGTTTTCTCTACTGTGAATGAGGATAATGACATGCGGACTAAAATTGCAAGACATATGACGGCCTTACAATTATTGGATAATAAAGCAATAGTGAAAGATGCGCTGAACGAATGGTATGCTGAAAATAATCGAAATTACGATAACTGGGCCTTAAAATATCCTGTAAGTTTTAATAGTGAAATGCGTGAAGTAAGTAAAAAGCAGCGGGATTGGTGCAATATGGTAGATATTACTTTCACACCAACCATTTTCGTTAATGGTTATAGGTTACCAGAGCCTTATACTTTAGAAGATGTTAAGTATTTGATTAATTAAGGCTATTATACTTCGTCAAAGCAGGAGAAAGAGCAAATGCTGATAGTTAATTTTTCACTTACTGAGATCTCATGGGTATATTTCATCGGCGCTGGTATGTAATTTATACGCGGCCACAGCTAGAAAATAAAATATCTGATTATTTATCGCAAAAGGGAATTGAATTTTTCTTTCCGGCTATTAAGGATGTCAGGCAATGGAATGACAGGAAAAAGATCATCAATAAACCATGACTTTAAACAACTGGTGCAGCTCTGTAAATTGCAGCCTGAGGAATGGAGCCAGCTTGCTAAAGGGGCCATGAATGAGGATTTTTCGTGGGAGAAAATAAGAACAGTTTATTTTCGATTTTTTGATCAGATCGAAGAGGGACTTATTGTTAAATAAATAGAAGAATCATTGTAGTAAATTTAATTTTAACCTTAAAAAAATGAAGAAGATAAAACTTTTCTGTATCCCTTATGCTGGAGGATCAGCTACAATTTATAATAAATGGAAGGGTCATCTAAGTCCATCTATTGAGCTGAATGCGATTGAGCTTGCTAGCCGGGGAAGCAGAATGCAGGAAGGATTGTATCAGAATATATCTGAAGCTGTGGAAGATATTTTTAAATTCATCAGCAAAGATATTCATCAGACTCCTTATGCAATATTTGGACATAGCATGGGTGCTATGTTATCTTATAAGCTTGTTCAAAGAATCAGAGATGCCGGTTATATAGAACCGGTGCATATATTTCTTTCGGGGCGCGGAGCGCCGGGCATCAAAAGAGATGATAAAAAGAAATATCATTTAATGAATGAGGAAGAATTTAAAGAGGCAATAGTTAAGCTGGGCGGGACCCCCCCGGAATTTTTTGAACATCCTGAATTAATGAACTTGTTCCTGCCTTTATTAAAAAATGATTTCAAATTATCTGAATCAGATGATGTTCACGCAGACCTTAAACCATTTGATCAAAATCTTACAGTTTTTTTGGGAAAAGATGAAGATTTAACACCTGAGCAGTGTGATAGCTGGAAGAAACACACTAATAAACTTTGTAATATCCATTATTTCAATGGCGGACATTTCTTTTTGCATGATGAAACAAAACAGATTACCAAAATAATTAACAATGTCTTACTGGATAGGGTCTATGAATAATTAAAATGTACTATGAATAATAAAATGTACTATGAATAATTAGAATAGTAACAGGGATTTGCTGTATGGAGCAATGTATAAAAAAATGCATAAATGGGATTTAAGTTTAAAACTTAGATCCCATTTTTTTTGAAATTTCTCAGCTATAATTAAATTAAAATCCTTTAGCTTTTAACCAGGTTTGGAAAAGATCAGGCCATACTGAAACGGGTGAGTTCTTTTTGCCCATTCCCCAGCCATGTCCTCCTGTTTGAAAAATGTGCATTTCAACTGGCACGCCGGCTTTTTCTAAGGCACTATTCATTAAATAAGAATTGTTGATTGGAGATATAGGATCATCAATGGCTTGTGCCAGAAAAGTAGCTGGCATATTACCGCTGACCTGCAATTCTACTGAATAAGCTTCTTCCTGTGCGACTGTCGGATTTTCTCCAAGAATACTCTTTTTAGCATGCGTCTTATTGAAAGGAGGCAGCATTGTAATCACCGGATAAATCAACCCTGCAAAATTGGGTTTTGCAGATAAAGCATCTATAGCATCAATAGGTTTATAGTGCTTTTTATCAGGCTGGGCTGCTGTCATTCCTGCCAGGTGTCCGCCTGCGGAGAAACCCAATATACCAATTTTAGCAGGATCTATTTTATAGGGAACAGCCAGGCTACGGATAAGTTTCATTGCACGTTGTGCATCCTGAAAAGGTACATGTGTTGTTTTCCAACCTTCTTGTGGTAATCTGTAGATTAGTTCAAAGACAGTTATACCTTGCGACTGAAGCCAGCTGGCTACGGGTGTACTTTCTTTTCCTAGCTCAATATGCGCATAACCGCCGCCACTAATAATCAGAATCGCTGTTCCATTAGGCTTAACTGGTTTATGAATGATTAACCGCGGATTTGATACATTGGTTACAGATCCCTTAGCTGTTATTTTTTCAGCACCCTGCGGACCTGGTCCATCAGGCATCGTACTTTCCCAAAGAGGAATTTGTTTTAAATCAGGCTGTATTTGAAAAATAGTATTGCCGGAAGAATGTTTGCGCTGGGCGGATACAGTAATTCCTGCGATCAGAAATCCTGCAATCAATATCATTTTTCTCATAGTACGTTATATTAAATGGTGTCTATTTTTGCGAAATCTGGCGTAAAAGCAAGTAGATCTGTCAACAATAACCGATTGTTTCTGACCTGGTAATTCCAGTTAATGAATTGCAGATAATACCCTTTTCTATCGCTTGGTGAGTTTTGTTTGTAAAGTAATTGCTTATAGTTTTTATGACCCAGCCATTCAAAGATTTCTGTGAAAGTCCTGCCATCATCCTGTCTGATAAATTGTGCCAGTTCTTTAACCAGTTGAATGGTGTCGTCTGTTAGTGAAAAATTTAATCCGTAGCGGGTTTCGAACTTTGGAAGCACATATTTGTCCAGATCAATGGTGTATTTTGGATTGGATTTTATTTGCTCTTCTACATTTGCTTCTTCTTCTGCAGTTAAATCTTTTAAATAATGACCTGAGCAATAATCTGCACCTATTTGCTTCTTAAATTTTGAATTGAAAAGACGTTTTAATTCAACAAGCGGTTCTTCTTGCAAACTTCCGATCTGACTTTCTTTAATTGCCCCTGTTTCCCAATCTCCCATTATAAAAAAGTGATACTCTTCATATTCAACTGGAATGAATTTTTCTATTCTATGGATGCCTTTGCCATATGATTTTACCCACTGACCTGTTCTAAAGTTTTTGTAAGTCTGCATCTTGTTAAAATAAGGTACCTGCTGGTTTTTCAGAATTATCTCTTTCGAATTTAAGCAACCATTTTTTCTTTTCTACTCCGGCGGCATATCCGGTCATGCTTCCATCACTGCCAATTACGCGGTGACAAGGAATGATAATAGCTAAACGGTTCCTGCCGTTTGTAGAGGCAATTGCACGAATGGCTTTTGGATTGTTCATTCTATCGGCTTGCTGTTTATAAGAACAAGTTTGTCCGTACGGGATTTCCCGCAATGTTTTCCATACCGTTTGTGCAAATTCATTGCCCGGTGCATGCAGGGGAACTGAAAATGCTTTCCTCTTTCCTTCAAAATATTCGGCCAGTTCGTTCTCTAATTGATCCAAGTGTGGATTTTGTCCAGGTTGCATCACTGCATTGAGCAGTTTCTGTAAATCAAGGATCTCTTTTTCTAATCTGATACGGTTAATAAATTCCAGTATGCAAACGCCTTCTGCAGTAGCTCCTGCCAGCATTGGGCCTAGTGGTGTGGAGATTTCTTGAGTAGTGATTATACTGGTTTTGTTTGATAGGTCTTGTTGTGTTTTCATAAGATAAACATCAGATCCGAAATTACGGAATGTATTCCTCAATAGGAACCCATTTCTTGCTCAAAATAAGAGAAGCTCTTATGATTATTTAAATAACTTATTTGCAAACCAACAATTTGGTAACACCGGGTAAACATCAGTTTTATGTGGAGGGGCTAATTTTAGTCCGAAAATCAATTCGAATAAATATGCAGAGGTTTACTTGTGATACAGAGGCGATCAATGCTTTAATCAGGAGCGATATGTATGGGCTTGAGTATTTCTACAACCTCTACTTCCAAGGTGTAAAGTCCTTTTTAAATCCTTATTGCAGATTAACTGCGGATGCAGACGAAATTACACAAGATACATTTTTAAAGCTCTGGGAAATGCGTAAGCGGATCAATCCAGACCAAAATCTTAAAAACCTGCTATTTACCATAGCAAAGCATAAAGCACTTGATGAAATCCGGAAATTTAAAAACCATGAGGCTAAATTGAATTTCCTGGAATTGAGTAAAGACAGATCTTTCAGCACTTTTGATGAAATTATCTTTACAGATTACCAGAGAGTACTCGGAACTGTATTGGATCATTTGCCGAGCCGGAATCTTGAAGTGTTTAACCTCAGCAGAAAGGAACACTTAAGCAATAAGGATATTTCTTTACAGCTCAACATCTCTGTAAAAGCTGTGGAAAAACATATTAGTAAAACCCTTTCCCATTTACGCGTCTTCTTGAAAAATCACCAGATTTCCTGCTTTATTTTTTTTACAACATTTTTTAACCTGTAGGTAGGGTTGGCGTATGGTCTGTTCGTATAGACCACATATCCCATGAAAGAACAAGAATTTAGCAAAGAATTTTTAAGTCGGTTTGCTGACAATAAATTGTCGGAGCCAGAATATGAAGCACTGATGCAATGGCTTTCTTCCCTAAGCCCGAACGAGCAACAGTCTTTTTTGAACGAACATATCCAAAGTTTGCCCCCTGCAGCTTTGAAAACACCTTCGGAAGGTTTTGACCTGCTCCGGAATAAAATCGAGCAGGATACCTCCAGGAAAACAGTAAGATTATGGCTCGGAAGAGTTGCTGCAGTATTGATCCCTTTTGCAATTTATCTGGGGAGTATGAACTGGAAAAACAATGATCAGCCTGCTGTGCGTAGCGCAAGCAGAATGCCAGTCAGGATGTTACGGGTAACTAATCCGGGCATTTATGCAAAAATCATCCTGCTTGAAGATTCCAGTAAGGTTACACTCTCAGCAGGTGCGGTGCTGTCTTACCCGGAAAGATTTGCGGCAACAAAAAGAGAATTGAACCTGATCGGTAAAGCTTTTTTTGATGTAAAACATGAAACGGCCAGATCATTTGTCGTGCGTTCTGGCTACGTAAAAACAACTGTACTGGGCACTTCCTTTTGGATAAATGCTTCAACTGACACCAAAAAAACAACAGTAAAAGTAAAAACAGGAAAGGTCGGCGTACAACATCTAACAGAACCAGCAATATTTCTGTTGCCGGGCGAATCAGCAATCTATAACCAAATATCCGGACGCTTAAGTAAAATCAGGCCTGAAAAACATACGCTGCACCCACTGAAAGCAGAACAGCCTGCAACTGCACTTTCTTTTAATGAGACCTCAATTACAAGTGTGATCAGTGAACTTGAAAAGCAGTACCAGGTTAAGATAACGTTCGAAACAGGTATTAACCCCGCATTGAAACTAAGCCTAAACACCAGGGGCAAATCGATAGCAACGGTTATGGAAGAGATTAAAAATCAAGTACCCGTAACTTATGAGATCGATGCTGTCAGTATTCACATCAAACCCCAATAAATCTAATCAATAAAAACCCCAGGAATGGTGGAACACTCCTGGGGATTACCATCAAGAAAGGTCTGAATGGCCAAAATGTTTAAAAAAATAAAAATATGAAAAAAACAATTACATTTTTCAATTTCGGATTGCGAATACGTATATCCATGCTGATTTTTTGCCTGGCTTTTTTTTGCCATTTGGTCTCGCATGCGCAGGGCTCAACATCCTCCGGAATCAGGGGGTATGTATATGACAATGCAGATCACTTGCTGCCAGGGGCAAGCATTAGTGTAACTTATGTGCCTTCAAATATGAAGTTTATAGCGAAGGCCAACGAAAAAGGTGCATTTGTCTTACAAAATCTTCCTGTCGGTGGCCCTTATACTATAGAGATCACACATATTGGTACACATAAATATACAGAGCAAAATGTATTGCTTGCCTTAGGTCAGGTATATTCACTAAAGGTATTTCTTGCCTCAGAAAATACCGGCCTGAATACGGTGGAGATTAAAACCTCCAGAACAGGCTCTTCAAGAAACCTGGTCAAAACGGGTGCTTCAAATAATATCAGCCGGACCGATATGGAAAGATATCCTTCGTTAAACAGATCTTTATCAGACTTTACCCGTTTCACCCCTCAGTCTTCTGGTTTATCTTTCGGTGGCAGAAATAACCGTTATAATAATATTCAGATAGATGGATCTCAAAATAACGACATTATGGGATATGGCGTAGGTGGTGGTACGACCACAGGTGCACCTGGTGGACAAGCAGGTACCCAACCTATCAGTTTAGACGCCATTGATGAAATACAGGTTGTTTTAGCACCATTTGATGTGAAGCAAGGCAGTTTTACAGGTGCCGGAATTAATGCAGTAACCAAGCGGGGCAGCAATACATTCAGCGGATCTTTTTATACCTATGGCAAAAATGAAAATCTGGTAGGAAAAAGTCCTGATGCCAGCAGAACAAAGTTTAATAAGTTTAGCGACGCTCAATATGGTTTTCGTTTGGGCGGGCCAATTATCAAAGACAAACTTTTCTTCTTTACCAATGCAGAAATCAGCAGAAGAAATGAACCGCTTCTTTATAAAGCGAACAGAGGAACCGGTGCAACTGATGAATCACTGATTCCGGCAGCAACGGCACAACAAATATCAGATTATCTGAAGAGTGCTTATAATTATGACCCGGGCAAGTTTGATGACATTAGCAAACAGACGAATAGTGAAAAGATATTTGCCCGTTTAGACTATATGATCAATTCTAAAAACAGGCTGACCTTAAGGCATAATTATGTACATGGAAGACGCGATGATATTGGAAATGGTATCAACGCACTCCGGTTTGAGAACAATAAATATATCCAGACCAGTACGACTAACATCACGGTTGCCGAGCTAAACACTTATTTCTCCAACGAAATCGTAAACAATCTGATTGTCGGTTATTCTAATGTAAGGGATAACAGAGAGATTCCAGGAAGTCCTTTTCCACAGGTGTTGATTCAGCTGGGAGCCGCAGGCAGTATCACTGCGGGGACAGAGGGTTATTCTCCATCGGCTAAACAGACGCAAAATTTATTTCAGCTAACAGATAACCTGGATATTATTCACAATAATCACCATTTCACCTTTGGAACTCAAAATGAGTTTTTCCGTTTTAACAATCTCTTTATCCAGAATATCTGGGGGAATTACACCTACAGCAGCCTTTCTTCTTTTTTAACCAACCAGGCGCCTTCTGTTTATCAGCTCACTTATTCAAAAATCCCTGCTGTGGCTATTCCGACCTCTGTATTCAGAGCTATGCAGCTGGGCTTTTATGCGCAAGATGAATTCACCGTTAAAGAGGGATTAAAGGTGACCGGTGGTTTAAGAGTTGATGTTCCTGTGTTTTTAGATAAGCCATTACAAAATACTGCGTTTGCTGAATCCTTTGCAGCTATGGGACTACAAACTGACAGTAAGCCTAAATCGCAGCTATTATATTCTCCAAGAATCGGGTTCAATTGGGATATTAACAATGATGGGCAAACTATTTTGAGGGGAGGAAGCGGGATTTTTACAGGCAGACTTCCTTATGTTTGGTTAGGAAACGCCTATAATAATTCGGGTGTGGATCTTGGCAGGATCAATGCAACAGGAACTGCTACTGCGCCAATTCGCTTTTCGGGAGATGTGAATAATCAACCGAAGACACCAACAGTAGCCACTTCAGAAATTGATCTGACAGACAAAAACTTTAAAATGCCACAGGTTTGGCGTTCCAATCTTGCGATTGACCAAAAACTTCCTTTAGGATTTGTAGCCACACTAGAGGGGATTTATGGAAAAGAGCTGAATGCTCCATATATTAAGGATTTAAACCTGGTGGAACCGACAGCAAAACTAGATGGTGATGGCCGCGATCTGTATCCTTCGGGAAACAGCAGGTTAAGATTTCCACAATACACCAATGTATTTTTGCTAACCAATACAAATAAAGGGTATCAGTATAGTTTGACAGCACAATTACAGCGAAATGTAGCTAGTGGTGTATCAGGATCAATTGCTTATACCTATGCGCACTCAAAAGATATATCGAGTATGAACTCCACTATTGCTTCAACCAATTTCCGAAACAATACCATTGTCAATAATCCGAATAATCCTGGGTTAACGTTTTCTGACTGGAATCTGGATCACCGGATCATTGGTACTGTTTCTTACCGTATAACGTATTTAAAAGGAATGGCGACCACAATTGGTTTGGTTTACAATGGCCAGTCCGGACTTCCTTATACTTACCGCTTAAATTCTGATATCAACAATGACGGGCAGACACAAAATGACGCGATGTACATACCGAAATCGGCTAATGACATTGTTTTATTGCCAACAAATGCACAGGATACGCGTACTCCTGCCCAGATTTATGAACAGCTAAATGCCTTTATAGAACAAGATCCTTACCTAAAGAAGCACAGGGGACAATATGCGGAAAGAAATGGAGCGAGAACTCCATGGTCGCATATCTTTGACATGCACCTTGCCCAGGATTTTTCTATCACTGCCGGAAAAACCAGGCATAGTTTACAAATTACTCTTGATATTTTTAACATAGGAAACCTGATCAATAAAAATTGGGGGCTGGTCAAACTGCCTTCTATCACAACAGCACAGTTACCAGCCACGTTGAGCGGGGCAATTTTAACCTTCAGAGGTTTTGAAAATCCTGCAACAGCTGATGGAAGATCAAGACCTGCCTATAGCTATACTCCGGTTAGCAGTTCATTTGTGAATGCTCCTTTTGAATCAAGATGGAGAGGCCAGGTTGGCGTCAGATATAGTTTTTAAATAATAAGACGAGGGCTGCCGATAGTTGCAGCCCTTTTATAAACCACATCAATATGGCAAACAGAAGATCATTTATTAAAAGCAGCGTAGCAGGATTAATCATTGCCCAGCTGGCATCAGTTATCGAAGTCTTTGCGGGTGTTGAACAAAATGCCCTGCCAGATTCAATTCAAAGACCCAAATTGCGGTTTGCTATTGCATCTGATGGACATTATGGTCAGCCAGGCACACCTTATCAGGAAGATCACCAGCATATGATTGGCTGGCTGACGGATGCGCACCATAAAACGCCACTGGATTTTGTAATTATCAATGGAGATCTGGTTCATGATCGTCCGGATCTGCTGATTGAGGTAAAGAACAAGTACTATGATCAGTTACCCGTTCCATTTTATGCGGTACCTGGTAACCATGACCATGCGGATACTGCTTTATGGAAATCTGTTTTTGGATATGAAGACAATTTCTCCATGCAAAAAAATGGTATAGGTTTTATATTGGCCAATACCTCTGATACAAAGGGGACTTACCGCTGTCCGGATAATGCTTTCTTGCAAACAGAACTGGACAAATTCAAAACGCTGCAAACGGTTTTTGTGATCCTGCACATTCCACCGCACATCTGGGTCCCTCAAAATCCTTTTGTGACTTGTACCGAAACTGTTGATTTATTGCATAGTTACGAAAATGTAAAAGCTGTTTTCCATGGCCATGACCATAGTTTGGACGGCGTTTTTTATACTGGAAAATTACCTCATTTTTTTGATGCACATATTGGTGGCAGCTGGGGGACAAGTTACAGGGGCTATAGGATTGTAGAGGTCAATGAAGACGGGAAGATTACAACCTATCAGGTCAATGCAAGTAAAACCCCCACTTTAAACGAAACCAAATTTTAAGGCGGTGAAGTTAAGTAGCGAATAAGTCTTGGTTAAGTAAATTGCTGTACTTCATCCGGTTAACCTATTCTTAACAGTAGTTTAATCTCGTGCATATACGATAAGTCTACTTTTGACGCAGATGTGGGCTTGAAGAATAATCATGATGGATAAATACTTATTTCAAGAATTTTATCAACAGCATAAGAAAAGTGTTTTTGCTATCGTAAACCTGCGGCTTCCTGATCTGGAAGATGCGAAAGATGTGGTACAGGAGATCTTTCTGGAACTTTGGCTTAAAAGGGATACGCTAGCAGATATCCGTGATATTCAGCCTTACTTGTATGTTGTTGCAAGAAATCAGGTCATCTCTGCGTTCAGAAGAAAGAATATCCAGCTAAAGAATGAAGGTCTTTTATTGGAAAGCTTGAATACGCTTGATTACTCTGCGGAGGAAAATACGATGGCAAGGGAATTGCATCAGCAGATCAATGTAATTGTAGAAAAACTTCCTGAAACTACACGCCAGTGCTATCAGCTCAGTAAGAATGAGGGAAAAAAGAACAGGGAAATTGCGGATATCCTGAATATTTCGGAGAAAACTGTCCGTAATAATATTTCTGAAGCACTAAAGCGGTTGAGAATAACTTTAAGAGAGAATCATCCTGAGATCTTTATGCTGTTCTTGTTTTTTATCAAATAATTAAATCTATTCGACACCGCAAGATCTTGCTGTCCCGGGCCTTATTCAGGCCGGGTAAAAACCTAATGTAAAGTTAACAATTTCTTAAAGGACATTCTGTGCTTGAGCGCGAGCTCTATTAAAGCACAGTTTTGGACGAAAAGATACAAGTATTATTTAAGCGGTACCAGGAAGGTACAGTTACAGCCGAAGAGCGCAGTCTGGTAGAAACCTGGTTTGAGAGTCATGGCAAGCAGCAAGGTAGCAAACTGAGCCGTGAGGAAGAAATATCAGTTTTTGAAGATCTTGATTCAAGAATAAACTCTTTTTTAAAAGAAGAGGTACCAGTACGTAAAATGAATTTCCGTTGGTTACAGATCGCTGCGGTATTTTTTACGCTGCTGGTTTCAGGTCTTTTCATGAGGAACAGGTTTGCGAAAAAAGCTATAAAGCCAGAAACTTTTACTGAAATCAGTTCAGTCCGGGGAGTGAAAAAAGAGATCACACTGAAAGACGGAACTACCGTCTTCTTAAATTCAGGCTCCAGCATTTTTATTTCTTCGCGGTTCGGAGAGAAGAACAGAGAGGTGAAGTTAACAGGGGAGGCCTTTTTCCAGGTACATCATGATGCAAGCAAACCATTTGTTATCCATTCAGGGAAATTACAGACTACTGTTCTTGGAACGTCTTTCGATATCAGGGCCTATCCTGAAGATGAGCAGATGAAGATTAGTGTAACTACTGGAAAAGTGAAAGTAGAAGGCAAAGGAACATCTTCAAAACCAGCATTATATGCTAAAGCTTTAACACATAACCAGGCCCTGGTTTACAATAGGGTGAAAGACAGCCACCGGGTCACTGCTGTAAATTCGGACTCTGTCAGTTCATGGCGCACAAATCATTTGATCTTCGAGAATGCTTCGTATGAGGAAATAGCCCGCTCACTGAGCCGCTGGTATAACCTGGATGTTACGCTGACAGCACATCATGATATAAAAAGATACACACTTAGCTTTTACAATGAACGGGCAGATAATGTCCTTAATGTTTTATCAAACTTAACTGGTATGACCTATAGTATGAATGGAAGGATAGTCATTATTAACCCTAAGAAATCTTAAGAAAAATGTAAAAAGAGAGCAGTTTAAAAAATGGGGACTGTGCAACCAGACCCCATTGATGTTTTGCCTGAAAGGCACAAAAATTCAATAATCGTTCAAATTATTTATTTAACTCAAAAATGCAAAAATTTTATCTTATCCCATTCTTAAAATCCGCTAAATCAGGTGTGAATTCCGGAATGGTGAAATTAATGTTGGCCATTACGTTTTTCATCCAGTTTAGTCTCCCTGCGCTTGCAGCCGATGCACAAACAATGAATAATACTCATATTTCATTTACTGCTAATAATCTCACTTTGAAAGAAGTGTTCAAGATCATTGAGCATAAATCGAACTTCCTGATCGGCTATGATAATGTGATCGATACTAAAAAAAGGGTTTCTTTAACTGTAAATGCTAAATCGGTTTATTTTATATTAAAGGAGCTCTTGAAAGACTATAAAGGCAGTGTAACGCAGGTAGATAATAACCATGTCCTGATCAAGGTAGAGAAACAGGAAGAGGTAATTGCTGCGGTACCTGTTAAGCCTGTTGTATCGGCAGTGCAGGTGGAGGTAAGAGGTGTAGTTACTGATATGAGCGGCCTTCCTTTGCCGGGCGTAACTGTCATGGACCTGGTTTCGGGTAAAAAAACAGGTACAGATGCTGACGGAAGGTATTTCATGAATGTAGCTTCAGGATCAAAGTTGAGCTTTAACTATATCGGTTATGACAAACAAGAAGTACTGATCACTAACCAGACCGTAGTGAATATCAAACTGAAAGAATCAAGCAATTCATTGCAGGAAGTTGTGGCCATTGGCTATCAGAAAATACGTAAATCTGATGTTACAGGTGCAATCAGCAGTGTAAAAGCATCAGAATTAAATTTATCAGCACCAACTATAGGGCAGGCATTGGTAGGTAAAGTGGCTGGTGTACAGGTTTCACAGACAAGTGGCGCACCTTATGCCGGTACAAAAATCCGTGTTCGTGGTATCGGATCACTGAATGCAAGTTCAGATCCTTTATATGTGATTGATGGATATCCAGCAGGAAATAATGTTTTCGTCAATCCTGAAGATATCGAAACGATCGACATCTTGAAAGATGCGGCATCGGCAGCGATCTACGGATCAAGGGCTTCGGGTGGTGTCGTGATGATCACCACCAAAAAAGGTAAAGATGGCAAGGGTAGATTTGAGTATGATGTACAAGCCGGTGTTACTCAATTAGGTAAAAAGATAAAACTGTTAAATGCAGATCAGTTTGAAGACCTGGTGATCAATGCACGTAATAACTCTTACAAAGATCTTTGGGTAAATGCAGGTAAAACCTGGAACGATGCCATGTATTCTGATAATAATGCCACCAGGACTGCTAATGTAGGTAACGGCTCTTCTGTGAGTATCCCTGAGGACATCTATAATTTCGCTACCCAGCAAAAGATTGCGCCTAAATACAATACGGACTGGCAAGACGAATTATATAAGAATGCATTCTTTCAGCGTCATAATCTTGCCTTCTCGGGAGGTAGCACAAATATCAGGTATTTTATGAGTGGTGGTTATCAGGATCAGGATGGTATTGTAGACAATACTTCTATGAAAACGCTGAACTTCCGGTCTAATATCGAAGCAGATGTGAGTAAAAGATTGAAAGTTGGCGCTAATATAGCTTATACGCAGACTACGAGTAAAGAAGTAGGAGAAGGGCGTTTTAGTCCAATGATGGCTGCATTGCTTTATATTCCCTACTTGCCTGCAAGAGATGCAAATGGTGCTCCTGTAAAATATGGAATGAATGCACTGGCCAACCAGTATGGTTTCCAGGGAATAGAAAATCCACTGGCGTCAGTTGAAGAAACTAAAAGTAACAGGTTAGGTTACAGAACTACGATCAACGCAAACGCGACTTATCAGATTCTTGACGGACTTGCTTTCAAAGCGAACCTGGGTACACAGTCTTACAATGAAAAATACGATTATTACCTGCCTACCAGTTTGAGTAACGGAGGCGGAAATCCACCTTATTCTCCATCGTCTATTGCAGCTGCAAATGCGATTGCCCAAACGCTTACACAGGTAGATAAATTGGCAGAGTTTACCTTAAACTACGACAAGAAAATCGGTAAACACAACTTCAATTTATTAGGTGGTTATTCTGCACAGCAAACTAACACTGATCTGATCAGGCTGAATGCCAAAGGTTTTACGAGCGATGCTATAGGTGAAATTACCGATAAGGGAGCGGATCCAAGTTTATTTACGCTTGATCCTTTAACTGGTAAATCTACCAATACGCTTTTGTCTTATTTCGGTCGTTTGAGTTACAATTATAATGGAAAGTATTTCCTGACAGGATCGATCCGTACGGATGGTTCATCAAGGTTCGGCCCTTTAAATAAATGGGGAACATTCCCTTCGGTATCTGCTGGATGGAGCCTGTCGCAAGAAGACTGGTACCATGACTTTTTAGGAGAGCAGTCTTCTGTTAAAATGAGAGCGAGCTGGGGACTGAGTGGAAACAATAACATCGGTAATTATAATGCGGTACAAACTGTAAATTCTCCCACTGGAGCTGTATTCGGAGCTGGGGCTATTTCTTCGGCTGTTTTAGTAGGAAATGTTAAGGATCAGAATCTTGGCTGGGAATCTACTTCGCAATATAATGTGGGTACAGATGTGACGATTCTTAAAAACCGTTTGTCTTTTATTGTGAATTATTACCTGAGCAGGTCTTATAATTTATTGTTCAATCAACCAATTTCAGCGGTCTCAGGTGCGACATCGATTCTTACGAATTTAAAAGACAGCAAAGTTCAGAATAAAGGATTCGACTTCCAGATAGATGGACGGATCATCCAGAATAAGGACTTTACTTTTGGTGTGAGTGGAAATATCTCCTTAAACAGAAATAAAGTACTGGATCTTGGTGGAGCAAGTACAATTATTACTGCCGGAGCAGAACGTTCTTATAAAACCCATATCACAGAGATGGGACAACCAGTAGGTATGTTCTACGGTTTTAAAGCATTGGGAAGAATAACTGCAGAAAATATAGGTAAAGTTGCGCCTTCGGCTTCTTCTTCTAACCCTGCTAAAATCGGTGACCTTTATTTTGAAGATGTGAATCATGATGGGGTGATCAACGATAATGACAAGACGGTTATCGGTAGCCCTTATGCTAAATTTACTTATGGATTCGCTTTAACTGCTACTTATAAAGCTTTTGACTTCCGCGCTTCATTTAATGGTTCTTATGGGAACAAAATATTAGACGGGCAGGATTATTACCTGTACAATTTTGAGGGTTCAGGTAATCAGTATGCGCAGGTTGCAGACAGATATGTATCTCCGGATCAGCCAGGAAGTGGTTTAAATTATCGTCCGTCCCGTGCAGGAACACAAAGTAACAGCACACGTTTGTCTTCATTCTATTTACAGGATGGATCTTACCTGAGAATGACCAATGCGACGATAGGCTATAACGTTCCTAAGCTATTGAGTAAACGTCTGAAAGTTGAAAATATCAGGGTTTTTGCCAGTGTAGATAACGCGTTTACATTAACCAAGTATAAAGGATATAACCCTGATGTAGATTATAACATTGGTACCAATGGTGCAAACTTAGCCCCTGGTGTAGATTATGGAAATTATCCGATAGCCAGAGCATATAATTTAGGTATCAAATTAACATTCTAAGTATAATTAATATAAAAATATAGTAATGAAAAGATATACGGTCATATTTTTCCTGGGGTTAGCAGTACTCACTTCTTGTAAAAAGAGCTTTGTGGAACAGAACAATCCCAATGCGACAACAGTAGACAATTTCTTTAAGTCTGAAAATAGCGTTTTATTGGCTGTAAACGGTGCCTATACTTCATTAAGAAGTGGTAATAATATCGGCGAGACCAGTGGTTTATTTACAGATGAGCGTTCTGATGATACCGGTACGAATGATTCACAGTCCAATTCAGGGGAGCCTTTCCAGTTTGGTAATTTTAGTATTTTACCAAGTAATACTTATTTAAAATCTCACTGGTCAAGTTTATATGCAACAGTAGCTCAGTGTAATAGTATTACAACTAATATTGATAAAGTAACTTTTGCTAACAGTGATGCTAAAACACAGTATTTGGCGGAGGCTAAATTCATCAGGGCATTAATGTACTTCCATTTAGTGAGAAAGTGGGGTGATGTTCCTTTAGTTACTAAAACTTTAACGACGACTACTGAAATCACGGCAAATACTTACCGTCAGCCACAGGCGGCTGTATATACACAGATCGTAGCCGATCTGAAGGATGCACTGGCCAGTAACCTGCCTAATTTGCAAACGGGTGCTAATGTGGGCCGCGTATCTAAAGCAGCGATCAATGGATTGCTGGGACAAGTATATTTAACTATGGCCGCTACACTGGATAACAATAAAGCAGAGAACCTGACCAATGCCAATACCTATCTGACTGCTGCTTATGCGATGCGTCCGTTCAGTAGCCTGAAGGATATTCCTTATGCAGATGTGTTTGATGTAGCTAAAAAGATGACTAATCCTGAAATGATCTTGTCCATTGTAAATAAACAAGGTGATATTACTTACAGCTCGAGCATTGCGGCTAATAACCAGCCTTTAGGAGAAACGATCAATTCTCTTAAAACTGGCCTGGGTGTTGGAGGAAATGTTACACCAGATTTGATCAATGATTATGAAGCGAATGATCCAAGGAAAGCCTTCTCTGTCAAATATGCTGCAAATCCACAGGTACAGGATTGGTTTGTAACCAAATATCGTGATGCCAGTGCTGCGGCTGGTATAAATGGCTATGGAGGAAATGATACACCGCTGATGCGTTATGCAGACATCATCCTGATGCTTGCCGAAGTGAACATGGATCTGGGTAATACTGGTGCAGCTATCCAATATCTTGATATGGTACGTGCAAGGGCAGGTGTGCCTTTATATGCTGTTGCTACTATGGATCCAAATTATTCGGCTAAATATCCTACGCTGAAACTTGCGATTTTACATGAGCGCAGAGTGGAACTTGCTTTTGAGCATCAGCGCTGGTTTGATCTGATCAGGTTCTTTACTACTCCTGAACTGGTTGCTTTTTTCCAGGCAAAATCACAAGCTGCTTTTGGAAATGCAAAGCTGGCTAATTTTGGTACGAAGGATAGATTTTTCCCGATTCCGTTTGATGAGTACAAGCTTGATCCTCAGAAAATGTACCAGAATCCTGGATATTAATCTGACTACTTTTTCAAGCCAACCCTTTATTTCAAATAGAGGGTTGGCTTTTTTTTTAATCCACCTTTTAATTTTACCTGTCATGAAGTGCTTTTTTATGCTGCTGCTTTTTCCTTTTTGTTTAAAAGCTCAAACCAATACTGTGAAAGATCCGGCTGCATTGGTCAATACATTTTTAGGTTCATCGGGAGATCATGGTCAACTGTCACCGGCTGCCAGTTATCCATTTAGTATGTTAAGTATCGGGCCGCAAACCTATCCTAAGTTACATGGTGGATATGAGCACAAGGCTAAGAAATTTCTTGGTTTTACGCATAATCGTTTTGAAGGTGTAGGTTGTGAAGGAAGTGGTGGAAATATTTTAATCAAACCTTACCTGGGAGATCAGCCTTTAGCCTCTACGCTGATGAAGACGTCTGAATCTGCTGCGCCAGGTAATTACACAGTTGGTTTTTCTAATGGAATTAAAGCAGCCTTTGCAGTTGTGGAAAAGCAAGGACTAGAACATTATGATTTCCCGGAAGGAGCAAAGGGCTTTTATTTTGATCTGAGCCATACGCTGGCTAACCATTTTGTTAGTGAGCAGCATGAAGTTAACGGACAAAATATCAGTGGTTATGTAGAAGCAAGGACTACTTGTAATGCAGGAACGTATAAGATCTATTATGTGATTACTATTGATAAGCCTGTGAAATGGACAGATAGCGCAAATCATAAATTAACTGCTGTACTGAATGCGGCTGAAAGCAGCGCAGAAATCAGGGTTTCTTTTTCTGCTGTGGATGTCGCACATGCAAAGGCAGGACTGAATGAGTTGTCCTTTGCCCGGATGAAATCTTTAGGAGCTCAAGGCTGGAATGACGTATTGGGACGTATTCAGGTTGAAGGAGATCAGCAAAGAGCCAGGCTGTTCTATTCTTTGTTATACCGCACGATGCAGTCACCCTATGTAATCTCTGAGAAAGATGGTAGCTACCGTGCTACTGATGGTAGTTTACAGCATTCCAAAGAAACGATGTATAACGGCTGGGCAATCTGGGATAATTACCGTACACAATTGCCATTATTGTCTATTGTAGTACCTGAAAAATATAGCGGAATGGTTAATTCGATCTCGAACCTTTATGCTTTTGGTAAAAAGGATTATTCAACGCAGCATGAACCTTCCAACACGGTAAGAACTGAACACGCTATTGTGGTTTTACTGGATGCTTACCGCAAAGGGTATAAAGTTGATTTTGCAGGGATTTGCGATTCGTTGGTTAAAGATGTGGACCGGCTGGATTACAGTCATCCTGATAAAGCACTGGAATCAAGTTATGATGCCTGGGCCTTGTCACAGATCCTGAAAGTGTTGAAAAAAGACGAATTGAGTAAAAAGTATCTTGATCAAGCTGCTGAATATAAGAAATACTGGAAGAAGGATTTTGAAGATGTGACTAAAAGGGATGTTGACCGGGTGTCTGCGAGAGGATTATACCAGGGAACGATTTTGCAATACCGCTGGTTTGCTCCTTTTGATTTGAAAGGATTGATTGAATTGATGGGTGGAGATGCAACTTATATTAAACAACTAGATCGTTTTTTTGATAATGATCAGTATAATCATGCGAATGAACCCGATATTCAGGCCCCGTTTATGTACAATGCTTCTTCTGAACCGTGGAAATCGCAGGCTTTGGTGCACCATCTGGCCGTAGATACTGTTATTCAGTACTATTTTAATGATAACAGCAGGGGGATCGATCCTTTTATTGACAGGATTTATAAGAACCAGCCTGATGCTTATATCCGTACAATGGATGATGATGCAGGAGCGATGTCTGGCTGGTACGTATTTGCAGCTTGCGGATTTTCTCCTGCCTGTGTGGGGTCACCTGTTTACTATTTAAATGTTCCTTTGTTTAAAACGGTTTCCTTTAAATGGCCCGATGGAAAAGTTCTTAACATTAGTGTGGATAACTATGTGGAAAACCGAAAATATGTGGAAAAGGTAACGCTGAACGGCAAAATACTGGACAGAAACTGGATCACTCAGGAGGAAATCATGAAGGGAGGGACTTTAGTGATTACTGCGACTGATCAGCCTGCTGAATCATTTGGTATGAAGAATAGATGGATTTCAGATTTAAATAAGTAAAACAGATCAGGAATTTCGGGATGTATTCTTATTGTAAGTCCCGTTTTCCTGCTCAAAATATGTTTATTCTGCTTGTTTCTGAGTTATTATACTATATTTGAAATAGGCACATGGTGGTAAATGGCGCACGGAAAAGGTGTGTTTGAATACCTTAAGACATAAAAAACCCTCTAGTTTTTTAGACTAAAGGGTTGATTTACAAGTAGCGGGGAGCAGGATCGAACTGCCGACCTCAGGGTTATGAATCCTGCGCTCTAACCATCTGAGCTACCCCGCCGTGGGCTTCTTATTTTTTAAGAGTTGCAAATATAGAATAAAATACTTTTCTTTAGGAAAAAAAATAAAAATAATTTACAAATAACAAGATATAAGCGATTTAAGATGTCAGAAAAGAAAAAATTTACCCTGGAATATGAGTTGAAGTCGTCTCCGCGTATTTTGTTTAGCTTCATAAGTGAGCCAAATGGCTTGTCTCAATGGTTTGCTGATGATGTAGTTTTCCGTGATCAGGTTTATACCTTCACCTGGGATGATGAAGTACAGAAAGCAAAAATGTTAAGTTTTAAAGAGAATAAAATGGTTAAGTTCAAATGGATCGATGATGAACCTCACTGTTATTTTGAGATGGAAATTGTACAGGATGAATTAACGAATGATGTTGCCTTGTCTATTACTGATTTTGCAACTGAAGAAACACTTAAAGAAAGAACACAGATTTGGGATAACCAGATTACTTACCTCCACAGTGTAATCGGAGCGTAGTATTATTATTGGTGTATAGTATTTGAGTTGCATTGCCTACATTTGTAACATTGAAAAAGATACATATACTACTTCTTAAAGCATTCATAAGACCATTTATCGTCACTTTTTTTATAGTGATGTTTATTTTGCTGATGTTTTTCCTGTTCAAATATGTTGATGATCTGATCGGAAAGGGATTTGAATGGTATACCATTGTGGAGCTTATGTTTTATGCTTCTGCTGCAAATGTGTCGATGGCTTTGCCATTAGCGATATTACTGTCCTCTATTATGACTTTCGGGACACTAGGGGAGAACTATGAGCTTGTAGCAATTAAGTCGGCAGGGATCTCCTTACAAAAGGCTATGCGGCCATTATTGGTACTGATCATTGGTATAGCTTTTTCTTCTTTCCTGTTTTCTGAATATATGCTCCCAAAGGCTAATCTTAAGTTTGGCTCCCTGCTATGGGATGTCAGGAATAAGAAATTGTCTTTTCTGATTAAAGAAGGGGTATTCAATAATAGTATTCCTGGCTATTCAATTCGCGTAGATGAAAAGGGAGCAGATGGTACTTCTTTAAAAGGTATCATGATTTATGACCATACCGGAAATCAGGGCGTAGCAAAAATCATTGTGGCTAAGGATGGCACAATGAATACGACTAAAGATAAACAATACCTGATTTTAAAGCTGAATGACGGGGTCAGGTACGAAGAATCCAGCGGACAGAATAAAGGTTATGATCCCAGGCAGCAATTAACCAGGATGCGCTTTGGGCAAACGGAACAGAAGTTTGATCTTTCCAGTTTTAAAATGAACAGGACAGACGAGAATAGTTTCAGGTCAAATAACCAGATGCTCAATCTCAAGGGGCTGACACATAAATCAGATTCCCTGACCAAAGAACTGGACAGTGTAAACCGGTATGCAAGGGTTAATATTGGCAACTATTATAAACAGAACAATTATACTAAAGGTTATACCAAGGCTAAAGTTGCGCCGGCAAAAATTAATGCAGATATCCTGACCGGATTTCCCGAGGCTAAAAGGATGAATACCGTTCAGGCCGCATTAGATCAGGCTAATTCAATTAAACAGACTGTAGAAGGCAAGATTCCTGATCATGACGATAAAGTGGCAAACCTGATCAGAATCAGAATAGAGTACCAGCGGAAATTTACATTGGCGGTTTCCTGTTTGATGTTATTCTTTATTGGTGCTCCGTTAGGGGCCATTATCCGCAAAGGCGGTCTGGGTTTACCTGTAGTCATGGCCATTATCTTCTTTCTTTTTTACCATATCATTTCTACGGTAGCAGAAAAGTCTGCCAATCAGGGTAATATACATCCCGTGGTTGGTATTTGGATGGCAATTATTGTCTTATCACCCGTTGGGGCATTTTTAACTTATAAAGCAACAGTCGATTCTGCACTCTTTGATCTTACTTACTATAAGACGCTGTTCATGAGGCTTTTTAAGAAGAACAAGAGTTCCGGTAAATAACAGTTTATAGAATTCATAAGTCTTTAATCAGAGTCTTACTTAACGATGATATTTTAAATATATATTATCCGTGTAAGGTTGTAACTTTGTTTATGAATCTTAAATTGGATTTAATTATATATCCTTTGTTGAAGGTCTGATCATAAAATGGAAATTAAACTGAACGCAATAGAAGATGCTGTTGCAGATATAAAAGCCGGTAAAGTTGTTATTGTTGTAGACGATGAGGATCGTGAAAATGAAGGCGACTTCCTTACTGCTGCTGGTAATGCAACACCTGAAGTTATTAACTTCATGGCAACGCACGGAAGAGGCCTGATCTGTGCCGCAATTACTGAAGAAAGATGTGATGAATTAAACCTGGAGCTGATGGTCGGTAAAAACACTGCAGCTTATGAAACTAATTTCACGGTTTCTGTAGATCTGATAGGACATGGTTGTACCACTGGTATTTCTGCGTCTGATCGTTCTAAGACAATCCAGGCATTAATTAATCCTGATACGAATCCTGATGAGCTGGGCAGGCCCGGACATATATTCCCTTTACGGGCTAAAGATGGTGGCGTACTGAGACGTGCAGGCCATACCGAAGCAGCTGTAGATTTAGCGAGATTAGCTGGAATGGTACCTGCCGGAGTTTTGGTAGAGATTATGAAAGAAGACGGGGAGATGGCAAGATTGCCTGATCTGATCAAAATAGCAGCACAGCACAATTTGAAAATAATCTCTATTAAAGATTTGATTGCTTATCGCCTGAAAAACGATAGCCTGATTAAAGAAGAGGTTACGATTAATCTGCCTACAGAATGGGGAGATTTCAAGATGACTGCTTACACACAACTGGAAAACAATGCTACACATCTGGCTCTAAGTAAAGGCGAGTGGACAGCAGATGAAGCTATATTAGTCAGAGTGCACAGTTCTTGTGTTACTGGTGATATTTTTGGCTCCTGCAGATGCGATTGCGGCCCTCAGCTGCATAAGGCATTACAGATGATCGAAAAAGAAGGTAAAGGAATTGTAGTTTATATGAACCAGGAAGGCCGTGGCATTGGTCTGGTCAATAAATTGTTGTCTTATAATCTTCAGGATGCTGGTTTTGATACTGTAGAAGCGAATATTAAATTAGGCTTTAAAGGCGACGAACGTGATTATGGTGTAGGCGCACAGATTTTAAGAGCGCAGGGTGTTCGTAAAATGCGTCTGATGTCTAATAATCCTACTAAAAGAGCTGGACTGATTGGTTATGGTTTAGAGGTCGTAGAAAATATTCCGATTGAAATTGTGAGCAATTTACATAACGAGACTTACCTTAAAACCAAAAGAGATAAAATGGGGCATACTATAATGAAGGGGTAGACAAAACCGCTTCTTTTAACAACCTCTTTTGTTCTTCGGTGACCGCATCTTTATTAACTGATTGTTTTTTATGCTGATGCGTGTCGTCTTGTTTGTTCTTTAAGTTCTTACGGTATTTTCCCGTAACTTTTTGAACAAACTCTCTGAAATTATCAAATTGCTGTGAATAAATCAGTCCGAATGAAGTTACATTCACGTTCTGATTTATTCCAGTATTGACGAAAATACTTTGTTGTGTAGGTGGCTTGTTGGCCAGCTTACCGATCAGCGTACCATCCTTGCGGATGAGTGCCAGGACTTCAACCTCACTACCCACACTGTTTCTTGAAAATCCGATAGGCGAGAGGTCACTCGTACTTCTATTGTCTATGACACCTGCATTGACAATGACCCGGTTATTGAAAAATTTAAACGATGCACTGGCTTCACTCAGTGAACGGATATTGATATCCACGAAATCAAGATTAAGTGAAGATAATACATTGTTAAACTGGTTAAAGAGCAGTTCTGTTGCGGTACTGGCCACGCCTGAGGTTACTTGTTTACCTAAGTCTTCTTTACCTCCTCCAGGCGCAAAACTTCTTCTGATAATTAAACTGAATGCCTGAAGATTCAGGTTATTCGGATCACTAAAGTAAGCTTGGAGTTCTTCTTTGATTGATGGGTTAGAAGGGAAGAAAATATCCAGCTTGATATCTGGTTTCAATAACAGACCACTTAATCCCATTTCTACTTCTACAGGCACCCTTAACAGAGAGTTACTGCTATTATCTCTGTTGGCAGCAGCATACAGATCAGAAAGACCTGCTCTAAGCTCATAGATGGCCTTAAGCTGTATTTGAGCTTGTGTCGGATTTCCAGTCCACCTGATTGTGCCTCCTTGCCTGATGTTGAATTTCTTATTAATGATCTCCTGAGCGGTAAAATCAAAACTACCCGATTCAATAATATAATCTCCTGACATCTCAAAGTCTCCTAGACTATTGATTTCCAGGTTAAGATCGGCATTTCCTTTTCCACTTAAGTTCCCCAGGTTGGTAAACAGGTTCGCTGTACTGTTAGGGTCAACCTGTAGTTTAAAGCTCATCGTGATCCCGTCAAAACTTATTGCTTTCTTAACGTTTGCAGTGGTATCCCTGCTTAAAAAGGTAATGAAGTCTTTACTGGAAACGGTTTCTGAACTATTTAATGGAAGATTGAATACTGTTCCTTTTTCTGTTTTGGCATCAATTCCAATGAATAATTTGTTTGTCGGGCCTTTGAAGATGAAGGTACCTGTAGCAAAAGCTTGTCCGAAATAGAGTTCGTTATCTTTGATGGTCGTATTTAAAGCCATGAAGTTTTTGGCTTTAATGTTAATATCCAGCGTTGGTGTATTGATATTGTTCATATCTACCGAACCGTGAGCGGTCGCAATATTACCGCCGGCGTCTGTTAATTCAAGATCATCAATGTCGATCACACTTTTGTCTACACTGACTTTATGTGATATGGTATAGGCAGTTTTTAAGTAGTTTACGGTTAGTTCTGCTTTATCGAGCGTAATATCTCCATCAATCTGCGGCGCATTAAATGCTCCTCTGATAGTCAGGTCGGTAGAGATGTGTCCTTTAAGGTTAGAAACAAGATCGCTTACAAATGGTGACAATACGGTTAGCTCACTTTCATCCATTTTCACGGTCAGGTCTATGTTTTTCTCCTTCATATCGAGATGACCGTTCACTTTAAGCGTTTCTTTTCCATCCCTGTTGATGCGTGTAAATATATTGGCAATGCTATTCTCCTGATTATACGAAGAAGTATCTGTCAAAGCACCTATATAAGTATCATTGAAGTGCAGGGAATCAATTTTAATATCGTCATTGATCTTTGGCGATTTCAGGAGTCCATAAAGTTTCGTTTTACCGTTCACGTTACCTGATAATTGTATGCCGACTGTTTTAAGGAAAGGGTTCAGCGTTTTCAAACTGAAGTCTTTGAAACCTACTTTAAGGACATCGTTCACATCTTCGGATAAAATCCCATCGACAGTTAACAGTTGATTACCGTTTCGCAGATCAAAATTACTAATCTCTGTTTTGCCATTTTTGAATCCGATCCGCACTTTATCCTGTATCGCCCAGTCCTGGCTGTTAATTTTAAGTAAAGAGGGAAGCACACTAATACGAGTTGTATCTTTCCCGAACTCTACCAGGCCGTTTAAATCCAGCTGATTCGCATCATCCGCATTGGATAGTTTAACGTTAAGCGCGAGGCTATCATTACGAAGTACATTTGAAATGTTGACGTTCTTGATATATAAACTATCGTTCAGGTCTACGCGGTCGGAAGTGATAATGGCCTGCAGCTGATCTTTAGTCGTGTTTTCATCCAGAATAATATTATTCGCGATCACGCCTTTGTATTTCAGTTTTTTGATGAACCCATTCAGCGTGGCTATTTTCTTCTCAGAATCAAAGTTTCCGATTAATTCTGCCTGATCTTCTATTTCCAGCCCGGGAGCAATTAATTCAGCAACAGGTTCAAAACGTTTGATTTTAAGCTGGAACTTAAAGATCTGGTTTTTGAAATTTACAATGTCTGCCTTAAGAGATGGGATATAAGTTTTTGCGAGTGACTTGTAATAAGAAGGCAGGGTGTTCAGGTCATACTGGCCTTGAATACTAGCTTCTAATACGTCTGAATTGACTCTTAGTGTTCTATCTGCTCCAATTCCTTTCGCTTGCAATTGAACGGAATCAATATTGTAGATTCCTTTTACATTGTTAAGTCTTATTTTCTCTATCAGTAAATCTCCCTGGATATTGTTGAGGTTAGTCCCTGAGAAGTTAGTGCGGAAGTTCGCATCTACCATCAAAGAGTCTTTAAACAAATGGAGGTTACGAAGCTTGGCATTTTTGATAGATGCTTTAAAGTCAAATACAGGAAGCTTAGGGTTCAAGTTTACTCCACCATCAAAGTCAAGTTTTATGTTTTTATCATCAATGCTCAGTTTTCCGTCGAAGTATTTTTTGTCAAAAACTCCATCAACCTTAACATTTGTATAACGGTAATTATTGAAGTCGATATATTTTACATCGCCATTGATCTGTTCAGTCAGGCTGTTCAATTCAGTACCTTTACCTTTTACATAAACAGAAGCGGTTATCTTTCCAAGACTCTCTTCGTCAATCAGATTTCCCAAATTGAAGTCGTATGTTTTTACATTTCCAGAATAAGAAGGAATGCCTTTCTTACTGATTTTCATGTTAACATCGGAAACAATTCTTCCTAATTTAGTTTTGAACTCACCAAAAGCAATAAAGTCATTTTGAAAGCCCGTGAAATTCCCATTGAAATAGATATCGCCAAATTTCTGAACAATTACAGGAATAACTGTTTTGCGGTTCCCTGTTATATTAGTCAGCAGTTCATCTAAATCCTTTTTATTAGTGGAAGCCATTTCAACTTTCATTTCCATAAAAGTTTCATCGAGTTCAGGCAGGCCTTTTAGGTTGAAGTCGCCTTTGATATAGGTTGCTTTACCAGATTTTACGGAGAGTTTTTTGGCCTTCAGGTTATTCACCAGACCGGTAATTTGTCCATCGATGTCAATGTTCAGATTCATCCTGGCAACTTCTGAAGTGAAGTAGGCCACATCTTTTGATTCCAGGTGACTGTTTTTGAAACGGGCTTTCATCCTCACTTTATTGACATAGTCATTAAAGTCTTCGTAATCATGGAACCTCATTTCGAAGTAGTCCGACAAATGACTTTTATTGGTCACCAGGGTTAACTTTTTAAGTTCAATACGGTTTGTATCTACCGTAGTAAATGCGGATAGGTTCTTCAGGTAAAAACCACTTTTTTCTTTAAAGGTCAGATTTTTTATATCCGCCTGCATCAGGTGGTCGGTTGTATTCAGCTTTTCGAAAATACCATTCAGGCTGGTCAGTTCTACATCCTCAAAGTTTACCCCGTTCATTACGGTATCGACATTCAGGTTTTTATATTTTAATTGCAGGTTATTCAGAATCACTCTGTTGAATGTAATTTTGTACGGCTGCTTTTTCTTTTTAACAGTGGTTGAGGGACCTGAATCAAAATAATCAATGATAAAGTCAAGATTTGTTCCCTTATCTTTTCCTTTATATTTTTTCAGGAAGAAAGAGCCGTTGTTCAATTGTACTGTATTGACGTCAATGATCCGCTTGTCGAAGGACAGCATGTTGAGGTCTACAATGAATTTAGGAGTACTTAGCAGCGTATCTTTTTGCTGATCAAGGACCAAAAGGTCTTCAATCACCAAATATTTGAAGGGTTTAACGTAAATGCTGTGTAAAGAAATCGTCGTGTTTAATTCTTTAGAGAGGTAATCTGCTGCTTTTTTTGCCACAAATGTCTGCACAGGCCGAAACTGAAGCGAAAATAAGATAATCGCGAGCAGCAGCAGAATCGATGCAATAAACCAAAGAAGTATTTTTAATAGTTTTTTGATAGTTTTGTAGCTTAATAATAATCAACGTGTCAGTAATACTTGCTATCGAATCCTCTTGTGATGAAACTTCTGTTGCTATTTGTAATAACGGCAAAATTACTGCCAATGTTATTGCAAACCAAACTATTCATGAAAATTATGGTGGTGTAGTTCCTGAATTAGCTTCAAGAGTTCACCAACAGAACATTGTACCAGTAATTCAGCAGGCATTAATCGATGCTAAAGTTAGCAAAAAGGATATAAATGCCATAGCTTTTACCAGGGGGCCGGGATTATTGGGGTCTTTATTGGTAGGGGTGTCCTTTGCGAAGTCTTTTGCGCTTGCTTTAGACTTGCCACTTATCGCTGTGAATCATATGCACGCACATATTCTTGCGCATTTTATTGACGATCCGAAGCCGTCATTCCCATTTTTATGTTTAACTGTATCTGGTGGGCATACACAAATTGTTTTAGTGAAAGACTATTTTGATATGGAAATAGTAGGAGAATCACTGGATGATGCTGCGGGAGAAGCGTTTGATAAGACTGCCAAGATTCTGAATCTTCCTTATCCTGGTGGGCCACTGATTGATTTGCATGCAGCAAAGGGTAATCCGCTGGCTTATAAATTTCCAGAGCCTCAGATCAAAGATTTGAATTATAGTTTCAGTGGTTTAAAGACCGCGATATTATATTTTATCAGAGCGCAGGAAAAGATAAATCCTGATTTTATCCAGGAGAATCTGAATGATATTTGCGCTTCTGTACAACATAGTATTGTACATATTTTACTAAATAAAGTAAAGAAGGCGGCAAAGCAATATAATATTAAAGAGATTGCAATTGCTGGTGGTGTTTCTGCAAATACGGGGTTACGCAAAGCGCTGGAAGAGAAGTCTGAAGAGCTGGGCTGGAAGGTCTTTATCCCTGCTTTTCAGTTTTGTACTGATAATGCGGCAATGATTGCTATTGCCGGCCATTATAAGTTTATAAATCAAGAGTTTGTTGGTCAGGATATTGCCCCTGCATCAAGAATGGAGTTTTAAGCTGCTACCCTGGGGAGCGGTATTATATTTAATATTAGTCGTACTAAAATTTTTGTTATGAATTCAATGAGTTTTTTATTTTTCGGCATGATGCTGATTCCTTTTATTTTGCTTCTGATCTGGATGATCAAACAGGATAAGAATAAGAATTATATCGGTCTTGTGGTACTGGTTGCCGCTATATTTATCGCTGCTTATGTTGCAGTTAATGTAGATATGAAGTTTATGAACCCGTAAGTTTTTTGATTCCACAAAAAAAGGGTGTACCCCTGGACTACCCAAAAAGTTAGACACTTTCTGAGGCAGACCAGGGGCACACCCTTTTTTATTTAGTCATGTTGAGCTTACAACAATTCTTCTAATTTCTCACCAGTTACTTCTTCTCTGATTTTTCTTTCGATTTCGTCAGCTAATTCTGGGTTGTCTAATAATAATTGTTTAACGGCATCTCTTCCTTGTCCTAATTTAGTTTCACCGTAAGAGAACCATGAACCTGCTTTTTTAACAATATTGAAGTCTACACCTAAGTCAATGATCTCACCAACTTTAGAGATCCCCTGACCAAACATGATATCGAATTCTGCAATTCGGAATGGAGGCGCTACTTTGTTTTTAACGATTTTTACTTTTACTCTGTTACCTGAAACTTCATCAGCATCTTTAATCTGAGAAGTTCTTCTGATATCAAGACGTACAGAAGCGTAGAATTTCAAGGCATTACCACCTGTTGTTGTTTCCGGGTTACCGAACATCACACCAATTTTTTCACGTAACTGGTTGATGAAGATACAGCAGCATCCTGTTTTAGCGATTGTTCCTGTTAGTTTTCTTAAGGCCTGAGACATTAAACGTGCCTGAAGACCCATTTTAGAGTCACCCATTTCACCTTCAATCTCTGCTTTTGGTACTAAAGCTGCAACCGAGTCAATCACGATTACATCAATAGCTCCTGATCTGATCAGGTTGTCAGCGATCTCTAAAGCCTGCTCACCATTATCTGGTTGTGCAATTAACAGGTTGTCTACATCTACACCTAATTTCTTTGCATAGAATTTATCGAAAGCGTGTTCTGCATCAATAAATGCGGCTACACCACCTTTTTTCTGTGCTTCAGCAATGATATGGGTTGCCAAAGTAGTTTTACCAGAAGATTCAGGACCGTAAATCTCGATCACACGTCCTTTTGGTACACCACCAATACCTAAAGCGATATCTAAAGTAATGGAGCCGGTTGAGATAGACTCAATAGATTCAGTAGGTGTATCACCTAATTTCATCACGGCACCTTTACCGTAAGATTTTTCTAACTTATCTAATGTAAGTTGTAATGCTTTTAATTTATCTGGGTTTGGGATCATCTTATTTAATTAGGTCGTAAATATAAAATATTTAAAACTATATACAGTAGTAATTATGCTAATTTATTTAGCAAAAATAAGTAATTATTTTCAATAAATAATAAAATTTCTAAAAATGTTGAATTTAATGCGCTTCCTGGCTAATAGCTTTAGCGGGTTTGTTTAATTTCTCATAGTATTTGCAGATCGAAGTGATTTCACAAATATTGCATTTTGGGGAGCGTGCAACACATACGTACCTTCCATGAAGGATCAGCCAGTGATGGGCCACATGGATAGTTTCTTCTGGTAAATACTTGACCAGATCTTTTTCTACTGCCAGTGGTGTTTTTCCTGTGGTTAATCCGATACGGTTCGCTACACGGAATACATGCGTGTCTACTGCCATTGCAGGTGCGTTGTAAATTACTGAGGCAATCACATTGGCAGTTTTCCTCCCCACTCCGGGCATTTTCTGCAATTGATAGATATCTGAGGGGACTACATTGTTGAACTCGTTTAACAAAATGTTAGCCATACCTACCAGGTGTTTCGCCTTGTTGTTCGGATAACTTACACTCCTGATATAATCGAAAACGATATCGGGGGTAACTTCTGCAAGTGCTTTCGCATTCGGGAAGCGTTGAAATAGAGCGGGAGTAACCTGGTTGATTCTTTTATCGGTGCATTGTGCAGATAAAATTACTGCGACCAGCAGCTGAAAAGGGTTATTGTAATGAAGTTCTGTTTCAGCATCGGGCTGTTTAGCAGAAAAATAGGCTACAAATTGTTTATACCTTTCTTTTTTAAGCATAGTGGGACAAAGATAAAACAAAAAAAGCTGCCCACTGGCAGCTTTGTCTTTTAGATTGATTACAGAGACTTGGAATAAGCCAGGATTTTGGAAATAGTTTCCTCATCAGGGTTTTTATTCAACAGGTCCATCTGTGATTTAATGCTTTCGTAAAACATTAAATCGAGGTCGTTGAAAAACTCACTACTTATGTTTTCAGCATGCTGATTTAAGTAGTGGGAATTTGAAATAGGAGTAGAGGTTGTTATCATAAGCATTAAACTGTTTTTGTTTTTCTAATTTAACGAAACAATTCAACATTTATTTTCATCAGAGCATATTGTTTTTTCCGTTTGTCTGTTTTTATTGTACTTATGGGCACTACAGGGTTTCAGACGTTTAATTCTTTCATTATATAAAAGAAGCTAAAACGATAAAAAATATATGTCCAGTGATTTCAGCCTATATTAGGTTACTTCTTTCACTTTCATCATTTTACGAAGATTACTCAGTGCATAGCGCATCCGGCCTAATGCCGTATTGATACTTACGTCGGTAAGGTCCGCTATTTCTTTAAAACTAAGGTCAGCGTAATGGCGCATAATCAACACTTCTTTCTGCTCGTCGGGCAAAAGCTGGATCAATACGCGCAGGTCGGTATGCGTTTGTTCTCTCAATAATTTGTCTTCTGCATTTTCTTCATGAATCTGCAGCATATTGAGCACATCAGTCCCATCTGCACTGGTGATTACCGGGGCACGTTTTTCACGTCTGAAATAATCGATGACTAAATTGTGTGCTATACGCATCACCCATGGTAAAAATTTACCTTCTTCATTGTACCTTCCTGAACGGAGTGTATTGATGACTTTAATAAAAGCATCCTGAAAAATGTCTTCTGCTAAATACTGGTCTTTGACCAGTAAATATATGGAAGTGTATATCTTGGATTTGTATCTGTTCAGGAGTTCTTCGAGAACTGATTCATTTCCTTTCAGGTATAACTTCACTAATTCCTGATCACTATATGATTGTAACTTCATAGGATTATCTAAACTAAATTCCCTTGCTTGGTGTGCTAAAAAAAGATTGAGTAGATGTTTTTGCTATAGTGGTTCTCCTATGTTTTTTAAAAATGGTGATTTAATCGATTGTGTTACAACTTCAAAAGAAGCATTTTTTTATCAGATTACAAGAATAAAAGTAGTAAAAAAAATTAAATTAGTTTAAAGAGCCGTATTTTTGCATTCTCCCTACAAACTAATTTTGTGTTTTTTGGGTTATATTAGCAAATCCTATAAGGAAGTCAATGAGTAAGGAAACGGAGAAAGATCCACATAAAAACATTATTATCAAGGGTGCCAGGGTACATAACCTCAAAAATATTGATGTTGCAATACCGAAAAACAAGCTGGTAGTCATCACTGGAATGTCGGGTTCAGGGAAATCTTCCCTCGCCTTTGACACGCTGTATGCCGAAGGACAAAGAAGATACGTAGAAAGTCTTTCTTCTTATGCCCGTCAGTTTATGGGCCGGATGAACAAGCCAGATGTTGATTATATTAAAGGTATTGCCCCTGCCATCGCAATTGAACAGAAGGTAATTACATCCAATCCGAGATCTACGGTTGGTACTTCAACAGAAATTTACGATTATCTGAAATTGCTTTTTTCCAGAATTGGCAAAACTATTTCTCCGGAATCCGGGGTAGTGGTCAAAAAGGATACGGTAAGTACGGTTGTTGATTTTGTATCCAAACTTGGAGAAGATAGCGTGGCTACAATTTTCTGCCCGCTTCATCCGCACAATAACAGATCTGTTAAAGAGGAATTGGCAGTATTACTGCAGAAAGGATTTCTAAGGGTTTATCTTGGAGATACGGTTCATAAAATTGAAGCTGTGCTGGAAGATGAGCAGTTTAAAGATACTGAGCTTAAAGATTCTGATACGATCAAGATCCTGATTGACCGGATTGTTTTTCATGACGATGATGAAACGATGAGCCGCCTGGCTGACTCTATTCAAACTGCCTTTTTTGAAGGTAAGGGTGATTGTTATGTAGAGCATGAGGGTAAAGTCACTCATTTCTGTGATCGTTTTGAGTTGGATGGGATTCGCTTTGAGGAGCCTACACCAAATTTCTTCAGTTTCAATAATCCTTATGGCGCTTGTAAGCGTTGTGAGGGGTATGGAAATGTGATTGGGATTGATGAGGATCTGGTCGTTCCTGATAAGAGCAAGAGTCTTTATGACAATGCGATCGCTCCGTGGCGTGGTGAAAAAATGCGGGAATGGTTGAATAAGCTGATCAAGAACGCTTCGAAGTTTGATTTTCCTATTCACAGGCCTTTCAATGAGTTAACGGAGAAGGAGCAGCGGTTAATCTGGACAGGTAATAAATATTTTGAAGGACTGGATGCATTTTTTGAGGAGCTGGAGCAGCAGACTTATAAAATTCAGTACAGGGTGATGTTGTCGCGTTACCGCGGAAAAACTATTTGCCCGGATTGTAAGGGGTCGAGATTGCGAAAAGATGCTTCTTATGTTAAGATTGGCGGAAAGTCGATTGTAGACGTGGTATTAATGCCTATGTCAATTATTCAGGATTTCTTTGATAAACTGGAGCTTTCTGAGACGGATGTTAAAATCTCAAAGCGTTTACTGGCGGAAGTGACCAGCCGTGTACTTTATCTGAATAATGTTGGTTTGGGGTATTTAACTTTAAACAGGTTATCTAATACGCTTTCAGGTGGAGAGTCTCAGCGTATTAATTTAGCAACTTCATTAGGTAGTAGTTTGGTGGGTTCTATTTATGTACTGGATGAGCCTAGTATTGGTTTGCATCCAAGGGACACGAATAAGCTGATTGAGGTATTACAGTCTTTGCGTAATGTTGGAAACACGGTGATTGTGGTGGAGCATGAAGAAGAGATGATGAGGGCTGCGGATCATATCATTGATATTGGTCCTGAGGCAGGTACTTTAGGAGGAAACCTGGTTTTTACAGGTACTTATAAAGAGATTATTAAGGACAAAAAGAGTTTGACGGGGAAATACTTGTCAGGTGAAGAAAATATAGCTATTCCTGCGGTGAGAAGAAAGTGGGCTGACCACATTCTGATTAAGGGGGCAAGGGAGAATAATCTTAAGAATATTGAGGTTAAGTTTCCGCTTGGTGTTTTTACGGTAGTAAGCGGGGTTTCCGGATCGGGCAAAACGAGTTTGATCAAGAAGATTTTATACCCTGCGCTACAAAAGGCAATTGGTAATTATGCGGGTGAGCAGACTGGGTTGTATGATGGGATATCCGGCAATTATGAGCTGATCAGCCAGGTAGAAATGGTGGATCAGAATCCTATTGGCCGTTCTTCGCGATCTAATCCTGTAACTTATGTGAAGGCTTGGGATGATGTTCGTGCTTTGTTTTCTGCTTTGCCTGCTGCGAAGGCGGCTGGATTAAAGCCTGCTGCATTTTCTTTCAATGTGGAGGGTGGCCGTTGTGATGTTTGTCAGGGTGAGGGTGAGGTGAAGATTGAGATGCAGTTCATGGCTGATATTTATTTGCCTTGTGAGGCTTGTGGTGGCCGCAGGTTCAAGCAGCAGATTCTTGATATTACTTATCAGGATAAGAATGTGGCTGATATCCTGGATCTGACGATTGATGAGGCGGTAGGGTTCTTCAAGAATGAACCTAAGATTTTAAATAAGTTGCAGCCGCTTGTTGATGTTGGTTTGGGCTATGTTCATTTGGGACAGTCTTCTAATACTTTGTCTGGTGGTGAGGCGCAAAGGATCAAGTTGGCTTCGTTTTTAATTAAGGGAAATAGTGCGAGTAAAACGATGTTCATTTTTGATGAGCCGACTACTGGTTTGCATTTTCATGATATTAAGAAGTTACTGATTGCTTTAAATACGCTGATTGAACAGGGAAATACGATTTTAGTGATCGAGCATAATATGGATATGATCAAGTCTGCGGATTGGGTAATTGATATTGGGCCTGAGGGTGGCGATGGTGGTGGTAATGTTGTTTTTGAGGGAACTCCTGAAGATCTTATTGAGGCGAAAGGTTCTTATACTGCAAAGTATTTACTTCCGCATTTGAAGCCTTCTTTGGTTTAATCATGATTTTTTAAGAGCTGATGTTTGTTCGTCAGCTCTTTTTTGATAAATAATACGGATTAATTTAATTTTTATATTAACGCATGCTTTTTCTAACCTTATTCCTCGGGATAATTCTAAATTCGATAGGGTATATTCCGCCTGGAAATATCAACCTTACGGTGGTACAGATTACTATTACACGTGGGATAAAACAGGCTTTGTATTTTATTCTGGCTTTTTCTGCGGTAGAGGTTTTGTTCACATTTGGTGTAATGAGGTTTGTGCAATGGTTGTCGAGTGAGATCAAGGTTGGCAATTATATTGATGTGGTGATGATTGTGATGTTCACTGTTTTGGGGGTGATTACCTGGCGTTCAAGAAAGGAAATGCCTAAGGCTGATTATTCGAAAAAGGATAGTATCAGGTATGGGATGTTACTTGGAGTGCTGAATCCGATGCAGATCCCTTATTGGTTGTTTGTCGGGACGTATTTGATTTCTCATGAGTGGATTGATATTGGGTATTTGTCTTTGACGGTATTTAGTATCGGGTCGGGGATTGGCGCTGCTGTGGCTTTGTATGGTTTTGCAAGGTTTGCTCAATATATTCAAACGAAGTTTGCTTTAAGTAGTTATGTGGTTAACAGGGCGATCGCACTATTGTTTTTCGCGCTTTCCGCTTATCATATTGTTAAGCTTGCGCTCGTGTACTTAGGGAAATAAAAGAAACCTGGTATGTGTTTTCCGACTGGCATTCTCCGAACAGGAATGAGGTCTGGAAAACACATACCAGGTTTCTTTATTTTCGATACGTAGGGCTTTTATGGGGTAACAATAGGATTGCGCTACAAGGAAGACAGGCTTGACGACGCTAGGTTGCTTGTTGACTTGTGATCAAGATTATTTGATAGTTAACTATCAGGATCGCTTATCAGGCTATTAATCCCAATTATTTTTCGGTTAGTTTCAGCGCATAGTTTAATTGACTATCTGCTTTGCTGCTGATGTCTTGCAGGATTTTGTATTGAGGTATGATTCCCCTTGCTGGTTTTTTTGCTGGCTTTACTGCCATATCGTATTTAATGGTACCAACAGATATTTGGATTTTAGTGTGAGGCAGGGTGGATTCTATTTGTACACCCGATGTGTTTCCTTCGTAAGTGCCCCCGGTCTCTTCTCCTATAAATTTCCCGCGATTGTTACTGGATACTATAGCACAGAATTCTGCTGTTGTTGAAAATGATAAACCATCGATCAGGAGCCAGAGTTTTCCTTTGTAATTGTTTGGTTGGGGATAGATCTGTTGTAAGTTAGGGTGAGCTGTATTTTTTAACTGATAGTTGTGCGGGCTGGTTTTTAATAACATGTCCTTATTCAGGTTGTTGTAGGAGGAGACAGCACTTTTAAATTCTTCGTATGGAAGGTCTGTTGTGATTGTAGTCAGGCTTTTATAATATCGAAATGGTTGTTGTGTTAAGTACGAATAGAGTAGCGGGCCATAGGTGTCCCTGCCTCCTGTGTTTCCACGAAGGTCTATAATTAGTTTTTTTATTCCTTTTTGATGAAGGGTAGCAAAGGATTCTTTTAGGAATTCCGGGAAGTTTTCTCCGGTTTTTTCCAGTTGTGATTTCTCAAAGCTTTTAATGGTAAGTATGGCTGTGTTATTAGCTTTGATTGCTAATTGCAGGTCTTTTGTAGGTTTGTTCTCATTCTCATCGCCAACGAGCTCTTTTTCTGGCTTCCCAGTAAGTTTGATTTGCCTTATGGCTCCGTCCGGAGTTTTAATTTTAATTGTGTAAAAGGGCTGTTCGCCTTGGGATAAGTAGTAGTAGAAGTAAAAGAAGTCATTCAGTATTTTGAGCTTTTTAGTCTGAATGTCTCCGTCAGAAACGATGTATTCCATTACGTTTTTTCTGATCAGCTCAATTGGCTGCTTGTTTATAGTCAGGATTTCTGAGCCCGCAGGTATTTGAGTATTGCCTGGGTTTGCCAGGTAGGTATGGTATTCGGTGAAGCAGAGTTTCAGGGGGAAGAACCTGGCTTTTTCTTCACGGTATTTTTGCTGGGTTGGTGGAAGGCTACAGTAGAGGTGACCGTCTTTAATAGTGCTGAGTGTCTTTTTTAAGAGTTTATAAAACTCAAAATCTGTAGTGTTTGGTTGAATAGTGTTATAGGTGCTGTCAAGTATAGCATCCATCTTTAACTGGCTGTTGTAGCGATAGAGGGAAGGATAGTTGTTTTTTAATAGTTTGATGAAGATCGTAAAGTCTGTTCTTAAGCTGTCTGTATGTTTTTCCTGGGCTTTTACGTCTGTTGATTTACTGCATAGGATCAGGATCAGCCACAGGATGAATAGCAGGGGGGACTTCCTGTTTTTATAGGGACTTTTTATCAGGGGGATTTTCAACATGTTATTTTTTCAGGAATTCAACATTCCAGATCTTTTCAGCTTTCCGGCCGATCAGCCAGAAGGAAGCAGCCAGAACACTGAAGAAAAGTGCCTTGTGCCAGCTGTCCCAAAAGTATTCGAAGTAACGGGTGTAGAGATTGATAAATAGGAAAGTGATCCCGAATTCACGGGCGATGTCGTCACGATATTTGAGGCCAACGAAAATACTGGCAACGCAGGCAACGGCCGAAATGATAGCCCAGTAGAAAAGACTGATTTGTTTGATTCCGTACCATTTGTCAAGGGTGCCGAAGTTACCGAATACCGAGATTAGCCATAGGGATACGAACAGGTAAACCATCCCGCAGATGTAAGTAGTATCGTAGAATTGCTGGAAGACTTTTACGTTCTTCAGGGATATTGATATTGCTGTCAGGGCAAGTCCGAAGGCGACAAAACGCAAGGGGTAGTTCATGCCCAGGAAGTAGAGGTTGTCACGTGACATGTAGCCGGTTTCAGTTCCAAACCATGCACCAAGGGAAATCAGAACGAATATCCAGATGAGGCGGGATTTGAAAAGGTAAGCTAATATACCGTAAATGAATACAGAGAGCAGGATCAGGATGGAGAAGTGTCCGTCCCCTTTATCAAAGGCTTTACCGAGGTAGGCAATAGCATTGGCAGTGAGCATGACGGCGGTGAAGATGATGGCGTCGTTACTGAATACCTGCATGGGCATAGTCTTCTTTCGGGTAAAGCTTATTTTGTAGAGGATGCCCGCCCCTACGGCAGAGAGTAAGCTGATAATACTGTTAGGGGTATCGTAAAGGTTTTTTAAGTAATCAAGGAATTTATTGTCAATTAAGAGGGCCCCGAGTGAAATTACTCCGCAAGCCATTGCCACCCAGAAGGAGTATTGCGCAAGTCTTCGCCAATCAAATGATTTGGCCTCGTAGCTGGCTTTTAGTTTTTCGATGTCGGCAGGAGTGAGCAGGTTTTCTTCCTGCCAATGGTCAAGCATTTCATCTAAAAAGTCACTCTTTTCCTGGTCTATCTTCATTTGTTCAAAGTTGAGCCTGAATCCTGTTTTTGAGCAGGGTTCAGGCTTAACGAATCTAGTTGTTTAATTGAACAAACAAAAAATTAATTGGTTTAAACTTTCTTGAGCAGATCTGGGATCTTTTTATTGTTCCCTACAATCCATACGATGTCATCGTTCTCAAATACCAGATCGGAATCAGGATTAAGGATACGGATGCCATTTCTCTCAATACCTACAACCAGGCCTTGTGTTTTTTCCCGGATACCAGATTCCCGGATGGTTTGCGCAAATACCGGGGAAGAGGTATTGATCACAATTTTCTGAAGCGTCATGTCCTTTTTAGGGAAGGCGCTTTCCTGGTTATCATTGTTAGTGCCTTTAAAGAGCTCTCCGACTGCTGCAAGTTGATCATCTGTCCCAATCAGCATGACTTTGTCATTTGGATAAAGCCGCTCATCACGTCCGGGCGTTGGGATCATCATATTGCCTCTCTCGATCAGCGCAATGTTTACACCGTACTTTTCTCTGACTGCTAATTCAATCAGGGATTTTCCTACCAGTGCAGATTCAGGAGCTATAGTTAATTCTGTTAAGTGGGTATCCCAGGGTAATATTTCGGGCTGTTTGTTATGTTCTTCTCTAGCGTTCAGGTTGTAAAGGAAACGGTGTTCTAAACGGTCATAAAAGGCCTGTAGTTTCCGGCTGAAGACAATCATCCCGGTAACGATCAGGATCAGGGCAATAACCATCGCGACCCAGGTATTGTAGAATTGGAAAATCAGGAAACAAACGGCAAATATAGCCAGGGCAACTCTTAAGACTTCCAGCGCGATTAGTGGTCCGCGGGTATATTTTTTATTCAGCCATAAGTGAGAGTGTGCTTTACGTTCAATTCTCCTGATGGCCAGTGCCCATAAGAAGGGAGCCATGAAGATCAGGGAAATAATCAGACTGATGATAATACCTTTATTGCCGTTAATCAGGTTTTGTGTGATAAATGGATGCAGATACCGGGAGCCTAAAAAGATAATGGCAATCAGAATTACGGAGTGGATAATTGTATTGAAAGTGTATGACTTTAGCAATGTTTTCCAGTCACTCATAGTTGTAATTCCAGCGGTACTGGAACTATATCTGTTGATGGCAGCTACCCAGCTTTTTGGAAGGGTACGCTCCAGGAACAAGTAAAAGGGCTCTGATGCTTTGATCAGATATGGAGTGGTGAAGGTCGTAATTGCAGAGACAGCTACCGCGATTGGGTAGAGAAAATCACTGGTTACTTTCAGGGTGAGCCCAAGGGTAGCAATGATAAAGGAGAATTCACCGATCTGAGCTAAACTCATTCCGGTTTGTACGGATGTTTTCAGGGGCTGTCCTGAAAGTAATGCGCCTAATCCAGAACTTAAGAATTTTCCCAGAACAGTAGCAATCGTTATGATCAGGATAGGTACAGCATAGTCGATCAGAATACTCGGATCAATCAGCATTCCCACAGAAACGAAGAATATAGCTGCAAAAAGATCTTTTACAGATTTAGTAAGATGCTCAATTTTTTCTGCTTGTGTAGTTTCAGCAAGGATAGAGCCCATAATAAATGCGCCCAAAGCAGGAGAGAACCCGACTTTAACGGCAAGTAATACCATGAGCAGACATAAGGCGATGGAGACAATCAGCATAGTCTCGTCGTTCATGAGCTTTTTCGTTGCTTTCAAGAAGGTAGGAACCAGAAAAATACCACCAATGAACCATAGGATCAGGAAGAATAATAGCTTCAGGATAGAGAAAAACATCTCTGCTCCGGCAAATTGCTGACTCACAGCCAAAGTAGAGAGCAGAACTAATAAAAGGATGGCCACAAGATCTTCTACAATCAGGACACCGAAAACCAGGCCGGCGAATTTCTTATGTTTAACGCCAAGCTCTTCAAAGGCACGGATAATAATAGTTGTGGAAGAAACAGATAGAATCCCACCGAGGAAAATACTATCCATCGTTTTCCAGCCCATGGCTTTTCCAGCAACAAAACCGATAAGCAACATACAAACGACTTCGACGATAGCGGTAATGGAAGCTGATCCTCCTACTTTAACGAGTTTCTTAAAACTGAACTCCAGCCCAAGACTAAACAGCAAAAAGATAACCCCGATTTCAGCCCAGATATGAATACTTTCATTGTCGGTTACGGTAGGAATAAAGTTAATATGGGGGCCAACTAATAAACCGGCAAGAATATAGCCGAGTACGAGTGGTTGTTTGATTTTTTTGAAAAGCAGGGTTGTAATTCCAGCCGCTGCGAGTATTAAGCCTAAATCAGTTATTAATACGGGTAGGTGTAGCATACATAATATTTAATTGTAAAAAAACGGGTTTTGGTTTTGCGATGAAGACGTTACCAGAAAACATGGTTAGGATACAAAAAATCGTATATGAAATTATAGTGAAAGCAAGTGCGTAAGTTATAAGCCTGGAAAGGGGTATTTCTGACTGATTTACTTTCAGGCAGACGAAACAATTGTAAACAGACTACAGGTTGTTTGTTTAAACCTTGTTGTATCACGGTAGGATGTTCAAAATCATCTCCGTTTAAGTTCGATACGTCTTGGTGCTGTGTTTTATTGAATTGGTAATGAAGAGAAATTGCCTTAATTTCTAAAGCTGATATACAGGCAGCCTGAATGCGCCCAGGCTTTAATGCAAAGCATGAATTTGTAATGAAAAAGATTGTGATAATCATTAAAAAACGCCTCATTATTGTAAATATACAAAAAAAGAGGCGTTTTCTTTAATGAATTGACGTTTATTTTGAGCAAAGATGACACATATTTGAATTAACTCTGCGCAAAATAAGCTAAGGTATCTTCTTTGTCTTGTTGTAGTTGTATTTTAAGTGCTTCCAGTCCGGTGAACTTCACATCATGTCTGAGAAATTCCATGAAGTTCATTTTGATGTACTGACCATAGATTTCTTTGTTAAAATCAAAGATATTGACTTCTATATTCCTGGTCATTCCATTGATCGTTGGGCGCTGACCTATATAAGCCATTCCTTTATAAGTCTCATTTTCCATTTCAACGGTCACTGCATATATTCCGTCGGATGGGATGATTTTATAAGGCTGTTCAATAAATATGTTCGCTGTTGGGAAGCCAATTGTACGTCCTATTTTATCTCCTTTGATTACTGGTCCGTACAAAGAGAAATTATAGCCCAGATATTCTGCTGCTAAACCAACTTGTCCCTCTAGCAATGATTTCCTGATTTTAGTGGAGCTGACAGCAACATCATTAATGTCCTGCTCTTTAATTTCTTCTATCTCATAACCATAGGGGCGGGAAAAAGCGACTAAATCTGTCATGCCACCAGAACGGTCTTTTCCGAAGCGATGATCATAACCAACAATCAGTTGCTTGATGCCAATGGTATCTACCAGGATATTCTTGATATACTCAGCAGGATTCATGTTGGAAAAATCACGTGTAAATGGAGTAATGATCAGATGGTCAACTCCCAGGGCCGCTAATATTTCTGCTTTTTCTTCAATGGTATTGATCATTTTAAGATCCTGGTTTTCCGGATCGATAATCAACCGGGGATGAGGAAAAAAGGTCAGAATTACACTTTCGCCACCGGTCGTCTTCGCTAGTTCGCAAAGCCTGTTAATGATTTTCTGATGCCCGAAGTGAACCCCGTCAAAAGTGCCTATGGTTGCAACTGCGTTGTTCAACCTTTTAAATTCGGAAAGGTGGTTATATATCTTCAAAATCTTTAGTATTAATGCAAGGCATGTCGTTTTACTACGCCACCCTTGAGGTCAGAAATCTGCTGCTGCACAATAAAAGCATCCGGATCTAACTGGCGGATTTCATTTTGCAGTTTACCCATTTCAAGTTTTGTAACTACTGTATATAAGATGTCAATTTCTTTTTTCTCTCCGTATCCGCCTTCACCTTTATAAATAGTCACTCCCCTTTTCATATCATTGATCAGGAATAGCTTGATGTCTTCTTTTTTCTCAGAAATAATGGTTACGCCAATGTACTGCTCCAGTCCGTTGACTACAAAATCAATGGTCTTGGAGGCTGATAAATAAGTTAGAATTGCATACATCGCTGTTTCTATATCCAGGAAAATTGCTGCAACCCCAAAAATGATAATGTTAAGGATCAGGATAATATTCCCAACAGTCAGCATGCTATTTTTACTGATATATAAAGCGAGTACTTCTGTTCCGTCAATGACACATCCGCCACGCATAGCCAGGCCAATACCTCCGCCTAAAAACAGACCACCAAAAAAAGCGATCAGTAATTTATCATGGGTAACAGGCTGAAAGGGCAGGATGATCAGAAAAACAGCAAGAACAACAATGGCTAAAGCTGTTTTTATAGCAAATGCCTTACCTATTTGTGAATATCCTAAAATCACAAAAGGTATGTTGATCAACAGGATCAGATACGAGAGTTTAAATCCTGTCAGTGTACTGATCAGCAGAGATATACCCGTTACACCGCCATCTATAAACTCACTTGGCATCAAAAAGCTTTTAAGACCGAAGCAGGCAGAAACAATGCCTAGTCCGATTAAAGTAAAATCTTTTAGATGACGTAGATAAGTGTTTTTAAGGTGATTGTGCATAATAGCTATTAAGTGTTTGTGCCGGCTTGTTCAGCTGCGGCAGCTTCTCTTTTGTTTTTAAGGTATTCAACCAGGTCGGTTACTTCAAAAGCGTCTTCTAAAGAGAAATTTCCGCTTCTTGTACGGGTAAGTTTCGATAAATAGGCACCATTTTCAAGATGTTTCCCGAAATCTGAAACCAATGATCTGATATAAGTTCCCTTACTGCAAACGATTCTGAAATCAACTTCAGGTAAGGCAATACGGGTAATCTCAAAAACTGGTACGGATACAAAACGGAGCCTCAGTTCCTGTTCTTCACCTCTGCGGGCTTTAACATATAAACGTTCTCCGTTTACTTTAACTGCGGAATGGGCTGGTGGATATTGCTGTATGTCGCCGGTAAATGGTGCAGTAGCGGCATAAATTGCTTCTTCAGTTAAATTAGTCAGTGGATATTCCTGATCAACCACTGTTTCCATATCAAAAGAGGGTGTTGTAGCCCCCAGGATCATCGTTCCGGTATATTCTTTGTCTTCTGCCTGAAAGGTGTCTATCTGTTTAGTCAGTTTTCCTGTACATAAAATCAATAAACCTGTGGCCAAAGGGTCTAATGTACCTGCATGGCCAACTTTTAACTTCAGGGGTTTTAACGAATTCCTGATCTTCCCTACTACATCAAAACTCGTCCACTTATAGGGTTTATTGATGAGTAATAACTCTCCTTCGGCAAAATTGAAGGTTCTTTCCAGTAACTTTTGTGCGCTCAAAATGGTAATCTAAATTAAGCTGCAATTTACACATTAAATTATTTGCAGGTTGTGCCCGCTATATATTAATACAATGATGATCAATCCAGCAATGATACGATACCATCCAAACACTTTAAATCCGTGTTTGTTCAGGTAACCGATAAAACTTTTAATAGCGAGTAAGGCTACAATAAATGCAATAATATTAGCGATCACAAGCAGTTGAATCTGATCGTGGCTAATGGTATTGCCTTCTTTATAAAAATCGAATAACTTTTTTCCTGTTGCTGCAAACATAGTAGGGACAGCCAGAAAAAAAGAGAATTCAGCAGCTACTTTTCTGCTTAATTTCAAAGACATACCGCCAACAATACTTGCACCGGATCTTGATGTACCAGGTATCATGGCCAGACATTGAAAAAATCCAATTTTTAAAGCGGTAAGATAGCTGATCTCTTCTTCTTCATGGATAGTTGGCTTATTAAACCATTTGTCTACGAAAAGAAGAATTATACCTCCGACTACTAAAGATATAGCAACTGTCATCGGGCTTTCCAGCATCTGGTCAATCTTCTTGCTCAGCAGTAATCCAAAAATAGCTGCAGGAATAAACGCAACCAGTAGTTTAACGTAGAAACCAATTGTTTTGAAGAAACGTTTGAAGTATAATACCACTACCGAAAGAATTGCTCCCAACTGAATCGCAATGGTAAATAATTTTACGAATGGATCGGATGCAATTCCCATAAAGGAAGAGGCAAGGATCATATGGCCGGTAGAAGAAACTGGCAAAAACTCAGTCAGTCCCTCTATTACAGCGAGAATAATGGCATCTATAAGAGTCATGTAAGCTTACTTTTTCAGGATTGCGTAAATACCAAATCCGAATCCAAAAAGTACAACCATTGGAGCAAGAAGAGTTTTTCTCAGATCATAAATGTCAGTTGTTCCAATCATCAGCATAAAGCCAACTACAACAATAGCCATACTGATTAACAACAGTTGATAATTCTTTTTTGTAAAAACCATTTCATTTTTAGGGTCTTGCGTTGCAGGACTAGTTTTTTTCTCGATCATTTGTTATTATCTGTAAAGGTCGTAAATTTTTAAACGTAAATATTTGCTTACTGCAAAGGTTGTGCTCAGCGCGGTCAGGAAAATCCCCATCCCTACTAAACCAAGCAGAACGATACCAAATTCGGTGTAATTTCTTAAAATAATGATTTCAGGAATTTCTTTTTGTGCATAATACAACAGCCCAAGCAAGATCAGGATAGCGATAAACGAAGCAATTAAACCATGCAGCATCGCCCAGAAAATAAAGGGCTTGCGGATGAAATTCTTTGTAGCACCTACTAATTGCATGCTTTTGATCAGGAAACGCTGTGAATAAATTGCCAGCCTGATTGTGTTATTGATTAAGGCTACAGAGATAACCAGTAATATAGCAGCAAATCCCAATACAATTAAACCAATGGTATTGATATTTTTGTTGACCATGTCAATTAGCGAACTCTGATAGATAACTTCTTTAACTACAGGGTTTTTGCTGATTGTGGCTTTCAGTGCGTCAATACTTTTATTGTTTGCGTAGTCAGCTTTAAGGTAAACATCAACAGTAGAAAGTAGTGGGTTATAACCCAGGAAATTCACGAAATCTTCGCCTAAATCTTGCGTAAGATTTTTTGCAGCTACTTCTTTATTCACATATTCTGTCTGTTTAACGGCAGGATTAGCATCAAGTTCTTTCCTGAACTGAATAACATCTGGTTCTTTTGCGCCTTCGTCAACTATGATATTTAATACAATATTCTCTTTTACATAGTTAGAAAGATTCTTTGCATGTACCAGTATTAGTCCCAATACGCCAAGCATCAACAAAACCAGGGTTATACTAAATATAGTGGAGATATAAATGGTTTTCGTCTTCTTAGAAGCATCACTAACTTCAAATTCTTCCATATTTTATGAGTTGGGTGTATTTTATGTTCTGCGAAAATAAAAAAATATATGCAAACTAGATGCCTTTTAAACGGGTAAAATATCTTGTTTGGTATGAATATCGTTTATATCGCTAAAGTTCTTTTGATAAGGCTTCTAAAACCTCCTTAATTTCTTTATTTTCGCCGTATATAAAGGATTTTTGTAATGGATTACCAATTTAAAGAAATAGAACAGAAGTGGCAGGGGTTTTGGGCAGCACACCAAACGTTTAAAGCAGAGGCGACATCAGCCAAACCTAAATTTTATGTGCTTGATATGTTTCCATACCCATCGGGTGCGGGTTTACATGTTGGCCACCCACTGGGCTATATTGCCTCCGATATATTTTCAAGATACAAAAGATTAAAGGGATACAATGTTTTACATCCTATGGGATATGATTCATTTGGATTACCGGCAGAACAATATGCGATACAAACAGGTCAGCACCCGGCGTTAACGACTGAAGCAAATATCAGTACTTACCGTCGTCAGCTGGATCAGATTGGCTTTTCTTTTGACTGGAGCCGCGAAGTACGGACCAGCGAACCTGAATATTATAAATGGACGCAGTGGGTGTTTATGCAGCTGTTCAATTCCTGGTATAACCTGGAAACGGACCGTGCTGAAGATATCAATACTTTAATTGAAAAATTCAATGCTTCGGGCAGTGCTGATGTAAAAGCAGCAAGTGATGAGGACGTGAAAAGCTTCATGCCAGGTGACTGGGCAAACATGACCGCAGAAGAAAAACAGGAAGAGCTGTTGAAATACCGTTTAACATTTCTGAAAGAAAGTACAGTAAACTGGTGCGCAGCATTAGGAACGGTACTGGCTAATGATGAGGTGAAAGATGGTTTTTCTGAACGTGGCGGGCACCCTGTGGAACAGAAAAAAATGATGCAATGGAGCATGCGTATTTCTGCTTATGCGGAACGTTTGTTACAGGGTTTAAATACAATTGACTGGCCGGAACCGGTTAAAGAAATGCAGCGTAACTGGATTGGTAAGAGTGTAGGTGCGAGTGTCCGCTTCAAAATCGAAACCGATGCAGCCATTAATACCGATTATATTGAGGTATTTACCACACGTGTGGATACGATTTTTGGTGTTTCTTATGTGGTGCTGGCACCGGAACATGAACTGGTTGCAGCATTGACTACTCCAGCGCAGGTCAATGCTATTAAGAATTATATAGAACAAACTAAAAAGAAATCTGAGTTAGACCGTATGGCGGATACTAAAACAGTTTCTGGTGCTTTTACAGGTACTTATGTGGTAAACCCGGTAAGTGGTGAGCGTATCCAGTTATGGATCGCTGATTATGTGCTTGCTGGTTATGGAACTGGTGCTGTAATGGGCGTGCCGAGTGGCGATCAGCGTGACTGGTTATTTGCAAAGCATTTTAATCTGCCTGTTGTACAGATCCTTGATGCGCAAAAGGATATTGATGTACAGGCCGATGGTACTAAAGAAGGTAAATATATCAATTCTGGTTTCATCAATGGAATGACTTATACAGAAGCAATCACTACTTTGAATAAGTGGCTGGAAGATCAGGGTGCAGGGAAAGCGAAAGTGAATTTCCGTATGCGGGATGCGATATTTGGTCGTCAGCGTTATTGGGGAGAGCCTATTCCGGTATACTTTAAAAATGGTCTGCCATATTTGATCAAGGAAGAGGAATTACCTTTATTGTTACCTGAGGTTGATAAGTATTTGCCAACTGAAACTGGGGAGCCGCCTCTGGGCAGAGCTGAAAACTGGACTTACGAAAATCAGTATCATTATGAGTTGAGTACAATGCCAGGATGGGCGGGTTCGAGCTGGTACTGGTATCGTTATATGGATTCCAACAATGAAACCGGGTTTGCTGGTAAAGCAGCAATTGAGTACTGGAAAGATGTAGATTTATATATCGGTGGTGCTGAACATGCTACAGGCCACTTGCTTTATAGCCGTTTCTGGAACAAGTTCCTGAAAGATATGGGTTATGTCAAAGAAGAAGAGCCTTTCAAAAAACTGATTAACCAGGGAATGATCCAGGGCAGGACAAATTTTGTTTACCGGGTAGCTGATGAATCGGGCAAGGGCACTCATACTTTGGTTTCTCATGGTTTGAAGAACAATTATAAAACTTCGGCATTACGCGTCGATGTAAATATTGTAGAGAATGAAATCCTGGATATTGAAAAATTTAAGTTGTTCAGACCTGAATTTGCTGATGCAGAATTTATTCTGGAGAATGGTAAATATATCTGTGGGGTAGAGGTAGAAAAAATGTCTAAATCTTATTTCAATGTTGTGAATCCTGATGTACTGATTGCCAGTTATGGTGCAGATACTTTAAGGATGTACGAAATGTTCTTAGGCCCGCTTGAACAAAGTAAGCCATGGAACACGAACGGGATTGAGGGGGTATTTAAATTCCTTCGTAAATTCTGGCGTTTATTCCACAACGACCAATGGGAGTTTACTTTATCAGATGCTGAACCTACAAAAGCTGAATTAAAGGCCTTGCATAAAATTATTAAAAAGGTACAGGATGATATTGAACGTTTTTCTTTCAATACTTCGGTATCCAGCTTTATGATCGCGGTTAATGAACTGACAGATCTTAAATGTAATAAACGCAGTATTTTACAAGATCTGGTTGTTGTTCTTTCTCCATATGCACCGCATATTACAGAAGAGCTATGGTCGTTGTTAGGAAATGAGGGTAGTTTATCTTATGCTGCTTATCCGGAATTTAATCCGGCGCATTTAGTGGAAGATGAGTTCAGTTACCCGGTTTCTGTAAATGGAAAAACCAGGTTAAACTTAAATCTGAGTTTAGCACTTGAAACTAAAGAGATTGAAGAAATTGTGCTGGCCGATGAACAGGTTCAGAAATATCTTGAGGGTAAAACACCTAAAAAAGTGATTATAGTTAAAGGCCGTATTGTGAATATTGTGATTTAATTCAATAGCATATTTAATATACCGAATGGTTATTAAGGAGTCAAATCTTTAATAACCATTTTTATTTAAAGGCATTTCCAATAATTACCGGTAAATTTCTGCTGTTTACCGGCAATAATTATCTGATCAGCAAAAAGAATTTTAAATAGCCGGTAACAAAGTTAAATTTGCGGCGACTAAACAACACACGACGACTAAACAACACACACACAGAATCACACGATCACTAAACTATGAAAAGAAAACTACTACTATTATTTGTCTTTCTGGGATTAATACAGCAGGTTAATGCCCAATTTGCACTCGGTGGCGGAGCACAAAAGGTAACTATAACAGGAAGGATAAGTGCTGTTATTATTGACTCTGCTACTAAACAACCTGTTGATTATGCAACGGTATCTCTGATCAGGGTTAAAGATAATAAATCGGTTAATGGAGGTGTAACTGATGCAAAAGGTAAGGTTGTACTACAAAATGTGTCCCCTGATCAGTATAAATTATTGATTGGCTTTATGGGCTATAAGGGTAAAACTATGCTGATTAAAACCAGCCCTGAGAAGCCTGATCTGAACCTTGGAAATGTTTTATTAACTGGTACAGAAAGCAATTTGAAAGAGGTTGCTATTGTTGGTAAAACACCGATGATAGAAACTAAAATTGATAAATTGGTTTATAATGCGGAACAGGATGTAACCACAGCAGGTGGTAATGCCGGTGATGTGATGCGTAAAGTGCCGATGGTAACGGTTGATATTGATGGAAATCCTTCTTTGCGCGGGAGCTCTGCAGTCAGGGTACTGATTAATGGAAAGCCTTCAGGAACGATGTCGAACAGTGTTGCCGATGCTTTGAAGATGATTCCTGCAGAAGAAATTAAAAGCGTGGAGGTGATCACAAGTCCTTCGGCAAAATATGATGCAGAAGGTGCAGGTGGAATTATCAATATCATCACCAAAAAGAAAACTGCGCAAGGGGTCAATGGTAATGCTTCGTTATCTGTTGGTACACGCCAGAATAATGGTAATTTCAGTTTAAATGCTAAAAAGGGACGTTTAGGAATCAGTTCAAGCTTTGGAGGGCAGTATGCAATCCCTCAGGATACAAGAATTGTTTTAGAAAATGATGTCTACAGCCAGCAATCACATATCTTTCAGGAAGGGTTCAGTAAAGCAAAAAGATATGCTTATAATGGAAGTATCGGTCTGGATTATGATATTAATGCCTATAACAGTCTTTCTACGAATATCAAATACAATAATTTTTCGAATGGTGCAAAAGGAAATTCAAATGTGACCAGCAGTATCATGGATACTATATTGAGGGCTTATGTACGCTCTTCTGATAGCAAGAGCAGTTTAAATAACATAGACTGGAGTGCTGACTACAGAAAAACAACTAAAAAAGAAGGAGAAGAGTTTACGGTTTCCGGTCAGGCAAGTTTTGGCAGGAATACGACCCAATTTAATACGCGCCTGATTAATCCTGATGGGTCAGCATTGGCTCCTGACGTAAATGGTGATAATACGGGTAAAAATAATGAGTATACTTTACAAACGGATTATGTCTATCCTTTTAGTAAAACGATGTCTTTGGAAACCGGTGTTAAGGGGATTCTAAGAGATATAAAAAGTAAGTACCAGAGCAGCGAACAGGATTTTGATTATAAACAAAATGTTGGTGCAGCTTATGGAGTTTTAAGTTTTAAACTTGCTAAATTGTTTGATGTTAAGGGTGGTTTAAGAGCAGAATACACCGACATCAGCGGGGTGTCTGGTTCTTCATTGAATTTCAATAATAATTATTTTAATTTATTTCCAAGTGTAATTGTCTCCAAGACACTGAAAGGAAATTCTACGTTGAAATTGAGTTATAACACCAGGATGCAAAGACCAAGTTTGTCTTATCTGAACCCTTTCTTAAACAGGAATGATCCGGAGAATCAGCAGCAGGGTAATCCGAATTTAAATCCTGAAATAAGCGATATTGTGGAGCTTGGTTATTCGACTTTTATTAAAGGGTCTGTAATTAATGCCTCAATATTTTACCGCACGACTACAGACGTAATTGAGAGTCTGTATTTCCCTGAGCAAAAGCTGACTACTTATGCCAATGTCGGTAAAAATAAATCTTACGGTGCCAATGTATTCGCTACCTATAATCCATTACCTAAGTGGACTTTAATGGGGAATTTTAGCTTAAATACTTATGATTTAAGGAATTCACAGACGAACCAGAGTACTGGTGTATTTGTGAATTACTCGGTGTTTGCGAGATCTGCAATTTCTTTTAAAGGTGGATGGAATACGGAAATTTTCGGGGTGTATAATGCATCAAGAAGAACTTTTCAGGGTACTTCAGGACCAATGGCCTTTTATGGTGGTGCGTTCAAGAAAGAGATCATGAAAAAGAAAGCGACAGTTGGTGTCAATGTATTGAATGTCTTTTCAAGAGACCTGCATATTCATAATGAAAATACTGGAGCTGACTTCCGTCAGAATATGAATATTTATTATCCGTTAAGATCTTTTGGGGTCAATTTTAGCTACAAGTTTGGTAAGGTGACTTTTTCTGCTCCAAAAAAGAAAAAAGGAATTTCTAATGATGACTTGAAGCAGGATGAAGGTGCTGGAGGATTAGGCGGAGGTGCTGGGCCGAAACAATAATCCCTGGTCAGTATAAAAGAAATAAGGTTAGCCTTTTCAGTCCGTAATCCTTCAAGGATCACGGACTGAAAAGGCTAACCTTATTTCTTTTTAACCCTTTTCAAAATCATTACACTTAATGGATTGATCGGATAACCACTAATGTTATTTTGAAGCATAGTCACTGACTGATCATATAAAATAGGGACAATAGAGGCGTTTTCTATAACCATGTTGTCCATTTTCTGATATAATGCGTAACGTTTTTTTGCATCATTCTCATAATAACTCTGTTCAAATAAGCGATCAAACTCTTTATTGAAATACCCGGTATAATTAGGGCCATAAGGGACGCGGTTTTTGGAATAGAAAACAGAGAGATAGTTTTCTGCATCCGGATAATCTGCAATCCAGGAGCCCCTGAAGAAATTGACTTCATTTTTAGACATCAGTTCTCTTAAGCTGGAACTTGGTGTAACATCAACTTTGATTTTTATGCCCAATGAGTTTAATTCACCCTGGATAAATTCTATAATGTCTTTGTAAGTGGTAGAAGTACTGAGTGTTAGTTCCGGCATTCCTTTTCCATGTGGAAAACCTGCCTCAGAGAGTAATTGCGCCGCTTTTACGGGGTCGTAGTGATAGCCTTTTACTTTAATACTGTCAAAGCCGGGCATTCCTTTTGGGACGAAACCAGAGGTCGCAGGAGTCCCTGTGCTGTTGCGTAAATATTTGATCAGTTTTGCTTTATCTATACCATAATTGATTGCCTGACGTACCTTTTTAAATCTTAAAGGTGAGTTTCTGACAATAGATTTTGAGGTGTCTACTAGTATTCCAACATATTCCGTACATAGATAGGCTCCTTTGATTAACTGGAATTTCCCTTTATACTTGTTGGTCATATGGCCACTTTTGGTTAAAATATCATCACGGTAACTTCCATCAACACTGTAAAAGAAATCAAGATCTTTTTTGATAAAGGACATAAAAGCACTTTGTTTGTCTGTGATGAAAGAGACTTTCACAGCGTCCAGGTAAGGCAGTTTTTTTCCTTTGTCTCTTTCCCAGTAATTTTCGTTTTTCAACAGCACAAGAATTTCTTCTTCTTTCCAATATTTAAAACGGAAAGGTCCTGTACCTATTGGGTGACTCCTGAAATCCTTTCCATAATAATCTGCTACTTCATGAGGTACGACTACACAGTATTGTGTAGTCAGAAGATTGAGGAATGCAGGGAATGGTTTTGTTAAATGGATAATTAACGTAGTATCGTTGAGCGCCTGAAAGCTATTTTTGTCTTTCACCTTGTCGCTAAAGATCCAGCCTCCGGAAGAAGCCACTTTAGGATCTGACAAACGGTTAAAGCTATAGGCAAAATCTGCTGCAACAACTTTTCTTCCTTTACCATTGGTGAAAAGGGGATCATCATGAAAGTGTACATCATTGCGCAGATGAAATGTATATTGGAGCCCATCCGGCGCTACTTCCCAGGATTTAGCAATTGCCGGAATCGTATTTAGTGCACTGTCTGCCTGAACAAGACCGTTAAAAAGCTGGTTCATCATCCATATTGCAGGCTGATTACGGGCAAAAGCAGGGTCTAATGAAGTCAGGCTCTGGTCAAAATTCAGGTTAAACACTTTTTTATCGTGGTCCTTAGTCCCAGAATGACAGCTACAGAGGGTAATAAGACATAAAGTGTAAAATATATTTTTTATAATTCGGGGCATCAGATCAGGAATATTACTTTTGCACAAAGTAATAAATTAATCGATATGTCTTTTTTAAATGCACTTATAAATAATGTTGGGGATGAAACGCTGCGCGAGGATTTGCAGGAGCGTGTGGATATTATTCTGCATAAGATTAAATTTATGGACAAAGTACCGGTGACTTGCCTGGATACAAATAATACCCCTAACCCGGTATTAAATGTGCTTCTTGAAGCTGTAGGTGGCGAAGTACTTGAAATCGTTGAGCAAGCGAAAGTACTGATCTATCATCAAACCAATACAGGTATTGGTCAGCTGATGGGAATGGTGCCTGCTCTTTTAGAAAAAGAGTGGCCTGCGGTAGCTTATAACTGTGTTTATCTGATGGAAGACACTTCTGCCTTTTTAAGTGATCCTGTATCCTTTGTAGAGGCTATGGAAGACATGGCAGAAATGCTTTATCCTGGTTATTTTATTTTTGGTAATGAAGGAAAAAACTGGACATCCTTCGCTGTTTAGTAAGCAATAAGCTTGTCTATTTGCTGTCCTGTAAATTTTAAAGTATCTTCTTTATAAAAATTACCGTGCTCGTCCAGTTCTGTTTTGATGGCTGGAATATGTAGACGCAGCGGCAGGACATTCAGGTGCAGATAGCTGCATACGCCGCCAAAATGATCAATTCCTCTAATGTTGCCATATTTACCGGATGAGATCCCAACCAGACAGGCTTTTTTATCATAAAAACTGTCTGGAAAGTCACAAGCATCTATCAATGTTTTCAAAACACCTGGAAAACTACCGTTATATTCAGGAATAATGAATACAAATTTTTCTGTTGCCGTAATTTTTTCTTGTATCTTTTTAAATTCTGGAGATCTTTTTCCGTATAAATCGGAAATGATTAATTCAGCCGGAAGGTCTGTCAGACTCAGTATATTAGCCTCTTGTCCTTTTTTAGCGAGCGCTTCTCTATAATATTTTGCGACTTTCAGCGTATTGCTATCGGGTCTGTTTGTGCCGGAGATGATCGTAATCATGTAAAAATTGTTAATAAGATGTTTAAAACACGCTATTGTTTAACGCTAATATTGTCATTTAGTTTGTATCTTAGCTAATTGTTAAAAAGCCCCTAAATGTAGGTAAAAATAGCGTTTTATACCTAAAGGATCTAATTCACAAATTCTCAGGAAATAATTGGTAATTATTAAAAAGATAAATGAGTAAAATTATTGCATTGGCAAATCAGAAAGGTGGAGTAGGTAAAACAACTTCATCTATAAATTTAGCCGCTAGCCTGGCCGTATTAGAATATAAAACTTTATTAGTAGACGCAGACCCTCAAGCCAATTCAACTTCAGGAATTGGGTTTGATCCAAGAAGCATCAAAAATAGTATCTATGAATGCATCATCAATGATGTAGAACCATCTGAGGCTATTCAGAAGACAGAAACACCTAATCTTGATTTATTACCAGCACATATCGACCTGGTTGGGGCAGAGATTGAGATGATCAACCTGACCAACAGGGAGTATAAAATGAAAGCCGTTCTGGAGAAGATTAAAGACCAGTATGATTTTATCATTATTGATTGTTCCCCTTCACTGGGTTTGATTACAATCAATGCTTTAACCGCTGCGGATTCTGTTATTATACCTGTTCAATGTGAATATTTTGCATTGGAAGGACTTGGTAAACTATTGAATACCATAAAAATTGTACAAAACAGGTTAAACCCTGAATTAGAGATTGAAGGTATTTTGTTAACGATGTACGATGTACGTTTGCGTTTATCTAACCAGGTTGTAGAAGAAGTAAGAACACATTTCCAGGAACTTGTATTTGATACGATTATACAAAGAAATACCCGTCTAAGTGAAGCACCAAGTTATGGGATTTCGGTCATCATGCATGATGCAAATTGTAAGGGAGCAATAAATTATCTGAACCTTGCCCGTGAGATTGTCCGTAAAAACGGATTGGTCAAAGAAAACCAGGGTTTGACTTCTGCAACTATTTAAATATAACTTAATGACATCGTTTCAGCGAAAAACAGGTTTAGGTAGAGGATTAAGTGCTCTTTTAGATGATTCGGATTCGGCTCATCCACAAAAGAATGCAATTAATCCGGTCAGTGAAACTGAACAGAAAACGCAATCAGGTAATATCGGTCATATCAAAATCAGTGATATCGCGACCAATCCTTATCAACCGCGTTCTGAGTTTGATCAGGTTGCGTTAAATGAACTGGCTGATTCCATCAGGGTACAGGGATTAATTCAGCCAATTACTGTCAGAAAAGCTGCAGGAGGAAATTATCAGTTAATCTCAGGAGAGCGACGTTTAAGAGCCTCTAAACTAGCTGGGTTAACGGAAATTCCAGCCTATGTCCGTGAAGCCAATGATCAGCAGATGCTGGAAATGGCCCTGATCGAGAATATTCAGCGTGAAAATTTAAATGCAATTGAAGTTGCACTGAGCTTTCAGCGCATGCTGGAAGAATGTAATCTTAAACAGGAACAGTTAGGAGAGCGTGTTGGTAAAAACCGGTCAACGGTTACCAATTACCTGCGTTTACTCAAATTGCCTCCAGCCATACAGATCTCTATCCGTGATCAGAAAATTTCTATGGGACATGCACGTGCGCTGATTAGTGTGGAAGAAACCGATAAACAATTGTTTATCCATCAGGAAATTATTGACAAGGGACTTTCTGTACGTAAGGTGGAAGAATTAGTTCGAAGTATCAATAGTCTTCAGCTGAAACCTAAAAGTGCAAGACAGCCGTTGGGTGTGTCTTTCGAATATCAGAAATTACAAAAAGATCTGGCTTCAAGATTTGCAACTAAAGTGAAACTTAAAGTTGGTGAGAATGGCAAGGGTGCAATTGAAATCCCTTTTGTTTCTGATGATGACCTGAGCAGAATATTAGAATTATTAGATTGGTAATGCCAAAAAACCTACTGTTATCGGTTTTGTTTTGCTGCACTGTTTTTGCAGTTAGCGGACAGGAAAAATTTAGTGTAAAAGGCGATAGTCTTAAACGTACTCCGGTTAAAGCGGATACGGGTTATGTAAATCTTGGCCGTATTGCTGGCAGAAAGGCAGCAATCAGATCTGCGCTGATTCCAGGCTGGGGACAGTATGGAAACGGATTAACTGTCTATCGCGGTATAAAAATAGCTGCAATTTATACAGGAGGTACTTTGCTGGCGATTTCTTTCATCCAGAATAATAATAAATATCACGAATACCTGACTGAGCTTCAGTACAGGGCGGAACATAATGACCAGCCTACACAGGGTAGTCCGCTGGCCAATATCCTGACTCCAGGCCTGATCACCGCAAAAGACGTGTACCGGAGAAATAAAGAAGTTATCATTTTCTCTTTCGTTGGTTTATACGTGGTGAACATCGTTGAGGCTTATGTGGATGCACGGCTTTCCTATTTTGATATAGGAGATAACCTGGCTATTAAGATTTCTCCTACTGTAATCGGTACACAATCGCTTATGTATGGATACAATGCTTTTAACCCTGGTCTCAAAGTCGCCTTCAGATTTTAAATTTCAATATGATTTACCAACCATCTTTTTTAAAATATAAATAAATGAATATAGCTTTAATCGGTTACGGTAAAATGGGTCAGATTATTGAACGTTTTGCTATAGAAAGAGGACATGAAGTTGTCCTGAAAGTAGGCATAGATAACCTGGCCGACCTGACTGTTTCTAATTTAAGAAAAGCAGATGTAGCCATAGATTTCAGTACACCTGATGCTGCTATTAATAATATATATACTTGCTTTGATGCAAATGTGCCTATTGTTGTAGGTACAACGGGCTGGTATGGACAATTGCAGGAAATAAAGGACGAATGTCTGCGCCGTAATAATACCTTGTTATATGGGTCTAATTTCAGTATTGGTGTGAATTTGTTTTTTCATATTAATGAAGTGCTTGCAAAAGTAATGAACAATTATCCCGTATATGAAGTACAGGTGGAGGAAATTCACCATACGCAGAAACTGGATTCACCAAGTGGTACAGCCATGACACTTGCAGAAGGCATTATCGAAAATATGGATCGTAAATCTGAATGGGTAAACGAACTGGATGGTAATCCTGCTATAGAAGTGCTGAAACAGGAACAAGTTTTGATCGCTTCGCAGCGGATTGAGAATATTCCAGGTACACACACGGTGATTTATAGTTCAGAAGTAGATGAAATAGAATTGAAACATACTGCGCATAGCCGTGCCGGATTTGCATTGGGTGCAGTAGTGGCAGCTGAATGGCTGCAAAATAAACAAGGATTCTATAATATATCTGATATATTTAATTTAAAATAACAAAACATATGAATTGGAAGTTCTGGCAAAAGAATAATACTGAGCCGAAAAAGAAAAAGACCAAAAGCAGAGAATGGTTTGATGCCGTTGTTTTCGCTGTAATTGCCGCAACTGTTATCCGCGTATTTTTTATTGAAGCTTATACTATTCCTACGGGTTCCATGGAGAAGTCGCTGTTAATCGGCGATTTTTTGTTTGTGAGTAAAGTGAATTACGGTGCAAGGATACCTATGACTCCGGTTGCTTTTCCTTTCGCACACCATACAATGCCTGTCACTGGCACAAAAGCTTATTATGACGGCATACAGTGGAAATACCGCAGACTACCTGGAATGCAGGATATCAAAAGAAATGATGTGGTAGTTTTTAACTTTCCAGATGGTGATACTGTGGCATTAGAAGCACAGGACAGAGATTATTATGACATGGTACGTGCAGTTGGTAAACAAGCTATTCAGAACCAGTATACAATTGTCAGCAGACCAGTAGATAAAAGAGAGAATTATATCAAACGATGTATTGGTATCAGCGGTGATATCTTAAGTATGTCAAATGGATTGGTTACAATCAATGGCAAAGCTGAACCCATGAAAAATACAGGACAAATCGACTATATGGTAAAGTTTAAAACCAGCGATGTCAATTTCCAGGTATTTGAAGAAATGGGTTTTGTCATTGACAGGGATATCAGTGCTTTATCTCAGGACACTTATAATTTTGTCGGTACACCAGTAATGATGGATAAAGTAAAGAAACTGGATTTCGTTGCTGCTGTTAACACCCGTACTGCTGCACCGGGTGCAGTTGAAGCTAATGTATTTCCACAGGACCCAAACAGGAAATGGAATGCTGATAACTGGGGCCCTATTCAGGTTCCTAAAAAAGGATGGACTGTCAAGTTGGATAGCGTATCTATGCCTTTGTATCAGCGGGCAATTTCTACTTATGAAGGTAATAAGGTAGAGAAAGTTGCTGGTGGATGGTTAATTAATGGTGTAAAAACTGATAGTTATACTTTTAAAATGGATTATTTCTGGATGATGGGAGATAACAGGCATAATTCACTGGATTCAAGATATTGGGGATTTGTACCAGAAGATCATATTGTAGGAAAGGCTTTATTCATCTGGATGAGTTATGATACCAATGGTTCTTTCTTTAGTAAAATCAGATGGGGCCGTTTATTTAATGGTATTCATTAAGCCAGGATTTATAATCAGAGTCAGGCCTATAAATAAAAAGGGTTGCTATGTCAGAGACATAGCAACCCTTTTTTTATAACCGGCTAATCTGTAGTTTATCTGCCAGTTCGTTTAAATCGTTTACAACTGGTTCCACTAAAGGGATTCCAGTTATCCTGCGTTCCTGTTCGAATGTATATTCAGGCTCTCCAGGAATAATTACCCGTTTGGCGGGATCGATGGTTTGAGCACTTTGAAAGCGCCCGATCCAGTTATCCAGGTGATCCTTGAAATCTTGTGCAGGGCGAAATCCATCTATGCGCATTGCCCCGAAGAAATGACCTAAGCCTTCTCCTACAGGATTTGCTGAAGGTTCAAGAAAAGCCACAAAAGGAGGGACCCACGGGCCATAATTAGCTCCTGAGAGGACCGCTGTCAAAATATCAACAGTTGCACTTAAACCGTAACCTTTATGACTACCATGATCCTTGTCACTTCCCAGCGGCAATAAAGAACCGCCATTTTTCAGTGCATTGGGATCAGTTGTTCCATGACCATCTTTATCTTGTGCCCAGCCATCAGGAATTGGCTGGTTTGCACGCTGTGCAATTTCCAGTTTTCCATTTGCAGCAGCTGCGGTAGCCATATCAACCACTACGGGTGGATATTTGCCTGCAGGGAAAGCATAACACATCGGATTAGTCCCTAATAATCTTTCATTGGCATAAGTAGGGGCCACCAAAGGACTTGCATTAGTCATACTAATTCCAATCATATCTTTTTCTACAGCCAGTAAAGCATGATAGCCGGCAATGCCGAAATGATTGGAATTTTTGACTGCAACCCATCCACTACCGTATATCGCAGCTTTTTCCATCGCTATTTTCATTGCAAATGGAGCAACTACCAGGCCAAGGCCAGCATCGCCATCTACAGTGGCAGTTGTTGGCGTTTCATGTACAACCCTGATATTTGGGGTCGCATTAATTCTTTCTTTCTCCCATAAGCGGATATAACCGCTTAACCGGGCTACGCCATGGGAATCTATGCCTCTGAGATCAGAACGTAATAATACGTCTGTGGCCAGGTCCGCATCTGTTGCAGAGCAGCCCATTCTCAAAAAGACGCTTTTGGTGAAATTCCGTAAACGTGTCTCTGTAAAAGTATGAAAGGTCATTTGAATGAGTTAAGCGTATAAAACCGTAAATTTATAATCGAGCGGTTTGAATGCAGCTAATAAACCTTCAATAAAATCTTCCCCATAAAGTATATACATCGGAGCAATATTCAGCACACGTTCCTGCAGTACGCCTGATGGAAATAATTTATTTTTTAAGGTATCAATTTGCTGTAAAGAGGTCGTATGCTTTCGCTTTTCAGCTCTCAAAAGTTTTTTCTCCAGGTTAGTGACCAGTTTCAAAGCTTTTGTTTTAGCAGCTTCCGCAGACATAGAAAGCGTTTTATCTATTTTATAGGAATTTAACTTAATCTGATCAAAGACAGCTCTTATTGCACGTTGTTCATCATCCAGACAAAGAGAGTCGCCTACATGTGCTTTGATCCACTGGTTTTTCAATTGCTCATCACTATTGAATAGAGTGATCGGACTGATATCCAGAATTTGCATTTTCCGGGCACTTCTATCGTCTATAACTAAAGCTGAATTTCTTAGAATCAGGATAGGATATGGGATTTTATAGAAATCAAAATTCGCTTTTAATTGTAACCAATAAGTCACTTCAGCTCCACCACCAATATAAGCAAGGTTAGGCAGAATTAATTCCTGGTAAACCGGACGCATAACTACGTTGGGACTAAAACGCTCAGGATGATGAGCTATTTCGTGCTTTAAAGTTTCTTTTGTGAAACTGATTTCGGTATTCAGGACCTTATATTCGCCATCTTCTTCTACAATACGTTCACGAAGCTGGTTGTCCATATAGAAGAAATTGATCTCTCTTGGATTCACCTGAGGTTTATAACCTTTTGCTTCTAAAGCTGCGCTGCTTGTATTAATCTGTGCAAAACTGTTTTGCTCAACAATATCCTGGTATACAATTGGTGAAAACTGTGCTTTTAATGCTGCATCATCAGCATCTACACAAACTAAACCTTTTTTACCAAATAAGGTGTCTACCAGTTCGCGTGTTGCATCAGAAAGCGTTTTATTGGAAGTATAGGCCTTTTCAACTATTTGTGAAAATTCAGTACCGTTTTCACTGATACCCAGATAACCCTTATAGCCAACAAGTGCATCCGTGATATCAGAAGTCGTTAACCTGCCGGTAGCACCTGCAGCGTTCTTTTTCCATGTGAGCATTTTATCCTCTACTTTCACATGGTTGATTTCTTCAAAATCGTGATCCTCAGTAGCCATCCAGTAGACAGGTACAAAGTTATAATCAGGAAAACGTTGTTTGAGATCTGCAGCCAGTTTAACCGCAGTAACGATCTTATAGATAAAATAAAGGGGGCCTGTAAAAATATTTAGCTGATGGCCTGTCGTTATGGTAAACGTGCGGTCATCAGCTAATAAGTTGATATTTTCAAGAACTAAAGCAGAAGGTTGTAAATGCTGATACTGCTTGTGCAGGCTGTTTACTAATAAGTTGCGGTCACCGGAATATTTCCGGTCTCCGATAGCTTTTTTAAAACCCTCTAAAGTAGGGGAGTACTTATAAAAAGACTCCAAATTATCCTTTCCATCTATGTAATCCAATACAATGGATGAAAAAGCGTGTGTTTGCTGATAAGAGATGTACTTGGCCTGCATTGCCACGAAATTAAGTTAATAAACCATAATTCAGCGAAACACAATATTATTTTACAATCTGTCCATATAGATCAAAATCTTCAGCACGGTCAATTGCTACGTTTACGAAACTACCATTTGCCGCATAACCTGTGCCAGCGTCGATTAAAACCTCATTGTCAACCTCCGGAGAGTCAAATTCGGTACGTCCGATAAAGAAATCACCCTCTTTACGATCTACCAGGACTTTGTAAGTCTGACCTACTTTATCCTGGTTGATTTCATAAGAAATTCCTTGTTGTAATTCCATGATCGCATCGACACGCTCTTGTTTTACCTCATCAGGTACATCATCCACTAAATTATGTGCATGCGTTTTTTCTTCATGAGAATACGTAAAACAACCCAACCTGTCGAAACGGGTATCTTCTACCCAACGTAACATTTCTTCAAAATCCTGTTCAGTTTCACCAGGGTAACCGCAAATCAGTGTAGTACGCATTGCAATTCCAGGAACTTTATCTCTGATCTGATTAACGATATCAATAGTCTTTTGTTTCGTGATTCCACGGCGCATAGACTTCAGCATATTATCGGTGATGTGCTGTAAAGGCATATCCAGATATTTACAGATGTTCTCTCTTTCGTTCATTGCATCCAGAATTTCCATTGGGAATCCTGAAGGATAAGCGTACTGTAACCTGATCCATTCAATACCATTGATATCAGAAAGACGTCTTAACAATTCATCCAGATTACGTTTGCCGTAGATATCCAAACCATAATACGTTAGATCCTGAGCAATCAGTATTAATTCTTTAGTTCCGTTGGCAGCTAATATTTTTGCCTCTTTGACCAAAGCTTCCATTTCGGTCGAGACATGTTTACCACGCATCAAAGGAATCGCACAAAAAGAGCAGGGGCGGTTACAGCCTTCTGCAATTTTAAAATAAGCAAAATGTGAAGGCGTGGTCAATAAACGTTCTCCAATCAATTCATGCTTATAATTTGCACCTAATGAATGTAATATATTTTGCAGATCGTTAGTACCGAAAAAGGCATCAACGTTTTTTATTTCTGATTCCAGTTCAGGCTTATAACGTTCAGAAAGACATCCCGTTACAATTACTTTACTGATTTTACCTTCTTCTTTTAACTGACTGTATTGAAGAATAGTATCAATAGACTCCTGTTTTGCATTGTCAATGAAGCCGCAGGTATTGATGACAATGATATCATCCTTGTTGATGTCATTAGCTTCATGAACTACATTTAAGCTATTCCCTCTTAATTGTCCCATCAAAACCTCAGAATCGTAAATGTTTTTGGAACAACCCAGTGTAATTACGTTGATTTTTGGTTTCTTAACAGGGATAATTTTAGAAGTCGTTTTCGTATTCATCTTGTGTGTATATATTGCTTTTAAAAGAAGGCTTATTTAAACAGGCCGTCAACAAAAGCTTTTTTATCAAATAATTGAAGGTCATTCACACCTTCACCAACCCCAATGTATTTAACAGGGATTTTAAACTGATCAGAAATACCAATAACTACACCACCTTTGGCAGTGCCGTCGAGTTTAGTAATTGCCAGCGCATTAACATCTGTAGCCTCTGTAAATTGTTTACATTGCTCAAACGCATTCTGTCCGGTCGAACCGTCGAGTACCAGTAAAATCTCATGTGGTGCATTAGGGATTACCTTCTCCATCACTTTTTTGATTTTGCCAAGCTCGTTCATCAGTCCGATTTTATTGTGCAATCTTCCGGCTGTATCAATGATCACTACATCTTCTCCGTTCGCAACGGCAGATTGTATAGTGTCAAATGCAACAGAAGCAGGATCAGAACCCATTGCCTGGGCCACTACTCTTACATCAATGCGTTCGCCCCATAATTTAATCTGTTCAACAGCTGCCGCCCTGAAAGTATCCGCAGCACCCAATACCACTTTCAGCCCTTCAGCTTTAAGTTTATGGGCAAGCTTGCCAATGGTGGTAGTTTTCCCTACGCCATTCACACCAACTACCATGATTACATAAGGTTTATGATCACCGTATTCGAAGTTACGGAAATCATTGCTGTTATTTTCAGCGAGTAAAAGCTGGATTTCATCACGGAGGATCAGGTTCAATTCTGAGGTGGACAAATATTTGTCTTTTGCCACCCTGTCCTGAATTCTTTCAATGATTTTCAATGTAGTAGTTACACCGACATCAGAAGTAACCAGTACTTCCTCCAGATTATCCAATACATCATCATCAACTGTTGACTTTCCGGCAACAGCTTTCGTGATTTTGTTAAGGAACCCGTTTTTAGTTTTCTCTAAACCTTTGTTTAATACTTCCTGAGCTTCAGGAGCAGTTTCCTTTTTCTTGAAAAAATCGAATAGTCCCATAGAAATGTAGATGAAAACAAAAAAAGCCCTCCCATAAATATAGGGACGGCTTTAATATCATTAAATATTAAAATTACTTGCCTTGTCCAGCAATAGCATCTTTAACGTGATCGTTATGAACGATAACTTCTTTGAAAGAATAAGCACCAGATTTTGGTGATTTAGTCATCGTAATAACTTTTGAATATTCTTTACCTTTACCCGTTTTAAGGGTTGCAACTACCTTTTTTGCCATGATCTAAATAGATTGGAAATGTATTACTTAATTTCTTTGTGTACAGTTACTTTCTTCAATACCGGATTGAATTTTTTCAATTCTAATCTCTCAGTAGTATTTTTACGGTTTTTTGTAGAGATATATCTAGACATACCAGGCATGCCGCTAGTTTTATGCTCTGTACATTCTAGAATAACTTGTACTCTGTTACCTTTTTTTGCCATTTTATTAATAATTTAGTTGATTCACATCAACAATGTTTTTACAAAAATCCTTTTTTTACGAAACGGTTAATAGCTTCAGTAATACCAATTTTATTGATGGTTTTGATAGCTGAAGTAGAAACTTTCAGTGTTATCCAACGGTCTTCATCAGGAATATAAAATTTCTGAAGTTGTAAGTTGGGATAAAACTTACGTTTAGTTTTAACGTTTGAGTGAGAAACATTAAAACCACTCATAGCCTTTTTTCCGGTTAAATCACAAACTCTAGACATGCCTTTAATATATATTGTTAAATTGTTCTTCGCTTAATTTTTTAAGAGTGTGCAAATATCACGAAAATATTTGTAACGATCAAGAGTCCATGTGATTATTTTTCAAATTTTATAGATTAGTTCTTGTTGCTCTTCCGGCAAAGATACATAAATACCCCATAAATACGAATCCTGGACCATTCATTACCTTATTATGCTGTATTGTAACGAACTGACAACATATATTTTGCTATAATAATCTTTTAACTACCTTTCAAATAATTTATATTAGCTTAAAATTATCACCAAATATATTATGCAAATCAAATCTTTAGCCGAGTACGAGGAAACCTATAAGTTCAGTGTCGAGCATCCAGAAGAATTCTGGGCTGGAATAGCAGAAAAATTTCTATGGAAAAAGAAATGGGATAAAGTCTTATCCTGGAATTTCACTGACCCACAGATCAAATGGTTTGAAGGTGCGAAGTTGAATATTACTGAAAACTGCCTTGATCGTCATCTGGAGAAAAGTGGTGACAAACCTGCGATTATCTGGGAATCAAATGATCCTGAAAAACCAAGTGTAACGCTGACCTATAAAATTCTTCATGAACAAGTATGCCGGTTTGCTAACGTGCTAAAGAAAAATGGTGTAAAAAAGGGTGACCGTATTTGTATTTATATGCCGATGGTGCCGGAACTTGCTATTGCAGTGCTGGCCTGTGCACGTATCGGAGCAGTCCACTCTGTTATATTCGGTGGATTTTCTGCTAAATCAATAGCTGACAGAATCAATGATTCAGCTTGTAAACTGGTTATTACTGCAGATGGTTCTTTCCGTGGTAATAAACAAATTCAGTTGAAAGAAGTTATTGATGATGCTTTAATCGGATGTCCGACAGTAGAGAAAGTGATTGTGCTTACCCATACACGTACTCCTGTCTCGATGCTGAAAGGCCGTGATTTATGGTTTGAAGATGAGATTAAATTAGTAGATACCATTTGTCCTGCTGAAGAAATGGATGCAGAAGACATGTTGTTTATCTTATATACTTCCGGTTCTACAGGAAAACCAAAAGGGGTGGTACATACCGTTGGCGGCTATATGGTTTATGCAGGCTATACTTTTGCCAACGCATTTAATTACCAGCCTGACGAAGTATTTTTCTGTACTGCCGATATTGGCTGGATTACCGGACACTCTTATATTGTCTATGGTCCGCTTTCACAAGGTGCAACGACTTTAATATTTGAAGGAATTCCTACTTACCCTACACCATCCAGGTTGTGGGAAGTCGTGGAAAAACATAAAGTAAATATTCTTTACACCGCTCCGACTGCCATCCGTTCGTTGATGAGCTTTGGCAAAGAGCCTTTAGAAGGGATAGACATGAGCAGCCTGAGAGTATTAGGGTCGGTAGGAGAACCCATTAATGAAGAAGCATGGCACTGGTTTGATGAAGAAGTAGGTCATAAAAATTGTCCTATCGTAGATACCTGGTGGCAAACAGAAACTGGTGGATTAATGATTTCTCCGATTGCTTTTGTAACCCCATTAAAGCCTGCCTGTGCAACACTGCCTTTACCAGGAATTCAACCCCTGCTGGTTGATGAGAATGGAAAAGAGATTGAAGGGAACGGCGTGAATGGTAACCTTTGTATTAAATTCCCATGGCCAGGTATACTGCGTACTACTTATGGTGATCATGAAAGATGTAAACAGACCTATTTCTCTACCTATCCAAATCTTTATTTCACAGGTGACGGCTGTATGCGTGATGAAGATGGTTATTATAAAATCACTGGAAGGGTAGATGATGTTATCAATGTTTCAGGACACAGAATTGGTACTGCTGAAGTTGAAAATGCAATCAATATGCACGCCGGAGTAGTAGAAAGTGCTGTTGTTGGGTATCCTCACGAAGTAAAAGGGCAGGGAATATATGCTTTCGTAATTTATCCGAAGCTGCACGATGAGCCTGAATTAACGAAAAAAGATATTCTGCAGACAGTAACCCGTGTAATTGGTGCTATTGCAAAACCAGATAAGATTTTATTTGTAACTGGCTTGCCGAAAACACGCTCAGGAAAAATCATGCGCAGAATACTTCGTAAGATTGCTGAAGGTGAAACTACGAATCTTGGAGATACCAGCACATTATTAGATCCGGGAGTGGTAGAAGAAATCATTGTTTCTGCACAGCAATTGTAAATATTCACACCCTTCAAAACAATTTTAATTCTTTAGCTGTTCCTTATCGAAACGATCATTAATTTAAAATAAATACTATGGACAGTTTAGAGTTAAAAGGAAAATGGAATGAGTTAAAAGGTAAAGTTAAACAAGCCTATGGAGATCTTACAGAAGATGACCTGAAACATGAAGAAGGGAAAGACGATGAACTTTATGGTAAATTACAGCAAAAAACAGGTAAAACCCGTGATGAAGTAATTACGTGGTTGAAATCTTTATAGAATTATATTTTAAAGGGCTCCTCAAACTAGTTTGAGGAGCCCTTTTTTATTTTACCAGATCGATAACCAATGCGTTATTGACCATAGTAATATTTACTCTTTGATCTGGAGTAAATCCAATTTCACTAAGCCAATGACCTGAAAGTTTGATTTCGGGGATTATAGATCTGCTCCGGCGATTAATTCTTATAATGGATTGAATCTTTAAGCTTCTGCTCCATGGCAGGCTGCTTATATTGGTATCTGTTACTTGCATAGCTCTTTTTGATAAGTTTAAACACTTAAGGTAAATATACTTCCTTTAAGTTAAGTTTTTATCTGAAGTTATAAACATATTGCCTGCTCCGCACAAAATACGGAGCAGGCATGTCATTGAGCAATTATAAACTAATAACCGAATATTTGTTCCAGCGTAAGTGTGTTTAACTTACCGAATTTTTCCATATCCTGCGTTTTTACTTTTTTATCAGAAGCTACTATACAGTAGTTATATGGCTTATTGGCTACCTGACTAGTATGGAAAGCTTTAATATCTGCGAAAGTTAAAGGCTGTAAACCTTTATACTCATCAATTCTCGAATCATGATCAAGACCTAATCTCTGATCTGCATAATAATGATTGATAATCGCATTTTTGGTGATTCTTGAAGTTTCTAAAGAGTTTAAAGAATTAGATCTCGAAGACTGAAAGTTTTTCTCAGACTCAGGCAATACATTTAATAACTCATTCATTGCACCAACAGCGTCAGTCATTTTATCTGCCTGGCTACCTACATAAGCAATCATAGCATAGTCTTTTTCTTTTTTATCCGGAGCCGAATAATACGCATAAGTTGAATACGCTAAAGCTTTGGACTCTCTGATCGTCTGAAAAACTATAGAGCCCATCCCACCACCAAAATAGCTGTTAAACAGATTAATTTTAGCTGCATCCGAAGGATTGTAAGCACCATTGTTCCTTATCCAGCGAATTTCGGACTGTACCATATCGTAGTTTGCGAAATAAACCTGATTATCTTTAGTATCAGTATAAACAAACTGCTGAGCAGGTGTTGTTTCAGTAAACACTTTAGGCAAAGCATGAACTTTTTCAATGTTTTTAGTGAACACATCAATTGATTCCGGACCATAATAGTTTATGGAATGCTTAGTTTCATTGATATGATGTAACACATCCAATAATTGTGCAGAGGTTAATTGTTGTACCTCTTCATTGGATAAGACAAAATTAGACGGGTTTTTTGGACCATACTGCGCGTAACTCATCAGACCCGAAAGTATCGCAGCCTTGTTTAGCTTTGTATTCTCTCTTGATTTAAGGATACTGCTTTTCATCTCTTTTAGTGCCTCTTCATTTGCTTTACAATTTGCAAACACATGTTCCACTAAGTTTACAGCCTGATCGAAATTCTCCTGAAGACCACTGATTTCAATCGTAGTTACATCATTTTTTACCGAGAATGAATAATTACAAGCAATGTTATAAAACTGCTTGCTGATTTCTTCTGCAGTATATTTATCGGTACTTAAAAAAGCAAGATATTTTGCAGCATAAGGCATTAACTTAGAATTCCACGCGCCCATATCAAAACGATAGGTCAAGTTGAAAATGCTGTTCTCTTTATTTTGAACAGTCACTACATCAGCGATACCAGCCTTACCAAAGTTCAGATCCTTCTGGTAATCGAGGAATCTGGCTTCAATAGGTTTTGAAGGTGTGGACAGTAAGTTTTTTGTGAAAGCAGAAGTCTCATTGGTATTCGTTTTAACCGGAGTAATAGCCGGTTTATCAACCTTTTGAATACTCTTATCTTCTCCTTTGTGCTTCAAAATAACCACGTAGTTATCTTTGAAGAACTTATTCGCAAAATCAACCACTTCTTTCTTGCTGATTTTAGCCATATCATCAGGATTTCTCAGTGATTTGTCCCATTTCGTTGCGCGATTCAAGATAAACTCGTTAGTCACGGCCTCCACACGGAAATCATTTTTATCAAATGATTCCAACAAACTTAATTTGCTGTTTGCAACCGTTGCTTTGATCAGGCTCTCCTCAAAATCACCTTTCTTTAATAAAGTAATCTGGTCTAATAATAACTGCTTGGCCTGATCCAGTGACTGGCCTTGTTTAGGTTGAGCAAGCAAAAGGAAAGTACCATAATCCTTCATCTGCTGATATCCCGCACCAGCATTTAAGACCTTCTGTTGCTTATTTAAATTGATATCCATTAAACCAGCCTTACCATTCGCCAGAATGCTGGAAATTAAATCAAGAATCATACTTTCCTTTGTATTCTCCGCGTACCCTCTGTAACCGATTCTCACCGCCTCAGCGCTTGGGCCATTGATATCGGCTGTCTGAATTTTAAGTAGTGGCTTTTCAGCAGCAGGATTATATAATTCAAAAGGTTTCGCTTTCATATATGAAAAAGACTGATCCACTTTTTTAATCATTTCATCTGCTTTAAAATCCCCGGAAAGAACAACAGCCATATTATTAGGAACATAATACTTGTTATAATATTTGCGGATTTCTACCAGAGAAGGATTCTTTAAATGTTCAATTGTTCCGATCGTAGTTTGCTGTCCGTAATTATGAGCAGGGTATAGCAAATCATTCATCTTCTCACTCATTTTCCAGGAATCATTGTCAAGCCCTCTGTTTTTCTCTTCATAAACGGCTTCCAGTTCGGTATGGAAAATACGAAATACAGGATTGCGGAAACGCTCGGCCTGTAAAGCAAGGAATTTATCAGTTGCATTGGAAGGTAAATCTTCATTGTAAACAGTTTCCTCATACCACGTATGGGCATTCGTTGACTGTCCGCCAATAGATTTCATCATTTTATCATACTCATTGGCAATAGAATAATTAGAAGCCTCACCAGAAGTTTTATCTATTTGGGCATAGATTTCTTTCCGTTTAGCAGGATCAGTAGTTGCATGGTATTTCTCATATAGTCCTTCTATCTTATCCAGCAAAGGCTTTTCTTTCGCATAATCTAAAGTACCAAAACGATCAGTTCCTTTAAACAAAAGATGCTCCAGGTAATGCGCTAAACCTGTAGAAGTACGCGGGTCAGTATTACTGCCAGCTCTGACAGCCATGCGGAACTCAATACTCGGTTCTTTAGTGTTTTCAGAAAGGATGACAGTAAGACCATTTTGCAAAGTATAAAAACGGGATTTGGTAGGATCGTTGGTTACATACTTATAAGTATATCCACCAGAGGATGCCGTTTTCCACTCATACCCTACTTGCGCCATTAAGGACGATCCAGCGAGGATAAAGCAGGATAAGAGAAATATTTTTTTTTTCATGTTTAATAAGTTATGATCAAATATACTTTTGAAATATGAGAAACTAGTTATATATATCCCATAATCTTGTACTTTTACCCCCATGAAGAAAGAGCAATCCAGACCCAATATTTTAGTAGTAAATGATGATGGTGTTACCGCACCAGGTATCAGGAATCTGATTGAAGCCGTTAAGGAATTTGGTAACGTTGTAGTGGTCGCTCCCGATGGGCCACAGTCCGGAATGGGACACGCAATTACCATAGGAAAGCCCTTGCGTTTTGACAGGGTACACCTTTATGAAGGTGTTGAAATGTATAAATGTTCAGGTACACCTGTTGATTGTGTCAAACTTGCAGTAAACAGAATATTTAAAGGTAAAAAACCTGACCTGTGCGTTTCAGGAATTAATCATGGATTGAACAATTCAATCAACGTTATTTATTCAGGAACAATGTCAGCTGCTATGGAAGGCGCAATTGAAGGTATTCCTTCTGTTGGATTCTCTTTAGATGATTTCTCTGAAGAAGCAGATTTCAGTCACTGCATTAAGTTTATTAAAACTATAGTCCGCCAGGTGCTCGATCACGGTTTGCCACAAGCTACTTTGCTGAATGTTAATTTCCCTAAAGGTGCAGACCTGAAAGGAATTAAAATTTGCAGACAAGCAAATGCAAAATGGGCAGAAGAATTTGACGAACGTAAAGATCCATATGGCCGTCCTTACTACTGGTTATCCGGCGTATTTCAGAATAACGATAAAGGAGAAGATACAGATGTATGGGCATTGGAAAATGGTTTTGTATCGGTTGTACCCGTACAATTTGATTTAACAGCACACCATGCAATTCCAATATTAAACTCATGGACATTTAATGATTAATCAGATTAAAGACAATGTATGGATAGGTTTTGGAATCGGTGTTTTCCTTCCGGGGGTACTGCTTTCAATCGTCTGGTTTATTATGCACCAGATAGCCTGCCTCGCTAAAGCAGACCTGTTATTGATCGGTTGTATTGCTGTGAATGCTTTATTGCTGAAATACTTTTTCAAGGTGAATAAAGAAAATACCGGCAGAGGCGTATTAGGTGCCACATTTATATGGGGAATGCTTTTCTTTTTCTATAAAATATCACAATCATGAAATATTATCTTGTAGCCGGTGAAGCTTCCGGAGATCTCCATGGAGCTAATTTAATGAAGGCGCTGAAGGATCAGGATCCCGGGGCAGAATTCAGATATTTCGGCGGGGATAAAATGAAAGCAGAAGGCGGTACGCTTGCAAAGCATTATGCAGAGATGGCATTCATGGGTTTTACAGAGGTCGTGCTTAACCTGAGGACGATATTCAGGAACTTAAAAACCTGTAAAGAAGATATCATGGCCTATTCGCCCGATGTTTTGATTCTGATTGATTTTCCTGGCTTTAATTTAAAGATTGCCGGTTTTGGGAAAGAAAAAGGTATTAAAGTTTGTTATTACATTTCTCCGAAAGTCTGGGCATGGAACCAGAAGCGGGTACTGAAGATAAAAAAAGTAGTTGATAGAATGTTTTGTATCCTTCCATTCGAAGTAGACTTTTACAAGGGGTGGGGGATGGAAGCAGACTATGTCGGTAATCCCTTGCTGGATGAAAAAGCCTCCTTTATACCAGATCCGGATTTCCTTGTACAACATCAATTAAATGAAGATAATATTATTGCTTTGCTTCCAGGCAGCCGTAAACAGGAAATAGAACGCCTGTTGCCCGCAATGCTCAGCGTTACTGAACAATTTCCAGATCAGCAATTTGTTGTTGCAGCAGCACCAGGATTTCCAGTTGTTTATTATCAGCAATTTATTGGCGCAAAAAATGTGAAACTCGTTTTTGGAAAGACTTATGACCTGCTGCAGGTGGCAACAGCAGCCATAGTAGCTTCAGGTACTGCAACTTTAGAAACTGCTTTATTTCATGTACCACAAGTAGTGGTTTACAAAGGAGGAACAATTTCTATTGCAATTGCGAGGATGCTGGTGAAGATCAGGTTTATATCCCTGGTGAATTTGATTATGGATAGAGAAGTGGTCACTGAGCTTATCCAGGAGGACTGCAATACAATCAACATTACAGATCAGCTGCACAGGCTGATTGAAGGACAGGGAAGAACGAAAATAATGGCAGATTATAAGGAACTGTCGGTAATTATGGGCGAACCCGGGGCTTCTGCCAGAACCGCATCACTCATTTCAGCATTTCTGCTAAAAGGTTAAAATAAAAATATCTGCCTTGATACCTTCAGGGCAGATATCCGTATTTATTTTAAGCAGTCTTTTTGACTAATAAATTGCTTATTCTTTTAACCACATCATCCAGATCAAATGGCTTACTGATATAATCATCAGCGCAAGCCTGCGTACTCATCTGTTTACTTCTTGGATTTGCAGACATCACAATAACCGGGATATGTTTGGTGAACATGTCATTTTTAAGATCATCACAAATTTCAATACCATTCCCGTCAGGTAACATCACATCAATAATAAACAGATCAGGTAAAGAGTCCCTCAGTTTACTTTTCAGTTCACTAACCGACGAAGAAAGCTGCAATTCATAACCCTCATCCTTCAATAAATATTCAATGATATACCTGATATCACTGTCATCTTCAAGTACGTGTATCCTTTTGATCATAATCAATTATGTTTGGCTATTATTTGAATCACAAGATCAACAAATAGTGTTCCATAATAGCCATAAAGGACTATGTCGGGTTAAATATTACATATACTTGTGTTAAAACTTATTCGTTTAAATAATCAAAGGCAGATCAATGATATTGATCTGCCTTTGAGGTGAAATATTTTAATTATACAGCATCAATTGCTTCACGTAAAGCCTTTGCAGCCGCAGCAGGATCTTCCGCACCGTAAATTGCAGCACCAGCAACCGCTACTATTGCACCAGCTTTGATTACAGCTGTCACATTATTGATGTTTACACCACCAGCGATAGAAACAGGAACACCTGCACGTGCAGCTTCATCAATTAAAACCTGGATAGAATATCCTTCTGTCCATTGTTCATCTAAACCTGCATGTAATTCTACGAATTCAGCACCCAGTTTAGTGACTTCCTGTGCACGTTTAACACGGTCAGCTACACCAATTGTATCTACCACTATACCTTTACCATGCGCTTTAGCAGCTTTAATTGCACCAGCAATAGTAGCATCTCCGGCAGCACCTAAAACCGTAACTAAATCAGCACCCGCTTTAAAAGCAATATCAGCCTCTAACTCACCAGCGTCCATTGTTTTTAAATCAGCAAATACTAATTTATCAGGGTGAGCTTGTTTCATTGCTGTAACCACTGCAATACCTTCATTTTTAATTAATGGGGTACCTAATTCAATAATGTCAATATAAGGAGCGATTTTAGCAGCTAATGCTAAAGCATCTTTTGTAGTCAATAAATCTATTGCGACTTGTAATTTTGCCATTGTAATTTGTTTTTAATTATTGTTTGTATTTCTTTAAAATCGATTGTGTAAGCGGGTATCTGTTATTCCAGATTGGCATGTCTTTTCCATAACTCTTCAGCAGGAGTGCCATCAGCAGCCCACATCGTCTGAAAAAGTGCGTCTGTGAGTAAGAATAAAGCTTGTTCAAATAAGCTGCCTGCATACTGCTCAGAAATAGTCTTTCCATGATCCTGTTTTTGTGCAGCAGGAATGAGCAGTACAAGCGTAGCTAAGCTAGCAAGAGGAGAATCGCTGGTTGTAGAAAAAGCAATGACCCTTGCACCGGCATCCACAGCCTTCTCCGCTGCCTTTACGATAGTACTGGTCGTTCCTGAACCTGAAGCTGCAATCAAAAGATCCCCGTTTTTAATTGCAGGTGTGGTCGTTTCCCCCGCAACGAATACTGTGAACCCAAAATGCATTAAGCGCATTGCAGCGGCTTTCAGTGCTAAACCAGTACGGCCGGCACCAATCACAAACATACGTTCTGCCTGCTGTAAATGAGGAATTATTGCTGCTAACTGAATAAAATCCAGTTGTGCTGCTAACTTCTGGTTCTCTTGTAAAATCAATTCCAGGTTTGCCTGTAAACCAGCTGCCTGTTCATTTATGTTTGCACTACCCATCTCTTTTTTTCTGCGTCAAAGGTAGTGGAGGCATGCAGCCCTTACGTTACACTATATGCGCATAGTATGGGACTATTTGGAAACGACTGCTAATACATCCTTAACTATTAATATATTTGACACAAATGGAAGAAAGTACGGGCCTTGGATTAGAAAAGTCATTAATATATATCAGAAACCTGGAGAAATGTCCACCCAGTTATCTGAATGATCCGGGAAGAAAAGACTTTTTTGAAATTGTCTGGCTGCAAAATGAATTTCCATTACACGCCGTCAAAGAAGAAGAGAAACCAGTAACAGGACACTGGATTTATCTTATCCCACCATACCGCGTGCATCAACTGAACAAAGCGGGTAAAAACGGTATCTTATTGTCTTTTAAAAGAGACTTTCTGGACGAAGAAGACAAAGAATTCTATCTTGATATCTTTAAAATCTTTAATATTCAGGGAGAATTTTCATGTCTGCCCTTAACCAAAGAAAATGCTGTTGAACTGGATAAAATTTATCAGTTGCTCGAAGAAGAATACAAACAGCAGAGCAATAGCTTTTTGATCCTGAAAGCACTGCTGAAAGTTTTTCTGCTGAAACTCATCCGTATCAAAGAACATGTATTTACCACGCAAGACGTCAATCAGAAAAGAGTATACGAATTTATGATGTTGCTGGAAGAAAATTATCAAGTGGAGCGGAATGCAGACTTTTATGCCGGAGAATTAGGCTTAAGTGCCAAACGCCTCAATCAGATCTTAAAAGATAAACTGGATAAAACAGGCATGCAACTCATCCATGACAGGATTATTCTGGAAGCTAAAAGGCAAATCATTCACAGCGAAAATACACTCAAAGAAATTGCCTATAACCTGAACTTTACAGATCGTTCCTACTTTAGCCGGTTCTTTAAGAAGCAAACCGGACAATCTCCCGAAGATTTTCAAAAACAAGCTAAAAGCCATATTGAATCCAGATTTAATACCCTGATCGAATAGATAGAACCTGATAAATATTGATTAGCTTTATTTTCTAAACTCAAAATTTATGAAAAGAATAGCCTTTGTTCTTCTATTTGCAGGCACGCTGGCCGCTTGTAAACAGGGAGGCCAAAAAAGTAATGCAAATCCGCAATTCGGCAAATTATGTGATCAATATTACGAAGATTATTTAAAATTAAATCCAATTTCTGCTACCTACGCAGGAGATAACAGGTATAACAGCGAGTTGCCAAATGATGGTTCTGCCGCCTACCTGAACACCACAAAAAACTTCTACAAACAATATCTGGATAGCCTGGGGAAATATAAACGTGACCAGCTGGATGAAAACGATAAGTTATCTTTTGATGTATTAAAAGATAACCTGGAAACCGGCCTTGAAGGTTTAAAATATCATTTTGAATACCTTCCTTTCAATCAGATGAATGCCTTACCCTTAACCATCGGGCAATTGGGATCTGGTACAGGTGCACAACCATTTAAAACAGTTAAAGACTATGAAGACTGGTTGAAACGTGCCGGCGCATTTTCTGTCTGGGCAGATACAGCTATTGGAAACTTTAAAAAAGGAATAGCATCAGGTATTGTTTTACCTAAAGCACTGGTCGTGAAAATGTATCCTCAAATGCTGAGCATGGTCGTTACTGATCCTGCAAAGAGTTTATTTTATGCGCCTGTTATACAAATGCCAAAAGACTTTGCAGCCGCTGACAAAAAAAGACTGACCGAGGCTTATCGCACTACGATTATGACCGTTATCGTTCCAACGTATAAAAAGCTGGGCGAGTTTCTTAAAAATGAATATCTGCCGAAATCAAGAACCACTTCCGGCTTCTCTTCTTTACCAGAGGGTACAGCCATGTACACTTACCTGGTTAAACAACAAACTACGACAACCAAGACCCCTGAAGAAATTTATCAGACCGGACTGAAAGAAGTAGCAAGAATCCATTCATTAATGGATAGCATCAAAGATAAAACGGGTTTCAAAGGCGACCTTAAGGCATTTTTTGAGTACATGAAAACAGATCCTAAATTCATGCCTTATAAAACACCTGCTGAAATTCTGGCAGCTTTTGATAACATTCATAAACGGATGGAACCAAACCTTAAAACCATGTTTACGACCGTTCCCAAAACACCATTTGAAATCCGTCAAACAGAAGCTTTCCGTGCAGCGTCCGCCAGTGCAGAATACAATCAGGGATCTGCCGACGGTAAACGTCCTGGGATTTTTTACGTACCGATACTGGATGCGACCAAATTTAATACGACTTCGGGTATGGAATCTCTATTCCTTCACGAAGCAATTCCTGGTCATCATTACCAGATCTCATTAACACAGGAAAACACGGAACTTCCTAAATTCAGACGCTTTGGAATGCACAACGCTTACGTAGAGGGCTGGGCATTATATTGTGAATCCTTAGGTAAAGAGCTTGGTTTATATACTGATCCTTACCAGTATATGGGTGCATTGGGTGATGAAATGCATCGTGCTATCCGCCTGGTTGTAGATGTAGCTATACATACCAAGAACATGACCAGAGAACAGGCTATCAAATATATGATGGATAACGAAGCCATTAACGAACAAGGAGCAACAGCCGAAATTGAGCGTTATATGGGGATGCCTGCACAAGCATTAGGTTATAAAATAGGGGCGATGAAGATTCGTGAATTGCGTAGCAAGTATGAAAAACAACTGGGTGCTAAATTTAAGCTTGCCGAATTCCATCATCAAGTGCTTAAAGACGGCTCATTGCCGCTCAGTGTCTTTGAAAATAAAATGGACAACTGGGCAGCTACATTAAAATAATCCAGTTCAAACGTGATCAGGAAAATATCCTGATCACAGAGAAACTTCCGGTATTTAACCTGTAGCCATGTGTAACCGGATATAAATTCTCAATTTCAGGCCCTATAAAAGAGGCCGAGATCAGGTCATCAGGATTGGAACGGAAAAGCACCGACCATTTTCCTGATGACCTGTTTTTATAGATTTCCAGAATACCCCTTCTATGTACTACCCTGAATAAAGGGATATTGGGTGACAGTCGTTTCACTTGAAAATTCTCGCCATAAAGTGACATTTTGTAATAAATCATAGTGGCTTTTTAAGGTTTCTAAGCTAATTGATTCTCAACACGCTTTAATAAATCGTCTAAATCGAATGGTTTACTAATAAAATCATCTGCAAAAGCTTCTTTACTACTTTGTTCAGCATTGGCATGTGCAGAAATGATAATTACCGGAATATGCCTGGTGTCCAGGCTCTGTTTCAACTTCCGGCACAACTGTATCCCATTTCCATCCGGAAGTCTTACATCCATAAGAATAAGATCAGGCAAGGTATTAAAGAGGTTAATTTTAAACTCTTTAGCATTAGCAGCTACTGTAACATCAAATTCTGACTGTTGCAGAATATATTCTATTACATCTCGTATAGCTTCATCGTCTTCTATGATTTGAATCAGTTTTGACATAATATCTATTCATGAAAAATGTGGTTATTAAACAAGACGGTCTGTACATTGTTTAACAAATTATTTTTATTAATAAACGAAGATTTGAGGTTGTTTGTTGTAACTGCGTAACGAAAAATCTGTAAATCAATTGATTAGTTTAATATTATTGTCGTGAAAGGGAATTTAAATTGTACTTAAATAAAAAGTCCTGCGAATTCAAAATTCGCAGGGCTTAAAAAAAGATCAGCTGAACTACTGACTGACCACTTTAAATTCTGTCCTCCTGTTTAGCTGGTGCATAGCCTCCGTACACTTCACACCATTCGTACAGCGATTAAGTAACTGAGTTTCCCCATAACCACGCCCCGTAATCCTGCTTTTATCAATACCATTGGAAATGATATACTGTACAGCTGAGTTTGCCCTTTTCTGAGACAGCCACTGATTATATTCATCGCGGCCTCTGCTGTCGGTATAAGAACTCAGTTCTACTCCGATGGTTTCATTGGTTTTCATTGTCGATATTAATTTATCCAATTCCCTTGCCGCATCCGGCCGGATATTTGATTTGTCAAAATCATAATAAATGTTCTCTATTCTGATCGGTTTATTCAAGACAATAGTTTCTAAAAACAGGTCTTTACGAAGCGTAGAAGAACTGTTCAGGTTCATAGTGGTTACCGTAACCGCATCAGAACTGTACGCTGCCTTCTCTGCTTTTAAAAGGTAATCAGCATCTTGATCCAGTTTGAATTTAAAGTTGCCAGGGCTACTGGTCACTGCGGTCAGATTCCCGCCACCCTGTTTGGTTAAAGTAACCAGAGCACCACCAACAGGTTGATTGGTTTTGCGGTCATAAACTACTCCTTCCAGGTTAAAGTTGATCACCATCTGAACGGTAAAACTGTAAATGTCATCATTACCAGTTCCACCCGGACGGTTAGAAGCCATAAAACCTGTACCTTTTAAACCCTTGTTGAAAGCAAAATCATCTTGCGGAGAATTGATTGGGTAGCCCAAATTGAGAGGCTTGTCCAGGCCAGCTGGAATCTGTTTTGCTTTATAGATATCCAGCCCGCCCATACCAATCAGACCATCACTGCTGAAATAGAAATTACCATCAGCAGCAGCGAAAGGATTTCTCTCATTTCCATTTGTATTTACCGCAGCCACATTTATTGCATCTGCCCAGCTTCCATCTGCATTTTTAACCAGACTGTAAATATCTGTGCCGCCTTTGCCACCTGGCATTGTGGAAACGAAATACAGTAAATTACCATCTGCAGAGATTGCAGGATCACCAACTGACCATTCATTAACCTTATTGTATTTAAAAGGAACTGGTTTCCCCCAGATACCATCAGCATTTTTTGAGCTGCTGTATATTTCCAGGTTAATAGTTCCCGGCTCACCTTTTTTGCGGATAATTTTCTTAGGTATCCTGGTCAGCGTAAAATATGCCGTATTGCCATCGGCAGTAAAAGTCGCCGCACCAATATGGTAATTGGTTTCTGCATTCAGGGCGAAAGCTTTGAGACTGTCATTTGCTCCGGCTTTTTCATACAAGCGCAGATATTCATTTCCAGTCCATCCATAACTGGCCGGGTCTGGTAATTTCGTTGATCCATCAAACTTCAGAAAAGGTTTGGACTTTAAGCCTTTAGTACTTCCTGGAAAATTCCGGTCAGAAGTGAAAACAATTCCTTGCTGATAAGCAACTGCGCCCCAGTCTGATCCCACACTATTCAATCCTTTTTCATTGACAAGCGTAGCAAGTACTGGATTTTTGATCCAGTACTGTGCAGAATCGCAAGAAGCCAGCCAGATCTGCTGCTGCGCAGTACTAACCTCAGGCTTCAAACTTATATATTTCTGGTAAGCAGTTTTTGCTTCCTCATATTTGGAGTTGCTTTGTAAAGCTTTCGCATAATACAAGGTGTTTTCAGCCGGGCTTTTGGGCAGGGCAGAAGCAATTGCATACCATTTTTCTGCCTCCTGGTAATTATCCATCAGGCGATAAGATGCAGCCAGACGCTCAGCAGCATGCAAAGTTTCTTTTTTATGATAGGCCTTCTGATATAATTCGATGGCTTTATTATAATTAAATAATTCAAATTGGGTATCTGCCTCTTTAAGGACATATTGCGCCTTTACTGTTAAAGTTAGCAGGAGTATTGCGATGACTATACCTGATTGGATTGTTTTCATGCTATTAATCGATGGAACGTGTTAGAATCTGTTTTAATTATATAATTTCCGTCTTTTAGAAATACCTTGGAGATCTCATCCTGGTATTTTTCGTATTGAAATAATAACCAATTGATATTTCATGTGTACCACTGCTATACCCCTGTAACGGACCGATTGAAATATCATAAGCATAACCCACACGTAAAGTCTTGGTTGGAAAGACCTCAATAGCGGCGACAGCTGAATTCCGGTTGCTCAAATCCTTTTGCAAATAATCTTTACTGTACAACTTGACCCCGGTACGGTAAGAACCACCTACCCATATCCTGTCCATGAAAAGTACAAAAGCATTAATATCCAAACTGGTTGGCCCACCGCGGTCATCTTTCAGCAAAAAAGACGGTTTCAATAAAATATCCTGTCCCAAAGGAATCAGTGTACCCGCCGTTAAATAATAATGAGGTTTAGGCTGCGGAATAAAAGCATAACGGTCTACATTGATATATTGGGCAATCAGATTATCAGCAGACAGACCTGCAAAAAAACGATCATCAGAATAATAAACCCCGACCCTTGCATCCGGTAACACCGTATTCTGTGAACCAGTTGGCTGATCAGGTTCCTGATCATTAGGATGCAGCATCGATCCGTCAATCCCCAGCTTTACCATCCCGATACCCACCCCTAAAGCCAATCTTGAAGTCCCGCTTTCATTCATTTTCAGGCGGTACGCATAATTTGCATAAGCGGCCAGATTGCTTTGTGCCCCCAGTTTATCTGCCGAAACCTGTAAAGCAAGCCCGACATTACCATTATTCGCATTGGCATCAACTGCCAGAGAAAAAGTAGTTGGTGCGCCTTTGATCCCCGTCCACTGGCTGCGGTAAAAACTATGTAAGTTCAATTGTTCTTTATACCCAGCATAAGCCGGGTTAATATAAATACCGTTGAACATATACTGGCTAAACTGTGCATCCTGCTGGGCTTTCAGCACCTTGGCAGGAAGCAGCAGGCTTAAGACCAACACTAATAATAACAAGCTTCTTTTCATACGGGTATAATTAATTCTATTCTTCAATCTGATTCTGTTTTTCGGTCGTATTTTTATTGACCCGGGTCAGTATCAATAGTACCGGCCCGGGTGTTTTACTGTCTTATTTCTTAAAGGTGCGGATCAGCGTGATGTACCCTTTAAATACTTGCCACTCTGTATTTCCACCTTTAGGTTTCACACGCAGCAGGTAATAATAAGTACCCTCATTCAGTCCTTCGCCACTCCAGGTATTCTGGTAGTTTTTCTGTCTGAATACCTCATTGCCCCAACGGTTAACAATACTTAGTTCATTGTCGCCATATTGGTTTAACCCGCGTATTTCGAAGACATCATTGGTACCATCGCCGTTTGGAGTGAACAGATTTGGAATAGCGATTTCGAAGAAATTAAGGGTGATGGCCACCGAAGCTACATTTGTTACATAGCCGTACCTGTCTTTTACCTGATAAGTGAAGTTGTCAGGACCTGAATAACCGGGATCTGGCGTATAAGAAACTGTACCATCACTGTTCACCGCTACTTTACCATGTAATGGCTGGGTAACGATAACGACTGTAGACTTATCAAAGCTTGAATTGCCCGGATTGTCATTGGCCAGAATGTCGATTACAATTGTTGTATTAGCCTTGGCTTCTGCTTTGTCATCCACGGCAACAGGTGATTTATCTACCACAATAACAGTGGGAGTATTGTTGGTTCCATCCGTTCCGGAGATTGCAGTGACCTCGCTGCCTGCTGGAGTTTTTGCTTTGGCAATTGCTGTATTGGTTACCTTACCAGCATCCTTGTCAGCCTGGGTAAGTGTGTAAACTTCGGTCGCAGAAGCTGTTGCTCCCGGAACAAGACCGCCGCTCACAGCTATTGTCCTGTTATTTATTCCTAGTTTTGCATCACTGAAAGTAACCGGATTTAAAGTAACTGTACCTGTGTTTTTCACGGTGAAAGTATAGGTGATCTGGTTGCCATTAAATACCCCTGTTTTTACTAAAGTAAGCGTAGGTTTCTCACCAATCACAATAACCGTGGCATCATCAGGAGCAGGAGTATCCGGATCATCAGATTTTGGTTTATCAACCGGATTACCAGATGGATCGGTACCTGTTGCACCTGCCTGATTACTATAAGTACCCCTATCCAGATCTGCCTGGGTTAAGGTATGTTTCGCTGTTACCGTTGCAATGGCTCCAGGGGCGATTGTTGGGATAACTGCCGGAATAATACTTCCTGCATCTGCTCCCGGATCTCTCACTACAACATTACTTAAAATAACATTACCTGTGTTAGTTGCCACAATAGTATAAGTAATTACGTCACCGGTTTTAGTACCTGTATTGTTAGCGACTTTAGTCAGGGTCATTCCTGAATTTCCCGGAGTCAGGGTAATGATGAAAGTTTGTGGGGCAGATTGATCCACACCACCATTGGCTGTTCCACCGTCATCTTTAAGGATGACAGTTACAGTCACTGTTCCAATTGCTCCAGCAGCAGGAGTGAAGGTTAATGTACCATCAGGGGCAATCGCTGGTTGAGTTGTAAACAATGTATTGTTTGCATTGGTAACTATGAAGTTCAGCTTTTGTGCTGCCTCATCAGCCGGGCCTGCACTGATTGCTGTTGCCCATCCCGGAACTGTTTGTGCTCCCGAATACTGTAACAATACCTGGTCAGCGCCTTTCACAAATGAAGGGGCATCATTAACAGGCAGAACCGTTAAGGTTAAAGTACTGATTGCAATGCCACCTTTTCCATCAATCACAGTATAAGTGATGACTGGTACAGCTCCGTTATAATCCGGTGCAGGCACGAAAGTGTATCCACCATCAGTATTGATAGTGATGGTTCCCTTTCCTGCAATCAGTACTGCAGTACCCACCAGTTGATCACCTGTGATACCAGCGACGGTAAATTTGCTGATGCTTAATATATCATTGTCTATATCTGTATCATTTATTAATAAACCGTTTGCTGCAGTTACTGTCAGCGTTTGATCTTCGGGTAAAGTGTTCACATCTGGATTGGCAACCGGATCACTATTGACTGTATTTACACCGATCGAAGCGGTATTGTTGGTCAGTAAAGGATCCGTTTCAGTTCCTGATACCACGGCTGTGGTCAGGTAAGGACCTGTGGCTGCCAGGTTAGCCTGGATAGTTAAGGTCGTTGCCGCACCATTAGCTAAATTGCCAATTGTCCATAATCCTGAAGCTGGATCATAAGTGCCGGTAGTTGCCGACTGGCTGGTTATACTATAACCAGCAGGAAGCAGATCAGTAACCTTAACCCCCGAAGCATTGCTTGGGCCATTGTTGGTTACCTGAACTGTAAACGTTACTGACTGACCAACTTTTTGTAAAGCCTGGTTAACCGTATTGGTTACCGCCAGATCAGTTACCACATCAACCGTTGTTGTTACCGGAGGTGTAGTTTGTGGCGTTGTACCTGGCTCAGCAGGCGTTACAGTTGCTGTATTCTGAAGGTTCGCTGTAGCAGTTGCCGGCAAGAACCCTGTGACACGAATCGTAACTATATTGGTATTACCAGCTGGAATATTAGCCGTTACGCTTATATTATTAGTGTTCGTACCGGTAGCACCCGCAGTTACAGTGGCTGCCCCGCCAGGTGTTGCAACCCAATTTACATTCGTCAGTGCTGCTGGTACCGCATCGGTAATTAGTGTACCCAGCGCATCACTGATACCCGTGTTCACAGCTGTAATAATGTATTCAACTTCAGTTCCCGCAGTTGCCTGAGCAGGGCCGGATTTGGTGATTTCAATTATAGGAATTCTGCTCACCACAGTGCTTACCGTAGAAGTCTGAGGGAGCAGACCAACTTCGGCAGGTGTAGCTGTAGCTGTATTGATCAAAGGTGACACGCTATTATCTGCAGGAACTTTACCACTCACTGTGATGTTAATGGTGTTTCCAGCTCCAGCAGGTACATTGACTTTTAATGCAATATTAGCAGTAGTACCACCAGTTACCGGAGTAATCACATTTGCGGTTCCTGCAGCAGTCGCCTGCCAGTTAATGCCGGTCAGCACAGCTGGAATATTGTCAGCAATATCCAGGTTAAGTGCATCCCCTGTACCTTCATTATTGACAGTGATCAGATAATTAATCGTTGCACCTGCGGTTAAAGTAGCAGGGCCGGTTTTAACAATTTTGATCACAGGTTTTCTGCTTACTGTTGTCACAACTTGAACCGATGTTTTCGGATTCAATGGATCTTCAACCGCCGTTACTGTAGCGGTATTAGTTAGCGTACCACTAAATGAAGGTGCTACTGTTCCTTTGATCGCAATAATTAAAGCATCCCCTGCACCAGTTGTTAAATTGGCATTGGTTGCAATTGTATTTGTCGTCCCTGAACCTGGACCAGTAATCACTGTGTTTCCTGTTTGGGTAACAGACCACTGCTGAACAACCACATCAGCTTGAACGACATCCGAAATCGCAGCATTCAATGCTGTACTCGGGCCGCTATTGGTTACCCGGATTTCATAATTGATTTCTTCACCCGCCAATAAAGTAGCCGGCCCGCTTTTAGTAATTGACAGATTTACTACTGGTTTAACCACAGTTGTAACCGTAGAAGTTACCGGAGTGATGCCTGGTTCAGCTGGTGTAGCCGTAGCCGTATTGGTCAGGCTGTTGTTATAAGTTGGATCGATATCACCGGTAATGGTCACGCTAATGGTACCACCAACCGGAACATTGACATTTGCAACGACCTGATTACTTGTGCCAGTCGCACCTGAGTTGATCAATGCACCACCACTCGCAATGGTTGTCCATTGCACATTCTTAATCGCTGGATCAACCACATCTGTTACAGCAGTACTCGTTGCATCAGATGGCCCTACGTTTGTCAGGTTCAACGTATAAGTTATTTTTTCTCCACTAGCCGCCGTTGCGGGACCTGATTTTACCAGAACCAGTCCCGGAGTTTTAGTTAGTGTTGTAGTAACTACATTAGAAACCACTGCTGGATTACCTGGTTCTGTAACTGTTGCAGAATTGACCAGATCGGCTGCTGCTCCAGATGGAATATCGCCAGTTATTGTAATGAAGACTTTTGCATTTCCTGAGCCTGGAATAGCCGCTTCTACAGCTAAGACCGGGCCAGTTCCGGTAGCACCCGAAGTAATCGAAGCGCCGCCGCTGGCAGTAGCAGTCCATTGCACATTTTGTAAAACAGCTGGGATCGCATCCGTGATTGCTGCCGCCAAAGCATTACTAGGGCCTGTATTGGTTACTTCAATAGTATATACTATCGGAAGACCCGCGCTTGTTGACACTGGTCCCGACTTGCGGATATTCAATGCGGTAACTTTGCTGACTACAGTACTAACTGTCGGTGATACTACCGGTGGATTTGCACCAATTTGTGCCTGCGCATTATTCGTAAAGGTACCTGTAAATGCCGGGTCTACAGTTCCGGTGATATCAATAGTAATGAGATTACCAGCGCCCTGCGGGATGTTTGCAGTAACCGCAGGCGGGGTCATCGTTCCTGTAGCAAGAGTAGAGGTGATTACGGCAGTTCCTGAACTTGTAGCTGTCCATGTATAATTAAGTAACTGTGGAGGAATCGGGTCAGTGATGGTCACTCCGGAGGCATCACTTGGTCCATTATTGGCTACCTGGATTATATAATGGATCTGTTCGCCGGCAACCGCAGTCTGAGGGCCACTTTTTGACACCTGTAAAGTTGGATTATTCGTGATTACTGTAGTAGCCGTTGAGGTATTGTTGGCCATATTGTAATCAAGTAAACCAGCAGGAAGCGTTATATTTGCTACGTTATTAATTGACGATGGAAGCGTATTTGAAGGTACTTTACCATTCACAGTGATCAGTATATAATTGCTATTATCACCTGCAGGGATAGTACCTGTAGTCTGAATTGTATTTGTATTACCAGATAATCCTGTTTGTATAGTTGCAGTTCCTACAACAGTCGCAGTCCAGTCGCTCACTATTACACTTGCAGGTACTACATCATTAATCATCAGTCCCGTAGCATCAACAGTACCATTGTTAAATACTTTGATCGTGTAAGAGATATTATCTCCCGCTGCTATAGATTGGGGACCTTGTTTTTCGATATGCACATCTGTAGAACTGTTGACTGAGGTAGTTACAGAACTTGCGCGGGTATTACCAGCAATAACTGTCACCGTATTGGTAAATACCGGAAGTGCATTCGTCTCTACAAACCCATTCACAATGATTTCAATCGCATTGGATGTTCCTGCCTCTATATCGGCCGATGGAATACTAATCGCATTGGTTGTACCAGTAACGACCGCATTTGGCACTCCGGCTATTGCCGAACCGTAAAGAGCCTTAGCCGTCCAGTCGGTAACTCTTACACTCGCCGGCACATTATCTGTTATCTGAGCCCCGATGATATTACCTGCTCCGGAATTTGTAACTACTATTTTATAGCTGATCGGATCACCCACATTTGCCGTTGCAGGGCCTGATTTAGATACCCTGAAATCAGGGGAGTTCGTAATTGTAGTTGGAGAAATCGCCGTGTTATTTGTTGTTTCCGGATCTGCGATGGTACTGATTGCTGTAGCCGTATTTGGCATAGACGATCCGTCAGTCAATGCTGGATCTACTGTTCCGGAGATCATTACGATGACTGTTCCGGTGCCTGAAGGTATATCAGAAGTCACGCTCACATTTCCGGTTCCATTTGCAGCAGATACCGTTGCACCACCAGTTGCTGTTGCCGTCCATGTTGGATTTAAAACACCCGCAGGCAGATTATCAGTGATGACCGTTCCTACCGCTGTACTTGGGCCGGCATTCGTAACACGGAGCTCATACTGTATAGGTTCTCCAGCTCCGACATTTGCAGGGCCGGATTTTACAATCCTTACATTTGCAGAAGCGGAAGTTGTAGTGGTGGCTGTACTGGTACCTGGTGTTGGATCAGTAACCCCGGCAGGCGGAGTGATGGTCGCCGTATTTGTAATTGAAGCACCCGAATTGAATAGTGGATCGAGTGTGCCATTGATTGTTATGTTAAGTGCATCCAGACCATTTGCTTTTAAATTTGCGAGCAGATCTACATTACCTGCCCCGGTTAATAAATCCGATGCAGCAGTGCCGGAGGTAGTCACGCTCCATACTGGATTCAGCACGTTTGCAGGAATAATATCCTGTACCCTTGCACCTATAACATCACTTGGCCCGGTATTGCTCACTTTAATGGTATAGCTAACCTGCTGACCGGCAACAGCTGTTGCTGAGCCTGATTTAAGAATGCGCAGATCAGTCGTTTTGGTAACTCCGGTAGTCACTGTATTTGAAGTTGACGGGTTATTTCCAGGCTCGGCTGGTGTTACTGTGGCTGTGTTCGCAATTAAGGTGCCGGTGAAAGCAGGATTAAGTTTACCAGTAACCATCACATTGATGTGATTACCTGCACCTGCTGGTATATTGCCTGTTACACTTACCGCATTTCCTGTACCAGTAGCTGCGGTCACTGTCGCCGTACCAGTAACTGTAGCCGTCCAGGTCACATTAGTTAAGTTTGCAGTAACCTGATCTGTAATGACAGCCGCCATTGCATTACTTGGGCCATTATTTGAGATCGTTAAATTGTACACCACATTTTCACCTGCATTGACAGATGACGGGCCTGTTTTACTAATTGTTAATGCATTTTTATTGGCGATGATTGTATTTACTGTGTTTGACTGTACAGGTGCAATTCCGGGCTCAGCAGGGGTTGCCGTTGCTGTATTCGCTAAAGTTGTATTGACCTGGTTCGCATTTAATTTACCAGTAACTGTAATTTGAATAGTATTGGCATTACCTGCATTCAGATTTCCGGTTACACTGATTGCATTGCCGGTTCCGGTTGCACCTGTAGTAACTGCTGATGTTCCCTGTGAAGTAGCTGTCCAGGTTACCGCTGTCAATTCTGCTGGAACCGCGTCAGTGATCACTAAAGATGTTGCATTAGATGGGCCATTGTTTACTGTATTGATCACATAAGTTACTGTCTCACCCGCATTTGCCGTTGCCGGTCCAGTTTTGGTAATGGTGACCGAAGGCTTTTGGGTAATCGTTGTAATTACTGGCCCTGCTGTTTTAGGCACAGCGCCTGTTTCAACAGGAGTAACCGTTACACTATTGCTGATATTTGCAGTGGTTGCAGGATTAACTGTTCCTGAAATAGTGATCAGGATTTCATCTGCCGGGTTTCCGCCAATATTACCTGTTACACTTAAAGCAGATCCCGTTCCAGTAGCACCAGCAGTGACGGTTGCTGTTCCGGTAGTCGAAGTCATCCAGGTTGGATTGAGTATACTGGCAGGAATAGCATCAGTAATGACTGAAGCTGTGGCATTGGCCTGGCTGATGTTTTTAACTGAAATGGTATAAGTAATTGCCTGACCTGCATTTAAAGCGGCCGGGCCATTTTTTTGTATGGCTAATACCGGTATACGGGTTACGTTTGTGGTCGCTGTAGCTGATACAGGTCCGGTTCCGGCTTCCGCGGGAGTTACCGTCGCAGTATTGATAAGCGGGCCGCTAAAACCAGCAGCCACCTTACCACTAACTACAATTGTAATCTGGTTCCCGGTTCCGCTGGCGACATTACCATTGAGGGCAATCGTATTTCCATTTCCTGTTAAAGCGCCAATAACCTGTGCATTACCAGTAGCGGAGGCAGTCCAGCTGACTCCACTTACTGTTGCCGGTACCAGGTCACTGATCGTCAAATTAAGTGCATCCGATGCACTGTTGTTGGAGACGATGATAGTATAGGTAATTGTTTCTCCTGCATTGATAGATGAAGGGCCGCTTTTGGTAATTGACAGTACCGGTGTTCTGCTGGCAATTGTGTTTACGGTAGAAGTAGGTGAAGGGCTGTTCGGTTCTGTTGCTGTTACCGAAGCCGTATTGGAGATCGAACCATTAAAAGCAGGATTAGCTTTACCTGTAATGGTGAAGATGATTTTATTTCCTGCGCCTGCCGGGATGTTAGCTGTGGCATCTAATGTATTTCCTGTTCCGGTCGCGCCAGCAGCAATAGAAGCAGTGCCATGTACTACTGAAGTCCATGCCGTATTTAAAATACTGGCAGGAATAGCATCCTGTACATGTGCATTTAAAGCATCACTTGGGCCGGCATTACCAACCTCAACTGTATAAGTAATACTGCTTCCGGAATTGACTGTTGGTGTAACACTTTTCACGATTGTCAGTCCTGATTTAGCACTCAATGCTGTATTTACTGGTGTTGAAGTTACCGGTACCGTGCCTGATTCTGATGGAGTAGCTGTAGCGGTATTGACAATTGTACCCGATGCATTGGAAGTTATTGTTCCTGAAACGACTAACTGTATGGTACTGTTTGCAGCAAAATCACCCGAAACAGCAATGGCGTTACCAGTTCCAGAAGCTCCCGAATTAATTGTAGCCGTGCCTCCTGTTACGGTGGCCGTCCAGCTTACGCCAATAATTGCAGCAGGAACCGCATCCGTAATTTGTGTATTTAAACTATTTGAAGGACCTGTATTTTTAACATTGATGGTATACACGATCACATTACCGGCAGTTGCAGTTGCAGGTCCGCTTTTGGTTACCGTAAATACAGGTAATTTTTTAACAGTTGTTACTGCCTGCGCATTGACAGGTATACTACCTGGTTCGGCAGGAGTAGCGGTTGCGGTATTCGTAATGTTCCCGGCAAAAGCAGGGTCTATAGTACCTTTGATAATAATGACTGCTTTATTGGAAGTACCAGCTGCAATATTGGACGTAACATTTATTGTATTGCCAGTTCCAGTTGCACCTGTGGTAATTGTTGCAGTACCTGTTAACTGTGTTGTCCAGCTTACATTACTTAATGAAGCGGGAACGATATCCGAAATTTGCGTACCGGTTGCATTACTCGGACCATTGTTTGAAACCTCTACCTGGTAAGTAATCTGGTTTCCTGCGGTAGCAGCCGAAGGCCCTGTTTTAGTAATTACGATTCCGGAAGTACTGGTCACATTAGCGTTCACCGTAGAGTTACTTCCTGTTCCTGTAGGTTCAGCAGGTGTTACGGTAGCGGTATTGCTCACATTTCCCGTAGCTGCGGGATTTACAGTGCCGGTAATCGTTACCGATATGGTGTTGGCTGCACCGGCAGGAATATTCGCAGCGATACTTAAGTTATTTCCTGTACCAGTTGCCCCATTCGTAATGGTAGCTGCACCAGCCACAGTACTTGTCCAGCTAACACCTGTTAATACTGCCGGTATAATATCTGTGATGCTTGCGCCTACAGCATTACTGCTTCCTGTATTGGAGATATTCAACGTATAGGTTGCCGTATTACCAGCTGTTAAGCCTGCGGCACCCAGTTTGGTAATCGTTAATACAGGTTTCGCTGTTAAGTTAGTTGTAGTGGTTGAAGTATTGTTACCCGGTGTCGGATCGGTTATGCCAGCCGGAGGCGTCACGGTCGCGGTATTGCTGAGTGAACCAGTTGCCGCCGCAGCTATTTTTCCAGTAATGGTTAATGTCGTAGCTTGCCCACTGGCTAAAGTTAAGCCGGTCCAGTTTCCATTCGAACTGGTATAAGTCCCGGAGCCAGCTGCGTAAGTATCCGCAGTGAACCCGGCGGGTAAATTATCTGTCAGGCTGATTACATCAGCAGCCTGTAAAGTACTTGGGCCATTATTGGTTAAAGTGATGGTATAAGTCAAAGTTTCTCCCGGTACACCTGTAGCAGGGTTTGCCGTTTTATTAATTCCAAAGTCTATAACACGGTTAATTGGAGTAACATCAGTGGTGGTATTTCCTGGAGTAGGATCTGTAACTCCGGTAGGTGGAGTAATTGTAACCGTATTCGTTAATGAACCACTTGCGGCAGGAGATACAGTACCCGTAATTGTTAAAGTTGTGCTTTGTCCACTAGCCAGCGTTAATCCTGTCCAGTTTCCATTGGCACTGGTATAGGTTCCTGCGGCAGGTGTAAATGTCGTCGCAGTAAATCCGGCAGGCAATGTTTCTGTAACCTTAACAACATCGGAAGCCAGTAAAGTACCCGGGCCGGCATTAGTTAAAGTGATGGTATAAGTTAAAGGTTGTCCGGCTATTGCAGGTTTTGGTGCTGCGGTTTTAGCTACGGTCAAATCAATTACACGGCTGATTGGCGTGGTAATCGTTGAAATATTGTTACCCGGTGTCGGATCAGTTATATCTGCGGGTACGGTCACTGTGGCTGTATTACTCAGAGAACCCGTTGCATTAGCAGCTAAAGTTCCTGTAATGGTCAGTGTTATAGTCTGGCCGCTGGCCAGTGTTAAACCTGTCCAGTTACCGTTGGCACTGGTATAAGTTCCTGCGCCAGGCGTATAGGTTGTGGCTGTAAACCCAACTGGTAAATTATCAATAACCTGGATTACATCGGCAGCAGCTAATGTACCTGGCCCATTATTCGTTAAAGTAATGGTATAGGTTAGCGAATTACCGGTCACAGCCGGGTTTGGTAAAGCTGTCTTGGCGATTCCCAAATCTATAACCCTGGTGGCCGCAGTAATATCGGTTGCCGTATTGTTACCTGGTGTCGGATCAGTTATTCCGGTTGGAGGAGTAACAGTTGCAGTGTTTGTTAAGTTTCCTGCTGGAGCACCTGCGCTTAATGTTCCGGCGATAGTTAAAGTTGTACTTTGACCACCAGCTAAAGTTAAGCCTGTCCAATTTCCATTTGCGCTGGTATAAGTACCTGCGGCAGGAGTATAACTTGTTGCAGTAAATCCGGCAGGTAAGTTGTCGGTTACATTTACAATATCACTGGCTAACAAACTACTTACACCGTTGTTTTTTAAGGTTAGTGTATACATTAAAGCCTGTCCCGCTACTGCTGGTTTTGGGCTGGCAGTTTTGGTTAAACTAAAATCAATTTGTCTGGTTACCGTAGTTGGTGTTGTTGCTGTATTGTTGCCGGGAACCGGATCTGTAGTTCCGGTTGGCGGTGTTACTGTAACCGTGTTGTTTAATGTCCCTGAAGCCGATGGTGAGGCAGTACCCGCTATACTTAATGTAGTGGATTGGCCGCTAGCTAAAGTTAAGCCCGTCCAGTTTCCATTGGTGCTGGTATAAGTTCCATTGGCAGGGGTATAGGTAGTTGGTGTGAATCCAGCAGGCAAATTATCTGTTACGTTTACAATATCGGCGGCAAGCAAACCTGATGGACCATTATTTGTCAGCGTGATCGTATAGGTCAGTGCCTGGCCGGCAACTACTGTTGTTGGATTGGAAGTCTTGGTGACACCCAGATCTAACACACGGCTCATAGGAGTTGAAATTGTAGAAGTATTATTGCCTGGTACCGGATCAGTTATACCTGTAGGCGTTCTCACTGTGGCGGTATTACTTAAAGCCGCAGTTGCGGTAGGGCTTACCGTACCTGTAATAGTTAAATTACTGCTTGCTCCACTGGCTAGTGTTAATCCTGTCCAGTCTCCGCTGCTGCTGGTATAAGTTCCATTTTGAGCAACATAAGAAACCGGCGTGAACCCGGCAGGCAGATTATCTGTTACATTGATTACATCTGTGGCCAATATCGGGCTTGGCCCGTTATTGGTTAGTTTGAGGGTGTAAACTAAAGTTTGTCCTGCTACAGCTGTTGCTGGCGTTGCTGTTTTAACTATGGCCAGGTCATAAGGAGCAATCGGTACAGGGGTATTCGTTGCTGTATTATTCGCTGTATTCTGGTCAAATTCTGCTGCTGATACTGTAGCTGTATTTGCATAATTACCTGTTCCAAGTACTTTTGCATTGATCGTTAACGTAGTTGTAGCTCCGGCAGCAAGATTACCAACTGTCCATATGCCGGTGGTGGAATTATAAGTCCCGTTACTCGAAATAAAGGTATAACCATTAGGCAGCAGGTCGGTGACTTTAACTGCCGTTGCCGGATTTGTTCCATTATTTTTTACGGAAAGCGTAAATGCAACATTTGTATTTACTCTCGGTGTCGCATTGTCAACTGCTTTAGTGATGGAAAGATCATTTTGTGGTACAGTAGTACTCACTGTTGAAACATCATTTGTCTGATCCGGATCACTGACGCCAGAAGTACCTACATTGAAGTTTGCTGTATTCGTGATTACTCCGCCTGTTGGATAATTATTGATCGTACCGGTAACTGTAAATGTTCCGGTAGCGTTAGCCCCTAAACTTACTGTTGCGGATGAGAGGCTGGTAGAGGTGAATCCGGTCGCTGAACTATTTGCATTACCATTTGCATTAAAAGCTACGGAGTTGATCTGAAAATTAGCGGGAAGCTGATTCAGCGCATCAGTGAATGCCAGGCCTGTTAAATTTGCATTTGTCTGATTGGTTAGAAAGATGCTATAGGTTAACTGATCGCCAACATTTGCAGTGGGTTTGTCTACCGTTTTCTGCACACGTACACCACCAGGTGTAGTTACAATAAGATTTCTGATCTCGTGATTGTTATAGCCACCTCCTGTTGAAGAGGCAAAACCTATTTTAAGTTTAGGAGGTACAGCGGTTGCAGTTGTTAAAGTATACTGAAAAAGTTGAGTAAAAGCGCCATTTGGAGTCGTAGTCCATCTTACGACTATTGAAAATGTATTTAAAACGCCTGTAGGTGTAATTTCTATCTGAACCCTTCTGTAAAATTGTGCATCGGTTGGCCGGGTTGGCGTAAGTGTACCGTAGCCAATCTGTCCAACAGAAGTCCCGGAGCGGTAAGTATTTGAGGTAGCTAATGCTGCTGTTGTAGGCCCCCTTAATACAACTGCATTCGGAGTTTGTCCCGGCCCTCCCTGTGTGGAAGAGAAGTTTCCAAACTCATCTAAACCGACACCAATATAACCACCACTTAAACCATTGCCAGCAGCAGTTGCAGTATAACCCAACGATCCTCCGTTAGGACCTAATTTAAAAGGTGATGTGGTGGCATCAAAAAGGAATACTCCGATTCCATCTGCACCTCCGAATGTTGGATTATCTGAACGCCATGTTTTATATTCAAAATCAGCCAGAACTCCTAATGTAGAAGGAAAAGACTGATTGATATAGGCATATCCAGCTTTAGTTAAAGCGGCAGGAGTAAGCCTTAACCAGCCATTGTTTGCCGGATCTACACCACCAGAAGTTAATATTGCATCTCCACCAATTGTTATTCCGGCAGCAGAACTCCCTTTAAAGTTTTCCGTAATCGTAAACTGTGCATTTGCCTGTATGCTGATCAGCAGCAATAACAAAAGAAATCCAATCTTCTGGAATTGATGATAAACACTGGTTTTTCTCTGGATATATCGTGGCGCTTCCTTAAAAAGAGCTATGCATTGTGAATTACGGATTTTCAAAAAAGAGGGTCTTCGAGGGTAGATTAGTTTCATAGTAAAACTTTTGACTTGTAGTAGATTAGATTAACCAATACGAAACCGATTGCCCGGTTATATGGCATTATACTTTGGAAAATGATATTAACAGAAGTTTATTTCAGGGTTTATCCTAAAATCGTATCTGATTAATGTGTATATCCTTAGTCAGAATTTTCGGGAAAGAGAAGAGGGGAGATTGAATGTAGATTTTTTTCATACTTTAATAGCTTTAGATACGTTATGGTTCGTAATGGCTTAGGATGCGATGAAGCATTCAAAGGATTCCTGCTTTTTTTAGGCGATCGGTAGATGTGTAAAAAAAGAAATGGTAATAGGTAATTATATTCGGTTAGATAAATATTAGTTAAAAAGCATCTTTTTTAAAAAGTACGTTTATTTGTGTACTTTTTTTTATACAAAATACTTGTCTATTGATTGTCGAATCAAGAATTGTGCCGCTACGAGGCTGAAATGCAAGTGTTTATCTTATTGGTAGATAAAGTTAAACAGGATAAAACCCAATCTTTTAATTTCTTTAGAATTGATTTAACGATTTAGCTAATGATTGATTTTGTCGGCTAAGAACTGATAATATCTTGTGATTTATCTTGTTTTTTACATTTAGTTAAGCCGATAAAAAAAACTGTTTTTTTCGCACAGCTGTTTTAAACCCCGAATTATTCCATTTAAGGGTAACATGGTCTGGGTTTTTAAATGGAAGAAAACAAACGTTGGAATTCCGGTTTTATGATATTTTTTTGAAATTTATCACTACTGATAACCATTCTTATTTTAGTTTGTTTTTTTTAAATAAATAAATTTATTTTTCTTTCAAAGATTAACCTGGTAAGCTATGGTTTTTGTCTGATTTTTTATTCAATCGTCCTTTTTAGAAATGTAATTTGTGTTCAGTTTAATACAATTAATTTGTTGAGAGTAAACTGTATCCGGTGATAACAAAGGATCAAAGCCAAAACTTGTGGAGCAAGGCTCCGTTTTAGGCTTTTAGGCATAATTGAGTAAGCCTATACAGGAAGAATTCAATGTTTTTTAGCCCGCTAAACTAATTTCTCAAAGCTTTAATTTTAGCGTTGAAGGATTCGCTGAAGCGTTAGCCGATCTCTTCTCAAAGGAGTTAGGGAAGGATGGTTTTCCACCTGGCCAGTCTTTCCGGATTATAATTTTCTCTGGTTTTTTTCATAGATGTTGTTAAAGTCTATACTTGGAAAGTAAGCTTTTTTCAGACCGGGGGAGCATTAAAAAAGGCGGGCTTCATCTTAGTTGAGCTTAATATCCTGGTACATTTTTTTTAACCATTTTTTATTTAGATCATGGTGTTCATCTATAGTGTTGGCCGGGTACTGCCTGAGTACTGCCTGAGTACTCGTTAGGGTAAGAGCAGTGCTGAAGTAACGCGAGAGCATGGCAACTCCAAGTCAAAACAACTAGTTAAAATGACTTAGAGTTGCCATACTCCCAGGCTGTTTTCAGCCTGGTGTTACGCCGACCATCACTCAGGCACAACCAAAGCACAACCAGCTGAAGATTCATAAACTTTATAATTTTTTACTTTGACCAACGCCTGGACAACTACAGACAATTGCAGACAGTTGCGGACAATTACGGACATTGTCTGCTCCTGATGATGCACTTTAATGGTAATAATTTACATTTATGGAAAAGCAACTAGTTATGGTAATTTTCAATGGTAAATTTTTAAAGGGAATCCTGGGCGGTTTCATTTTTAAAGTAGTAGATAGCGCAAAGATCGTTTCAAAAAAAATGTACCCGGCACAGTGGAGCAGTCAGGATCTTCCCGCCAAAGAGCAGTTCCTGCTGCTTGTAAAGGAAAACAACCATCTGAAGTGTACGCAAGTAAATCGGCATTGTGTGGGAAATATAATTTTTCCTTCCTCCAGGAATTGGATCAGTCAGTTTGCCTTTGCTAAATACCTTAGATAAAACATTGACCTCTTCGGGACCCAGATCTAAAATATTATCCTCCTTACGAACGCCTTTCAGTTCAAAAAAAATTAAGTATAAAATCAGGAAGTAAAAAACTCATTAAAGAATCGTAACCATCTTGCATGAACAAAAAAATATCAAATCCAAAACCATAAATTTAATCCCTGTTCCACAAGTTTAGGACTTGATACATAACAATTGAAAGGGTTTTTAAGATTTACGAAGCAAAAAAAAAAGTCTTTCAGCGTTAACTGAAAGACTTTTTTTAACTAATAGTGGTGGGGGGAGAAGGATTCGAACCTTCGAAGTCTCGCGACAACAGAGTTACAGTCTGTCCCATTTGGCCACTCTGGTATCCCCCCGATTACTTTGATTCTCTGTGGAGAATAGCGGAGTCGAACCGCTGACCTCTTGCCTGCCAGGCAAGCGCTCTAGCCAACTGAGCTAATCCCCCGGGGTGGCAAAAGTAATTAAATTTGAATGGGATGCAAATTAAATAATGAAAATATTGTGGCTTATCTCCATAGTCATAGCTATAATGGTGATTAATCAGTTGAATATGTTAGACTTGTACGAAATTAAATAAATATGGAATTTAAAGGTTTTAAGGGTTTGCTTTTCCAAAACAACAACAATACAGCCCAAACCATCAACATAGTGATCACTCCATACAGATAACCAGTTGTGAAAGGAATATTTGTCATCACACTAAAAGAGATATGGAAAGCTACGGCTGTTAATAAACTCTGGGTTCTTTTCGTAATTAATAAGGCGATATAACTGCCGGTGATTAAAACCAGTAAAAATATAAGTTCCTTCGAAAGATTATAGCCATCAAATATGAATGATAAGTGCCATAGATACCATATTATACCTATGACAAATGAATTAACGAATGGTTTTTCTGGTAAAATTTGTTGTAAATAACCTCTCCAGCCAAATTCCTCTCCGTAAATATAGACCAACCATAACAGGCCTGTTTTTAATCCTAAAACGTGCAAATTCAATCCCTTGTCATTCACAATGCCGATCACGGTCAAAACAAGTATTGGTGCCACTACAAATGCGATACTTTTCCAGACAGAGGTACCGAATAAAGGGAGTTTTTTAACTGTAATCTCTTTTTTTAAAAGGAATCTGAAGCATACAGCTGCCAATAAAGGGCCAGAACCAACTAATAAATTCAAACCAAATCCATAAGGAAGTTTCAGGAAATCTAACCAACCGGGAGTATAAGTCCTGAAAATTAAGGAGATACTTGTAGCCAGGAAAAAATAACTTAGTATAGCTTTCCAACTATATTTCTGAGAGGACATCATGGGTGTAAAATGTCAATTAATTATGAATATTTTGCATTGAGTTAACAGTATAAATGCAAATTGCCTTGGAATTTAGGCTTACAGACCAGCTCATGCGAAAACTTATATTTCTTTTGCTCGTCTTTGTTCTGGGATGTATCAGGATTGCTGTTGCCGCTTTACCATCAGAAAACACTTTTTTACTTTCAGAAAGATCTACTGTAAGCGTCCTCACCTGTAGTAAAACCAGTAAGTATATTTATGCGTTATTTGGCCATAGCGCAGTCAGGATCACAGATCAGGAAAGGCAGCTGGATCTGGTCTATAACTACGGAACATTTGATACTGATGATCCCAACTTCTATATCAATTTTATTAACGGAAAAATGAGATATTCTTTATCTGTTTCCACTTATCATTCCTTTTTACAAGGATATATAACAGATCAGCAAACGGTTTCTACTCAAAAACTTAACCTGACGCTAAAAGAGAAAAATAAACTCTTTTCATTGCTGAATGAACAACTCAAACCAAGCAACAAATATTACTATTATGATTTTATAAAGAATAATTGTGCAACAAAAATAGTTGACCTGCTAGCACAGACCATAGGCCCTGATTTTGACTATTCACTTGCTGTCGCTAACCGGGGTACAGGTAATCCGGTTAGAACACTGGTAAGTAATTATCTGACAAATGATGCCCTGTATATGATCGGAATGAATGTCTTATTAGGAAGCAAGGCAGATATAACTTCCAGCAAGGCTGTCAACTTATTTCTGCCCGATACTTTACAAAAAAGACTAGACCAGATTCAATTGCGGAAGCGTAAAATGGCTGACCCTGCTGCTTTTTTATTCAAATCTGGCAAGGAGGAGCATGTTTCCCCAAATGTTTTAACCAGCTGTCTCTATAGTTTTTTACTAATCCTCCTATTGATCAGCCCATTTATAGAGCAGGTGAACGGAGCAAATAAATTGATGATGTGGGTAACTATAGCCGTTTTTACAATGGCCAGTTTGTTGGGTTTTTTACTGCTTTACCTGTCGCTGTTTTCCAGTCTTGAATTAGTGAAGTATAATTTAAACCTGCTGTGGTGTCACCCCTTTTATCTGCTGGTTTTCTATAAAAAAATCAGTAAATCTTTATCAGTAATTTTACTGGCCAGTATAGTAGTATTCGTGATGTTATATTTTAAAACGATGAGTTTTCCGGTTATATTCCCAATTCTGATTTTGTTGATCGTGCTATTATCTCTTCACTACAATACTTCTGCCGGTAACCAGGTTAAAAGTGTAAATACGGTAGAGTCCGTCATCGCTGATATCAATCGTTTCTACTAAACCTGTTTTACTAAAAGTATCCGTTACTAAACTACCTTTCTTAACCTCCTGCAATACATCGGTAGGCGTGTCATTGTTCAATCTGATCATGGTTTCTGCTGTGAAATATTAAGATAAGTTATAAAAAACAAAGATAAGGGCATCTATTCGCTTATCAGTCATTTCTTTTGTGAAAACGAAAACCGCTGTTTTTGGACAACACCTAAGAATTTGATTAGTTCCTGGCTAAATTGTGCCGGTTTTTCATAATGAATATTGTGTTCAACCCCTGTAAATTCAACCCGGGTTATCAACCGTGGAAATTGATTCGCTAAAGCAATATTATCTTTTTCAAATGGCATTGGATCATGCTCAGCTACCGGATCAAGTATTAATAAAGGAACATGCAGATTTCTAAAGATAATTTTCGGCTGTACCATGGTGATCGAAGCCCCATACAACGGAGAATTATTTGGTTTTAATACCAGGCTTTTAAATTGCTGATCGTCTTTCATACAGAAAAAGTCATTTAATCCTGCATAAGTAATCCATTGATCGCCTTTGGGTTTGACGATATTTAACAATTCAAACTGAAGTCCACCCACATGCTTATCGTATAAACTTTGATAAGCCGCGGCAGGTGAATCAAAAGAAGCCTCGTAAATACTACCGGCTCCTTGTTCAGGTGCCATAGATTTGATTTTAATATTCAGCGCTTTTTCACTCATCTGATGATTAAAAGTATTAAAAGCTACAGAACCTCCATCTTCCAATATTAAGGCTTTAACTCTTTCAGGATAACTTTGATAAAAAGCAGCGGCAATATAGCCTCCCCTGGAAAATCCTCCAATGATAGCCTGATTAATCTTTAAAGAATCCATTAAGACCCGGATGTCATCCGCAGAATTATAAAGTGATACTTCTTTTTCCGGAATCGGTGTCTGACCATGTCCATAATAATCAACAGCAATTAAATAATATCCCCCATCAGTCAGGAGTCTGGCCAGATCAGCCAGTTCATAACTGTGACTGAAGCTTCCGTGTGACCAGATTAAAGGCGTGTTTTTTGGATTTCCCCAGCATAAATAGTGCATCAATACATTATCCGTCTGGACATAACCTCCATGTTTACTTTCGAATTCCCGATAAGCTGAACTTGCCTGGGTATATAATTGTTCCATATCAGGAGCAGTTCTGGATTGTGCCATCAGCGTAAAATTTACGGAAGCGAGAGACAGATAAGTGAGTAAGCGTAATATTTTCATCTGAAGTTTATCTGTTTTTTCTTTTTAATCCCTCAAAGATATAGCTATTGATGATCCTGTTATTAATTGGTTTTTATATATTTATATTCTACCGTGGAGAATATTGATTTATAAGTTGTTAACTAGTATTTGAAACAATCAGCATATGTTTAACGAATTGAACAAATACAAAAAGAATGGACATTTCTTTTTGACATCAGAAGATAAATTACAGGATGTTTGTAACGCACCTGAAAAACAAATAGGTGTATTCCTCACCTATGCCCTGAAAAACGGGAGGGTTGAACTGGTATTTATAGGGGGGACAGGTGAGGTGACCAAAAAAGAACTAAACGCTATTCAAAATACGGGGATCGGAGGACTGAAAGACCAGCTGATCAACGGAATGCAGTTTACCGACGTATCCAGAGAAATATCCTGGCCCGCTCAAATGGAGAAAGAAAATATTGAAGCGCTGGATGTTTATTGGTATGTAACTCATAGTGAGAAGTATACAGATAGTCCCGGAAAAGTGGAAAATATACTGTTTGAAAGGCATTATCAGCTCTTTCAACGGATGCCAAGATGGAACTCTGACCTGTAAAATAGGTTTTAGGCATTTTGACTATATTTGCCGGAATGAAAACTTCAGTATATAACTCCAGGTACTTTATTGCCATCGGAGTATTTATCTTACTGTGTTTTAGTGGGATTGGTTTTTTTATAACCAGTAAATTCAATAAGCGCACAGAACGGATCAGCATGGATATGGCAACCAGCATTTATCAGCTGAAATCCAATGTTATCAATAATGAGTTCAGAGGTTTTGTCGGAGGATTGAACAATGCTGAACTCATCCTGCCTCAATTCAAATCTGCCAGTGATTTCCTGAAAGGGGAAAAACTGGTCAATGCACTGCTGTTAAGCCACTCTAAAATAAAACATGGTTGGTATGCTATGATCAGTGGGCGGGATACTGTTTACAGGACGATCAATGAAAATGGAACTCTTTATCAGCATGGTGAGATATTATCTTATCAGAAGAACTGGATTCGTAATCAACTTCTTTCAACAGATACCATCACAAGAATAGGGACTATTATTAATGTAAAAGATTCCATTCATGGCTTGCTGGCTACCCGGCATCGCCTTGCAGATTCCTCTACGCTTATTCTGGGGCTGGATATCAATTTCAAAGAATTACAACGTTATTTGTGGGGGGTAGATAGTAAAAGTCGCGCATCTATCTATATCGTTGACGAACAAGGCGATTACGTCCTGAGTCCAGAGGAGAAGCAGATCGGAAAACAAATGCCAGGTGGAATCAGAACAGCTGGTCTTGAAAAGCTTGCTGATAGTATAAGTTTCTATGAAATAGCTACATCTTCTTACCTGGGAATGCCTGTTTTTCGTTTTTATACCCCGTTTGGGATCAGCCGGATGAAATGGACTATGGTATTGGAAACACCGGTTTTTGTGATAGATGAAGACGTGAAAGCGATCGAAAAGTATGTGTTTCTGATGCTGATTGCTGCCACCCTGATTATCCTGGTTTTAATAGAATGGTCGCAAGCTAAATGGCAGAAGCAATTTATGCTGAGACAGCAAGCCGAAATACTCGCTGCACAACAGGAAAAAGAGAATGCAATCCTGCAACTCGATAAGCTCAAGGAAAAGCTCGACCCGCATTTTCTTTTTAATTCACTGAGCTCGCTGAATGGTTTAATTGAAGAACAACCTGATTTGGCTAAGGCATTTGTCGTTAAGCTTTCCAGGGTATACCGTTATGTTTTAGATCCTACGCAGAATGGATTGGAAGAAGTTTCCAGAGAAGTACGTTTTGCCAGTGAATACTTTTTCCTGTTAAAAATACGGTTTGGTGAAGCATTGGCATCTTTAGAAATTGATATTAATCCACAACACTCTTCTGCTTACATTCCATTTATGAGTGTGCAGACTTTGGTCGAGAATGCGGTAAAACACAATATCGTTTCTAAACTTCAACCCCTGCATATCAGTATCAGGAGTGAGGGAGAAGGTATAGTGGTCACCAACAACTTACAGCTACGCACCGATGTGAAAGATTCAGGGAAACAAGGTTTGAAATATCTGCAGGGTATTTATGCGCACTTTGGAGACTTCCAGCTGAGCTATGGAATTGAACATGGGACGTATCAATGCTTTTTGCCACTGATTAAAAAACCTTCCACTCCTTAAAACTGCGCTTTCACTTCACATAACAGGACTTTCACTTTTAATAATTTCATAATCTCCCAACTAAGGGGGATTTTGTAGCATGATTTTGACTAAAAAACTTTTGAAATTGTCTTTTACAGCGCTCTTTTTATTCTTATGCAATGTAAACGGTTTTACCCAGATACCTAAAAAACTACCTGTGCAGCCTAAGAAATTACCTGTGCATAAAGGTAAGATTACCAGCAAAAAAGCAGTTACAGACACGCTTAAAAAGAAAACAGATAGCACCAGTAAAAAGGAAGAGAAAAGTTATGCCGAATTATTAAAGAAGGCAACTACACTAAAAGGTTTGTTTAAAGTACACCAGGTGGAAAACGATTACTATTTCGAAATTCCGCTGAACCTGATGGAAAAAGACTTTTTAGTAGTCAATAAAATATCATCAGTACCGTTGGCACTTAACGAATCAGGTGTCAATAAAGGAATGAACTTTGATAACAGAGTCATTCGTTTCTCAAGAAATAAAGCAGCTAAAACAGTATGGGTTAAGGTTATCGTACCGCAGGTAGAATCTCCTGCGGGCGATGCCATTACGCGCTCAGTGAAAGATAACTTTACCGGTTCTGTGATCGAGTCATTTAAAATCGAAGCCTACTCGCCTGATTCGTCGGCCGTTGTGGTAAAGATGAACAAGGTTTTTGATGGAACGGAGAAAAGTTTCAATGATGTATTTAATGATATGGGATTAGGCGCAACACCTAAAACTTCCCTTTCAGCTATTGAAAAGATTAAAAGTTTCCCTCAGAATATTGTCGTTCGTGCATTAATGAGTACCAGGGTAATGGATGCGGGAATCAGTGTACCTATTAGTATTACGGTGACCACTAATATTCTTTTATTACCTGAAAAACCAATGAAACCTCGTTTTGCAGATAACAGAGTCGGTTTCTTCAGTACACCAAGATGGTATTTTTCAGATGCACAGCATAAGCTGGAAACCAGAGAACTGGTTACCCGCTGGAGAATGGAACCTAAACCAGAAGACCGCGCAAGATATCTTAAAGGTGAATTGGTAGAACCAGTTAAACCAATTATCTTTTATATAGACCCTGCTACTCCGCCAAAATGGAGAAAAGAAATTATTGCCGGCGTATATGACTGGCAGAAAGCCTTTGAGCAAGCAGGTTTCAAAAATGCAATTCAGGCTCGTGAAGTTACAGATACTACCGATTACGATGGTGACGATGTACGCTACTCAGAAATTACTTATGCCGCTTCGCCTAAATCAAATGCAATGGGCCCGGCAGTAGTAGACCCAAGATCAGGAGAAATTCTGGAATCTGATGTGGTATGGTGGCACAATGTAATGACTTCAGTTCAATACTGGATGCGTGTGCAAACCGGAATCATTGATCCTGAAGTAAGAAATAATGACGTGTCTGATCAAAGAATGGGACATGCGATCCGTTTCGTTTCTTCTCATGAAATCGGCCATACTTTAGGGCTGAAACACAATATGTCTTCTTCGGCATCTTTCCCGGTTGACTCTTTGCGTTCCCCGGCTTTTACCAATCGTATGGGCGGAACAGCTTCTTCCATTATGGATTATGCACGTTTTAATTATGTAGCACAACCAGAAGATAAAGTCACTAATATCACTCCTCAAATCGGTGTTTATGATAAATATGCTATTGCCTGGGGATACCGCTGGTTACCAGTAGAAGATCCGCACCAGGAACTACCAATCCTTAAAGAATGGATTAAAGTACATGCAAATGATGCGCTGTACCACTACGGGGAGCAGCAGCAAATGAAAAACATCGTAGATCCAAGAGCACAATCCGAAGATCTTGGTGATGATGCCGTAAAAGCAAGCCGTTACGGACTGGCGAATTTAAAACGTCTGATCCCGCAAATCTTAACCTGGTCTGCACCAGAAGGTGATAATTATTACCAGGCCGGTAAACTTTACCTGGCTGCAATCTGGCAATGGCAAACCTATGCAGAGCATGTAACTGCAAACATCGGAGGTTATTATCTGGAAAACCCAGTGAGCGGAGACGGTAAAGATGCTTATACCCCGGTACCTGTTAAGATTCAGAAAGGTGCATTGGAATATTTCAAAGACCAGGTGTTTACTATGCCCGAATGGTTGTTCAACAAAGAATTACTTAAAAAGACCTTCCCTATAAAAGATACACCAGTAGGCCCGATGGAATATGCACCATTAAACCTGAGACGTGAATATCAGTATGGTTTGCTTTACAGTTTATTAGGCGAAGACCGTCTATTGAGAATGCTGGAAATGGAAGTTCAGTTTGGCAAAGAAAACGTATTCACTGTTGGCGAATTGTTTAAAGATATCCGCCCTGCAATTTTCGCAAAAACCTTAAAAGGAAAAACATTGTCTATCACAGACCGCATGTTACAGCAAAATTATGTAGATGTATTATTGGTGAGTACCGATAAAATGCTGGAGAAGATTACTAAGAAATCATTGTTCCAGACCAGTCTGAATAACTTGCCGCAAACCTGTGATTTAGGTTTAAATAAAGAGGAAACTGACTTAAACCATGCGATGGAAAACGGTATCAATCCTGCGTCAAACCTGAGAAATATTTATGTCACAGCAATGAGCCGGACGTCGGAAGTTGCAGCGGCTAAAAGAGGAGAACTTTTACAAATCTTAAACCTATTGGAAAATAATAAAAACAGAGGTGATGAGGCGACTAAGGGGCATTATATGGATTTGATCCTCCGTATTCGTCAAAGTCTTCAAACTAAATAAACACACACAAGAACACACACACATATAAACACACCACACACACACAATTCACACATTATCAAACACACCTAAACAACAAACTATGATTAAAAATCTACTGTTAATACTCTTCCTGATTGGCCTTAGTCTTTCAGGATACAGTCAGAAACAAACCACTATCAGTGGGCAGGTTTTGGATCCGGAAGGATTGCCAATACCAGGTGCATCTGTCTATGTGGACAAATCCACGATAGGTGAACAGACCAATGTTACAGGAGTAATCCAGAATACAGCGATAGGTACCGTGACTAACGCTGAAGGTAAATTTACATTAGCTGTTCCAGAAGGCACACCAGCCATTCGCGTAAGTTATATGGGGTATAGTTCTGTATTGGTCAATATTATCAATAAGACTAAGCTTACCATCTCTATGGCCAGTAGTGATAATAACCTTGGCGAAGTAGTTGTGAACGGGTATACTGCGATTTCAAAACGTAAGAATACCACTGCAACAACTGTGCTGGACTATGACAAAGTTCGCCAGTCTGGTGTTTCAGGAATTGATCAGATGCTGGAAGGTCAGATTGCCGGTGTAGCAGTTACTTCATTGGGTGGTGGCCCATCAGGAGCACCAAAAATCCGTATCCGTGGTACAGTTTCATTGAATGGCGGACAAGATCCTTTATGGGTATTAGACGGGATTCCATTAGAAGGAACAAACTTACCAAATAACCTGACAGATAAAGATAACATTGACCAGTTGCGTAACTTGCCAATCGCAGGTTTAAACCCTGATGATATCGCTGATATTACAATTTTAAAGGATGCAGCAGCAACCTCTATTTATGGAGCCAGAGCTGCAAACGGAGTTATTGTGATCACGACTAAAAAAGGGAAAAAAGGACCAGTCTCAATAAACTTTAATGCCAATACTTTTATCTCGGAACGTCCCAACCTGGATAAACTGAACCTGATGAACTCAACTGAAAAAGTTGACTTTGAATTAGGACTTGCAGCAAGACCAGATCTTCTTTACCGGAACAGTCAGGGCGGGGTGGCCAGAATTCTTAATCAGAATAAAGAATTGGAAAATTACCAGACCAATGGTTTTTCAGCTTTGAGCCCGGCTACACAGCAAGCAATTAATGCACTGCGCGGAAACAATACAGACTGGGGTAAAGAACTTTATCAGACTGCTATTAATCAACAATACAGTTTAAGTCTTTCTGGTGGAAATGACCAGGCCAATTATTATTTTTCAGGTGGCTATTACGACGAAAAAGGAACAACCATAGGTACCGGGCTGAAAAGATATAACATGACTTTGAAAACCGATTTTAATATCTCTCAGAAGTTAAAGCTTGGCGTTGCGATTTTCGGTTCCAAATCAGATCGTAAAAATTACCTGGCAGACATAGATGGTTTTACCAATCCTGCAAGATATTCCAGAAATGTCAATCCATATCAGCAGGTTAGAAATGCTGATGGAAGTTATTCCTATGACAGAGATATTTTTGGTACAAATAACCTGCGTGGTGATATTTATGTCCCTTTCAATATTATTGAAGAAAGAAATAACACCCGTTATACTTTAGGAAATAAGAGTGTAAAGAGTATTATTGATATGGACTATCAAATCATTAAAGATTTGAAATTACATTCTGAACTGGGTTTGCAGTTTGAAGAGACAGGCATTGAAAAATATGCAGGTGAAGAATCTTATTTTACCCGTAAATTCAAACAAGGTACAAGTTATTACAACTCTAAAACCAAGCAGTACGAATACTTTTTGCCTGCCGGTGGAATTATGCAAAATCAGCAGACTTCTTTCTTCCAATACAACTGGAAAACTTTACTGGAATATAAAAAAGTAATCAACCAGAAACATGAAATCGAAGCACTTGCGGGTACTGAATTCAGGAAAAATAACAGCGATGACCTGGCCACTAAAGCTTTCGGTTATAATGAACGTACTTTAACCAACCAGAATATTCTATTCCCAAATTCAGACAGGATAAATGATGAAATTTATCGTGCTTACAGAAAATCAAAACTGAGTAATGCCTATGCTTCTTTCTATGGTACACTTTCTTATACTTATGATCGGAAATATACCGCTTACGGAAGTATTCGTTACGACGGATCAGATTTATTTGGTGTAGACCCTAAATACAGGTACCTGCCAATTTACTCTATCTCGGGTGCATGGAATGCGAATGAAGAAGATTTTATCAAGAAAGCAAAATGGATATCGAATCTGCGTTTCCGTACTTCATATGGTATACAAGGGAATATTGACAAAAACACTACGCCGCAAATTGTCGGCAGATACGGTAGTGCTGATATATTACCAGGTGGCACACAAGAAACAATTAACGTAGAAAGCCCGCCTAACAATAAACTTCGCTGGGAAAAAACAACTACGTTTAATGCGGGGGTAGATCTGGGATTATTCAACAATGCTTTCCAGATTACTTTTGATTATTACAACAGGAACAGTAAAGACCTGATCGGCTTACAATCTTTACCATTAGAGAATGGATTTGAATTTACCAACTCTAACTTTGCACAGGTTAAAAATAAAGGATTGGAGCTGACTATTTCTACAAGAAATATCAGTACTAAAGGATTCCAATGGTGGACTGATTTCAACATCGCCCATAATAAAAGTAAAGTTACCCGTGAAATGGCCAGAGCTAATCAATTCACGCCATCAAGAGAAGGTTATCCTGTAAATGCGTTATTCGTTTTGAAAACAGCAGGATTGGATGCTAATGGAATTCCACAATTCATCCAGGACGGTAAAGTGGTATCCGTAGAAAACTTCTATAAATTATATGATCCATATGCAGATTTCTTCCCTGGAAATGCTACAGCTTCTTCTTTAACTAATAAAGAATACCAGGGACTATTTACTTATGCAGGTGATAGAGACCCTAAATATACAGGAGGTTTGATTAACCGTTTCCGTTTTGGAAATATTGATCTGTCTATTTCGGCGATCTTTAACATCAGTCAGCTAATGACTGCTACACCTGCTTATAATCCAGCAGCCGTTGACCGTGGAATGAATTTCTCTAAAGATATTTTAAATGCATGGACACCTGCCAATACCAACACCAATCAGCCTCAGATTTTTGATAGTGCAACTGGTGATGGTAGCCGCTGGATGGCTTATAACTGGTATAACAATACTGATCCTGGAAACTCTTACAAATCTTTAGATGTTTTCGCTAAAAGAATGAGCTACCTGCGTGTAAACAGTATTCGTGCAGGTTATACTTTACCAGCAAAAATTTCATCGAAGATCAAAGCAAATTCATTGAGATTTAGCGTTGAAGGCAGGAATTTATTCGTATTAAGTACAGGCTACAAAGGATATTCTGATCCTGAAACTTACGGTAATATTTACGCTCAGCCTATTTCAAGAAGTATCTCAGTTGGTTTGAACGCAACATTTTAGACTTAAAAATAGATTCAAAATGAAGAAAATTATAAAATTATCTGCTGTACTATTGGTGTTACTCACCTTGGGCAGTTGTAAAAAATATTTAGATATAGAACCCGTAGGAAAAGTTGTCCCTAAAACTGCGGCCGATTTCAGGGATTTATTGAATACCGCTTATGCTGGGTTCTCCACAAATAAATCACTTTTGGCTATACGTACAGATGAATTGGCTATCGATGAATCTGGTGTTGACATTGCATTTTATCGTGATATTTTTAAATGGAACGATGCATCTCCAGATCCTGTAACCACCTCTTTCCAATACCTGGAATTTTATAAAACTATATTTTATGCCAATGAAGTAATTGCAGAAGTACAGGATAAAGCAGGTAAAAATGCGGAAACAGATCAATTGAAAGGGGAGGCTTACTTGTTAAGAGCTTACAGTCACTTTGAATTATTGAACGTATATGCGAAACCTTACCAGGCAGCTACTGCTGGAACTGACCGCGGGGTACCTTTGTCACTCCAAATGGATCTGGAACAAAAATATGCTCCTGCCACCGTTGAGGCTGTCTATAATCAGGTAATTGACGATATTAATGAAGGTCAGAAATTATTAAATGTGGCTACCTTCGAAGCTGGAAAGAACTATCGGTTTACCACACGTGCGGCATTGGCGCTGAAAGCCAGAGTCTATGAATTTAAAGGAGACTGGAACAATTCATTAGCAGCAGCGCAACAAGCTTTAGCACTAAATAATCAATTAGAAGATCTGAATGTTACAGGGAGTAAATTGCCAAATCATTTTCAGGCCAAAGAGAATATTCTGTCGATGGAGAAAACACTGGTAATCTCTGTAGCGCAGTCGTTCTTTATCTCTTCACATTTATTGAGTGTTTACAATCAGGCGAATGATCTTCGTTTTCCAATGTATTTTAGTAAATCAAGCGATGGATATGTTTCGCAGAAAACGACAGGCAACGAATCTAAGATTTCTTTCCGCAACGGAGAATTATACCTGATCCAGGCTGAAGCAGCCTTGCAAACTGGTAATACAGCATTGGCAACAGAAAGCTTACTGGCACTAAAAGCGAAGCGTTTAAAACCAGCTTACTTCGAAACGGAGAAAACAAGAATTCAGGCATTTGCGAAAACAGATCTTTTAAAAGAGATTTATGCAGAGCGCGAAAGAGAATTAGCTTTAGAAGGTCACCGTTGGTATGATTTAAGAAGATACGGACAACCTGCTTTAACGCATACTATAGCTGGAACAAGTTATACTTTACAGCTAAATGATCCAAGATATACGCTGAGATTCCCTAAGGAAGCAGTCGTGAATAACCCAAATCTATTATAGAGTTTGAGTTGAACTATCAAATGATAGATTAAAGATGATTTAACTCCGGTCTGTTTCTGCAGGCCGGAGTTTTTTTTTACATTTACAGTTAAGCAATTCAAGCATGACTGTACTGATTATTGAGGACGAAGAACTGGCTGCAGTTACCCTGCAGAATATGCTCGTGCACATCAATCCTGAAATACAGGTACATGCGATAGTCGGGACGGTAGAAGCTGCGGTAAACTGGCTGCAAAACCACCAGGCAGATTTGCTGTTTATGGATATCCATTTAGGTGACGGAGAGAGTTTCCAGATCTTCCAAAGGGTTGAAGTGAGCAGTCCGGTTATCTTCACCACAGCATACGATCAATATACTTTAAAAGCTTTTAAGAACCAGGGAATAGATTACCTGCTTAAACCCTTTGACGAAGAAGATGTGCGCAGTGCATTAACTAAGTTGAGTAATATCCGCCAGACCACTATCAACACTCCTCAGCTGGTACAAAAGGTAGAAGAAGTATTAGGGAGAACGCGTAACCGGTTTATGGTGAAAGTAGGCAAGCTGATTAAAACAGTACCTGCCGATCAGGTAGCTTACTTTATGGCCGATGATAAGTATCTTTTCCTGGTTACTAAAGATCAGCAGAACTATATCATTGAAGAAACGATCGGCAGTTTGGAACCCAAACTCGATCAGGATAATTTCTTCCGGATCAACCGCAAGTTTATCATTCATATCAATGCAATTAAGGAAATGTACAAACTTTCCCGCAACCGGGTCAGAATACATTTATCTCCAAAACCAGAAAATGTGGAGGTCGTTGTCAGCGAAGAAAGAGCAGAAGCTTTTAAAAGATGGCTTGATCAGTAAGGGGGGCAGGATGAACATACCGAAGAAAATAACCAGAAACGAAGAAATCACTACTGAATATTTTGCTTTTCTGGATCAGCATCTGGCTAACCTGATTGCCGGTAATGCTATAGAAATGCTGGAAATTAATGAAATTGCAGCCCATCTTTTTATTTCTGCAAAACACTTAAGCGAAACGGTACAGCTCACCCAAGGTCATCATCCCTGTTATTTTTATGATCAGAGAATACTTGCAGAAGCAAAAAAGATGATGCTGGAAACCTCTTTGTCTATTGCTGAAATTGCGCGTAAACTAACTTACGATCCTTCTAATTTTTCAAAATTCTTTAAGAAATATGTTGGCATGAGCCCTGGACAATTCAGGAAAAATCAGAAATAAAGCTAAAATGACTCCGGATTAAAACTTCCGAAAAGCTCACCACGTTGTACTTGATATTAATGCGAACCTTTGATTATTGTATGAATTAATCATCTAATCGAAAGTTTATGTCAGTAAATGAATTGAAAGGTAAAGTGGTATTAATTGCCGGTGGGGCTAAAAATCTAGGAGGGCTGTTAAGTCGTAATTTCGCTGAAAAAGGTGCAAAGGTTGCCATTCACTATAATAGTGACAATACTAAAGATGCTGCTGAGCAAACATTGGCAGATATCCAGGCCAAAGGAGGAGAAGCCTTTTTATTTAAAGCCGATTTTACAAACGTTGAAAATATCAGTAAATTTTTCACTGAAACTAAAGCGAAGTATGGCGGTATCGATATTGCCATTAACACGATTGGTCAGGTCTTGAAAAAACCTTTTGGAGAAACTTCAGAAGCTGAATATGACAGCATGTTTGCTATCAATTCCAAAGTGGCTTATTTCTTCATCCAGGAGGCAGGCAAGCAATTAAATGATCATGGGAAAATATGTACGATAGTGACCTCGTTGCTGGCTGCTTATACCGGTTATTATTCTACCTATGCAGGTGGAAAGGCTCCGGTGGAACATTTCACCAGAGCGGCCTCCAAAGAGCTTGGAGAGCGTGGAATTTCGGTTACTGCAGTAGGCCCCGGCCCTATGGATACCCCATTCTTTTACGGACAGGAAAATGAGGATGCTGTTGCTTATCATAAATCGGCTTCGGCATTAGGCGGGCTAACGAATATTAAAGATATCGCACCTGTTGTGGAATTTCTGGTGACTAAAGGCTGGTGGATTACAGGCCAGACTATTTTTGCAAATGGCGGTTATACTACACGGTAAATATCATTTTTTATTCAAAAAGCCAGTGGTTAACTGGCTTTTTATATCTTCAAGGTTTTGCTATTGAACTTCCTTTTCTTGCACTTTCTCTTGTTATTATTTATTTGCAGCATCCTTTAAGTAAATGATAAATTGAGGTACGGCGGATATGTACTCCTGCAGGAGTTGACAATACAATGGTATCCTTAACTTGAAAAGCAGGTATGTGAATTAAATCAGGGTTTAGTGTATTGCTGAAATGGTGATTGATTAAAATCCCACCAGTCTTGTGCCAGCCTGTTTTGAAGGTCAGCCCAGTAAGGATCATTCTGATCAAACCTGAAGGCATAACGCAGCAAACTATAGCAGGTTGTAAACTGCCCGGTGGCAATTAATGCAGCAGGTCTGTTTTCTGCCAGATGGTTTTTGTCGAACCAAAGTGAGGTATCCATTTCTGTTGCCAGTTCAGCTACTTGCTGTAAAGCCGGAGTGGGTTTCATCAGCTCTGTCAGACTCATTTTTTTTCCGTTGACCAGTACAGTCAGGTTCTTTTTATACCAGGGCTCTCCTTTAAGGTCTGCGGTCCGCTGACAATCATTTTTTGGACTCAGAGAATAGATGGCATTCATCAGGCTGAACTGGCGCCAATGTTTCAATTCTATTTGCTGAACTAAGTCTTCTTTTTCGCCTTTTTTCAGCAAAGTGCCATCAGCTTTGAGTTTCCGTTCAGAAATCTTCTCAAATAATCTATCATAAGATACTCTTCTTATCTTTTTGAGAAATACAATTGCAGAAAGGTAAGCTACAGAGGTAGCGCGTGAAACTATCAATTGCAAAAGGACACTGAGCCGCAAACGTAAGAAATAGGAGATACGCCCAAGAATAACGATGCCATAAGTCTGTTTTTTTTCCTGTACTTTTTGATAGGCAAAAAAACCGCTGACTGAAAAATAGAGGATTGTCAAAAGTAAAGCAGAACTTATTCCTAAAAGTGAAAATGATAGCCCGGCAAAAGTTTTAGTCAGTACACCGGTGATACATATTCCGGTAAACAGGATTAAAATAAGCAAGCATTGAAGGAGGTTAAGTCTTTGCAGCCAGCTCTTTTTATTCTCCTCAGGGAAATTATAGCCACTGGTATAGTTACTGCTCACATCACAAGTAATATACAGGTCATAACCAAATACATTTTTGTTCTGAAGCCTTTCTTCCGCTTTTGTAAAGGAGTCAATCCCCTGGTTGTCATCAATTCCGCCATCCATTAATACAAAATGGGGTGGAGGGATAATGGATTGTTCCCCCTTATCAGGTGAAAAGCGCGGATCTGTTTTTATCGCAGCTTCCAGATCGCTTTTACTTAACTGATTATAAGTGAAATCATTTGGGAAAACGAAAGGCTCAAAGCCTACAGGGAAACAAGAGGAACAGGCTAATATATCAGCCAGCTTAATTTTCTTCAAGATTTCCAATGCATATTTCTCTCCTTTAAATCTGAGGAATTTATTGCCAGGCAGGCCGGCATTCTGAAATCGGAATAGCATACCGTTATCAAATTCAGTTGCATTGGCACAAACTTCTTTAACACCGTTTTTTACAGGTTTCCAGTAAATACCAAATACTTCTTCTTTAAAAAGCAGTTCATCGTAAGCAATGGCAAATGCATTGATGATATTTCTTGATTTATCGGGGCGTTTTTTCCAGGCGCTTTCTGCATTGAGGATTTTAAAAACCCGGTCGATTAGTTTAGTTCCGTGCAGAATATGTTTAGTCATACTGTCATAAAACTCATCAAAAGGTTGTCCCTTCCGCTGACTGGCAGTATAGGCTAAATTTGTAATGGTTCCACCCGATGCGGAAGAGATAAAATGAACAAGCGAAGTCAGTTTTTTACCATCAATATAAACAGTTTCCATATAGGACAAACAGCCCAGCGAGTAAGATGCTGCCCGAAAACCACCCCCTGAAAAGCTTAATGCAATATGTTCAGGTTTTCGTGGTTGAAGCACTGAATATTCCATAGTGTAGTTTGTTTTAGTCTGGTCTTGTGGATTGACGACAAAAAGGTATGACTAATTTCGAACAATATCAAAGGAAACGCAACTGTAAAAAAACAGCACAGCTACTTGATAAAGCCAGCCCGGTTAAAAATGAAAAGATAGCGGGATATTGTAAGCCACTCTTACGGGCTCACCTCTCATTTTTCCAGGTTCCCATTTTGGAGATTCACTCATCACTCTGGTTGCTTCTGCTGCAATATCCGGATGTATGGCATTCAAGACTTTGATGTCGGTGAGGGTGCCATCTTTTTCTATGGTAAATTTCATTTGTGCCACCCCTTGAATACCTGCTTTATAACAACTGGGCGGATATTTAATATGGTTGGCCAGATAACTGTAGAATCTCTTCATTCCACCTTTAAATACGGGCTGAATATAGGCTTCAGTATATTTATAGGTGATATGCCGGGCATTTATACTTTCTCCGGAAATTAGTTTACCATGAACATAAGTCTCTGTATAATTAGTGGAAGAATCTTTTGTTTTTCCTGTCCAGACCCCTTCGTGCAGACCATCCTTAAGCTGACCTCTTTCCAGAATTTCTTTAAAATCATTGTCATAAGCGATGTATTCGCCATTTCCGCTGACTGTCAGATCTTTACCAGTCATGTCTTTAACGGTTAGTATCTTTTCATCAGGTGACACCCAAAGCAATTGTTTAGCCTGTTCAGGAGTAATGCTGTATACCCGTACACTGTATAATTTGCCATCCGGATAATAACTGGTTGTCGTGTCTATTTCATGACCTTTGATAAAATGAGATGTTTCCTCCAGATTACCGTTCGGATAAAATGCAGAGCGCGGCCCTTCATAAACCGGAGGATAAATTCTGCTGGAAAACCCGGTGCTTTTTACTGTACCATCCAGGTAGTATTCTTTAACCTTGTACAATTCACTGCCCGGATCTGGTTCTATGACGTGACGGATAAAATCAGCACTGTCACGTTCGGTAACGCGGGCTCCATTGTTTTTGATAAAATAAGTGTTTCTGCGTTGTGCGGACGCGGTTAAAAAAACGCAGCACAAACCGAAGAAAAGAAAATTAAAGCGATACATATTCTGGCGAAATTGAAGTGCAAGTTATCTACTGTTATTTTAAATTAAAAATTAATCTGATTTTTAATTGGGAGTAGTTGATGTCTGTTTAAACAAGCTTTAAAAACCATTGTGTTTTAGTCTTTTATTTTATTAGAAATGCTGTAATTTTATAACATCATATAAATGCTATCCGCATAGGAAATGATCCTGGCTTTTCAAATGACATAACGGATGAAAATCAAACCATGATAGCTTCATAAAAGATAAAAAAAACAAATATATCCCATGAGAAACGTTACGCTCTTACTCTTCTTTTTACTCAGTTCTTCTTTTGTTAAAGCACAGGATTCTTTAAAATACAGGGTGATCTTTATTGGAGATGCCGGTGAAATGAATACTGCACAAAGAGAGTCTTTGAAAAATGCAGCGAAACATGTCATCGCTGGAAAAACAACAGTGATGTACCTGGGAGATAATATTTATCCAGCAGGAATGGGCTTGCCTGGAAGTAAAGAAGAAGAGACCACCAGGCAGATTTTGCAATCTCAATTTCAGCCGATGCGGCAAATGGGTGCTGCTGTTTATTTTATTCCCGGAAACCACGATTGGGATAAAATGGGGCCTGATGGTTTAGCTAAAATTATCCGTCAGGGAGAATACCTGGCTGAGCAAAATGACTCCTTACTTAAAATGATCCCACCGAACGGATGTCCTGATCCGACTGCGATCCAATTGACAGACAATTTAACGATTATCGCTTTTGACAGCGAATGGTGGTTATATCCTTACGCTAAACAAAATCCTGAATCTGAATGCAGCTGCAAGACTAAAGATGATGTGATTGCCCGCATGCAGGAATTGCTGGAAGCTAACCGGGGAAAAATTATTTTATTCGCCGATCATCACCCGCTTCAGAGTTACGGTGCACACGGTGGATATTTCACCTTGAAAAATCATATTTTCCCTTTAACCTCACTAAATAAAAATCTATATATCCCTTTACCCATTATCGGTTCGTTGTATCCTTTGCTGCGGTCTTCTTTTTTGAGTCCTGAAGATTTGAAGCATCCTTTTTATAAGGATATGATTAAAAAGATAAACGGTGTTTTCGGTGCTTATCCGAACCTTACTTATTTTTCGGGACATGATCATGGCCTGCAGCTGATCAAAAGTGAACAACTGAACCTGCAGGTCTTGAGTGGTGGTGGGGCTAAACATTCTGCCAATAAGAAAGGTAAAAACTCTATTTTCCAGGAATCAGAACAAGGCTATGTAATTGCCGATTTGCTGATGAATAATGATATGCGTTATGACTTTTATGTGTATACAGAGCGTGGTGTCAAAAAGGTCTATAGTTATACTAAACCCTTTGTACCTGTTGCCCGTGAATCTGGAAATACAGTGAAAGTGATTACAGAAGATAGTATTTCTATCAAAATATATCCGAAATATGATAGTGTAAGTAAAGTTCACCGTTTCTTTTTCGGAGAAAATTACCGGAAAGAATATGCATTGGAAACTAAAGTACCAGTAATCCGGCTTTCTGAAATTAAGGGTGGGCTGACTCCGCTGCAGCGCGGTGGTGGTTTCCAGTCGCACTCTTTGCGTATGGTGGATAAGCAAGGAAAAGAGTGGGTATTGAGAAGTGTAGAGAAATATCCGGAATCCCTGTTGCCAGAGAATCTGAGAGAGACTTTTGCGAAGGATATTTTAAAAGATAACATGTCTGCACAGCATCCGTTTTCGGCATTAATTGTACCGGATATCGCTGAAGCTGTAGGTGTGGCTCATGCCAATCCAATTATCGGGTGGATTTCTCCGGATGCTAACCTGGGTAAATACGGAAGGGTATTCGAAAATACGCTTTGTCTTTTGGAAGAAAGGGAGCCGACTGGCAAGTCTGACAATACCTATAAAATGTATAAGAAACTGGCCAGGGACAATGACTATACTTATGATGGGCCCCAATACCTGAAAGCGAAAGCACTGGATATTTTGATCGGGGACTGGGACAGACATTTTGATCAGTGGAGATGGACACTGGATAAATCGGGAGAAAGAGACGTTTATCAACCCGTTCCACGTGACCGTGACCAGGTGTTTTATCTGAGTCAGGGATTGATTCCCAGATATGCACAGTCTTCTTATCTGTTGCCAATGATCCAGGGATATGAAAGAAATGTGAAAGATGTAAACTGGTTCGTTTGGGAAAGCAGAGCAATGGCTACCCGTTTATTAAGCCAATTATCAGAAAAACAGTGGATGGATATCATTCATACTTTCTGTACTGATTTAACAGATGAAGTGCTGGAAAAAGCATTAAGGAAATTGCCGGAGCCAGGTTATTCTTTACGCCATGATCAGCTGCTGGCACAATTGAAAGAGAGAAGAGCAAAATTGCCTGAAATGATGAATGAATATTATCATTTCTTTAATAAAATCGTAGACATACAAGCAAGTGATAAAGGCGAACTGATAGAAATTTCGGATGCTGCTGGTGGCGGATTAACTGTGGACATCCATCAGTTATCAAAAAATAAAAAGGTGAAAACGCAAATGTTCGTCAAGACTTTTGATCCGAAAATTACAAAAGAAATCAGGTTATATACCCACAATGGAAATGATAGTCTTGTTTTAAATAATAAATCAACTGATATTAAATTGCGTATTATCGGCGGGCATGGAGTTAAAGCTTATCATGTAGAGAATTCTTATCACAAAGTAAAACTATATGATAAAATTGATAGTGCTGTGTTTACTGGTGATGCTGGCAGGTTTACTAAAATATTGTCAAATGATACGGGCAATGTTTCTTACAAGCAAACAGATTTATACCACAGAAGTATGTATTTGCTGAATGGCGGATTTAACAATGATGATGGATTATCATTAGGCTTCTCTGTTAAATTTATGAATCCTGGATTTAGAAAATTCCCTTACGGAAATACACAGCAGTTCTCTTTTATCCACTCTTTTAGTACCAAGGCCTTTAAGTTTGATTACCGTGGAGAATGGATGCACACTTTCGGAAAAGCAGATCTGATTCTGCAGGCCAGTGCATATGCGCCGCACAATACACAGAATTTCTTTGGAGCAGGGAATGAAACTTCTTTTGATAAATCAATTGATGGGATCAGCTATTACCGGGCAAGATTTAGTTTATATCAGTTTGATCCGGCATTGCGCTGGAAGCGGCCAAAGTCTTCGTTTAGTGTAGGGCCATCTTTTCAATATTATAGCTACAATAAGGATGACAATACGGGAAGATTTATCAACAATAGTGCAAACCTGCATTCTTCAGATAGCCTGACCATTGCAAAAGATAAATTATATACAGGTGTTGTGGTTAATTTTATCAACAATACCCGTAACAATGAAATCCTGCCTTCTTTAGGAAGTTATATCAATTTGAAGTTGCAGGGCTATACCGGTCTGAATAAATATGCTAACACCTTTGGTCAGTTCCTGGGAAGTGTTGCTTTATATAAAAACCTCGATAGCAGGTCTGATTTTGTAATCGCAGAGCGCTTTGGTGGTGCAATAACTGTCGGTAAACAACCCTTCTATCAATCTGCATTTTTAGGTGGAGAAGGGACTTTACTGGGCTTCCGTCAATTCAGGTTTGCAGGTGATCATAGTTTTTATAATAACCTTGAAATGCGGGTTAAACTGGCAGATTTTGTGAGTTATGTATTACCGGGGCAATTGGGCTTGCTTGGTTTTCATGATATAGGCAGGGTCTGGAAAAAAGGGGAAGAATCAACTAAATGGCACAATGGTGTAGGTGGCGGACTATATTTTGCTCCTGCTTCTATGACAGTTGTACGTCTTGTTGCCGGGCATTCTGAAGAGGGCTGGTATCCTTATATCTCTTTAAGTTTCCGATATTAAGCCTAAGCTGAATTTGAATTGGAAACAGGACTTATCAACAATTTACAGCATGTAATTTATTAGGTTTTTAAATTGTTTATAGCATCTTAGTGAAAAATTATTACCTTAAGGTATGAGCGAATTACTGAAAGAAACTACGATTATATTAGAGAATGAACGCGCTTTAATCCGTCCGCTTAGTCCAGCTGACCATGAACATTTATTGCCTTTTTCATTGAATGAGCCTGAAATATGGCACTATTCATTAACGCGTCCGGATAGTGCTGAAAGTCTGACAGCTTATCTGCAGGCAGCGATGGAGGATAAGGAAAAAGGAAACTCTTATCCATTTATTATTTTTGATAAGCTAACTAATAGTTATGCTGGTTCTACAAGATATTATGATATACAGCCAACCTATAAAACCCTGCTTTTTGGCTATACCTGGTATGGTGGTGATTTCCAGGGAACCGGGCTTAATAAAAACTGTAAATATCTTTTATTAAAATATGCTTTCGAAGAGTTGGGGATGGAAAGGGTTGAATTCAGAGCAGACAACAGCAACCACAGAAGTATAGCTGCGATGAAAAGTATAGGCTGCAAAATTGAAGGTGTGCTGCGTAACCACATGCCCGATGGACATGGTGGCAGAAGAGATAGTGCGATTCTCAGTATTTTGAGAAAAGAGTGGTTTGATTTTGTAAAAGCAAATCTGGAAGAAAAGATCTCCAGTTAATGAAGAAAAGATCTCCAGTTAAAATAGATGTTGATGTGGCTATTAATGAGAGCCACATCAACATCTGAAAAAATAAAGCCTATATTTTCTCTTTTTTCTTATTAAAAGAAAACCTTCTGGCAATACTGAAACCCCAGCGGTACTGGCCTTTTAGCCAGGAACTGGTTGTTTGAGATATATACTGCATCTCTTCTATGGCTGCTGCATTGGTGAAATTCAGGTGAAAAACGTGTCCGCCTGTTTCAATTTCCAAGCCTGCACCTAAGGGATTATAAAATTTCACCCCACTGGTTTGTTCCAGATAAGCCTTGTCGTCTTTGTTCCGGAACGGAATAAAATAATCAACCACAATAGCCATTCGCTTACTGATTTTAGCTCTGGCTCCTGCACCAACAGCAAAGAGATCATTCTGATCTCTGAAGGCGGTAAAGTTTTTATGCAGGTAAGTTGGTGTCAGGCTAAAGGAGAAGTTTGAATTAAACTTCCTGGCGAGAATAACCTGGCTGACAAAATTCATCCGGTCACTGAACTTATGGTAAGCAGTAGCTGCGGCAGGATCATCACTGGCTTTAACAGCGGCAATCGTATTGCTCCCAAATAAGGTAACCGCAAAAGGAATATAATCGTCTGTGGTCTGTTCCAGTAACCTGTATTTTATGCTTCCTTCATAAAGCTGTTGTACATCGGTTGCACCTTTTGCCCTGGCCAGACCAATGCTCAGCCGGTCGGTCAGTCCATAGTCAAAACCAATCCGTACATCAGTGGAATTGTCCAGTCCAAAAAACTGTTTTAACCCGCCGTTGCTGCCTGCGATATCTCCAAAGCGATGATCCACTTTAAATTCCAGCTCATTTTTATGGATCGTTTCATTGGTATGCCCGTTAATTAATTTGGTATCTTTGAAGGTGGCAAATACCTTTTCATGGACCGGGTTCGTATTGGTCAGTTCTTTCTCCAGGTCCTGCTGTCCAAAACTATGCAAGGCGCTGAAAAGCAAAGCTATCAGCAGTAGTTTTTTCCGGAATAGCGTTAATTGTCTTTGTATCATTTTATAATGTTTTCGTAAATGGTCGGTTGAGGAGAATTAAGATGGATTTTTGGCCTGGTACACTGCAGATAAGCGTACTTCTACGAATTCTGCAATGTTCTTGAAAACCAGGGTAGGTACTTTGATATGGTGATCTTCGATTTTCACTTTAAAGGTGGTTTTCGCAGTAATTACTCCCTGAACAATAGCCAGGGTTACTTTGCCCTGGTAAGGTTTGACCACACCGTGGATATCCAGATTGCCTGCTACAGAAACCGTATAATTTCCGTCTTTGCTGAGGTCAATATCATCTGTGATTTTTCCACTGAATTTAGAAAATGGAAATTTGTCACTTTCCATATAGTTCTCATTAAAGTGCTCTTGCATCAGTTTCTTTTGGAATTGAAAAGAGGTGTTGCTGACCTTAAAAATGAGCTCTTTCGTTTTAGCGTTGATTACGGAACTCGCCGTATTGCTTTTTCCTTCTATGTCTTCCATAACCGTACTGGAAAAGAAAGAAACCGATGCGTTTTTACTGATTAAAATATCCTGACTGCGGGCATGAATTGCGGACAGGCAGATGCAAATAAAGAGTGATACCCTTTTCATGATATAGTTTGTTTTCATTTGATAGTATGTTCTCATATGGCGATGATTAAAAAATTATTGGAGCATACCCTGGTCAAACCAGTCTTTGATAGATTGGAGTTCTGCCGCAGAAAGCGTCCCTCCGATCGGCATGGTTTTGCTGACTAAAACAGCTTGTTTAATTTTGTCTGCGCTGCCAGTAACGGAGGTATAGCCATTAAAACTCCAGGCAGCGGATGCTCTTTTACCCGGAGCATGGCATCCAGCACATCTGGCCTGAAAAAGGGGTTGCAGTACTTCGGCATAAGAAACCTTGGTACCGGGTTTTTCCGGTACCACAGGCTTGGGTTCATCAGCCTGATTTTTTGAACAGGCCGATAAAATGAGAAGGGTCATCATGATTGTAATCACAGGATAGGTGAATTTTGACATCGTATTTAGATTAAGGTGTTAATGCAATTGTATTTACAGTAAGAATTGGCCACAGACCTGCGCCTACGCTGACGCCTTTAGTGTCACCACGTTTGGCATCTGGTCCGAAATAATAGAGTGGATGGCCTTTATAGGTTAATTGTTTTTTACCCGCAGCTGTAATCTGTACGAACATATCTTTTTTAATTACTGAGGGTACGTTTAAGATATCTGATTCATAGATTGGCCAGGTTCCATTGTTACTCAGGTCTGCTTTGGTATAAGTATTCAGGTTGAACTTATCAGGTGCAAATGCGTATAAAGTTCTGCCAGCTGCGTCTGTTAGGTATTGGGTAATTCCTGTACCTTCTTTTTCGTCAGCGGTATAATTTTTACCATCGACACCTACCAGCTGATTGTTTGCGAACATCACTGCATAATCTGGTTTAGCGACAAACCAGGTTCCGCCTGAGCCATCTCCATTGACATCTCCTTTATTGGAGTCACCAGAGAAATAGTATAGCGGCCATCCTTTATAAACGGTTTGTTTTTTGCCATCAGCGCGGGTAATTGTACTGATATCTGTTGCTGTAATTCCTGTAGGAGCAGTTTCGTTGCCTGCATAATAAGGCATCCAGGTAATGGCACAAGCACCTGAACAGCCTGAAGTACCATTGGCGTCAATGGCAAAAGCATACAGGGGTTTTCCATTGGCATCAGTCAGTATACTCCCAAATTTTGCATTGGTTGTGAGCGCAAGGTTAGCTGTGGCTGGCGCAGTAACGGGTGGGTTACCGTAAGGATCTTGTCCACCAGGTGTAGAGTCGTTGTTTTTTGAACAGGCCGAGAGCATAACAATTAGTGTCAAGCTGCAAAAGGCCATACTTTTTCTTAAAGATAAATTCATGGTTGTTGAGGATAAATGTGAATAATGTTTTTAATTATTGCGGTTACGGCGATACAGAGCTAAAGGTTGTGTGGTGTTGCAATAAAATATTGTTGATAAAAATAATTAGCTGTCCTACAGGTTTTTAGGTGTTAAAACAAATTTTCTTATTAGGTTTGGCAACCTTTCGTCTATAAGCAACGTATTGGTAGGAAAATGGCGCAGGTTAAATTATAAGAATAGGTGCAAAGTATCATTAGCGGGTGCATCAATAAGGAAAGATCAAGTCAGTATCTGCTCTATAAAGAATTTTATAGTTATTGCATGGCTATATGCCGTCGGTACGCTTTAAATGACTTTGATGCTGCCGAAGTATTAAATGATGGGTTTCTGAAGGTTTTTACTCATATTGGAAAATATGATCCTGAAAAACCCTTTAAACCATGGCTTGCGCGCATTATTACAAACACAGCGATTGATCATTACCGGATGAATCTGAAGTTTTCAGACCACGATGATGTAGATGATCATGAGGAAATAGGGCAGGCTGCTTCGATTTATGAACAGCTGGCTTATAAAGATTTACTGGTTTTAGTTCAAACACTTTCCCCGGCTTATCGTACTGTATTTAACTTATATGCTATTGATGGTTATTCGCATGAAGAAATAGCCAGTCTCTTAAAAATATCGACAGGAACATCTAAATCTAATCTATTTAAAGCACGACAACAGTTAAGAGAAAAACTCATGGTCTTGAATGTAAACAAGCCAGCAGAAGGAACTGCCGATTTACAACAGGTTGAGCGAAGGGTCATTGGGTATAATGGAAAATAAATCTGGTTTTAACAATGAAATGCAAAGAAAATAATAAATACTGATGAATGAAGATAACGAGATAGATCAGCTATTTAAAGATAGATTAAGTGATCCTGAGATCCCTTTCGATGAAATGAATTGGGAAAAGATGGAGCGCAAGCTTGACGGGGGGAAGAAAAAGAGAGTAATTCCACTGTGGATCTATGCTGCGGGTGGTATTGCCGCTGTATTGATGATTTCTTTATACTGGATTTTCTTTGCTGCTGTAAGTTCAGATCAGCAGCAGGTTAAGAATCCACTTACGAATCGCGTGGTGAAACCAGGAAAAGAAGTTTTTCCTTTAACTACTGAGGATTCATTGAAGGTAACAGGTACGGGAGAGACAAGTGTGAAAGTACCAGGTATGGAAAAGCCTGGTATGAAAAAACCAGATGTGGAGGAACCGATTTCAGGTGTATTAGCTGCTGGAAAGTCTGCAGGTGTGCAAAACGGATATATCGCTGAAAATACCAAACAGATAATTGCTTCTTCATTAGCTGAATCAGGAATTGGATCTCCTTTAAGGATTGGATCTCCTATGGGGATTAAGACTTCTAATGGAACAACGGCTCCAATATTGAATGTTTCATCAACGGTATTAAATCCTGGATTAACAACTGTATCGCCTCTATTAAACCCCGTTTCCCCTGTAATAACGACTATTTCTCCTGTTATAACGTCTGCGACGACTATTGCAGCGAATACTAAATCAAAATCAGCTGTCCCAGCTTTGGAAACTGACAGTGCTATCCTGGCCAGAAAGGCCAATGCTTTAGCGCATAGTAAAGATCCATTTGAAAGAGTGGAAGGTTCAGAAATTGCACGTAGTGTGAAAAATAAAATGGAGAAAGCTTTACAGCCACAAAATGATTTAATATTAAGTGCAATGGCTGCGCCTGACATGTCTTTTGCAAAATCCAGTAAACCATCTAAAGTAAGTTCTAATGTGGGCGTGCTGGCTACTTATGCTTTTGGCACTAAATTCAGTATGACATCAGGTGCTATTTATTCACGAAAATTCTATAATTCGGGTGGGGGAGCACCATGGGGCAACACTGGTTATGTACCAGGTTCAGACTGGCAGGTGAGTGCAGATTGTAATGTACTGGATATCCCATTGAATGTAAATTATAAAATATTTAATCAGAAAAAACTATCAGTAAGTTTAAATACAGGACTTTCCAGTTATTTTATGCTGAAAGAAAAGTATCAGTTTACAACAGGACAAGGAGCAGCAGAGAAGGTGACCAATCTGGAAATTGACAATCAGAATCAGCATCTTTTCGGAATCGCAAATGTGTCAGTTAGTTTTGACCATCAGCTCACGCCATCGGTTAGTGTAGGGGTGCAACCTTTTGCAAAATTGCCATTGACAGGGATCGGGTATGGAGATGCAAGTTTAAAATCGGCAGGGGTATCTTTCTCTTTGAATATCGGTTTATTCCCGGCTAAAAAACCCGGGAAATACGCAGCTGTCCGGTACTAAACAACTGCGTATTCAACACCATTTAATTAGATCTTTGTAGTGATATATTTATTCTCCAAAGTACCGTCATCATATAACTTGATAATGGCATATCCCGGAGGCGTTTCCTGATAATAATAAGGTTGTGCAGATTTTTCATCGCCTTTACCCCACCAGAAACCACTCATTGCACCATTGCAATAGTATTCGACACCATTATACCAAGCTCTGTCCAGCAAATGCTGATGTCCGCTTAAGCATACTTTAACTTTATCTTTGTACTTGTAAAATAACTTTTTAAGTTCTTTATGATCACCGTGCTGTCCGCCTTCCCAGGTATTGGTCACTGTTAATACCGGATAATGAGACATCAATAAAACCGGGGTATTTGGTGCAAGTTGTTCCAGTTCATTTTCCAGCCATTTGAACTGTTGTTCATCGAGTGATGTGTTTTTATTGTTGCCATCCAGTATAATAAAATGCCATCCGTTTTTGGAAAAACTATAATATCGATTTGGAATTTTTAATCTTTTAACCACATAGTCTTTTCCATACATCTCATCTTCTTTGGATGGAGCTGCCCACCAGGTATCATGGTTTCCAATACAACTATGTAATTCGTAACCAGATATCTGACTGATACATTTATCCCAAACTGCCCACTGTTCTATCACTTGCTCACGTTTGATATTATCATAATCGGCAGCATGTATACTATCGCCACCATTGAGGAAGAAATCTACTTTTAAATTTTTGATTTCCTGAAGGCATTTTTCGAATCTGCTGGTTGCGTCTTCGAATTGCCTGATATGTACATCAGTAATGTGTGCCACAGTCAATACCAATTTTCTTTTTGGGGCACTTGAGGTTTCAATTGTGGCGGTGGCTGCTTCAGCAGCCTTTCCGAAAGCCAATCCCAAAGCAGCAAGCGGGATAGTTTTTAGTAAGCTTCTTCTTTTCATGATCTGGTGATTTTTTATAGGGGCCTGTTTAGCTTAAACAGGCCCGATGATCTTAAATGATTGTTGTCAAATAATAATGATTGTTGTCAAATGATTACCAGCCCTTAGGTTGTACCAGTTTTGGGTTTAGTAATACTTGCTGGAAGGGGATAGGGAAATAGTAATACTTCGCCTCGTTAAATGATCTTGGCGTACTGATGTTTTCTGGAAACATGATAAAACCTGAAGTCTGATTACTCAGGTAAAAACTGTTACTGTTCAAGTAATACAACACCAGATTTGCCCGCACAGCAGCAGGAATACCAGCAAGCGGATCCGTTTTTTCCGGAGTTTCCAGAATTGCAATGTCTTCCACACCATCACCAGTAACATCCATTGCACCTAATTTGGCGACATAAATTCCCTGGGTAGGTTTTGCTAACAACTGACCAGCTTTCCATCTCAATAAATCAGTATATCTAAAGCCTTCACAAGCAAGTTCCACATTACGTTCACGGCGTATTTCCAGTAAAACGCCTTTATTTCCATTGGAAATCTGCGGATACATGGTCACCAGTACGGGGTCTGGGTTTGCATTTGCCAGGTTCATATTCAAAGGAGATATGCCAGCACGGCTACGTAACTGGTTGATCGTCTGGTCCAGGTCACTTTGCGTAATCGTGCCCAATTCTGCTTTAGCTTCTGCATTGATCAGCAGGGTTTCTGCATACCTGAAAATTGGTAAATCTGAATACTCAGTATATACTTTGGTATTAGGATCTATCGCATAGAATTTGATTTGCGGATAACCCCCAAAAGTAGGCCTGATCAGATTTGGTCTGCCTAAAGTTGTAGAAAATCCTGGAGGCATGATCGTCACGGCCATTCTTGGATCACGGTTCTTGAAAACTTCAGTATAAGGTTTGGTGTCCCATCCAGCACTGGAAGTAAAAGGCGTACCATCCAGCATCAGGTAAGTATCAGCCATCGATTTACTAATAGACCACTGCCAGTCAAAAACATAATGTGTTTCGTTAGCGCGGTTCAAAGCCTGATCAAAATCGCGGTAAAAAAGAATCTCCTTATTGGAACTCAAATCTGCACTGGTAAATATCTTTTGATAATCTTCCCCTTTTTTACCCGTATTGTAGATTGAAAATCCTCCATTCATGATTTCTTTGGAAGCAGTTATCGCTCTTTCCAGAAATGGGGCTGCACTAGCCTGAAGCCCGAGCTCGTCATGGTATTTCCGGAAAGTACCTTCGTAAAGACAAAACCTGGAAAGCATAGCCAGTGCAGCCCATTTCGTAACTCTTGATTTAGTCCCGTCAGCCTTCACATGGCTAACAGCATATTCAAGATCTGCACGGATGGAATCTGCAACGAGTGCGCGCGGGTCTTGTTTTTTATAAAGTGCAGTTTCATCAGTGGCTTCCAGTACGGTCGTGTAATAAGGAACATCACCGTATCTTTTCAACATCTCAAAATAGAAATCAGCTCTGTAAAAACGGGCGATACCAGTAAAATGTGCTACGGTTGCTTTATCTCCCTGAACATCCTGAAGATTATTGAGCATATAGTTTATTCTGCGCAGATTCTGCCAATCCCAGGATTTAGGGGCAACTGTGGTTGCACTGATTTTCCCTCTGATCATGTTGTCAATCTCACTGCCTCCCAGGAAAACGGAGAGGTTGTCTGAAAATACATCGTTTTTTCGCTCCATCACATCATTCAGAGATGTAATTCCAGTCATTTCATAAAAACCATTGCTATAGGTTTCCAGATCGGCAGTAGTTTTGAAAAAATACTTAGGGTTAATAGAGGTTTGCGGCTCTCTTTCCAGGAAGTTCTTTTTACAACCTGTGAGTATAGTTATTGTAAGTACAGCAATAACCAGCGGGGTATAATATCTTGATAACATCTGATTAAAAATTAAGGTTCATACCAAACGAATACGTACGCTGAAAAGGGTAGATATTACCCTGCAATCCTTCTGGATCCAGTTTCACCTTCAGTTTAGAATATTCAAAAAGATTTTCTCCACTCACATAGAAATGTACATTGTCTAATTTGAGTTTCTTCAATATACTTTTGGGAAGCGTATAACCAATAGTTATGTTTTTAACTCTCAAATAAGCCGCGTTCTGCAGATATCTGGTGTTAGGGATACCCAATTCTTCGCCCGTATCTTCGGCCGAATAAGCTTTGATTCTTGGGAAGTAAGCGTTTGGAGTTTCAGGTGACCAGTGATCCATATTCTGGGTTGTCACATTTGTCCAGGGTTGTGCATAAATACCCCAGAAATAAATATTACTTCCTTCAGCATACCAATCTCTTTTGGCTACGCCTTGTATAAATACTCTCACATCAAATCCTTTCCATGCTGCGGAAAGGTCAACACTATAAGGAAGACGGATCTGGCTGTTTCCAATCTTATAAAGATCCCCCGGATTATTCACTGTTTTATCTCCAAAATCTACCTTTCCATCACCATTGCGGTCTTTGAATTTAATATCGCCTACAAAATATTGATAGCGCTGATCGTCTGTACCTACAGCGGTCTGGTTTGCATGATTTTTCAACTCTTCAGCATTCTGAAAGAATCCTTCAGTCTCCAGTCCCCAGATTTCACCAATCTCCATTCCTTCATAATAATTACTTTTACCATCGCTTTTTTTTCCAAATGATTTAGTTGGATTATCAAAGCGGGTAATATAGGCGCGGCTATCACTTAAGGCAAAGGTCGCGTTATAAGAAAACGGTGAGCCTCCAACCTGCACGGCATCTCTCCAGCTCAACCTGACCTCCCAGCCTTTGGTCTTTAAATCTGCAGAGTTAGCGGTAGGGGAGGCTGTACCGAACACACCTGGCAATAATTTTCCGGGAACAAGCATGTTTTTTGTGTACCTGGTATATTTATCCAGATTTAGTTCCAATTTATTGTTGAAAAAATTCAGATCTGCACCGATGTTAATAGTCGAAACCTTTTCCCAGGTGAAATTACTTGATATTGCTGCCGGCGGGTTCACATAATCAGGTTGCTTGCCATCTAAGATCTGACTGTTCTTTTTGCTTTCCATTAAGGCCAGGTAATCGTATTCATTGACAGAGGCCTGGTTGCCCAATACACCGTAAGAGCCTCTTACTTTAAATTGATTCATCCCGATAGCCTCCTTTATTGGTTTGAAAAAAGATTCTTCAGAAATTAACCATCCTGCGGATGCAGAAGGCACAAAAGCCCATCTTTGACCAGGAGCAAAACGGGAGGAGCCGTCATAGCGTCCATTAAATTCGAGCAGGTATTTTTCTTTGAAATTATAATTCAGCCGGTAAAAAATCCCCTGTACTGCCCATTCTCCGATTCTCTCGGTAATGGTTTGATCACCAGTAGCTAAATTTACAGAAGGAATAGCAGTGGAAATCAGTAATTTCCGGGAAGCATAAAAATTGGTGTTGATATAATGTTCCTGATTGTAACCGACCAAACCTGAAATGAAATGATTGCCCAGTTTTTTATGTGCTTCCGTATATAAATTGACTACATCGTATTTGATATTAATATTCCTGTTGGCTGCACTGGAAGTAGAATTGAGCGGGGGTGCTAAGTCAGGTCCTATTTTATAAGCCACCGGAATCTCATAAGATCTCACCAGGGTATCCACTCTTCTGAAGGTTGCATCACCTTTTAAACTCCATATATCTTTAATTAAAGAAGCATCGAAAGAAAAAGTTGTTTGAACAGTGTGGTTGGTAATGTTTTTTCTGCCACCTTCTTTGACTGCACCCAATGAACCTGCTCCTGCAGAAGTCCATGAGCCATCAGGGTTTTTAGGAATGTCCGTAATATTGCTGCGGTTAATCGCCTGGAAATAAGTTTGATCGTCCAGGATAGTCGGTGCTTGATAAGTACCTGCGCTAAATAGGGTGTTATTGGCAATGTTCAGCCATTTCGTAACATTGATATCCACTTTACCGCGCATGTTATACAGGTTGTTTTTCTCTTTAGCATCACGGGCGATTCCATTCTGGCTGAAGTAACCTGCAGACAGGTAGTAACTTAATTTGTCGTTTTTTTGAGAAATCGTTACTCCGGCATTATAGGTAGCTGCAGTTTTGTTATAACCTTCTCTTAACCAGTCTGTATTGCCGATATAAAACCATTTGGTCGGGTCTGCCGGATCGGGCATTACATTAGGTAAGGAAGGATCTAAGGAGCGCAAATGGGCTGCTTCAACTAATTTTGCGTTATAGGCTGGGTTGTATAATGGAAATGCGGCCTCATTTTTCATTTGTAGTACAGTATAAGGATCAGTCACTACTTCAGGTAATTTACCGATTGTTCTGATGCCTGTATAGCTATTCACGCTCACATTCAGTTTGCCGGTTTTTGCCGATTTAGTAGTAATTAATACGACACCAAATGCTGCTCTTGAACCATAGATTGCCGCAGATGCTGCATCTTTCAACACAGAGATACTTTCCACATCAGACGGATTTAGCATTAAGAGTTCTGAAGCAGAGAAAGGTACATTGTCTACTAAGATCAGCGGACTTCCTCCGTTTAAAGAAGTATAACCCCTGATATTAAATTCGGGTGCCGTACCTGCTTTTCCATTGGCAATGGAAATATTCAGGTTGGGAATAAGTCCTTGTAAACCTTGTCCAAGATTGGCAATAGGTCTGTTTTCCAGTTGTTTAGAAGTGATCGCGTCTACAGCTCCGGTCAGGTTTGCTTTTTTCTGCTTACCATAACCAACCACCACGACTTCGGTTAAGTCTGCCAGTACAGGCAATAAGGTAATGTTCATGCTGCCCGGTTGCGTCACTGGCATTTCCTGAGATTTATAGCCTAAATAGGTGAAAATCAGCGTTGCATCTGCATTGGGTACCTTAAATTGGAAGTTTCCATTTTCATCTGTTTTATACCAGGTTTTTGTGCCTTTGATCTGGATAGAAACTGAGGGTAACGGCAAACCTTTTTCATCTATGATCTTTCCTTTGACCTCAATATCTTTAAAAAGACTGATCACCTTATTGATCAGGGAAACTGATAGGGGTTTAATCACAATTGTATTGGCTTCAATTGCATAGGTCAATTGCTGACCTGCAAGACAAGTTTTCATAACCTCATCAATAGAAGCCTGTTTAAAACTTGCGTTGATCATTTTATCAGCCTGTAATTTGTCTTGCTCCCAAAGTACATTGTAGCCCGTTTGTTTCCGGATCTCCCTGAAAATATACTTAATAGCCACATTTTTTCGTATTAAAGAGAGATTTTGGGCATTGCTGCTGGCTGCCGCCTGCAACAGAAACGTAATCATTAAAACTGTAGTAAGTTTCAGGCTCATTATTAATTGTCTTTTAAACGCTTGGTCAAGGCCGGGAATACCGGGCAGCTTAACTGGTAAAAATTTGGCAATGCAGGGACTTAACCTGCGAAAAAAAATAGTATAAATTGTATACATTTGATCGTTTGTTGTGGGTTTTGAATACGCTATCCTGGTTTATTTAATTAATCCCAATAAATCTGCGGTTTACGCCGCATTCCGGTCAGTGATGTTTGCAGCATCACTGACTTTTTTTTAATTGAGATTATATTCGTTGTGGTCTATCTAACGGCTATAATCTTCCTCCCTTCTATTTTAAAGTGTACTGATCCTGTTAATTCCAATGTTTTTAAAACCTGTGAAACCTTCCCAAATCTGGATACGGTACCACTGAAGTGTTTTTGACGCAGTTCTTGCTGCTGAAAGTCAACCTCAACGTCATACCAGCGTTCTACCTTCTTCATGATGTTTTCGAGATTTTCATCATTAAACATGAAAAGACCGTCTTTCCAGGCTAATGCTTCTTCTATATCTACCGGGATTACCTGAATTTGGTTAGTAGTGATGGCTTGCTGACCTGGTTTTAAAAGCTGCTCCTGATGGTTTGCCAATAAAGTAACTTTCACACTTCCCTCGGCGAGTGTTGTTTTGATTTGGTGTTCATCTGTGTAGGCGCTGACATTAAAATGAGTACCCAGCACTTCTATTTTTTGCTGTTCACTTTTCACGATAAACGGCATATGTTTGTTTTTAGCAACCTCGAAATAAGCTTCGCCTTTCAATACTACCTGACGTTGAAGACCGCTGAATCTGGCCGGGAAACTTAAAGAAGAAGCGGCATTGAGCCATACCTTGGTTCCATCAGGCAAATTAACCTGGTACTGGCCGCCTTTAGGAGTTTCAATTGTATTCAAAAGAGACTGCGTTTTAAGTGCTGCCACCTGGCTGCCCTGTATGGTATAAATGAGCTGACCAGTGGTAGTCTTGGTAATCACGCAGCCTGATTGTTTAGCAATCTCTCCATTAACTGCATCATCCAGTACGATTTTTGAACCGTCTGCTAAGGTTAAAAGCGCTTTGTTACTGCCGGGGTTAATATCTGTTTTGGCAAAATCTGCAGTTCCATTTTGTGATATAGAACTGGTTGATCTGGTTCCAAAATATAGCGCAGTAGTCAGGATAAGGATTGCAGCAGCGGCATAACTGCAGATGCGCTGTCTGGACAAGCGCTTTTTATGATTCTCTTTGGTAATATCCGCCCAGAGATGCTGTTCTATTTCCTGATAATCTGGTTCTTCAATTTCTTCTTGCGCATTTGCAGTCTCGTTCAGATACCAGCTTTCTACAAGGGCTTTTTCTTCCGCTGTACAATCGCCCTTCAGGTATTTCGCTATTAATTTTTTCGCTCTTTCGTTTTCCATGGTATCGCTGGTTTAACAGCTCATATAGGGTTAAGAACGTTTGCTCAAAGCTAGGTAGTAGAGGAAATGAAAAAATAATTTAGCGAACTCTTAAAAGTGGAAAAACAGCAGCAGCGCGGTGAGTGTGCCTAATTTTAAACGCAGAATTTTAATCGCGTTGTTCATCTGCTTTTTTACTGTTTTATCTGAGATGTCCATTCGGAAGGCGATCTCTTTATGGGATAAATTTACTTTCCGGCTTAATTCAAAGACTTCCCGCATTTTAGCCGGTAGTTTTGCAATTTCCTTTTCAATATGATTTGCCAGTTCGCGGTTACGCACCAGGTGGTCTGTAATATTTGTGCCTTCATCAATGAATTTTTCCAGCGAATTCATATATTTCTCCTTTACCTTTCCACGCTCAAATAATTTAAGCATACTGTTCCTGACTGATGCGTACAAGAAAGCGGATAAGGAAGTGTGTAAGTCCAGCGTGCCGGATTTTGACCAGACCATCACAAAGACGTCCTGAATGACATCCCTGGCTTCTTCTTCATTTTGCAGGATTTTCCGGGAATAGCGGTACAACAGGCTCCAGTATCTTTTGTAGATTTCGGCATAGGCATGATGATCGCGATCTTTTAAAAGCGCAAGTAATTCATCGTCTGAAAGCGAATCATAAGTGACCATTAACCCATTCTTATATTTGGAACAAAACAACCGTTAATTCTTGAATATACAATTCTTTGTTTATTATTATTTTGTTAAATCTATATCCATCGTATATAAAACATTATTCTGTTGTATAAAGGCCGTTTTGCCAATTTGCAATTGATTATTCTGAAAATTTGCCTTTAATCAGTTTATTTGTCTTTAATGTGCTTCATGCGCAATATCTGGCAATCTTTATTGCATCTTTATGAGTTTCTTAACCAAATATAAATTAAAGATGACGATCCAGATTAAACATAATTTTGGGGCGGGGCCCTGCATCCTTCCTGCCAGCGTATTGGAACAAGCTGCTGAAGCAGTAAAAAACTGGGATAACAGTGGCCTGTCTATCCTTGAAGTTTCTCACCGCTCTCCAAAATTTGAAGAAGTAATGCGCAAAACAGAAGAATTGGTAAGAGAACTCCTGGAGGTACCAGAAGATTATGCAGTCCTGTTTTTACAAGGTGGTGCAAGCACGCAATTCTCGATGATCCCACAAAATTTCTTACAGAAACATCAAAAAGCAGCTTACCTGGATGCCGGCTTATTCGGACATAAATCTATTAAAGAAGCAAAGTATTTTGGTGAAGTAGATATTGTTGGCTCTTCGGCCGGTGCTAGTTATTCAAGAGTGCCCGAAATCGGAGCTGTAAGCAAAGATACTGCGTATTTTCATTGTACGTCCAACAATACTATTGAGGGCACAGAAATGTTCGGCTTTCCGGATTTAGGTATACCGCTGATCTGTGACATGTCTTCAGATATTTTTAGCAGGGTAATTCCGATCAGCCAGTTTGATCTGGTTTATGCCGGTGCACAGAAAAATATGGGCCCTGCGGGAATGACCTTGGTTTTGGTGAAAAATGAATTGCTGGATACGGTGGAACATCCGGTTCCTTCGATGTCTGATTACCGCATTTACCGCGACAACCAAAGTATGTTCAATACACCGCCTGTTTATTCTATTTATGTGGCGATGTTAAATCTTCAATGGTTAAAAGCTAATGGCGGGGTTGCAGAGATTGAAAAAGAAAATATCGCTAAAGCTGCTTTGCTATATGCAGAGATAGAAAGAAATCCGCTGTTTTTTGGGATGGCAGATCAGGAACATCGTTCCAGGGTCAATGTTTGTTTTAAAATGCATGACCAGGCTAAGGAAGAAGACTTTCTGTCTTTTGCCGCAGAAAGAGGAATGGTAGGAATCAAAGGCTACCGGACAGCCGGAGGTTTCAGAGCTTCGCTTTATAATGCGTTGAGGCTGGACTCTGTAAAGGCACTGGTAGCTTGTATGCAAGATTACGAGAAACAGAACTATGGCAACAATTAGACCTTTCGTCGCTTTAAGGCCACAGGAAGTTTATTTAGATAAAATGTTAACCCTCAAAGCTTCTCCCAGTAATGGGGGAAGCAATGGGTTCATTGCCAGGCTGCTGGATAATGGACATCCTGAAAATAAAGAACTGACCAACGCGCATTTGCTGGCGAACCTGAAAAAAATGATGCTTAAAGGTGACTTTTACCAGGAAGAGCATCCTTGTATTTTTATTTATGAAATCACAAAGGGTACCCATACTCAAACAGGGGTTTGGGCGGTAACTGATCTGGATGATTTTGACCGCGGACATATCAAGACTCACGAATCTACGATGAATTGTAATTCCTATAGTTTAATGAACTACCGGAATGAAGTAGGGCTGGAAGGAGATCCTTTACTGTTAATGTACCGGCCAAACCGGCCAATCAGTTTACTGTTAAATCAAATTAAGCAGGCCGAAGCCAGTTCTGTTTATTATTCCAATAAGATTTTTCACAGAATATGGCGTGTATACGATCTAAAGGCAATCCGCGAGCTGAGTTTATGTTTTTCAGCATTGCAGCATGTTTATCTTGCAGATGGGCATCATCGCCTGGTTGCAGCCGCTAAATGCAGGAATATTGAATCTAAAACTTCGCAGGAAACAAGGAATTTTAATTATATCTCTTCTTTTTATCTTTCCAGCGATCAATTAAGTATAAAAGGATCTCACCGGGTTATTATTCCTGCTGATGATGTTTATATCGATCAGGTTTTCAGATCTTTGAAAAAGCTCTTTTCGGTCACTAAATCACCGCGTAATGAACCTGTAATTCCTTCAGTGCCACGTGAATTTGGGTTGTTTATGGAAGATAAATGGTACCGGATGGTTTATAAACTTGCTGATAAAAATGTAATGCCGGATGCTTGTCTGTTACAGCAAAAGGTATTTGAACCTTTATTTAATATTGAAAATCCGGAAACCGATGAACAGTTAATTGCGATAGGTGGTGCTGATGCTTTGAGTGAGATTCAGCAGATTGTAGCAGAAAATCCTGCAGCTATTGCTTTTACACTGGCAGTGATGAATGCAGATCAGTTAATGGATATTGCCCAGCAAGGTATTGTTCTTCCTCCAAAATCTACCTGGATAGAACCGAAAATCCCTTTTGGTTTATTGTTAAGGAAATTATAGTCTGCTGCGGGATTTTACCTTGTTAAAATGAAAATGAACCTTTCCATTTCGGAAGGGTAAGGGGACTGCTTTCTTCAGCCCGAAAAATATAATCCTGCTTTAAATTGCTTTAAAAAGTATTTATCTGAAATCGTCCGGCCGGGCATATCATTTGGGTTTAGGTTTCTAAAAAATTTAGACTAAAATGGAGAATCAAATGATATTTGTGCGTGTTGCCACATTAAATGATATCAGATATGCCGATGAAATAGTTAAAGAGACCGAAGCCTCAGCAATTGTAAGGGGATCAGGAATTGCGAAACGTACTCCTGAATCTATAGCACAAAAAATGCGTGATGGCAAAGCCGTGATTGCGGTGACCAGCAGTGGACAATGGGTAGGTTTCGCTTATTTTCAATCCTATGAAAACAATAAATTCGTTTCTAACTCTGGTTTGATTGTCTCTCCTGCATTCAGGAACTCGGGGGTAGCCAAAGCAATTAAAGAAAGAGTGTTTAAGCTATCCCGAAGAATGTATCCGGAGGCGAAAATTATCAGTATTACCTCAGGTGCAGCAATTATGAAAATGAATTCTGCCCTGGGTTTTGAACCAGTTACTTTCGCTGAAATTACCCACGATGAATTCTTTTGGGAAGGCTGTAAAAGCTGCGTCAACTATGATATTTTACAGGGTAAGAAAAAATGTAACTGTTTGTGTACGGCGATGTTGTTCGATCCCGAGAAAGATCAGGCAGATACTACTCCTGCCGAAATGTTAAGGCATTTTCCCATGTATTTTTTCAGAAGCTAATTAAACTTTGTATTTATGAAAACAGATTTTGAATATCAAACTGATCAGGATTCTTTCTTTCCATATCAGGTGGAATCCTTTGAATTATTAAAAAAATTAATTTCAGCACCTTCCTTTAGCGGGCAGGAGGAAATGACTGCAAATTTAATTGAATCATTTCTCCAGGATAACTATGTATTTACTTTAAGAAAGCACAATAATATATGGTGTTATAATCTTCATTTTGACCATACCAAGCCTACCATTTTGCTGAACTCGCACCATGATACGGTTCGCCCTACAGCTGCTTATACGAAAAACCCTTTTGAACCGGTGGTTTGTGATGGTAAACTTTATGGTTTGGGAAGTAATGATGCAGGCGGGGCATTGGTGTCACTGATCGCAACCTTTCTTCATTTCTTTAAAAGGAGAGATTTGCCTTTTAATATTTGTTTAGCGGCAACGGCCGAAGAAGAGAATTCTGGTGAAAAAGGGCTTAAATCCATATTAGATGATCTGTTGCCTGTTTCTTTTGCGATTGTTGGAGAACCGACCAATATGCAAATGGCCATTGCAGAGAAAGGTTCAATGGTTTTGGATTGTACAGCTTTTGGACGCTCCGGACATGCGGCACGTGAGGAGGGTGATAATGCCATTTACAGGGCCCTAAAAGATATTCAGTGGTTTTCTTCTTATGTATTTCCTATTGAATCCAGGGTGATGGGACCTGTTAAGATGACCGTAACCGAGGTGAATGCTGGTATACAACATAATATTGTGCCTGCAGAGTGTAAGTTCACCGTAGATGTCCGGTTAACGGATGCTTATACTGAAAAAGAGCTTTTACATATTATCCAGAACCATACCTTTTGTGAGTTTACGGTTCGTCCGGGAGTATTGAAACCTTCTTGTATCAATCAACTGCACCCGATTGTTAAAACCGGACTTTCCATTGGAAGAGCAGCTTATATTTCTCCAACAAGTTCTGATCAAGGCTGGCTGGATATGCCTTCTGTAAAAATGGGGCCTGGGGAATCTGCCCGTTCTCATACAGCAGATGAGTTTATTTACCTGGAAGAGATTAAAGAAGGCATGGATATTTACGTGCAGTTACTGGAATCTTTATTTCCTTACCTGGTGAACAACCCTGATTCCAAAAATCAATAAAAATTTTCATTAGTGCTTTTTCCTGGCCCTGGTATTTTAAATACCGGGGCTTTTCTTTTTATATTTAGAAACAGGACTAACTCAGCAGAATGAGCTTTATCAATTCAGACTATTACCTTCAGATTGATGCAGATGTTAAAATAGCTTAATAACTGGATAAACAGGTATTGCTTTTTTTGGTGAAAACATCCTTTCTTTAGCCTAACCAATATAAACTAAAAACGTATAAAACGATAAGAATGAGAAAGAATCAATTTGCTGTAGTGCTGATCATCTCCCTGTTTTTTTTGTGGGGCTTTGCACTCAATTTAAATCCTATCCTTATTCCTCATTTAAAGAAAGCGTGCCAGCTTTCTGATACACAATCTGCATTTATAGACTCAGCTTCTTATATCGCTTATTTCCTGCTGGCTATTCCTGCTGGTAAATTCATGAAAAGGTTTGGCTATAAAGGGGGGATTGTATTGGGCTTATTGCTATTTGCTACCGGGGCTTTTCTTTTTTATCCCGCAGCAGTAACCAGGTCTTATGTCTTCTTTTTAATTGCACTTTTTATTATAGCCAGCGGGCTCGCTTTCCTGGAAACTGCTGCCAATCCATATATCACTGTACTGGGAGATGAAAAAGGAGCAACTCAGCGCTTAAACTTCGCGCAGTCTTTCAACGGACTTGCGTCTACGCTGGCGCCATTTTTAGGAGGAATGTTTATTCTGTCTGGCCAAACGCTGGATGCAAAAGCAGAAGCTGCCATGAGTCCGGAACAGCTGAATATTTATTTAAACCATGAAGCTTCTTCTGTTAAAATACCTTTTTTAATTATAGGGGCCGTGGTTTTACTGGTTGCTGTTTTTTTGATCAGAACCCCCTTGCCCGAAATCGAAGACCGTGAGGGAGATTCAGCTAGTGAAGGGTCTTTATTGAAGGAGAAAAATTTGATGCTTGGGGTAACTGCCCAGTTTTTCTACGTAGGAGCGCAGGTGTGTGTGGCAAGCTTTTTTATCAGGTTCTCCTCACAAGTAGCCGGCATTGCAGAGAAATCTGCAGCAATGTATCTTTCGGGGGCTTTACTTGGATTTATGGCCGGCAGATTTATAGGAACTTTCTTAATGCAGTATATTTTTCCTTCTAAATTGCTGGCAATTTATAGTGTGATTAACATAGCATTGATTTTTGCTGCGGTAACCACTACTGGTATGACCGCAGTATACTCCTTATTGGGAGTGGAGTTTTTTATGTCTATTATGTTCCCGACTATCTTTTCATTAAGTATCCGTGGGTTGGGTTCCAGAATGAAAGAAGGTTCTTCTTTAGTTATTATGGCTATTGTTGGTGGGGCAGTATTTCCTGTGATTATGGGTAAAGTATCAGACATGACAAATATCCATACCGCTTATATTGTACCAGCTGCGTGTTTTGCCGTTGTTTTCTATTTTGCACTGACTAACCTTAAAGTAAAGAAAATCAAGTTGAGCACAGCACATTAAAGTCTGACTACTGTACCAGAAAACTTGACTACCGTACCAGAAAATTTGGCCAATGTAACAGGGGATTTCGACACTGTACCGGAAAACTTAACCATTACACATTAAAATTTGATTATTACGCATTAAAGTTGAAAAGGATGAAGATTGATGCACACCAGCATTTCTGGAAATATGATACCCTGAAACATGACTGGATCAGTGATGAAATGGCTGTGATCCGTCGTGACTTTTTACCTGAGCATCTTGCTGGTGTACTTCAGGAAAATGACATAGACGGATGTATCGCTGTTCAGGCAGATCAATCGGTTGAAGAAACGGAATTTTTGCTGCAGTTAGCTGCTTCGCATGATTTTATCAAGGGAATAGTTGGCTGGGTTGATTTTCGGGCAGCCGATTTGCAAACGAGTCTTGAATATTATAGTCAGTTTAAAAAACTGAAAGGCTTCAGACATATTTTGCAGGGGGAAAAACAGCGCGATCTTTGTCTTGAAAAATCTTTTCAGGATGGAATTGCTTTATTGGCACCCTATGGGTTCACTTATGATATTCTGATTCATCAGGATCAGTTGCCATTTATTCCAGCATTTGTAGCCCGTTTTCCAGATCAGCGTTTTGTAATTGATCATATCGCAAAACCGGGCATTAAAGAAAAAGACATCAGGAATTGGAAAAAGGATATAGAATTGGTTGCTTTGCAGGAGAATGTTTCCTGTAAAATTTCTGGCCTGGTTACAGAGGCAGATCTGAAAGCATGGACAAAAGAAGACTTTATTCCTTACCTGGATGTAGTTGTAAATGCTTTTGGTAAAGACAGGATCATGTATGGGTCAGATTGGCCGGTCTGTTTAGCTGCAGGAAATTATAAAGCGGTGCTGGAATTGGTGAAATCGTATTTTAGTTCTTTTTCTGCCGCAGAACAACAGCTTTTTTTTGGAGGAAATGCGATTGCGTTTTATCAGTTAAAAGGATAAAATTTATTTGAGGGGGTAGAGATGACAAATTCAACTGTAATTACAAAAGATATTGATATTTCTTTAGCGGATTCTTTTTCGGCTGCTTATTTACCTGCAGAATCTTTTGAGCTGTATCAGGATTACAAGATTAGTTTCAATCAGTTCCTTTTTTTTAAAAAGGGAAGAGGCAAAATAGAGATCGACGGAGAAGATTTTACCATTGCTGCGAACAGCCTGATTTTGGTGGCTAAAAATCAAGTTTATTCTTTTCAGGCTAATCAGGGGTTAGCAGCATATAGCCTTTGTTTTGGAGATTGTTTCTGGGAGAAAACACCGGTCAGCGCAAATAATTGTAAGGCCACTTTATTCAATGATGCCTCAGCGCATCAATTTTTGCAACTGCAAAAAGAAGATGCTGCAGATCTTTTCAGGTTATTTAATGATATTCTGGTGGAATTTGAATCGGCAGATTATACAAATAAAGGAGATGTCCTTGCTGCTTTTCTTAAAATTCTGATGATTAAGGCCGCTAATCTGCATGCGCTGCTGGCGAAGATTACCGATCAGAACGATCATAAAATTTACCAGCATTTTATAGAGTTGCTGGCTGCTAATTACCAGGTATCACATGATGTGACTTTCTTTGCTGATAAACTCAATATTTCCAACAGAAAACTGACTGCTTTGTGCAGGAAACATGCTGATAAAGGAGCAAAAGAGATTATTCAACTGCAATTGGTTGTAGAAGCAAAACGATTTTTACAATTCAGCTCCAGATCAATCAAGGAGATAGCTGCAATGCTGAATTTCTCCAATCCTTACCAGTTTAGTCACTTTTTTAAGAAAAACACTTCTTTCCCACCAGAAAGGTACCGGAAACAAGTGACCGGTTTTGGCATGTGATCTACGCATTCTGACATTTTATACCGTTGATGCAGCCCTTAATTTTGGAGGTATAAAAAATAGCATTTATGTCAGTTATTCAACCAAAATCTGTTGCCGGAATTGTGATTCCCGACAGTAAAATTGCAACTCAGGCTACCGGATTACTTCGTGAATATGGTACTGAATTTATCTACAACCATTCCTTAAGAGTTTTTCTTTTCTCTGCTTTAAAAGGAAATAGAGAAAGATTTGTCTATGATCCTGAGCTATTATATGTGAGCTCTGTTTTTCATGATCTGGGCCTGACTAAAAAATATTCAAGTGCGGATAAGCGTTTTGAGGTAGATGGTGCGAATGCAGCACGTGATTTCCTGAAAGGCCATGGTTTGCCGGAAGATTCTTTACAACTAGTCTGGGATACTATTGCTTTTCATACCACTATCGGCATTGCTGAATACAAAGAGCCAGAAGTTGCTTTGATGTATTCTGGTGTTGGTTTAGATGTGATGGGCGAGGGGTATGAACAATTAAGTACTGCCCATAGAGAGGAGATCATTTCGGTCTTTCCAAGAACAGACTTCAAAAAGAAAATCATTCCGGCTTTCTTCTCTGGTTTTGAACATAAAACGGAAACTACTTTTGGTAATATTAAAGCAGATGTATGTGCTTATATGATTCCAAACTTCCAGCGGAAGAACTTTTGTGACTGTATTTTATGTTCACCCTGGTCTGAATAATGCAGGATGGCTTGCTGCAATTTTGATTATTTGTAATAAATTGAGCAAAATTTGTCAGCATGAAGAAAACTATCCTTTATTTAGCCGTTGCCGGTTCCTGCTTTGCTGCCTGTAAATCAGGTGAAAATAGCCAGGCATCAGCCTCTCCAGATTCTGTAGCCATTAAAATGATTAATGATTCCAGCTTTGCCACCCATATTCGTGTTTTAGCCTCGGATGAGTTCCAGGGACGTAAGCCATTCACTGTCGGAGAAACGAAATCTATCAATTACCTGAAAGAACAATTCAGTTTGCTGGGACTTAAACCTGGTAACGAGGATAGTTATTTTCAGGAAGTACCGATGGTAGAGATTAAATCTGCTCCTGAAAGTAAAATGGTATTCAAGGGGGCAGGAGGTGAAGTGACGGCAGATTACCTGACTGGTTTCGTTGCCGCGACCAAAAGGGTACAGCCAGAAGTAAAACTGACGAATTCAAGTCTTGTATTTGCAGGTTATGGAATTGTTGCCCCTGAGTATAAATGGAACGATTATGCAGGCCTGGATGTGAAAGGGAAAACTGTAGTCGTGATGATCAATGATCCTGGATTTGCAGATTCAACACAGTTCAGAGGAAAAAACATGACTTATTATGGTCGCTGGACTTACAAATTTGAAGAAGCTGCCCGTCAGGGAGCGGCGGGTATATTGATTATTCATGATACTGAGCCGGCGGCTTATCCATGGTCTGTAGTGCGTAGTGGCTGGTCAAAATCCAAGTTGCAGGCAGAAGAAAAAGATAACAATATGTCAAGAGCTATTGTGGAAGGCTGGATCAGTATGGATATTGCCAAATCTTTACTGAAGCTTGGTGGACAGTCCGAAGCTATCTTTAAAGCAGCAGGTAAGCCAGGTTTTACAGCGGTAGATTTGAAATTGAGTACTTCATTGACGATTAAGAATACGATTAAAAAATCGATATCAAATAATGTAGTGGCTATCATTCCTGGTACTAAAAGACCAAAGGAAAATATCATTTATTCTGCACACTGGGATCATTTAGGTATTGGTGAGAAAGTGAATGGTGATTCTATTTATAACGGAGCGGTCGATAATGCCACAGGTGTGGCAGCTTTACTGGAAATTGCGTCAGCTTTTCAAAAGTCACCACACAAACCTGAACGTTCTATTGTATTTGTCTCTTTTACCGGAGAAGAACAAGGTTTGATCGGTTCAGAATATTATGCTAAACATCCGGTTTATCCGGTTAGCCAGACGGTTGCTGATATCAATATGGATATGATGGGAATTGCCGGGAAAACAAAGGATATCGTTGTTTATGGTTATGGACAATCAGATTTAGAAGACTATGCAGAAGTGTCTGCGAAGAAACAAGGCAGGGTGATTGTAAAAGATCCTGTTCCTTCATCTGGTTTGTATTACCGTTCTGACCATTTTAACTTCGCTAAAGTGGGGATCCCGTCCTTATTTACAGGTTCGGGAGTAGATAACATACAGCATGGAAGGGCATGGGGATTAAAACAGGTAGCTGAATATACGAAGTCACGATACCATGCACCTGGTGATAACTTTGACGCGATTACAGACAGAAGTGGAATGGTGGAAGATGCGCGTTTATTATTTGATATGGGCTATCGCCTAAGTAATGAAACAACTTATCCGAAATGGAAAAATGGTTCTGAATTTAAAGCAATAAGAGAGAAAAAGTAATATTAAATTGATCAGGAGATTCATTTAATAAGTCTTCTGATCAATTTATCATTTTTATTAATCAATAATCAGCAGGATATTATCAGTCATCTTGCTGGATACTGTTTTTGGGGCACTGCCATCAATGACAATCACCATAGACTGATCGAAATCTAATTTATCCACAACTTCTATTTTCGAACCCAGCCCTAAGTTAAGCTGTTTCAGGTATTTCAAAAATGGAGTGGAGGTATCTCTTACACTACCCACTTTACCTGCCTGGTTAATCTCCAACTCGCTTAGGCGTTTATTTGCATAGACTGGCATTTTGCCATTGGAAGCAGGAATAGGATCTCCATGCGGATCAAATGCCGGGTTCCCTAAAAAATCATCTAATTTTTTTGCCAGTTGTTCATCATGGATATGCTCCAGCTGTTCTGCGATATGATGAACCTCGTGCCAGTCATAATTTAGTTTTTCTACTAAAAAGACTTCCCATAATCTATGTTTACGGATAATATCAAGGGCAACAGTTTCTCCGGCAACAGTTAGAATTGCTCCCTGAGTTTTATCATAAGTAATTAATTCTTTCTCTTTTAATTTTCTCAGCATATCAATTACTGAAGCAGGATTGTTTTCCAGCGCATCAGCTATGGCCTTAAGACTGACCTTGTTTTCACTTTTACTGATGTGATAAATCGTTTTCAGATAGTTTTCCTCAGAATAGGTTTTCTTCATTTTATAGCTTCTCCGGCACAAAAGTAAATAAATATTACTTACTCTATTGAATTTGATATAACTAATTATGTATATTTGTATTACCATATTTAATAATTTAAATAGGTCTAAATGTTGAAATGTGAAATAACTGGTATTAAACAAGAGGTCTGGCTGTCGTTTTCTGTAAAAGCAAAGCAGCATATTATGCGATTTAAAGCAGGACTGCGTTAAATACACAGGTGATGTCTAATTCACCATTTATATTATTGATAGTATTTACTTACAAATTATGGAAGTAGCAATTACCGTACTCGAAAATGAAATCAGAAATAAGTCGGCGTTTCTGAAAAAAGAAGACCTGATGAGAAAAGATCTGAAACAAGCCACAATAGTGATGAAAGATATTTCAAAACTTAAAACGGCAGTTAAACTATTAAAAGATCACCATCAGAGAAAAGAAAGGATACACTTGTAACGGGTGTTTATAAGCATAAGATCTGTTCACCTGAAAGAACAATCTCCAAATTTTTTCAAAAGTCAGATTTAAGTTGATAGTGGCCTCGGTGTGGTTCCCGGGGCCATATCTTTTTATTTCAATTATTTTTTACTTATTTAATTCATCTTTAGGTGTTTGGTTAATAATTATTCTATATTTATATTTAAATTCCCTAGCCAAATTATTATTAACCCATGCAACCTCAACCCACTCAAAACTCTGAGGAGTTATCACAAAATCAGGATGAATACAGCTACGTCCCGTTTGATGGTTTTGTAAACGTAAATGATATAGTGACCAGAAGAAGGCAGTTAAGAAGTGCCGAATTCAATGTTCCAGAACAAACCTGGGAAATACAAATGGAGCATCCTTCAGCAACGTTATAGCCTAAGCGACTTTACGTAATGAATTCGTCAATTCTTTGAGTAAATTAATTTTTTACCTATATTCAAAGTATCTATTATATCGTTTGATATACTGCTGATGAAATTATTCACTACCTATGTAACTGCTAAGAAGTGTCTATACCTTCTTTTGCTGCTCCTTTTATTGGTTATTCTTTCTGGCGTGTTTAACTTCCTGTCAACACAGGTGATTTTAATCCTGCATCTTATTCTGCTAATTACGGTTCTGATTTTATTTGTAGTTTTTCCTGCTCAGGAGAAAGAGAAAAACAAAGGAAAGGTTAACGAAGAAGACAAAATTAAAAAACTGGCTGCAATTGAACAGCAAGCGGGCAGTATAGTTGAACAGGAAGCGGGTAGCGTAGTTGAACAGCAAGCGGGCAATAGAGTTGAGCAGGTGGTCAGCAAGGCTGCTGAAAATGAAAATGGCTTTATCACTATCGCCGATCAGATCCCATTTATGGTCTGGCGTTCCGATCCGGATGGCAGATGTATTTACGTCAATAAAAAGTGGATACAATTTACAGGGATGAGCTATCAGGATAGTCTGGGCTTTGGGTTTGCAAAACCAATGGCTATTCCGGAAAACGAGCACAGGAGACAGGAGTGGTGGAAGATGATCAAAGGACATCAGCCTTATGAAATAAAGTTCCGGATCAAAAATGTATCCGGAGAACTCCGCTGGGTAATGGCCAGGGCAAATGCCTATCATACCGGTACCACATTTATGGGCTATATCGGGAGTATTATTGATATCACAGATCAGGAGAATTCTACGATAGCTGTTCAGGAATTATCCGATCGTAAAGATGAGTTCCTGAGCATTGCAAGCCATGAACTGAAAACCCCGCTGACAAGTATTAAGGCGCTTTTTCAATTGATAGGCAGAAGTATAACTCCTGATGATAAAATCTATCATTTCCTGGAAAGAGCTAATAACAATATACTGAGACTTGAAACGCTGATTGCCAATTTACTGGATGTATCAAAAATCAATGCTGGAAAGTTAAGTTATGATTATACTGAGTTTGCTTTTGAACAGATGCTGGAAGAAGCAGTACTCAGTATGCAGCATATCGCGCCAAATCATCATTTTATCCTGCACAAATCGGATGCTGTAAACTTCAAGGGGGATAAATTCAGATTAGAGCAGGTCATTTATAATTTTTTATCCAATGCAGTCAAGTATTCATCTGAAGGGAAAGATATCATTATAAATCTGGAGGTCAACAACGGAAATATCATTGTTTCTGTACAAGATTTTGGAATCGGAATAAAACGCGAGAACCTGGCCAATATTTTTGACCGGTATTATAGAGTGGATAACACGATCATGAAATTTGATGGATTGGGATTAGGACTGTTCATCTCTTCGGAAATTATTAAACGGCACAATGGCAGTTTCTGGATAGAGAGTGAATTAGGGGAGGGGGCTACTTTTTACTTCATCCTTCCGCTTACCGAGCAGCACCTGCATGCAGAAGTCTATACAGATGAGTTTAGTTATTATCAGGATGAAACTATCAATGTAGCAGTTAATGCCGCAGAAAACAGGCTGGACGTAAACTGGACGGGTTATCAAAATTTTAAAAGTGTACAGGATGGCTGCCTGATTATGCTCGATCTGGTCAAAAAGAACCAGGTTGCTGTTATATTAAATGACAATACTGAGGTGAGGGGAAACTGGTCAGAGGCATCCGATTGGGTCTCTACGGAATGTTTACCGGCACTGGCTGAGGCCGGAGTTCAATATCTGGCCTGGATCTATTCGCCAAGCAGCTTTAGCCAGCTTGCGGCTGATAAAAGTGCTGCTCCCTTAAAGAGTACAATCAACATCCAGTTTTTTAAAGAAAAGACAGCTGCGATAAGCTGGCTTGACTCTTTGTCCTGAGTATCAGTAAATTTCAGTTCTTAACATTTATTTGTGTAATACATTGGCAATTTCTTACATTGTATATAAATCAATTTATTAAATGAGAATCTTATGAAAAAATTACTTTCGTTAGTGGCTATATTAAGTTTCTGGGTAAGCTTGACAATGGCACAAACCACTGCACCTGCAACAGTTAAGGTTAAAAAAGACGGTACACCCGATAAGCGCTATACACCCGCAAAATCAACTACAACAACTACAAAATTAAAGAAAGATGGTACGCCTGATAAGCGTTATACGACAACCACAACTACCAAAGTATCTCCCCCTGATAAAACAGTTCAAAAAGAAAAAGCAAGTAAAGTAACTAAGGTGACCACCACTACAAAACCAGTTACAGCAACACCTGCTACAGCTGCACCTGGAACTGTCAGACTTAAAAAAGACGGTACGCCAGATAAACGCTATACCAATTCAGCTGCACCAGCGGCCGCTCCTGTGCAAGAGACAAAAACTACAGTAACTAAAGCAACCAGAGCTCCTAAAGCTGCTGTTGCACCAGCTGCAAAAGATTATAAACCGACAGTTGACAGAAGTATTTCAGGACCAAATGGTGAAGAAATACTTACTGGCCCTCGTGGTGGAAAATATTATATCAATAAAAATGGGAATAAAACCTATGTAAAAAGAGAGGGATAATGCAAAACTTTAAGTTAAATAACTAGTAAATGATGTTGCAAAAACATTTTACTAAAGGAGAATAAAACACCTTTATATCTTTTTTATTAAATATAGTTAACTGAAATTTAAGTAATTAACGTTTTTATTTGTTGTTTAATTCTAAAGATATTTTATATTTGTATTGTCCTTATGACACCACCAGTTCATATGAATTGATGACACGGGGCCGGGTAGACTGAACAATGCCCGGCCTTTCTTATTTCAACCCCCTTTTAACTTAACCACTTCACATGAAACCTCATGCTTTTTTGCTTGCGCTTTGCTTATTTGCGGGCGCTTTAAGTCAATCGTTTGCGCAAACATCTGCCAGAAAAGAACCTGCAGTACTCAATCACATTGCTATTTATGTGACAGATCTTACAAAAAGTACTGCATTTTATGAAAAACTATTGAACCTCCAACAAATTCAGGAACCCTTTAAGGACGGTAAGCATATCTGGTTTACGCTGGGAGCGGCCGGACAAATGCATTTGATATTGGGTGCAAAACAAACCACTGTTCATGATAAAAATGAGCACTTGTGTTTTAGCGTAAGTTCAATTCCTGATTTTATCCAATTGCTGGACCAGCAGAAAATTGACTATGCCAATTGGCCGGGTACAGCTAAGGAACCGACCATCAGGGTAGATGGCGTAAAGCAGATCTATTTCCAGGATCCTGACGGACACTGGCTTGAAGTAAATGATGACGTGAAACATGGAAAGTAAAAATGGCGTAACAAATAAGATGAAAACAGATTATTCGAAAAGTGCAACAACAGAAGAAATCAGAACTAGATTTGACCAGGATGTAGAAAGGTTTGCTAACCTGGATACTGGGCAGCTGACTACAATAGACGCACCATTAACGATGGAGTTATGTACTGCGGCGGCAAAGTATATAAACCCTGCAGCAACAGAGCTGCTTGACGTGGGCTGTGGTGCGGGTAATTACACTTTAAAGATGTTGAGTAAAACAGCCAATTTAAATTGTACGCTCAATGATTTGAGTTTACCTATGCTGGAAAGGGCGAAAGAAAGAGTAACTGCTCAGACCACGGGGACAGTAACGACTATACAATCGGATATGCGTGAGCTTGAATTGCCGGATTCACATTTTGATATCATCCTGGCTGCGGCAGTTTTACATCATCTTCGCGGGGATGCAGATTGGGAATTGGTTTTTAGCAAATTATATAAGAGTTTGAAACCTGGCGGAAGCATTTGGATCTCTGATCTGGTTGCACATGATTTGCCAGCAGTGACTCAACTTTTTAAAGACCAGTACGGCGCTTATCTGGAAACATTGGGTGGAATAGAATATCGTGAAAAAGTATTTAATTATATCGCCTATGAAGATACGCCGCGTTCGGTCAATTATCAAGTGGATTTACTCCGGAGAGTGGGGTTCAAAAATATCGAAATACTGCATAAAAACTCATGTTTTGCCGCTTTTGGTGGTGTAAAATAGGATTATTAGTCTTATTTTTGAGTTTATCAGACAACTATGGAATTAATACCTAAATCACCCTTTGAAAAAATTATTGCCCCGGTAAGCAGATTCATTCACCTTGAATATACTGGCGGAATAGTCTTGTTTTTAAGTGTGATTGTTGCCATTATATGGGCCAATTCACCGTTTAATGAATCGTATCATCACTTGTGGGATATTAAATTCTCTATTGGCTTTAATGACTATGTATTGAACAAGCCACTTCATATCTGGATTAACGATGGGCTGATGGCCTTGTTCTTTTTTGTGATTGGATTAGAGTTGAAAAGGGAGTTCATGGAAGGCGAACTGTCTACTTTAAAGAAGGCTTCTTTACCGATGATGGCAGCTTTGGGCGGAATGCTGGTTCCTGCAGCAATTTTCTTTATAATCAACAAAGGACTGGCTTCTGAACATGGCTGGGGTATTCCAATGGCTACAGATATTGCTTTTGCACTGGCACTGCTTTCTATGGCTGGAAAACATATTCCAGGTTCAGTGAAAGTATTTCTATCTGCGCTGGCAGTGGCAGACGATCTGGGCGCTGTTTTAGTGATTGCATTTTTTTATACCAGCGATTTAAATTTCGTTCCGCTGGGTATAGCAGCAGTTTTTCTGCTGGTCTTGATAGCGGGTAATAAATTAGGAATCAGAAGTACGGCCTTTTATCTCTTAATAGGAATCGCAGTTTGGATAGGATTTTTACTTTCAGGAGTCCACGCCACAATAGCGGGCGTATTGGTTGCATTTACTATCCCTGCGGTCACTAAGATTAATGAAAATAGCTTCTCAGAAAACCTGAGAAAGTTATCAAATGATTTTGAAAAGGAGATCCCGAATAGTGGTTTGCTGACCACTTCCGAACAACATAGAACCATTGAACAAGTGAAAAGCCTGACACTGGCAGCAGAAACCCCTTTGCAGAAAATAGAGTACGCCTTGCATCCATGGGTAGCTTTCATCATTATGCCGCTTTTCGCGCTCGCTAATGCAGGTATAATTATAGGGGCAGACTTCTTCTCCGCTTTGGTGAACCCGGTGAGTATCGGGGTGATATCGGGCTTGATCATAGGTAAGTTTGTGGGGGTACTTTTATTCACCTGGTTAATGGTGAAAACAGGATTGGCACAATTACCGGATCAGGCAAACTGGAAACATATTACAGGTGTCGCGCTACTGGCCGGTGTAGGTTTCACCATGTCACTGTTTATCAGTAATCTGGCATTTGAACAACCAGAATTTATTGAACAGGCTAAATATGGTATCCTGATTGCTTCGCTCATTGCGGGTATATTAGGGATAACGCTGCTGAAAAGTTTTAAAAAAGCTTAAGCAATCGATAGCTTCTGTCAGATCACAATAATTTTACCTGTTAAATTTGCTGAACTGAAACAAGCTGATTATTATTTTGTTTTATCACTAAAACCAGAACATATGATTATCACAGAAAATAATACATCGTTTAACAACGAAGAAGAGGAAGATGACCAATTGAGTCAGCAAGATGTGCAATCAGACGGAATAGACGCTATTCCTGCTTCTGAAGCAGATACATTAGCTGCCGAAATAGACAATTTAAAACAAGCGGATAAATCTTCAGAAGCCTCCTACACTTTAGATGCGGATCGCGGATTTGCGCCTAAAAAAGAAGAAGAATAAGGTTTTTTACCTTCATAAAATAAGGCTGCCTCTAAACAGGCGGCCTTTTATTGTTAAGAATATTTATATATTTCCTGCAGATTTCAAATCGCAGAAACAACAATTTCATGTATAACAAATATAAAGTGCTGGCATTCGGGCTGGCCATTACCCTTGCTTCCTGTCAAAATAATAATAAGGAAACAAAAACAACCGCTACGGCTGCAGATTCTATTTCAACTCAGGCTCCTAAAAATCTGACCTATAAAGTTGCTGGTACATTACCGCATGATACCGCTGCTTATACTGAAGGATTTGAACTTCATGACGGAAAAATTTACGAGGGAACCGGAACCTATGAGAATTCATATGTTGCTGTATCAGATACGAGTTCTGGTCAGCTGGAGAAAAAGTTTCCGCTGAAAGACAAGAGCATTTATGGTGAAGGGATTTCTATACTTGGCAATCAGCTTTTTCAGCTGACTTATCAAAATCATATCGCGTATGTCTATGACCTGAAAGATCTGACCAAACCAACAGGAACTTTCAAGTGGCCTCAGGAAGGTTGGGGAATGACTAATGATGGTAAAAATCTTTACGTGAGCGTAGGGAGTTCTATTGTCTATAAACTTGACCCAAAAAGCTTTGCTGTTGTAGGGCAAATACAAGTCACTGATAATTTAGGAACAGTAGATCAGCTGAATGAACTGGAATATGTAGATGGATTTCTTTACATCAATCAATGGCAAACTACAAAAATATTAAAGGTGGATGTGTCCAGCGGAAAGGTGGTTGGAACTATCGATTGCTTCGGTCTGTTGTCAAATTATGCGCCTGATTATACCCCGAAATCTGAAGACAGTGTGCTGAATGGTATTGCCTGGGACAAAACACATCAATTATTGTACGTAACAGGTAAAAACTGGCCGCTAATTTTCAAGCTGAAGTTAGACTAAAATGCAGATCAGTACATTCAATGCTTTTAAAAGCCGTAATTACAGGCTGTATTTCAGTGGTCAGTCTATTTCACTGATTGGCACCTGGATGCAGAAAACTGCGGTAAGCTGGGTGGTGTATTCAGAAACGCATTCTAAATTCATGCTGGGGCTTACCTTGTTCGCGAGCATGTTCCCGTCTTTTGTTTTTTCTTTTCTGGGCGGAATTGCATCCGACCGGTACAACCGGTATAAATTACTCCTGATTACCCAGTTTGCTTCTATGGGGCAGGCTATTTTGATGACTTTACTAATTTTCTTCAGACACTATTCTGTTTGGGAGATTATCGCATTAAGTGCTTTACTCGGTCTGATCAATGCTTTTGATGTACCTGCAAGACAATCCTTAGTTTATGAAATGGTAGATGATAAAGCTGATTTGCCAAATGCACTCGCTTTGAATTCTTCTATGGTAAACCTGTCCAGGCTCATCGGACCTGGTATTGCCGGGATAGCGCTGGAGAAATTTGGAGAAGATATCTGTTTTGGGCTGAATGCGGTGAGTTTTATTGCAGTAATCGGTTCTCTGCTGCTGATGAAACTTCCTGAATATTTGGAGAAGCCGAGAACTAAAAATGTGTTTGGAGAACTTAAAGAAGGTTTCCAATATATCAGGCAAACACCTTCTATTGCATTTGTTTTAATAATGCTGGCCTTAATCAGCTTGCTGGTTTTACCTTTCAGTACATTGATCCCTGTATATGCGAAGGATATTTTCAAAGGAACAGCCTCAACCTTTGGTGTGATTGACAGTGTAATTGGTCTGGGTGCGTTTTGCGGTGCTATTTTCCTCGCCTCTTTAAAACCTGGCAGGAACCTGAGAAAAATTCTGGCTACCAATACGCTCATATTCGGAGCTGGACTGGTCTTATTTTCACATACTACGTATTATCCCATTGCGCTTGTTTTTGCAACTATAGCCGGTTTCGGAATGATGTCACAAATTACCATCAGCAATACTTTAATTCAAACAACGGTAGATCCGGCAATGCGCGGAAGAGTCATTAGCTTTTATGCAATGGCTTTTTTCGGGATGCAGCCTTTGGGCGGCCTGTTGATCGGAACTTTGTCTCAATGGATCGGAACACCAGATACGGTCATGGCTCAGGGAATTATTACTTTGATCATCGGGTTTTCCCTTTTCCGTTTTTTACGGATTGATGAAGCTAAAAAACTAAAAGCTGAGCAGGAGGTTTAATCCTCCCGCCCGGCTTCCTTTTCAGATCGTTTCCAGGTATAACTTTTGTAAATCATTTGCAGAAATATCCTTTGCATTCAACGTGTGGATAAGCGATCCCTGGCGCATAATTCCGATTCTCGTCCCTACATTTACAGCATTAAAAATATCGTGGGTAGCCATAAAAACAGTTCTTCCATCCTCAGAAAGCTGTTTGACAATTTCACTGAATTCATGTGTCGCTTTTGGATCAAGGCCGCTGGTTGGCTCATCCATTAGAATTACTTCTGCATTTTTAGCAACGGCAATAGCGATCCCGACTTTCTGACGCATGCCCTTGCTGTAATTCCCAACCCGCTTATGGAAGGCTTCCGGCTGTAAATCTGCTTGTAATAAATACTTTTCCAGCTCTTCTTTCTTATAGTTGAATCCGGCAATCCGGCTAAAAAAATCAAGGTTCTCTAAACTGGTCAGGTTTGCATACAGCATGACAATCTCCGGAATATAAGCCAGGAATTTTTTAGTCTCAGGCTGGTCAGGGCTCACCAATACCCCATTAACCAGTGCCTTTCCGGATGAAGCTCCTGTAAAACCTAAAAATAAATTAATGGTTGTGGTTTTACCTGCGCCGTTCTGCCCTAATAAACAAAACACTTCTCCGGGTTCAACGTTCAGATTTAAGCCATTAAGTGCCACCTGATCTCCATATTTTTTAGTGAGTTCTATTGCTTGTAACATGCTGTTTATAATTTAAAACTTGATTCCTATAGAAACTTTTACATTAAACGGATCACCGTCGATATAGTAGAAATTACGGCCATCATAGGGATAACCCGTAATCAAATCACCAGATGACATGTAACGTTTACCAGTCAGGTTATCTGCGATTAAGCGAAAGAAATATTTATCCTGAACATAACTTAAACCTGCATCATATTTAGTGAAATCAGGGATGTATTGATTTTTCTCTGAAGTACTGCGTTTGATCATAGTGGTCTGCCCTAAACTCAGGTTCAGACTTGCTTTGTTTTTCAATGGAAAACTATACTGTATCCAGGTATTAAAGATCTGCTGCGGGGTTTGCGGAAGCTCTTTGCCCACTAATTCCGGATCTTCATCTTTAGTGATGGTAGACTTCACATAAGTATAGTTCGTGGAGATAGAAAGCTGATCAGTGATATTTCCAATCACATCAACCTCAATTCCGTTACTTGTTACCTGACCTGCAGGGTTTACAAACCCAGCATTGATCAGATCTGTTACCGGAACATTTGATTTTAAAGTATGAAACCCATTTAAAGTTGTATATAAGCGGGAGTTGAACCAGTTTCTTTTAATGCCCAGTTCCATATCCTTACCTTTTTGAGGATCGATAGCTTCTGTTCCGGTTACTTCTTTTGTCGTGGGATCAACAATCGCTCTTTGATAGCTTTGAGGTACAAAAGATTGATCATACAGGAAGAAGATTGACGTAGCCGGATTAACCAGATAAGTTAATGCAGCACGTGGAGAGAGTGCTTTTTGATCATAATTATTGGTTTTAACGACGCCTCTGGCATTCGTCGTTTCTTTTTCATTCTTATACCAGGTATATCTTGCACCAAGAGTTAATAATAGCTTTTGCTGCAACTGAATATTGTCATAAACAAAAGCCGATTTTATAAAAGTATTGTTATTTGTTCTGTTGATCCGGGTAATCTGATTGACTGTCTCTGATCTTGCCGTATTTATTGTCCCGGATTTGTTATAGTCTGATTCTATCTTTCCGTTATTCAAGGATAAGGAATCCCTGCTGTTGGTATAATCGGCCCCAAATAACAATTGATGTTGAATACTTCCGGTCTTAAGCTTACCGTTTGCAAATAGCTGAGTAGAGAAGGTTTTTCCTGCACCCATTGATAAGCTGGCTCTGCGTTTCGTATTTCCATTTGCATCAAAATTCACCATACTCCCTTTGGAGGTCATATTCCAGTTTTTATAAGGTGATGATAAGTAAGAAGATTGTGAAGTAACCTGCCAGTTATCATTGAATTTATGTACTGCATAGATTCTTGCAGTCTCATTCTGGGTATAACTTGTGGGCAAACTACGTTCTGAGCTATAGTTTGCACTGATCGGACCTTTTAAAATGTCTTGTTCGCTGCGGACTTTGACAATTGCAGAACCATTCTGAACTTCGCCTCTGATAAAATCATACTCTGCCAGCACATACGTATCTGGACTGAAATTGTACTGTATAACCGGAGCGACCACATACTTATTAGTTTTGATATCATTCAGGTAAGAATCTTTATGCTGATAAGCCGTATTGAAGCGGTAAGAGAATCCTTTTTTCTGAACCTCAGAACCAATATCTGCAGCTATACGGTATAGATTGAAACTCCCTGCTGTTTGTACGATATTGAAGAGTTTATGCCCCGGAGTTTTGGTCAGGATATTAATTGACCCACCCGGTTCACCCACAGAATTCAGGAAGCCGGCAGGGCCTTTAACAAATTCAACATTCTCTATCAGTGCATCATCGTCAATAGAAGCGCCATAACTAAAACGGCGTGACATTCCATTCAGTGTAGTATAAGCTGCGAAACCACGGATTTGTGCGACAGCAGAATTATCAAATGGGGTACTGTTGTAGCCGAAATAAACACCGCTGGCATTACGCGCAGCATCTTTGAGTTCCAATGCGCCCTGTTGTTGTAATAAACCCGTCGATACGCTGATGATGTTCTGTGGGAGCTGAATTAATGGCTGTTGAAGCTTTAAACCGTTGGAAAGCGTATCGGTTTTAATCCTGACCTTTTTTTTGCTGGTTACGTTAATCTGGTTGAGTTTATTGATATGACTCGTGGTATCGGTTAACTTTTTTGGTTGTTGAGCGTGGAGGAAATTTGGCAGAGCGCTCAAACTGAGGATAAATAAGTAAAAGATTTTTTTCATTTGGTGTGGCAATTAGTGGAGTTGTTAATTAGTATGCTGACTTTTTTTTTTCTTTTGAAAGGCAATCTGGCGGGCAGCCAGCAAGGTCAGTAAGATGGCCAGCCAGATAGATAGGGTACTGACCAGGATACGGGAGGTTCTGCTTTGATTTTTTGCAGGGTGAAACACAGGCAGGTTCTGGACTTCGGCCAGGCTGAGTTTCTTGTTGGACAACAAATAGCCGTTCATGAGTTTTACCCACTGGTTTTGAAACAGGTTGGTTTGATTTTGATAATACAGATAGTCACTGAGTCCGGTTTGTGCAGTTGCATTTAGTAGCGTCTGCATTTGAGCTACTGGATTAAGCCAGGCCATTTGACTTAACCAGGCATTGTGCTTTGCAGCAGCAGTATTGTATTCCATCACATTTTTGTTCATCCGCCTGCCTAGCAGGTCATAATAAGCCACGAATCTTTTATTGCCGTACAGAGCGGTATCTCCATTGGTTTTCAGGCTAAGGTATTGCGGGTTGTTTTGATAAAACTCCTTTAATAACTGCGGAATCGGCATTTCCCAGGTATGAGTCATCGTTTCCCGCTGGTTGGATACGAGTTCAGTACGCAGCGGCATAGGATGTTTGATTCCTGCAAATTTGTTGATGGTCGCTGGTAAGATCAGGGTGAGCAGCAACCAGATGCCAATTAAAATTAAAACATTGAGCTGTGAAGATTTGCGAAGAGTGATTATCAGCCAGCAGACTGCGAACCAGAATACCAGGTACGTATTGGTCACCAGGATCCATAAAAGAACATCTGGCATATGCAGGGCAGTAGAGGCTGGGTGAGTAAAGAAACCAATTAAACTGAGTATATTGGTTAGCAAGCTGATTAACAGCAGCCGGAAAAGAATTTTATGCCATAGAATCCGGTTGATTGCACCACTTTGAACAGCGAGCAGACGGTCAGTTTGCTGCTCGGCTTCTCTGGAAAAAAGATCGTAACTCAGGATGATGATCAATAGTGGAAATAAATAGATCAGCACAAAAGAGAAATCAAAATTACCCGAAGCCAGTTTCTCCGGATTGGCAATTTCTGCGTTGGGTGGAGTTAAAACATCACGTTTACTGCTGATGACATCAAAATACGGAAGTAAATCGCGCTGACCAATAGCTAGCGCAGCCAGTGCTTGCGGCGGATTAGTTGCGATGGGTGGAGCTTTGAATTCCACGACTTGTGGCAAACCTGCCTGCTGAGCCAGCATTTTTCCTTTTGCAGTAGTGGTATCTGTGTGAAACCTGCTGATCAGTTCCTGGAGATGCACTTGCTGATTGTTTGCCAGCGTATCCAGCCCGGTTAATTGCCTTTGTACAAAACTCTGGCCGTTATAAAGGCTGTATAAGCTCATCAGCAGGAAAAATAGCAGTAAGAGTAATTGAACAGGCTGACGTAAGAATTGCCGCCACTCGAAACGGGAAATTAAAAGGAATAACTGCATATTTAGCGCAATGAAGGTTTGGTGATGAAATATAAGGCCATGGAAAGCAGCGCTATCCAGCAGCAAAGTGAGCCTAATGCCAATCGCTGTAAATACAAGGTTTCCAATAAGGTGGGGGCCTGATAACTGAAATCTTTGAGTTGCATAAAAAACCGCGGGTCTGCCTGATAACTTTCATTCGGTTTTACAGGATGACTGGCTAATTGAAGATTCAATTTGCGGATCAGGCTATTGCGGTATTTTTTCGCCTGCAGGAAGAAGCTTTGATGGTGGTAGAAATCAGTACCCGACATGGCCATGGACAGGCGCTTTAAACTAATAAAAGGATCTGCCAGCCCCGCATAATTCAGAGAAGATTGCTGCTGATTAAATGTGCTCGCCAGCGCCGCATAGTAATGATCAAATACCTTGTTCTGATAATCTTCATTGTATTGCAACATTAAACCGTCAGCATTAACCGGAAGCTGTGCTGCGCTGTCTGCCCCGTATTTTTTTAACAAAGCTGCATAGTGTTTTTCTGCCCTTTCCTGATAAGGTGCATCTCCGTTAATCCCCTTTAAAAACCCTTGTTTAACGTTATTATTGAAAGCCGCACGAGAGGTTAAAGGATATTGATTGGCTGCATGACCAGCTGCTATTTTAGGAAAGAGGATACTGGTAAATAACCATAATGTTAAAACAGCGAGTGTTGCCGTTCTTGAAGTACCGCTGAGTGCAGATACAATAACTCCAGTTAAAGTGACCAGCAAATAAAAAAGCAGGTAACCACAAAGCAGTATTAAGAACCGGCCCAATAAAGCAATGCCAGAAGGGGAGAAGATGACCACAAAAAACAGGACTATAAAAATTGGGACGACCAGGAAAACCACTAATAAATAATTTGACCAAACCTTTCCCCAAACCAATTGTGAAGGCTTTATCCCCTGGGCCATCAGCATTTTAAAAGTGCCGGATTCTTTTTCATAAGTCAGTGCAGAGGAACTGATGAATAGCAGCAGCAAGGGAATCAGCATTTGCATAATCAAAGCGAGGGTGAACTGGCCGAACCGCATCAAGGCGTCATTACGTTCAGCATTGCTATAATCTACCTCATGTTGTACATGGGCTTCTACCCGATAAGTAGTTCCAAAATAATCATTAAGTCCGGGATCAAAGGCACTTAAAAGATTTAAAGGTTTAAAAAGATAGGTACCGAAATGTGCGGCCTCATGTGGATTGTTATGTTGGGCTTCCCACTGCTGACGGAATTTTTTGTTGGATAGTTCACGACTTTGCTGATCGTTTTGATATTGAAAAATGGTTAATAGCCCACTTGCAATGAACAAAGTATAAATAATGATAGCCAATGTGCTCATTATTTTATCGCGGAAAGCTAACCTGAATTCTTTCCAGATTAAAGTACGTAAAGGAGTGTATTGGAGTGGAGACATTTATTAATTATTAATTGCATCAAAGTTGCATTATATTTATAATATTTGCAACAGTGTTGTATTTAAGAATTGTTTAGCTATGTTTCAACTTTTCTCTTCTGGCAGGAAATTTCCATTTTATAAACAACCAGATGCAATGGATTGCGGACCGGTTTGTCTTAAAATAATCTCGGCGTATTACGGGAAAATTTTTCCAATTGCTTATTTCAGAAAGCTTTGCAGTATGGGCAAGCAAGGAACTACGATGGCAAGTATGCTGGAGGCAGCAGGTTTGCTGGGTTTCAAAACACTCGCGGCAGAACTCCCTTACGAACAATTGCTGAATAAAGTCCGGTTCCCCTGTATCCTTCATTGGGAAAAGGAACATTATGTAGTTTTATACCGCATGACCAGCAAATATGCTTACCTGGCTGATCCCGCACTCAGTGGAAAAGTTAAAGTGCGGAAGGAAGATTTCATCCGTTCCTGGCAAATTAAAGAGGGAAGCACTATTGGCAGGGCTTTATTACTGGAGACCACCCCGGCTTTTCACGAAAAACAAAGTATCGCTGATCATTCTGCTTCCTTATGGTCTTTATTGCCTTACCTCAAATTACACCGGAAAAGTTTAATCCCCGTTGGTATCAGCCTTTTGCTGGCCTGTGGTTTCTCTCTGATTATTCCATTTTTGACCCAGCTGATTGTGGATAAAGGTATCCAGGGAAAAAACACAAATTTGCTTTTTCTGATCTGTATCGGACAGCTGATGTTGTTCTCTGGGAGGATGCTGATGGACTTTCTCCGGGCAAGGTTGCTTTTCAGGTTAGGAGCCAGAACGAGTATCGTTTTATTGAAAGAGTTTCTGGCGAAGCTGATGCAATTGCCTTTTTCTTTTTTTGATAACCGGCAGGCGGGTGATAATATGCAGCGGGTAAATGATAACCAGCGGGTCGAAGAATTTCTGACGAATTCACTGATTAGTTTTATTCTTTCTGCAATTACGCTGGTCGTACTGGGCGGGGTATTGTGTTATTACAATTGGCAAATCTTTTTGATCTTCCTGATTGGTGCGGTGATCAGTGTGGCCTGGTCTAATTCTTTCCAGCAAAAAAGGAAGGTGATTGACCAGAAGAAATTTAAAGTCCTTTCTGCTAACCAGCAGTTACTACTGGAGATTTTTTATGCAATGCAGGAAATTAAACTGACTGGCAGTGAGCAGGAAAAGCAGGAATTATGGGAAGGCTTACAAGATCAGTCTTATGGACTTAAACTGGAAGCACTGCAACTAGACCAGTTGATGCAGGGGATTGGGTATTTCATTAATGAAGTCAAAAATGTGCTGATTACTTATGCGGCAGCGATGCTGGTGATCAATGATCAGGTTACCTTGGGCGGTATGCTGGCCATTACTTACATCTGTGGTCAACTCAATACCCCCATTACACAACTCGTTGAGTTTGCAAGGGTTTCTCAGAATACAAAGTTCAGTTTACAGCGAATGGCAGAAGTGCATCAGGAAGCGGAAGAAGACTTTGAAGTCGGGTACCAGGAAATGACCAGCGCTCCAGAAGATATTGAACTAAAACAGGTGGGCTTTCAGTATGGAAACAGCCAGGCGCCATTCGTCTTGAAAAATCTGGATCTGTTGATTCCTGCCGGTAAAGTTACGGCTATCGTAGGGATGAGTGGAAGTGGCAAAACCACATTGATCAAATTGTTATTGAAGTTTTACCAGGTAAGCAAAGGGTCGGTTACGATTGGTAACCGTTCAGTAGATCAGGTACATGCTAAACAGTGGAGAGCCGCTTGCGGGGTAGTGATGCAGGATGGCTATGTTTTCATGGACACCATCGCAAATAATATTTTTGCCGGCTCAGTAGTCAAAGACAAAGAACGTCTTTATGAAGTTTCCAAACTGGCCAATATGCATGATTTCTTTATGGCCATGCCATTTGGCTATGATACCGTAGTTGGAAAGGACGGGTATGGCCTGAGTGAAGGACAAAAACAAAGACTCTTGATCGCCAGGCTGATCTATAGAAATCCAGCCTATATATTCCTGGATGAAGCGACCAATTCGCTGGATGCGCATAATGAGTTGTCCATCGTCAACAACCTGAATCATTTCTTTACCGGGAAAACAGTGCTGATTGTTGCGCATCGGTTGAGTACAGTAAAAAATGCGGATCAGATCGTTGTATTGCATCAGGGGAAACTGGTTGAAAAAGGAACACATCAGGAGTTGATTGCCAGGAAGGGGAATTATTACCAACTCATCAAAAATCAACTGGAGCTAAGTAAATAATCTAAACAACTAATACATGAGCATTGAGATATTTCCACACTCTTTAGTAAGATATGCAGGAATGAATTATCAGGTTTTTGATTCGTTTAAACTGAAAGGATCAAAGGGAATACTGCAAAAAGATCACCAGATGAAAGCTGCAAAAACAAGGCTTAAAGCATTGATCTGTGATGGACTATTTGAGCTGATTACGCTTCAAACCGATGATGTACTCAGACAGCAGTTGATAAACCTTAAAAGGCAGGTTTTTAATGACAAAAAAGTAAATCCTCAAAAGCTGGAAGAATTGCTGGAAATATTTCCAGCAGACTTGACGCTGGATTTTCAAAACTATATGCAGGTGAGCCAGAATATGGAGACTTTCCATCAAACCAATACTTTGAATTATCAGCAGTTGATGATTGACCAGAGCAGGAAACTTCAGGAACTGGCTATGGATACTAATTTGCAAAACGGACTACTTTTATCAAGTCCTGTTTTATTGGAGCAGCTACCCGGCTATTTACAAAAAGAGCCGGCTTCCTTCCGGCAAAAAGAATTGCGAATAGAGTTCAGTCTGCTGCGCTACTTAACCAGGATGTGTTTTAAGACTTCGCCATTCAGTACTTTTACCTATACTGGAATTATGCAGTTAGCCAATGAGGAGATTGCAATTCCTTCGCCCCTGGCAAAAACTGTTAAAAATAGTCTCCGGCTTAACAATGCATTATTTGAATACCTGAAATCTATTCTGATTCATCATCCTGGGGTGAATGAATTGCTGACTGTAAAACTTAATAAAACGGCTACTATCAAGGCCGATAAAATCCAATTTCTGGTTAATTTTAATAATATTGAATCTTTTCAGCTATTACCGGCTTCAGGTTTACAATTCCTGGTTTTTAACTATTTTAAAGAAGCTCAAGAGTCAGTAAATATTAAAGAATTGGCAAATCATATGGCTTTTGCTGTAGAGGAAGCCAATTATACGTCAATTAAAAACTATCTTCTTAAACTGGTTGCTGCGGGGTTACTGGAAGTCAGCATGGAAACTTCGGGGATTGATCCGCAATGGAACCATAAATTAATGAAATTCTTTACCAAACTGGAGAGTAGTGAACCAGCTGTTTTTCAAATCATTTATTTGTTTAAGCAGTTACAGCAATACCAACTGGCTTATGCGAAGGGAGATACTGCAAAACGCAAATTGATTCTGGCTTATGCAGAAAAAACTGTAGCAGCTGTCTTTCAGAAATTACAGACCGAGGCAGGTTTGCCGTTGAGCAGGGATACGACAAAAAAAGTAGATGATCAGGCTAAAACCAACCCAGTCAACGGTTTTTTTGAAACTCAGAATTTTATACCACATCATTTCTCTGGCAGGCAGTTATTTTATGAAGATTGTTATACGCCTGAGGCGGAAATTTTGGAAGATCGCTGTCTGAAGGATTTTACGGCAAAGGCCGATCAGCTTTTAAATCACTTGCTTCCACTTGATTTACTGAAAACTGAGCGTGAAAAAATGAACAGTTTCTTTCTGGAACATTATCCTGCTCAGGCGCAGGTCAAAGTAATTGATTTTTATCAGGCTTATTATTTTTATGTTAAAAAACCTGAAAAGGAGAAAGCATCAAAACCAGGGACGGTTATACCAGATCCTGGTGACTGGGAGAAAACGATCAGTGAGAAATTAACCTTGATTACCCAGCATAAACCAAATATCCTGAATTTGGGGAATGATTTTTTTCCTGAACCCTTATTAAAAGTGTCTCCTGTTGCTGCAGCTCAGTATTCAAGGGGGCTTTTCGTTCAGTTTTATAAAGGGAAATTACGGCGGGAGGCCGAAAATCAGGACTGTGTTTTTGGGGTAATCAATACTGTGCTGCCGGGAATGGGAAAGGTAAGTGGCCGGTTTTTGCCTTTGTTTACGCCTGATATAACTACAGATTTTATCAAATATAATGCACAGCTTCATCCTGAAGTGCTTAAAGTAGAGCTCAATGATGCTTCAAGTTTTAATGCGAATATTCATCCTTCTTTACTTACCCGCGAACTTGCGCTGCCCGGTGGAAATAAAAGTTATCCGGAAAAACAACAACTCCAGGTAGATGAGTTAACGGTAAGTTTTGAACAGCAGACAAATGCTTTAAAACTAAACTATAAGCAGGAGCAGGTTTTTACCTATGATTTATGTCTGGAATCCTTTTATAACCGTTCCAACTTGTACCAGCTCCTGGCTCATTTTAACCGGGACACCAAGCTTTCTTTACAGCCATTCATTAATCTTGTGGATGCTTGTTATCTGGATATTGAGGAGCAGCAACAGGAAATAGAGTCTTTACCAAGAATTACCTACGAAAATTCAGTTATTCTCAGAAGAAGGACCTGGCGTGTAAAAACAGAATCGATACCTGTGCAGCAGCCCGCAGAAACTGCTTATGCTTATTTTATCCGGATCAATACCTGGAGGGGTCAGCATGGAATCCCTGTAACGTTCTTTCTATTTCTGAGAAAAAGGTCTTTTGTCATTAAACCAACTACTCAGCCGAATGGCAAAAAGGAAGGGCTTGGTGATGATTATAAACCTCAGTTTATTTCTTTTGAACAGCCTTTATTGGTTGAAATGTTTAAGCGTTTAATGGCCAGGGCAGGGACTCATGTGATCCTGGAAGAAATGCTTCCTTTGGCTAATGCTTCAGATCAAGCAGGCCATGTTGAGCCTGTTAAGGAATATTTGCTGCAATGGTATAAATATTAGCGATGGAAAGTGAAAATGAAGCTGTTCAGGATAAATGGTTTGCCGTTTACTTGTTTTATCCCGGGGCGCTGGATTTGGTGTTGCGGGAATTAGTGGCGCCATTTATCCGGGAATTCTTCCCTGATGAGCAGACGGATGCGCAATACTTCTTTATTCGTTACTGGGAAAATGGAAATCATATCAGGCTTAGGATCAATGTTGAGCACTCTTTGCACAAGGTTTTGGCTAAAGTATTGGAACAAAGAGCGAAGGTTTTTTTTAGTCAGTACCCGGCTGTCAGGAAATTAAAAGATTCTGTTAATAAGGATATTAATCAGTCAGTTGGTCAGAATTTAATTGCTGACCACGTTATACAGTTTTCCATTTATGAACCTGAAATAATACGTTATGGAAATCAGCAGAGTTTGGCATGGGCCGAACAGCATTTTTTTAAGTCATCAACTTTTATTCTGGACTGGATCTGCACCAAAAAACCTGGAACTTCTGCTTTAATACAAGCTTTGCGGTTACACCTGATTTTATTGCTGGCCACTGGTTGGGAAATTTCCAGGCTAATTACAGTTTGCGACTTTTTTATCGATGGATGGCTACCTCGTTTGTATATTTCGGGAGCGGATATGGCAGCTCAGAAAATATTTTGGTTAAAAGAATTTGAAACTTCGTTTAACCGGACAAAAGCGGTTATTTTACCTGCCTCAAAAGTCTTTTGGGAAGAACTGACTGCCGGGACGGCAAATCAAAAAGTCCAGGATTTGCTAAAAACAAATATCCTGATCCTGCGAAATTATCAGCAGGCAGATTTTAAGGAAACCAAATTCACTGAAATCATGACAAGTCTGATGCATATGAATAACAATCGCCTGGGGATAAGTAATCATGAAGAAGCCTATGGAATGTATTGTACGCTCCAATGTCTTGATTTTATAGCCAATTCTTAATTCAAAAATACATGCCTCTATTTACCCAACTGCAAACTCAAAGAATTCAAAAGCAATTAGCACAGCTCAAAAGTGATTTACTGGCTTCCTCCAGAAAAGATGAAACTGGGGTATACTGGCTGAGTCCTTTTTATGAGACTATTGATAAGTTTTCTTTTCAGACAACGGTTGATCTTTTTAATGGAAATAGTGGTATTGCTTTATTTTATATCGGCCTTTTTGAGCTTTCTGGTCAGTTGGAAGAACTAAAAATGGCGGAAGATATTATGCGTAAAGTGCTCAAGGAGGAAGCGGTGTTAAAGCCACGTTCTTTTGGTTTTTATACCGGGATAACAGGAGTGATTTATGTTTGTATTAAACTTTACGCGCATAATAATGACGAGAAATATCTGCGTCGTGCCTCACGTTTATTGCTGGATAATCAGGAAAATATTGTCAATAATACAGCTAAAGCTGACTTGTTAAGCGGGTATTGTGGTAGTTTACTAGTGATTACTTTACTTTATCATCATTTACCGGCTAAAAATCTGCTGGTAATTATTCATCAGCTGATTGATCGGATTATCAACGAGGCAAGGATTTCCGAAACGGGGCTGAAATGGGATTATAACCAATCGAAGTCTTCTTTTGATAGTCTGGCTGGATTCTCTCATGGAGCATCAGGGATTGCCTGTGTTTTAATGCAGGTGGGTAATTATTTTAAGCATGATGGCTTAATTTATCTTGCTGAACAGGCACTGGCTTATGAAATGCAATATTTTGATCCTGGTTCTGGAAATTGGCTGGACCTGAGGTTGGGTAAATTCAGGCTGAGTTTGCCGGATGCACACCGTTGGGATCTGAATGTGTTTAGGCCAGAAATGAATAAGGTAAATTCCTGGGCACATGGTGCTGGTGGAATTGGGCTTGCCAGATTAATGGCTTATGAGCTGACGGGCAAGGAAATTTACTTCCAGCAGTGTCAGTTGGTGATGAAAAGGTGTTTGAAGGATCTTGAAAAGATGCACCGCACAGATTTTACGCTTTGCAGCGGGTATATGGGAATGCTACCCTTTTTATCCAGGTTTGCCGGCCTGTTGCAGAAGAGTTATACCGAATTAATTTTATCAGTAGTCGATCAGGCTGGTGTTCAATATGCACGCAAGCGGAGTTATAATACTTATGTCTCTGCCAATCAGTTTGATTATGGGTTGCTATCTGGCAAATCGGGGATCGGTTATATCTTGTTGCAATTGTTGAATAAAGAAATGGATAACGTTGTCTACCCCGTTTTGCCTCCGAACAAAAAACTGCCGCCAGTTGTAGCCAGCTATAGTCAGTCTGCGGTTAAGCAGCGGATTTTCTCTGCCTATTATGCCAAAACAATTTATCTTTTGGAACAGCTTTCGCCGGGTTTTATGCTTAAAATGCCAGCTGAAGATTTTAATGGGTTTGAGGAATGGCTTTATCAAAAAATAAGTGGTTTACCAGCACTTGAAGAGTCAGGAATTACAGCAGTGTTTGATTTTGAACATCAGCTGGCAATCAGGTGGAAGTTACATAAGGGTTATTTATGTTATAAAAAGAAAAATGAATTTATGCAGGCTCAGGCGAAGCAATTGTCTTTAGCGACTGCTGAAGAATTGTGCAACTTATCTTTCAAATTAAATGACCATGTCGGTTTTTATCCGCTGAGTGCCAAACTTAAAGAAGTGATGGGATTACTGCAAACTTATCAGGCCGCATTATTTATGTCTGAAGAATATGGAGTAAAAACTGTCTACATAGGTCAGTTGAGTACGTTGATGCTGAGTGGTCTTGCTGAAAGGGCTTTAAGCGGACGAGAGCTGATCAGCTTAATCTTAAAAAACTTTTCGGGAAATGCGAAGCTCAAGCTGGAAACTACCGTATTGCAGGAGAGAATTTTATTACAAATGAGATCACTGATCATTAGTGGAATGATCGGCTTAAAAGAAGAAGTATAAAAAGAGGACCGGAAGCCGGCCCTCTTTTTTAAACTATTGGTAATAAAGTAAGCTAAACTAGCAAATAACTGTAGTACACTTAATGGCAGGTGTATGGTGGTCATCTGTTGGCTCAGTATGCGTTGGTTCTGATACATTACCCAAACCGCCTGATAAACGCATTGCAACTTCACTGTCAATACTTGTTACAAAACTTTCCAATTGAAGATCTTCAAGATTTAACTTGATTTTTTCTGATTGATTTTTCATAAGATTATAATTTGTTTTAATGTTCATGAAACATCCTGGACGAGCCACAATGGTTCATCAAAATTCATTAAGTATAATGCCTACTGTGATAACGGGTTTTTGGCTTATCCCCGGTTGCAACAATGCTAAGATAGTTATTTGCAACATAGTTGCAAAGTATATTTGAAGGAAAATTAAAATAAATAATAAGTAAATTGAATGCTCATGGAAAAGAGGGTGGAGGCCATGATAAGCAGGTGATTCTGGTCTCGTTTTGATAGCAGATATAACAGAGGTTTTGCAGGGGTTCTGGCTGGGTACTGCAGGGGTTGTGGTATACATTAAACTAGTATTGAAGTAGGGTTGAAGAAGGATTGAAGTAGCCTGAGCTACTTCAATGGTACTTCAAGGCTAGTTCAACCCTACTTCAACCTATACCAGTACTACACCAGTACCCAGCCGGAACAGCAGGAGTATCTTAAGTAATCTTAGAAATATTTAATGATTTAGTTAAACTAAATGACAGGTTCCTGCATAGCTGCAGTACGTACCTTTTTAAGCTCCCATGGAGCAGTTTTCTTCTTCAGGACCATTTTTTCCTGAACCAATGGTTTCTTCCCTTTTTTCTTTTTGAATTTCCTGCCGTACCAAACTAAAAATCCGGTAATTGGCAGACTTGCAGAGATCAGACTGGCTAAAAAGGCTATGATCTTTGTTGGAAGGCCCATTACCGAGCCTACGTGCAGGTCATAGTTCATTCTCCTGATTTTATCGGGAATACTCGCATCCTCGTATTTTCCCAGCAGGGGAGAGTTGCCTGCAAATTGTTTCATCGTATATTGATCGAAAGCATACCTGTCTGCTTTATAAAGTGTTCCTGCTTTTAAATAAACAATGAAGCCGATGGCATCAGATGCTTTTGCAGGGAGTGTGATAAACATCCCTGCTGCCTGACTTGTCGTAGCTAGTTTACTGTAAATTTTATCAATATTTTTTGCCTGAAAGACAGCATTTGTAGTCGTATCTGATAAAGGTCTTGGCTTAGCTTCTAAAGACTTTCCTCCTGAAGTTACCCAGTATAAAGATTTGCTATACCATTTATAACTGTAAACAAGACCTGTTAATGAAATCAGCAGTAAGACAAGAAAGACGTAAAATCCTGCAACTTTATGCAGGTCATAGTTAACGCGTTTAAAGCTGCCACTCCATTTAATTTTAAAGCTTTGATCGCGGATTGATTTAATCCACTTTTTAGGCCACCACAAAACAATCCCGGAAATTAGTAAAAATACAAAGATCAATACACCAACTCCGATTATCTTGGAACCTGTTTTTCCCATCCAGAGCGTACGGTGGCCGTTCAGAATAAACCTGAAAAAATCGGCATTGCTTCTTTTGCTCTTGCGGTCAATGTGAATGATCTCAGCAGTGTAAGGGTTCATATAAATAACCAGGCTTGTTCCTTTTTTACGGTTTAGAGAATTAACAGTAGCTGCTTCATTTTTCTGTCCGTAATTGATAGAAGTAGGTTTTAACTTCCCTAATTCTGGTTTTGCATAATCGATTAACTGAGTAGGTAACAGGAAAGACTTTTCCTGAGGCTGTACAAACTGCCATGGCTGATAGAAGCTTCTTATTTCTTTTTCAAAAACATAAATACATCCTGTAATACTTACAATAAATACAATCAGGCCTGAAGCAAGTCCCAGCCATAAATGTAACCATGCATTGATCTTTTTTAAAGTCATAACCGAAGCCTAATTGTAAATCGGGAAGGTCAAAAACCTTCATGCCATTTATTTAGAATGAATTAAGATAAAGATCACAAAGTAAATGATATTAATTTAAGATTCCTAGTGATGCTTGTAATGATTCTAAATAAATTTAGCGATTTAGTCATGCTTTAATCCAGCTTTTTAATCTTGTTAAGTTGTAGTGAACACAGCAGCTTTGATGATGATAATTTTCAGGAAAATAAGAATAGTATAAGTAAACTCTGTTTTGTCATTCGCCTCATTTATTTTTAATCGTTCAAAATTAGGCGTTTAGGCAGTGTGAATGGCTAGAATGTTCATAGAAGCCTTATTTTAAAGAATGAATTTATTATATTCATAGTAATAAATATTAGAAACCTAAATTCGCTAATTCTACTCAGTTATTTATTTTAAACTATTTTACGTCTTATTTAATAATTACTATAAGAACTAAATTTTGTTGATGAAGATCATATTTTGTGATGATAACAGACATGCACTAGCGCATCATTTACCCGGATCTTTATATATGCTTAATAAATCACCACAGGTTTTTTTAGCTGATAATTAAATTGATATGAATAAATTCTTACTAATACTGGTACTCTCCTTTACTGGCGTTTTACAAATCCGGGCACAGGAGCCTGTGAAACAAGATTCCACAGCTAAAGGAAAAATTACCATGCGCGGGCTATTTCAGGCCCGGTATCTTTTCAGCGGCAATAAAAATATCGATTTAAATGGTCTGCATCACCCTGATGGTAAAGCAGTTTATAATGATTTTGATATTAAGCGGGCAAGGCTGCAGTTCACTTCGAAAATATCTGATCGTACAGATGTGGTGTTATTGCTTAACCTGGCAGATTTTAAAACTGACCCCAAAAATAAAGTATTAGAGAATGCTTATATCACCTACAGGCTTGATAATTTTATAAATCTGAAGATGGGGCAATTCAGGCCTGCTTTCGGTCTGGAGGATATGTATCCTGTTGATGTGATTAAATCAATGGATTATTCTAATCAATATACCGCTTTCGGGAATAATGGCTGGCAAAGTTTCCAAATTGGAGCCAGTATTTACGGTGCAACCCATGGAGAAATTCCTGTCAAATATGAAGTTTCTGTAGTCAATGGAAATAACAGGAATCAACTCATGGATAATGACAATGGAAAACACTTTTCTACCCGTGTAGAATTAGGCTTGCAAAAAAGCCTGAAAATTAAATTAGGATTGAATGGTGGGCTGGCAACCGTTTTAGGAAGTAACGTATACGCTTCGGGCGTAGATTTATCTGGTGTTGTTCCCTTGGGTAAAAAGTGGTCATTAGAGATAGAAACAGAATTTAAGCAGGGAAATAACCACACCTATTATTATGGACTGGATTCTGCTAAACGTGTTGGTGGAGTGAGCAATTACCAGATGCGAGGTCTGTATGTTCTACCCAATCTAAGGTATGCGATCAATTATCACCGTTTAAGTTCTCTGGAATTCTCTTGCCGGTATGAGAATTTTGACAACGATTTTAAACATGCTGCTAATAATCCAAGACAAACCTGGACGCCTATGGTTAGTGCGGAGTTCTTAAAGGCTTACAGTGCGCGTATCCAGTTTGGAGTTAATATTGACCGGTATAAAAGGAATGTTCCCGGAACCACACAATACAATAATGAAATGTTTATTGTACAAGTCCAATCAAGACTATAAGTTAAAATACGATCATGAAATCTACATCTACCACAGCGGCGGCAGCGCCTCCAAAAAAAGAAATTCAACCTATCCCCTTGCTGATTACCGTTGTATTCGGACTTGCAATCTGGTTTATTCCAGCGCCAGAAGGTGTTAAACCTGAAGCGTGGCATTTACTGGCGATCTTTCTGGCTACAATTGTGGGGATTATCCTCAAAGCAGCAAGTATGGGTACGCTTTGTATGATGGCTATCGCGATGGTTGCAATGACTGGTGTCCTTGCACCGGGCAATCCTGGGAAATCCATTACACTGGCCTTAAGAAGTTTCGGTGATAAAGTAATCTGGCTGATCGGGATTAGTTTTTTTATCGCTCGTGGCTTTATCAAAACAGGTTTAGGAAGCAGGATAGCTTATATTTTTATCAAATTATTTGGTAAAAGTTCTTTGGGTTTAGCTTATAGTCTGGGGGCTGCCGATTTAATACTTGCTCCGGCTATTCCAAGTAATACAGCCAGAGGAGGAGGGATTATCTATCCGATTATGAAATCTATGGCGATGAGCCTGGGTTCTATGCCCGATAAAGCAGAAACACACCGTAAAGTAGGTGCATATCTTACTTTGAATAGTTATTATATGAATCTGATTGCTTCTGCTATGTTCCTGACCGGAACTGCGAGTAACCCGATGTGTCAGAAATTTGCAGCAGATATGGGCATCCATATTAGCTGGATGTCGTGGTTCTGGGCGGCAATTGTTCCTGGACTGGCTTCCGTAATTATCATACCTTTTTTATTGTATAAGATTTTTCCTCCTGAGTTGAAAAAAACAACAGAAGCACCAGCAATGGCTGTAGCAAAGTTGAAAGAGATGGGTAAGATCACAAAAAATGAATGGCTGATGCTGTTGGCATTCGTAATCTTACTGGTACTCTGGGTAACCGGAGATCTGTTTAAAATTGATGCGACAACGACTGCATTTATCGGACTTTCTATCTTATTACTTACTCAGGTATTGACCTGGGAAGATGTTAAAGCTGAAAAAGGTGCCTGGGATACTATTGTTTGGTTTGCCACGCTGGTGATGATGGCGGGATCACTCAACGAACTTGGTTTTATTCCATGGTTTGGACATTTAATACAGACTTTACTTTTAGGAATGTCCTGGACATTGGCTTTCCCAATTATAATAGTCGTTTATTTTCTAAGCCATTACCTGTTTGCCAGCGCGACTGCACATGTAGCCGCAATGTACGCCGCCTTATTAGCAGTAGGTATTGCTATGGGGGTCCCTCCATTGTTACTGGCACTGATGCTAGGTTTTACAGGCTCATTGTTTGGTACGATTACACATTATGCACATGGCCCTGCTCCGGTATATTTTGGAAGTGGGTACGTGGATGTTAAACAATGGTGGATTATGGGATTGATCGTCGGAATTGCATTATTGGCAATCTGGATGGGATTAGGTGGTTTATGGTGGAAAGTCACCGGAGTTTATTAAATAAAAAGACATGAAGATAACCTTTCTTAAAAGCACTTTGTCACAAAAAAACCTGATGGCCCTGACCGGACTGTTCCTTTGTTTTTTCCTGGTGATCCATTTATTGGGAAATTTGCAGTTATTATTGCCGGCAGACCGTGCTGGGGAGAGTTTTAATTACTATTCGAACCTTTTATCGGGCAATATATTTATCAAAGTGATTTCATATATATTGTATTTTTCACTGATTGCACATGCAGTGGATGCATTAATCATCACGGTAAGAAATAAACAAACGGCGGCTAAATATGCTTATGATAACCGGAAGAAAGTGAGTAAGTGGTATTCCAGAAATATGGGGATATTAGGTACTATACTCTTGATTTTCCTGGTGATCCATTTTAAAGATTTCTGGTATGTCTATAAATTCGGGACAGTACCTTTTGATAAAAATGGAAATAAGGATTTATATGTAGTGGTTGTGCACGCATTTAAATCCTGGTGGTACGTGTTACTTTATGTGTTGTCGATGTTTGCCTTAGGTTTTCATCTTTTACATGGTTTTAAAAGTGCAGTCAGAACACTGGGCTTATACCATCCTGGATATGCTGCAATGGTACAAATATTTGGTACGGTCTACAGTTATGCAATTACCATAGGTTTTGCGGTTATCCCGGTTTATGTTCACCTTACTCAATTCGGATTATGGAATTAGATGCTAAAATACCAGCTGGGCCATTAGAAACTAAATGGAGTCAGTATAAAGCGCAGGCGAAACTGGTCAATCCTGCAAACCGTAAAAAATTGCCTGTTATTGTAGTTGGAACTGGGCTTGCGGGGGCATCGGCCGCTGCTTCTTTAGCCGAACAAGGCTACCCTGTCACTTCTTTTTGTTTCCAGGATTCTGCCAGAAGAGCGCATTCGGTTGCTGCTCAGGGTGGTGTCAATGCCGCTAAAAATTATCAGAATGACGGAGATTCTGTTTACAGAATGTTTTATGATACGCTGAAAGGCGGAGATTTCAGGGCACGTGAAGCTAATGTATACCGTTTAGCAGAATGCTCTTTAAACCTGATTGATCAGGCGGTAGCACAGGGTGTACCATTTGCGAGAGAATATGGTGGTTATTTGAGTAACCGTTCTTTTGGCGGGGTACAGGTGAGCCGTACTTTTTATGCACGTGGACAAACTGGTCAGCAGTTGTTGTTAGGTGCTTATCAGGCCTTAATGAGACAGGTTTCTCTCGGAAAGGTTACTTTATACAGCAGGCACGAAATGCTGGATCTGGTAGTGGTAGAAGGAAAAGCCAAAGGAATTATTGCACGTAATCTGGATAGCGGACTAATAGAGCGCTTTGCTGCTGAGGCGGTAGTGATTGCGACAGGTGGGTTTGGTAAAATTTATTATTTGTCTACCCTGGCTATGGGCTGTAATGGTTCGGCTATCTGGCGGGCACACAAAAGAGGAGCATTGATGGCTTGCCCAAGCTGGACACAGATTCATCCGACGAGTTTACCTCAATCGGGCGATTACCAGTCAAAGTTAACGCTGATGTCAGAATCATTGCGGAATGACGGAAGAATCTGGGTGCCTAAATTACCCGATGAACAGCGGGCTGCCAATGATATTCCTGAACAGGAAAGAGATTATTATCTGGAAAGACGTTATCCTTCATTTGGTAATCTGGCGCCAAGAGATATTTCTTCCAGGGCAGCCAAAGAAAGAATTGATGCTGGGTTTGGGGTCGGTGCACAGCGGAATGCGGTGTATCTCGATTTTTCAAAAGCAATCAGGGAGCAGGGCAAAGATAAGATCAAAGAGAAGTATGGAAACCTGTTTTCTATGTATAAAAAGATAACTGCCGATGATGCCTATGCCGCACCAATGAAGATTTCTCCTGCTGCACATTTTTCTATGGGCGGGTTATGGGTGGACTATGAACTGATGACTACTATTCCGGGTTTATTTGCAATTGGAGAAGCTAATTTTGCTGATCATGGCGCAAACAGATTGGGGGCAAATTCTTTGTTACAGGCTTGTGTAGATGGTTATTTCATTCTTCCATATACGCTGGCTAATTATTTATCAGGAGAATTGAAGAAAGAAAAGATAACAACCAGCCATCCTGAATTTGATCAGGTTGAAAAAGAAGTGGTTGCTCAGCTGACTGCGCTTTGTGAGATTAAGGGTACAAAGACTTCAGATTATTTCCATAAGAAATTAGGAAAGTTATTATACGATAAATGTGGTTTGTCTCGCTCTGCGGAAGGGTTGAATGCGGCAATTGAAGGGATTAAAGTGCTGAGAACAGAGTTTTATAACGATCTGATTGTTCCGGGAACTGCCGGTGAAATTAACAGTGAACTGGAAAAAGCAGGCCGGGTGGCTGATTATCTGGAGATCGCAGCGCTGATGTGCCATGATGCATTAAGCAGAGAAGAATCATGCGGGGCACATTTCAGGGAAGAATATCAAACTGCAGATGGAGAAGCATTAAGAGATGATGAAAATTATTGTTATGTGTCTGCTTGGGAGTGGAAGGGAAAAGATAATCTTCCCTTATTACATCCTGAACACTTAAAATTCGAGTTTATTAAATTATCAGTAAGAAGTTATAGTTAGGAATCATGAAGATACATCTTAAAATATGGCGTCAGAAAGATGCAAAAACTAAAGGAGAACTGGTAGATTATATGCTGGATCAGGTGGATCACCACATGTCTTTTCTGGAAATGATGGATACTTTAAACGAGCAGTTGATCCTTAAGGGAGAAATGCCTGTAGAATTTGATCATGATTGCCGGGAAGGAATCTGCGGAACTTGCGGGATGATGATTAATGGGCAGGCACATGGGCCGGTTCCTGGTTTAACAGCTTGTCAGTTGCATATGCGGGAATTTGAAGATGGTGCTACAATTTACGTGGAACCTTTCAGGGCAACTGCTTTTCCGGTAAAACGGGATCTTAAAGTTGACCGTTCTGCTTTTGACCGTATTATACAGGCGGGTGGGTTTATCACAGCTAACACTGGTCAGCCAGCAGAGGCCAATACTTTATTGATTACGCACGAAACTGCGGAGTCTGCTTTTGATTCTGCGGCTTGTATAGGTTGTGGTGCTTGTGTAGCGACTTGTAAAAATTCAAGTGCTGCACTTTTTACTTCGGCAAAGATCTCTCATCTGGCTAAAATTCCGCAGGGAGAAAAAGAAGCCGCTAAAAGGGTGTTAAAAATGGTTTCCCGTATGGATGAAGAAGGTTTTGGGCATTGCAGTAATACGGAAGCTTGTGAGGTGGAATGTCCACAGGGCATCTCTGTATTGAATATCGCAAGGATGAATTGGGAGTATACTAAAGCGAATTTGCTAAAAGATTAAAATAAATTTTTAAGTGCTGTAGCGTTTGCTGATTTGCTTACGTTTTACAGTTAATAGGTTAGATTCGAACTCCGGAATCGGGTAATGGTAGTTGCCAAAGGGATCTTCATCGGTGTGTTTTGTTGCTTGCCAATGTAGATAATAAACGGAATTTGAAATTTTGGGTAGATGAAATTCCACACACACAAATGGATGCAATAGCCCCTCAGCCTTTTATTTATTTAAAGGATTGAGGGGCTTTGTTTTTTGTGGGGGATATTTTACCAGTGGGTATTTTAAAGGGAATGTTTTACCAGAAAATGCTGTATAAGGCCACAATAATTCCACCTATGATCAATGATCCGACAGCGAAACTCTGATTGGTTTTAAACATAGATCTGTCAACCTCAAGCCCTTTAGGGTTAATACCGCTCCTGTTTTCCATTTTACTGATAATGAACATGGTAATTACACAAATTGCAAATACAAAGCCCATGCGGTCAATGAATGGGATTTCATATAGCATTGCACCATTTTTCTGTTCTACTAATTTGGAGAAACCATAAGGGCTTAACCATTCCAGGTTCGCAAATAATGGCAGGACTTTAAATACAACGGACAGGATGAAACCACCGATAGTCGCAAATAATGCTGCATTTGACGTTGTTCTTTTCCAGAAGAACCCCAATAAGAACATGGCGAAAATACCCGGGGAAACAAAACCAGTATATTCTTGTATAAACTGGAATCCTCCTTTTTTATCAATTCCGAGTTGTGGTGCAATAATGATCGCAAGGATCATGGCTACAATAACTGTAATCCGGCCAACGATAACCTGTTTATTCTCGTCCGCGTCTTTATTGATTACTTTCTTGTAAACATCAAGGGTAAATATGGTCGCAATACTGTTTGCTTTTCCTGCAAGAGAAGCTACAATGGCGGCTGTTAAAGCTGCGAAAGATAATCCTTTTAGTCCTTGCGGTAAAAGGTTAAGCAGTACAGGATAAGCTGAATCTGCATTTAACGAGCCATCTTTTAACATGGCTTTATGGAAATCTCCATAGCCTTCTTTATACAAAACATAAGCAGCAATACCTGGTAAAACAACGATGACCGGCATCAGTAATTTCAGGAATGCAGCAAATAATAATCCACTGCGGGCGGTTTTTAAATCAGCACCTAATGCTCTTTGTGTAATATATTGGTTACAGCCCCAATAGTTGAGGTTAACAATCCACATTCCACCTATCAATACAGATAAACCTGGCAAGTCCATATAGTGTGCATCTTCTTTGTGGAAGATCATCTGGAAGTGATCGACAGCTTTTTCTTTGATGAGTGACAGCCCATTAAATACGCCAGTGGTTCCAAAATGTGTAGAGACTAATTCAAGCGCAAGGTAGGTTGTGGCCAGACCACCAAGAATCAGGAAGAATACCTGGATAACATCTGTATAACCGATTACTTTCATCCCGCCGAGGGTAATAATTACAGCAAAAACAGAGAGTACGTACATACAGGCGGTAATATTAATTCCCGAAATACTGTTAATGGCTAATGCGCCGAGGTAAAGGATAGAAGTCAGGTTGACGACCACATATAATAATAGCCAGAAAATAGCCATGATCATAGCTACAGTACTATTGTACCGCTGTCCCAGAAATTGTGGCATGGTATAAATTTTATTCTTGATATAGACAGGAATAAAAAATATTGCAACAATAATCAGCGTAGCAGCAGCAAGCCATTCATAGCTGGCAATGGCCAGACCCATAGTAAAGCCAGATCCGCTCATTCCAATAAATTGTTCTGCTGAAATGTTGGAGGCAATAAGGGAGGCACCAATGGCCCACCAGGTTAAGGAATCTTTTGCAAGGAAGAAATCTTTTGAATTTTCCTTTTGTGCTTGTTTTTTGCGGTAAACTGTCCAGCCGTAGAGGGCGACGATGAGGAAGTAAACGAGGAAAACGACGTAGTCGTAAATGCCTAATGAGTTCATAGTTTAAGTGGTTCGAATTAAAGGGCTATGGCCTGTAATCCATTTCCTTTATCAGGAGGTTGGTTTATAATTGGTTATCGAAAATAAATTTAGTATAATAATTTTACTATGCAATTATTATAACAGGCTGTTTAGTATTCTTCTGATAATTTGTTACGTAAGCTATGGTTTGGGATAGAAATTTTCAGGACTTTTGTTTTATGGATAATGTATTGTCAAAAGCAGAGCGTACCCGTCAGTTTATTATTGAAACCACAGCGGGTATATTTAATACGAAAGGATATGCGGGGACCTCATTGTCAGATTTGACGGAGGCCACTCACCTGACCAAAGGAAGTATTTATGGCAATTTTGAGAATAAGGAAGATGTTGCCCTTTCGGTTTTTGACTATAATTTATCCAAGATCAGAAAAACTATAACGCAGCGGATGCAAAAGGCAGTTAGTTATCAGGAAAAACTGATGGTTTATGCACAGGTTTATCATAGTTTCAGCGGAACATCTTTTCCAACAGGGGGATGTCCGATCCTGAATACAGCGGTAGAGGCTGATGATACGAATACGTTATTAAAAGCAAAAGCTGCCAAAGCAGTAACGGATTGGAAAAAAGATATCGGTAACCTGATTGTTGCTGGAATGGAAGCTGGGGAATTTAAAGCAGGTACTGATGTTGACAGGATTGCTTATTCTATCATTGCATTAATTGAAGGTGGAATTATGATCGCAAAAATTACTGGTCATTCTTCAAATCTGGATAAAATCCTGGTTACTGTAGAGCAGGTTATCCTTCAGCTAAAAGTATAAAACCTTCATTTTTAAACATAAAAAAACCGGCATGCTTTAATGACATGCCGGCTTGAAATGATTTTTATTTACAACGATTTGAACACAACGATTCCGTTGTGACCACCAAAACCAAAAGTATTACTCATTGCTGAGGTAACTTTAGCAGAGATCGCTTCTTTAATAACGATATTCAGGTTTGATGGAATTGCAGGATCAAGTTCGTCTGTATTGATCGTTGGTGGAATAATGCTGTCGCGCATCGATAATAAACAGATAATTGCTTCAATAGCTCCGGCTGCACCTAATAAGTGTCCGGTCATAGATTTTGTTGCACTAATGAACAAGTCATTTTTACCTGTGCCCAATAGATTACTTACAGCCTTAGTTTCAGAAAGGTCACCAACCGGGGTTGAAGTAGCGTGGGTGTTTAAGTAGTTAATATCATGGATCGTTAAACCAGCTTCTGTAAGGGCTAATTTCATCGCATGAGAAGCACCTAAACCTTCAGGATGGGTTGCAGTCATATGGTAAGCGTCAGCAGTCATCGCAGCGCCACCAATTTCTCCATAAATAGTTGCACCACGTTTTACTGCGTGCTCATATTCTTCCAGAACCAGTGCGCCTGCACCTTCACCCATCACAAAACCATCACGTTTAATGTCAAATGGTTTTGAAGCTGTTTCTGGCGTGTCGTTTTGTGCTGACATCGCCTTCATTGCACAAAATCCACCAACTGAAGAAGCAGAAATCGGCGCTTCTGAACCACCTGTTACAATGATTTTTGCTTTACCCAAACGGATATAAGTAAAAGCATCCATAATTGCTGTGTTAGAGGTTGCACAAGCAGAAACGGTTGTGTAATTGATTCCCATGTAGCCATTACGGATAGAAATCATTCCTGAAGCCATGTTAGCGATCAGTTTTGGAACAAAGAAAGGGCTATAACGTGGTGTACCATTTCCCAGTGCAAACTCAGCAGACTGTTGCTCGAAAGTATCCATTCCACCTTGTCCGGACCCCCAGATCACACCCACATCAAATGGGTCCATTTTGTCAAATTCAAAGCCAGAGTCTTTGATTGCCTCATCAGACGCCACTAAAGCGTATTGTGTAAAACGGTCTGTTCTTTTAATGTCTGACCTGTCTAAATATTTTGTAACGTCATAATCCTTGAGTTCACAAGCAAATTGCGTGCGGAAGAGGGAGGCATCAAAGCGGGTAATCTTTGCAGCTCCGCTTTTTCCAGCTATGGTATTGCTCCAGAAAGTATTTACATCATTTCCTAGAGGGGTTAATGCCCCAATCCCTGTGATAACAACTCTTTTTAACATATGCATATATAAATTAATGATTCATCATCGCCTTAACAGCGCTGATTAACTCTTTGAGTCTGTTTAAACTTTATACAAACTCCTACAAAAGTAAGATTATATTTAATACCTAATGGTATAATTCCGATCTGTATTTACCGTTTCCCCCATTATGACGCGAAAATACAAATATTAAAGTCAAATATTAGCGTGTTTAAATTTATGTTGCTTGTGCGTGTTTAAATATAAACGGGTTCTTTAATGGATTGCGGGGATGTTTATTTGTGTAACTGATATTTTGCAATGCATTTAGGATAGCGAAAGGCTGGGAGGCTTTAAAGCAGTATTCAGCCCGAACAAATAATCAGATGAATTTTAAACTGTTTCTTATATTTGAGCATTAAAATATTTATATATAATGTCAGATCAGAAAAAAGAAATATTCGACAGTGTTGCACAGCGACTAAAAATTGAAGGTTTTAACGTAGTAAATCGTGATGAGACTCGTCCATGGGGTGGTTTTTTCGTGATTGATGAAGCACAAGCACAACAGTTTGCCAATGTTTACTTTGACGGACTAAATGTAGAAGAGCTGAAAATTTCAGGAAAATTAAGTCCTAAGATTTTAATCGTTGCACCTAATACACGTTTATCATGGCAATATCACCACCGCCGTGCTGAAATATGGAGAGTGGTAAGCGGTACAGTTGGTGTAATTACAAGCGAAACTGATGAGCAGGGAGATGTACAACAATTGATTCCTGAACAAACTATTAAATTGAAACAAGGGGAGAGACATCGCCTGGTAGGTTTGGATGACTGGGGTATTGTTTCTGAGATCTGGCAGCATACTGATCCTTCCAATCCATCTGATGAATCTGATATTGTACGTGTATCGGACGATTTCGGAAGATAAATCATATTCCAGCATGTGTTTGATTTAGTAATCGGACACATGCTTTTTTCTTTTCTCTGTTTTGCGCGTGTCGGTATTCAACAAGAAATTAATAATCAAAACATTCCGCGCCAAATCCCTTTTCTTTTCCTTACTTTTGTAATCAGAACATCCCAAAGGATGTTCCGTTCTAAAGTATACCCAATTCAATATGATCATATTAATATTTTTTCTACTGCACTGGTTCTTGTCACTTTTTTCTCAAACCTTCTTTTTACACCGGTATGCTTCGCATAAAATGTTTAAAATGAATCCGTTTTGGGAGAAGTTTTTCTATACCATTACTTTTCTATCCCAGGGTTCTTCTTTCTTAAATCCAAGGGCGTATGCGATTCTTCACCGGATGCACCATGCTTTCAGCGATACTGAAAAAGATCCGCACTCTCCGCATTTTGTAAAGGATGTATGGGGAATGATGATACAGACTAAAAATATCTATCTGAACTATGCAAAATATAATGAGGAGCCGGAAGAACAGTTCCGTGATAATTATCCTTCATGGCCATTGATTGATAAAATCGGTGATTCCTGGATCACAAGAATGATTTTCATTAGTTTCTATATCTGGTTTTATGTGACTTTTGCTACGGCATGGTGGATGTTCTTATTGTTACCAATTCATTTCCTGATGGGACCTTTACATGGAGCAATTGTGAACTGGTGCGGTCATAAATATGGATATTCAAATCATGATAACAATGATCACAGTAAAAATTCCCTGCCACTGGATTTCCTGATGATGGGGGAGTTATTTCAAAATAACCACCATAAAAAGCCTAACAACCCGAATTTTGCTTCTAAGTGGTTCGAGTTTGATCCTACTTATCCCCTGATGAAAGTGATGCATTGGTTACATATCATCAGAATCCGAAAGACTTAATAGTCAATAGCCATCTTTTTTATAACTGCCAACCACGATTTTGAAGATATATACAGCCTTTCTTCTATTTATATTTTTAAATACAGTGCTGCTTCTTTCAGTAAATGCGCAAAGCGGTATTCACCTTCGTGGTGTTGTTCAGGATACGACTAATGTGGGTGTCCCGGGCGCAAATGTGCGTTTGATTGCTGATAAAGATACTTTAAGCAGTAATACTGATACCGGGGGGGGCTTTGGCTTTTCGAATTTAAAGAGTGGAAGCGTGATGCTGCTGATACGCGGTATCGGTTATGCTCCTTATAGCAAAGTCTTTACTTTGAAAGATGGAGTCATGGAACAATCTTTACCAACTGTGTTTTTAAAGTCTTCTGCGCTTCAGTTAAATGAGGTTGTGATCAAAGGGAAGGTCGTACCCATGCGGGTGATGAAAGACACGGTAGAGTTTAATGCCGATGCTTATGCTGTTCATGAAAATGACAAGGTCGAAGATTTACTGAGACAATTGCCAGGTGTAGAGATTGATAAGGAAGGAAACGTTTCTTCGGTGGGTAAACAACTGACAAAAATAAGGGTGAATGGGAAGGACTTTTTTACAGGGAACGTGAAGGAGTTTATTTCAAAGTTGCCGGCAGGCACAGTTTCCAGAATCCAGTTTATTGATGATTATGGTGATAAAGCAAATTTCACAGGGATAAAAACAGGAGAACCACAAAAGATTTTAAACGTTGTCCTGAAGTCAGACCGGAATAACGGGAATTTTGGCAGTGCTACAGCAAGCGCAGGAACGGACAAGCGTTATGCTTTAAATCTGAATGATTACTTGTGGAGGGATCTCCGGCAAATTGGCATCAATGCGAATGCAGGCAATACGAACACAGGTGCAGGGATCAATACGAATTCTAATTTAGGGTTCAGTTATAGAGATAAAGTGGCTGAGAAGCTGATTTTTGGCAGCAACTATAATTATGCTTACAATAAAAATGAAAGCATACAACAAAGTTTAATTGAAACGGTAAATCCCCAGGGAATTATTTATGATAAATCTGCAAATACAAATTCTTCTAAAAATAACGGGCATAACCTCGACCTGAGCCTGGAATCTACAGATGAGGGAAATTATCTCAGGGGAGGATTCAGGGGTGCTTTGCAAAATACAAACAGTACTTCAATAAATGAGTCGTTACAAACCGGTGTTGTCCGCCGTGATTTGAATACACAACGAATCAACAGACAGCAGAATCCTAATTTTAATGCTGATTTTTCTATGGCCCGTAAGTTGAAAAAACCGGGAAGGATTTTTTCTGTTGGGATTTATGGGAGTTCAGGTCTTACTGCTAATAACAGTGATCTGGATAATCAGATTAAGTATTATGACCCTAAGACGGGCGAGGCGGTTAAAGATTCCTTATTAAATCAATTGGTAGATGACCGTAACCGGACGACTAGTGTGAATGCGAACCTGACTTTCACAGAGCCATTGAATAAGGGGAAAGATTCACTGGTTAAAAAAAGCCTTGATTTTAGCTATCTCTTTTCATTGAGTCATACAAGAAATAGCCTGGATACCAGAGACAGGGATCAATCGGGAAATATCAGAGAGATAGATTCTTTAAGTAATTCCTATACTTCTTCTTTTAGTAAACATATCATTGGAGTCAATTACCGGTATGAAACAAAAAAAATAAATTATGTTCTTGGGATAACAGGACAGCCAAGTTTATTAACCGGGTCTTATGATGGACGCGCAGACAAGGTTTATCGTGCGGGGTTTAACTTTTCGCCAATTGCACGCTTAAATTATATGATTTCTACTAAAAATCAGTTTAATGTATTTTACGCTGGAAATAGTGTGGAGCCTAATTTTAACCAATTACAGCCGGTAAGGGATACGCGTAATCTAAACAATATAGTGATTGGGAACCCAGATTTAAAGGCAGCGTTTAATCATATGATCAACCTGAATTATAACCATAGTAATCCACAGAACGGAAGTAATTTACAGGTAGGGTTAAGAGGATCGCTCACACAAAATCAAGTGGTCTCGAATACTTTATTGATCCCGGATAAGCTAGTCCCGGATTCGTTGAAGAACTTCAACCAGGAAACGCATTATCTGAATACCAATGGCAATTATAATTTCGGTGCTAATTATTACTGGTCTTTACCATTTGGAAAGAAGAAATATACGTTCGAAATGGTAGGTGGTATTAATTATAATCACCGTGTTTCATTTGCGGAAGAAGTGAAAAATATTGGAAAAGGTGTTAATATCAATCAAAGGTTAGGATTAAGAATGAACCGGAAATGGATAATGCTGCATTCCAGTGCGAATTATACTTATAATAGTAATATGTACTCGATCAGAAGTTTTAATTCGAATACGTTACAGATCTGGACATTTAATATGGATAGTCGGATATTTATTCTAAAGAGCCTGATATTGGGTATGAATGCGAGCAAAACTATCAATCAGGGATTCTCGGTTGGTGCTACAAATCCGTTTATTATCAATGGTTCAATTGAGAAAACATTCTTCAAGAATAAGCAGGCCAGTGTGAAACTGGAAGGAAATGACTTTTTAAATCAGGGCAATAACCTGACCAGATTGATCACAGACAATACGACTACAGAGAGCAGAACTAATCAGATTACCAGGTATTTTCTGTTGAGTTTTACCTGGAATCTGCAGAGTTTCGGGGGACAGAATTAAGGTTTAACGCAGATAGGTATTAATTTTAGCCTTTTTAAATGGGATTATTCCGGCTGCTGTTTTTAAGTTTACAGTGACTTCGCCATCGTTGGTTACGTGCAGTAGCAAGTCGCAGTTTTCTCCAGGTTTTAGTGCAGAAAATAGCTGATCTGTTTCTGCCTCATCGAAATCTATCTGAGATCTCATTTCGCGCTTCTTATGATCGACCCAGAAGATGTATAATTTTTCAATTGCTCCTCTTTGGATATATTCAACCGGATTTAATCTTTTTCCTATTAAAAAGTCCATTTCTTTGTTGAACATGAACATGGTTAATCTAAGAATGTTCACGTCACCAGTTATTACTGGCTTCCAGTTGAATCGCCTTCTCCAGTGATCCCATTTCCCATAAGGAATTTTATTATCAACGATTTGCTGCTGAACATCTTTTGGTAAACCGGCTATAATATCTTTACCATATTCTTTCATCGTACCATCATAGCCTGGTATTTTACTTTTCCAGTCTACATCATTTGTTTCTTTTCCCTGGTAACGGCCAACTTCTATCTGTTTACCAGGACCACTAAGCCAAAGGACGACTACTCCACCCGGAGCCATTCCTACCTGGAAGTAACAAAAGTCCTCATGTCCTGCGGGGATGTCCTCGGCAGGATATCCAGCACTGAGCAACGAATCTATTAATTTTACATTTAAAGGGAATTTTCCTGTATAATTTTTATTTTCAGTAAATGAAATCCAGGTCAGATCCAAGGTGTCAGGAGCTTCTTTTAAGTCATCCCCCGAAATTTCTATAGAACCTAAAGCTCCCCAACCGTAGTTTATTGTTTTATCACCAGGAACATATGCGTTTCCTTCTTTTCCATAATATAAGTAGCCGCTGTAAACACGCATCGGATAGTCTTTAGGTGCACATTCAGTTGGTATCCATGCATATTTTTTCATAAGAGATTCAGATTTATTCTGGCAGGAAAAGTTAAAACAAAGGCCGATACTTAGTAGGACAAGACTGGTTATTTTAGACATTTTACGGTTTCTTTTGATTATAAATTACTCTCTCATTATCCCATGTTGGCTGCATCCCAAAGTCTCCAAAATCTGCGGAGTTGTGAAGATAACGACTTCTGAGTTGTCTAAGCATATTATGATCATTTGCTAGCATTGCAAATTTCTCTTTGGAAAGTAATCCTTCATAAACTTTTTTCCTTAGAAGCTCGATTTCATGTTCTGTAAAATAGAGCATGGGTGGTGCATTTTTAAATGCATATTTATAAAGCCTTTCATATACTTTTCTGAGATTTAACTTTGGATCGTCTTCAGCTATTTTAAAATCTTTGTTCAATATATTGATATCAAATTTCACGCCTCCAATTGACATTGCGAATTCTGCCATTAAATGGAGCGGAATATAAGAGTAGTTATTTCTAATTTTCCGGGTACCAAAAAGTCGCTTTGGTTCATATTCACTCCCTTCAAGAGTGAACTGTTCTCTGGTGTACCAGGCTTGTTCTATTAATCTTTTTCTTTCAGATTCGATCTTCGGATCTGAAGCGACCAGTACTCTTTCTTTCTTTTTGGCATCAATAAGAAATTTATCGGCTATATGATCTCTATATCCTCCGCCAATATCAGAATGTACTCCCGGTAAGTTTTTAGTAATACCTTTTGTCACAGCAGTAAGCTCAAAATTATCCCGGCGTTCATCGGCAGCCGTTAAATGTACTATATGAGCCATTTTATTGATTGCATTCAGATCTAACTCCCAAACATCATTCCGGTGCATGATGCCGTAAGAAGACACGCTATCAAATAATCCTCCGAATCTTAAGCTAAATGAATTAAACTTAACCCGTTTGTCTAATAAGTACTGACCTAACATTCCTCTTGCGGGCTGCATTGTTTTTACTGCTTCAGCCGCAACAATTTTTGTATTAGCTCTCTGAGTGCCATCAGCGGAATAGTAAGTCCCGTTTTTATTTTTTCCATCTCTGAAAAGAGGTGTTTCTTGTTCTGGTTTCGTGATTTCATATATAAAATTACGTGCACAGGTTGCTCCCCTGCTAAAACCAAATACATCAATCGTGATTTTGTTGACTTTCAACCCCTCAGTATTAATAATTGCAGCAATTAAGGTAGCCAGGCTCTGACATCCACTTTTAACTTTATCTCTGATCCCAGTTTCAAAATAACCTAAACCAGCAGCAACACTTTTATCTTTTGCATTGTTATTTGTGGCTACGCCTTCAATATAAATAGAGCGATGAAGGGTATTTATTATTGCAACTTTTGAAAGAATTTGTACATTGGACGGCGCATTCTGATAACTGTCTTGTTCTTCAAGACCTTTTGTTGGGATTCTGCTATTAAGCTCATGTCTCACTCTAAGCTCGTTGTTCGTTTTGTTATTCCTTGTTCCATCAAAGAATACCGCGACTACCACATCAACACTGTCATCCTTAATTCCGTTCATCTTTTTCGGTTCCCCAAAAAAGATTCCTTCTTTGCTATTCTCGGTAATTTTATTTGCCGCGTTTGAACTGATACTTTTCGCACTCGCTACATAATCGCCTTTAGATATTTCCGTAAGATGCCCCCGGGAGATCTTTATGATATTGCCTTTCTCCATAACTGGGATCTAAATAATTATACGGGGATTTTATTGTTCTAATATACTTGTTTTCATGATAATTAGGTATAATTCTTTAAAGTTGTCTGTAAATTCTTTAAACTTTTTATTGATTTATTTTATCGAATATAAATCAACTCTTAATCTGACTGTCAATACTCCTGAAACCAAAAAAACCGTTTCCCATAACAGGAAACGGTTTTCAGATCTTAATGTTTAAAATTAATCTGTTTTAGCTTTAGGTCTTGAACCGCTGAATCTGCGGTTACCACCACCATTACCACCACCCGGAGTTCTTTTTGCTCCGCTGAGGTTTGGCTTATATTCAGTTCTTTCCTGACGGCCACCTCTTGAAGGCTTGCTCTTTCCTTTTACTTTTGCCGCTGCGGCGCCAGACATCAGGCTCTGCCAGCTCATTGCATAAGGATGATCTTCCTGTACAGGGATTTTAAGGGCAATTAATTTCTCGATATCATCCAGGTATTCTTTTTCTTCTCCATCACAGAATGAGAAGGAAACCCCACTGTTACCAGCACGACCGGTACGGCCAATTCTGTGAACATAAGTTTCAGGAACGTTTGGCAATTCATAGTTAATCACATGTGTTAATTCATCTACATCTATACCACGCGCCGCAATATCAGTTGCCACAAGAATACGGGTAGTTTTGTCTTTAAAGTTAGTTAAAGCTCTTTGTCTCGCATTCTGTGATTTATTACCGTGAATAGCTTCAGCTTTTACGCCAACTTTAATCAGGTCTTTAACGATACGGTCTGCACCATGTTTTGTACGGGTAAAAACAAGTGCTGTAGTAATCGTTTTATCCTTAAGGATATGGATTAATAGATTTTTCTTATCGTTCTTATCTACGTAATAGATAGACTGCTCAATTTTTTCTGCAGTTGAAGAGACAGGTGTTACTTCTACTTTTAACGGATCAGTTAAAATAGTATTCGCCAGTTTTTGAATTTCAGCAGGCATAGTTGCTGAGAAAAACAAAGTCTGTCTTTTAGCAGGCAGCTTTGCAATAGTTTTCTTCACATCGTGAATAAAACCCATGTCCAGCATTCTGTCTGCTTCATCCAGTACAAATATTTCAACATCTTTAAGGTTCACAAAACCCTGGTTCATTAAATCAAGCAATCTGCCTGGTGTAGCGATCAGGATATCTACGCCGCGATGTAAAGCATCAGTTTGTGCTTTTTGTCCAACACCACCAAAAATAACCAGGTGACGTAAAGAAAGATTTTTACCATAAGCTTTGAAGCTTTCTTCAATCTGAATGGCAAGCTCACGCGTTGGCGTTAATACCAGCGCACGGATTGCTCTCGGGCCTTTAGTATTCTGATGTTCTTTATTCAGCAGTTGCAACATAGGAATCGCAAAAGCCGCTGTTTTACCAGTTCCGGTTTGCGCACAGCCTAGTAAGTCTCTGCTTGTTAATATAGTAGGGATAGATTGTTCTTGTATAGGGGTTGGGTTAGTATAACCCTCTGCTTGCAGCGCTTTTAAAATAGGCTCAATCAGGTTTAATTCTTCGAATAACAATGTGTTTGAATTTTAATGTGTATAATAATGAGGAGACGTTAACAATCAGCAGGTGTTTAATTAATGAATTCCTTGCTGTTTAAAGAGTTACGTTTCGCTGGCGCAAATATACATATAAGTTCCGTAACTTATTTGTCTTCTTTAAAGCGGGTGAAAAACAATAAGGCAAGGACACATAAAACAAAGCCTGCAACACCATTTAAACGCAGACCAAAATCGTGTCCAGGGTCCTTTCCATAGATAGTGAGCATCGCAAAAAGTGCAATTCCAAGGGTTTGGCCAAGTTTAACAAATAGATATTTAACCGCGAAAAACATGCCTTCATGGTTTTCACCAGTCTCCCTGGTGTCTTTTTGTGCGATATCAGCAAGGATGGCATTGGGCAGAATACCAAGAGCAGCCAGGGGAAAAGAAGCACAGACCACCAGGATATACATTTGCATAGCTGGCGGGAAAGGCAAATGGCCAAGAAAGTAAATAGTGACAAAAATAAGACTAAGGATAGCAAAGGCAGCAATAACCAGTGCTTTTCTGCCATAGCGTTTTGCTCCGGAATTTACGAAAGGATAAAATAAAAGAGAAAGAAAAACCATCGTCCCCATATATTTTCCACCATCCGATTCAGGTAATTTCAATAAAACGCTGACGAAATAAAGTAAACCGCTTGAAATAATACTTAGCGCTGTGTAATACGCGAAATCCGAAATCAGGTAATATTTGAAATTCGCATTGCGGAAAGTATTTTTAATCGCCGGCAGCAATGGGATATGTGTAGGCTTACCATTACTATATTCTTTTTCGTTGATGGTTACTACGGGAAGGATCATCACCAGTCCGGAAAAAATACTGAGCCCGATAATGGTGTATTGAAGCGCTTCCATTCTTTCCTGGATATGAAAGACAAACTGAGTCAGATCGGCAAAGTTATTGATCATTGCAGAGAGGATCATCCCCATCACAAAACCAACCTGCTGAAAGGTAGATAGTTTGACTTTTTGCTCGGCTGTATGTGCAAGTTCTGCCAGTAAGGTGTTGTAAGGTATGATATAAGTGGTAACTGACATGAAAAAACCGATGAGCATCAGGGTAAGCCACCAGGCATTTGCGGTGGACTCTGCTTTAACCAGGGGATGAAAGATCAAACTGCAGAAAATAACTGCGGGGATAATGGCATAACGCATAATCGGGATACGCCTGCCTTTGGGATTTGTACTTCCATCGCTCACAGAGGCAATAAAAGGATCATAAAAAGCATCGAATAATCTGCCTGATGCTGCGATCAGCGACAGGATGTTAAATATCCCGAATACAATCAGCTGAGGAACTAAAGGCGTTAAGCCGGAATTGGTAGGTGGCAGGTAGAAATAGGGTAGCATCACAATAATAATATTGGTCATAATGCTCCAGCCCATCATTCCGGCTGCATACGTGATTTCTTTACTTAAGGGCAGTTCCTTCTGCTGCATCGGTTATTTTCTTCTTTTTGTTAAATATTTTTGAAATAAAATAAATGGCTACGAATCCTATAAATATATACAATCCATTGCTGGCAGCGGATGGATCGTCCTGATAAATACTGATTCCCACAAATAAATAAAAAGAAATAAATAAGATAGGGAGCACGGGATACCATTTCATCCTGTAAATATTGCTTTTATCTAAATGAGCAGTAGTTTTGCGCAGAATAAATAAAGTAGCTGCCGAGCTTGCTGTTCCAATACATTCCAGGATAATAGAGTAGTTGACAATTTTATCAAAAGTCTGGGCAAAAAAGAGCGTGGTCATCACCAGTGCAGTAAAAGTAGTCAGACTGACCACCATTACTTCTGTTTTCTTATTTTTTTGTGCAAAAATTGAAGGCAGTGCTTTTTCTTCGCCCATGGCAAACATCGCTCTTGGATTACTCAGTAGATTCACATTAACATATCCCAGAACAGATAAAAAGATAACTGCAGAAAGTATAGTGAATCCTGCGGGACCGAAAATCTTTCCTGCTAAAATCGCAGCAATGCTATGGGCAGTTTTCAACTGTTCAAATCCTATAACTTTAACATAAGCATAGTTGATTGACAGGTATAGGGAGATGATAATGAACAGTCCCATTTTAATTCCTTTGGGGATGATTTTTTTCGCATCCTTAACTTCACCGCCCAGGTTGATAGTTTGTGTATAACCAGCGAAGGAAAAAGTTACTGCGATCAGACAAATTCCCAATGCTTTTCCATAATCTGACCAAACAGGTGAACTGCCCGAAACTGTTTTAAATATAGGCGTGATATTTTCCGTTTGTCCACCAAAAAATATGGCGCAAATCAGCGTAAGCACGAGTGTGATTTTGATTACAGTCAGGATGTTCTGGACTTTGGAGCTTGCCTTTAAACCCATCAGGTTGATACTGTAAAATATGAATATAGTGATAGCAGCAATAACAAGCCGGTAAAAGTCGGTCTGCATTGCTGGTGGAAAGATAACGCTGCTCAGGTATTCTGAACCAATTAAGGTTACTCCAGCCATAGAAGCGGCACTTGTTAACACGACTATTCCATTGATAGCAAAGGCTACCGATGGATGATAGCAAGTGGAAAAGATCTTATAATAACCACCAGTTACCGGAAAACGTGAACCGATTTCTGCGTAGATCAGCGCCCCGCAATAAGCCACTAAACCACCTATAATCCAGGCCAGAAAGAATAATTCGGGAATCTGTGCCTTGGCAGCTACGTTGACTGGTGTACGGAAGATGCCCATTCCAATGACCAGACTGACAACGATCATAGACAAATCGAAAAGGGAAAGCTGTTTTTTAGGCTGCATGTATAGGTGGAGTAAATGCACGAAGGTAAGGCAAAATGTGTATTTGTTGAAACTTTGATGTTTAATTGAGGTAGCTATTCATTAAATTTGCAGTTCTACACAAAGATTATGGCTGAACCTATATATAACGATGACAGTATACGGTCACTGGACTGGAAAGAACACATCAGATTACGCCCTGGTATGTATATCGGGAAGTTGGGTGATGGCTCCGCTCAGGATGATGGTATTTATGTCTTGCTAAAGGAAATCATGGATAACTCTATTGATGAGTTTGTAATGGGATCTGGTCGTATAATTGATATTACTGTTTCTGATTCTAAGGTAAATGTACGCGATTATGGCCGTGGTATTCCATTGGGTAAGGTAGTTGATTGTGTGTCAAAAATCAATACTGGTGGTAAATATGACAGTAATGCTTTCCAGAAATCTGTCGGGCTTAACGGGGTGGGTACGAAAGCTGTAAATGCTTTATCAACTAATTTCGTGGTACAGTCTTACCGTGATGGAAAAACGAAAAAGGTGGAGTTTTCAAGAGGGGAGATCACAATGGATCATCCGATTATTGATACCACACAGAGAAATGGTACTGCTATCACTTTCTATCCTGATGAGACCATTTTCAGAAATTACCATTATATCCCTGATTTTGTAGAAAGTATGATCTGGAACTACGTGTTTCTGAATACAGGTTTAACGGTTAATTTTAACAATCAAAAATACTTATCGGAACGTGGGCTGTATGATTTACTGCATAAAGTAGCAGATGTAGAGAATATCCGTTACCCGATTATTCACCTCAAAGGGAGTGATATCGAAATTGCAATGACCCATGGTCAGCAATACGGAGAGGATTATCATTCTTTTGTGAATGGACAACATACTACTCAGGGTGGTACACACCAGGCTGCTTTCAGAGAAGCGGTGGTGAAAACTATCCGTGAGTTCTATAAAAAGGAATACGAGGCTTCTGATATCCGTTCTTCCATTATTGCTGCGATTTCTGTTCGTGTGCAGGAGCCGGTATTTGAGTCGCAGACGAAAACTAAATTGGGTTCTCAGAATATGGGACCCGAAGGACCGTCTGTACGTACTTTCATCAATGATTTCGTAAAGAAAGAACTGGATGATTACCTGCATAAGCATACGGATGTTGCAGATGCTTTATTAAAGCGTATCCTGCAATCGGAACGTGAGCGTAAGGATATCGCCGGAATCAAGAAATTAGCGAATGACAGGGCTAAAAAGGCATCGCTTCACAATAAGAAACTCAGAGATTGTAAAGTCCATTTCAGCAGTACGCATGAAAAACGTTATGAAACTACCTTGTTTATTACTGAGGGAGATTCTGCATCTGGATCTATTACGAAATCAAGAGATGTAGATTGCCAGGCTGTATTCAGTTTAAAAGGTAAACCTCTGAATTGTTATGAGCTGACCAAAAAGGTGGTTTATGAAAATGAGGAATTCAATTTATTGCAGCATGCGCTGAATATTGAAGACGGGCTGGATGGCTTACATTATAACAACATTGTAATCGCAACTGATGCCGATGTGGATGGAATGCACATCAGGTTATTGATGATGACTTTCTTCCTGCAGTTCTTCCCTGATCTGGTCAGAGCCGGACATGTTTATATTCTGCAAACTCCTTTATTCAGGGTACGGAATAAGAAAGAAACGATTTATTGCTATAGTGATGATGAGCGTAAGAAAGCGATTGAGAAATTAGGGAATAAACCAGAGATTACACGGTTTAAAGGTTTGGGCGAGATTTCTCCTGATGAGTTCGGCTTATTTATTGGTAAAGACATCCGTTTGGACCCGGTGATTTTGAAAGATCAGACAATTAAGAGTTTGCTGGAATATTATATGGGTAAAAATACACCGGACAGACAACAGCACATTATCAGAAACTTAAGAATAGAGAAGGATACGGTAGAAGCGTTAATCTCTGCTGATTTAGATGCAGCGACAGCGGCAGTTTCTGAAGATATTATTGAAGATGAAATTGCAGAATCGGCTTAGGCCGATTCTGTTTTTGTTTCTTTAGGATGTTGTGGCGGTAAAACGTCCACTTTCTCTTCGACCACAGTAATCTGTGTATGGACTGCATACTTACTTGGTCTTATTCCTTTATCATATTTCTCTGCGTAGGCTTGCGTAAACTCAGCTCCGAAGTACAAAATAATGGAGGTATAGTAAATCCATAGCAGGATGACAATAATTGAACTTGCTGCGCCAAATGCTGATGCCGGATTTCCTTTTTCGATGTAAACACCAATCAGGTATTTACCTAAACTGAATAGCAGTGCCGTAAATAAGGCACCTATGATAGCCGATTTCCATCTTAGAATTACATCAGGCAATACTTTGAAAATAATAGTAAATACTGCGGTTACAGCTGCTAAAGTGAAAGCATTGTTCAGGATATAGATCAATAGGGTAGTGGTGGTATCGGCTACAGGAATAACTTCACCTATTTTGCTTCTGCTCACTAACTCTCCTAATTTAGAGCCCAGCCCTACCACAATACTGTTAATGACCAGCGAAACCAGTAACAGGAAACCCATTGATATAATTAGTGAGAAAGAAAGTAATCTGTTGGTCAGCATTTTTAGCCAGCCTTTTTTAGGGACAGCTTTTACTTTCCAGATGATATTAATACTGTCCTGAATTTCAATGAAAATGGCCGTTGAACCAACTACCAATGTTCCTATTCCTATAATCAATCCTATTGTACTTTTACCGGTAAGATTGGCATTCGCAACAAACCCTTGTATTTGTTTGGCAGCTTCAGGCCCGACCATTTCGTTGATCTGGGCAAATAATTCTGTTCCGGGATTTAGTTTATCACTAAAAAATATACTCGCTGCTGAAATAACGATAATGATCAGTGGTGTTAAAGAGAAGATGGTATAATAAGCAAGTGCTGCGCTTAATTTCATCACACGATCCTCGATAAAGCCTGCCCCCGCAGCCACAAACAAATGGTACAGCGCGATAAAGAAATGTTTGATTTTATGTAGTACTTTCATTTAGATAGGTGTCTTTATATAGGGGATGATTAAAATGGATAGCCAATTCCTATGTTATAAACTAAGTTCTCTTTTCTCCAGGCCTTGTCACCGAATGCAACCTGATCAATTACCCATCTTTGTCCTTCTGGCAAGTATGGTTTTCTGATCGGGAAGGCTACGTCCAAACGGACAACAAAGATCTTGGCATCTACACGTAAACCCGCTCCGGTAGAGACTGCCATTTCACTCAAAGCATTTTTTACCTTAAAACCTGAACCCGGTCTGGATGGGTCTTCTTTTCTTAACCAGATATTTCCTGCATCAGCAAATAAGGCGCCGTATAATACGCTGACCAGTTTAAAACGTAATTCTGTATTCAGCATGATTTTTACATCACCACTTTGATCGGCGAATTGTACTGAATCCGGCACTTTATAAGTACCAGGGCCTAATGATCTTGACGCAAAACCTCGAATATCATTTGTTCCCCCTGCGAAAAACTGTTTAACAAATGGCATAGAAGAACTATTCCCATAAGTATAGCCATAACCAAGGTTAAGACGATTCGCCCAGATCACATTTCTATTGATCTTGTAATAATTTCTTAAGTCTGTCTCTAATCTTACAAACTGAGTTAATGGCACATTGAAAATTGATTTTTCACCCTTGCCATCTTTTGAGACAAATAAACCCCAGAGATTACCACCAGTTTGTATGTTCCCATTAAAGTAAATATTGTTTCTTCTGGACTCTTCCATTTGATTGGTGTAGTTGAAGTTATAGCTACTTCCAATTATAAATTGTTTATCAAGAATATTTTTTAAACCTGGCGTAATTCTGAAAATACTATCTTTTTTTGCGGAATCAATACTTGGTTTTACATAGGTAATTGAAATAGGATTAAAAGTATGTTCTTTATGAAGATTTTCCTTCCATACGTAGCCATATTCAGCTTTAAATGAACTTAAATCATATAAAGAACCCCTGCTTAACAATTCATAAGACAATGATGCAATAGTTTTTGGAATAAATGCAGTTGTACTACTAGGCTTGTAAAAAGGTACAATAAATCTAGGGAAGGTTAATTTACCCTGAGCAGTAAATGAATAAGAGTTCAGGTTCTTCGCTTGTCCGCTTACCTGTGTTTCAAAACCACCGCTTACACTCACATCTAATTGTTCTGCGCCTCTAAATAAGTTTCTTGTAGTCTGAGTTACCTTTACCTCAGAACCCACAAAGTTGTTTGATTTGCTTGTTCCCGTTACTGAAAATGATAAGGAGTTTTTCTTTAAAGGGGTCAGATAAATATTTAAATCCAGCTGATTATTTTTAAAACTGTCAACTGGCAAAAACTCTGCTTTAACAGCTTGAAATGCATTGATATTAACCATTCGGTTTAAAGATTGGTTATGATCTTTTCTGTTATAAGTTTCACCTTTTTTAAAGAAGACCAGTCTATCAAACAAACGAGGTTTAAATGTTTTTTTATCATCGTAAATCTCGAAATCATTATACTCGACTGGTTGTAGCTTCCTCAGTACAGAATCCCTTCTTAAGGAGTAGTTCGGATATATATTAATCTCTTTGATTGTGTAGGGCTTCAAACCTGCATCAGGAGCTATATCTTTTACTTTCACCGTAATATTAACCTGGCTCTTTCCAATGGTACTGTCAACTTGCAGAATCAGATAGTCCGGGCTGAAATAGAAATAACCATTTTCTTTCAGGTCATTATCTATACGGATCCGTTCATTTTTAAAGACTTCAAGATTATAGAAATCTCCTTTTTTAAGCAAGGTGTTTCCTTTATTCTGGTTCACAATATTGGCCAGATTCCCAGTGTCTTTAGGAAAAGTGATGTTATTGATTTTATAACGGGTACCTGTTTCTGCTGTATATATAGCTTTAGCAGAACGGTTTTTAACAATTGTATCCCCTGTTACTACAGATTGCAGGTATCCCTGGCTAATCAGATAACTAGTTAATATGGCATTATTGCTTTTTAATTTGACATCACTTAGCAATACAGGTGGTTCACCAACTTTGGTTCTTAGCCAATGGCGGATACCTTTCGGTTTTTTTGGTTCACCAGCAAGGTTATAGATGTATAGTTTTGGTCTTAAGCCAAGGATAGTTTTATTAGGTGCAGGTCTGGTTTTACTTTCCAAATCACTCTTTACATTCTTTTCATCTGCAATTTTTGAAGAAGAATCGGGATTGATCTTTACCTCAGCACCTGTATATAAGGTCTGTCCGGGTTTCAGATATTTGGTGTTACTGCAAGCAGCCCACACTAAACATGAAATGATTAATAAAGAGGGTAGAACTATTTTTTTCATTCACTATTTATATTTGTAAGCTTCTGCAGGCCAAAACCTGCAGAAGTTTTATTTTTGACTTTAATTTTATTTCTCGCTTTTCGCTGGTGTAGTATTCACCGCTTTCTCTTTTGGTTTCTGCTCAGTGGTGATCTGATTCCGCTTTCTTCTTTTCTGGAAGATCTCTTTAAATTTATTATAATCAACAACTAAAGCAAATCCAACACCTGTCTCGATAATCTGTCCCTCAATTACACCTTCATTCTGGTTCCGTCTGTAAGCTCTTAAACGGTATCGGCCATCGGCAGAAAGCGCATACTCCACGTTTACATTACCAGCAATATTCGTTGAGTTCTGTCCAGGTGCTTGCGGACCTTCCAGACCGAATGAGCTTCCTACTGTTACTGTTAATCTATCATTCAGTAGCTTTTTAGATAAACCTACTTCCAGATCTGTTTTTTGCTGTAATGAACCAGTAGAATAATCTTCAGATGAATTTACCCCAAAGTTTATATCTACGCCTTTAACCAAATCAGAAGCCAGATTGTTTAACTGATCTGTCAGCAAGTTACTCACACTTGAACGGGCCATCGAGGAAACACCACCACCGCCGCCAACAAGGCTCTCAAATGGATTGTCCGCAATGAAACGTCCTAACGCTAATAGAGCAAATACCTGTTTATTCAACTGTCCTTCGTCTCTGTTTACATTTTGTATTTTAGTATAAACCTGTCCACCCAAAGCACCTTGTTCGTTTACAGGCATATCCAGCTTAAAGGATATGGTTGGTTTCATCAGCTGATCTTTCATGTACAGATATACCTGGAAAGGTAGTTTTGTTTTAGCCTGAACAAGATCAGGTTGATTCAGCAGGTCAATTGGCGCTGCACTAACTTCGTACAATGCAGTCAGGTCTACATTCGCTTCTGTAGGTTCTCCCGTCCAAACGATACTGCTTCCTTTAACCAGTTTAAAGGATCTTTTAGCTAAGCCACCGATAGATAGGTTATAAGAACCTTCAGTCAGGTCATAACGGCCTGTTAAACTAGTTTTACCACTAGGATCCATCGTAGCAATCAGATTAGCGGTTCCTTTTACTTTCAATGCATCACCATTTGCCGGGTCAACTACCACATTTAATTCTGCATCCGGGTCAATTTTAATATTGGCACTCAGATTGATTCCTTTAATTGGCGATTTGCTGATACTGTCTGCTTTCAGCGCTTTCTGGCCATTAAATGGCGCTGCGTCTGCATCAATAAACTGTACAATTCCTTCCTGGCTGATCACTGATGGATCATCAGGAGGTAATGCGAAAAAGAACTTGGTTCCTTTCTCTACCTGAACGTTCATATTGACATCCGGCTGGTTTAAATCGCCTCTTACCTTGATCAGACTCGTTAAGAAAACCGTTCCGTAGATCATTTCATTGTCTGCCGCTGTAGAATGCAGCGCTCTGAAATTATCAGTTTTGATATCCATATTAAACTTGAAGTTCCTGTAGTCTTTCGTCAGGATTCCACCATTTATTGTCGCTTGTTTATTCAGAGAATCAATGATGGTGAAATTATTGAATTTAACTCCTTCTTCAGTAAAGCTGATTGTTTCGTTCGGCATTCTGAAATACGAATTTACATAAGTGGCATTGAATGCCGCCTGGTTAAATTTAAGGTCTCCCAATACTTTCGGTGAAGCAATCGCCCCTTTAATTGAAAGCTGCCCTGTTATCGTTCCAGACCCTTGTTTGATTTGCCCCATCGAAACACTTTCTAAGGCTTTAAGGTCTATCTTATCAATATTTAAGGTGAGATCCAAAGCATTCTCTGCTTTCGTATAATAGAATCCGTTTACCCTTAATTCATGTACACCTGTTAAAGCGATATTCGTTTCAAATGCGTTTTCCGTATTGTTATTTACAGCGACACGCAGTGTTCCCAGCTGATCTTTTTGATAACGAAGACGTTCTATGGTCAGGTTAGCTTCGAATTTTGGGCTGCCCGTTAATTCTTTTACATCCACCGTCCCGTTAATTGCTCCGCCTACTAAAGAACTGTCCTGTTCTGCAAACTTAGTCAGTGTTTCTATCTGAAAATTCTTGAATTCTACTTTTAGTGGTGAACCCGGTGTTGAATTCAAACTATTTATACTCAATAACTGTCCGCCTTTGCTCAGGTTAAACTGATTGGCCAGGATACCTGAAGCTCCAAACTGGATGAAGTTTTCTGGGGAAACTGCCCACTTATCATAATTCAGAAGTAACTTCTGCGGATCGAAACTGAATTGGAAGTTTTTATTAATTGATTTAAATGTACCTCCAAGTACATATTTATCTTTCAGTTTACTATCTCTAAGGAAGATGTTAACGCCCAATATATTATTAGCAGCTTCACCACTTAGTTCTGTATTGTACAAAGCTATTGATTTGCTTTGTACATGCTTCACCAATAACTTATAGTTCAGTTTTTGATTGGCATTGTCTACAGTAAGACGCGTACTGTCTACCTGATAATCTCCATAAACAACTTGTGGAATCCAGGCATTCATTATTAAACTGTCTTTTTTCGTATCCAGTAAACCATTGATTCTGGAAGGAGAGAAGGTGGTCAGTTCAGGAACAAAGTTTTTAATGAACTTCGGGTTATAAATGTTCATATTAAACCTGAAACGCTGATCCGGTATCTTTGTCACCTCACCAAATGCATAATATTTATTAATCTGGTTGATCATGGCAGCAGCCAGGTTGGTGAGTTGATATTGTCCATCAACGCGTGCACTTAGCAACTCTGATTTTAAAGTCAATAAGGTATGATTGGCTGTTGCTTCAGCATGTGCATCAATAGTGTCTACATTAAACCTTTGTCCATCTTTAACAAGTTGTAAACCCCTGATGCTCACATCACCGTTCAGGTAATTCGGATCGGCAGTTTTAATGTCTGCTTTAACAATACCTGCCATCCTTAATTCAGTCGCACTGAAATTTAATTTTTGCAGATCAACTTGTTTTAAGTTAAGGTCTGCTTTAACTGCAGGGTATTTACCAGCCATATTTACAAAAGCAGTTAAATTGAAATTAGCATTGGTATCTGCCATTTCACTTTTGATATTCATTTTCTGACCTGAATAAGTACCACTCAGCAATAAATTTTTATAGGTGTATTTATTATAATAAGCACTTAATAATTGCGCATTGATCTTTGCATTAGCTGTTTTTGCATCTAAACCTGTTCCATTTACGGTCGCTTTAACGCTGATTTTACCTAACTGGGGCTGCATTTTTAACAAACGGCCAACATTAAAGTTATTCAAGTTGATATTTGCAGTATAACTCTCTTTTCCTTTAGGCCCTTTCATGCCAGCCAGCAATTTGGCTGCCCCCATATCTGTATTGATATTGAAGTCCGTATTGAAATTGGTCATAGACCCTTTAAATTTTCCGTTCGCTACAATCGTGTTAGGCAATTCAATATTAGCAGGCAGAGATTTTTTAGGAATAATGACCAAAAGATCTCTCTTTGTTAAAGAGAAGCGCTTAATGTTAAGATCCAGGAATGTTTTGTTGATATCTGGTAAACCTTTGACAGTACCATTCACCTCTATATTTGTGCTTTTCAATCCGCTAATCTGCAATTGAGGGATTGAAAGATTACTCATATATCCATTGGCACGCGCAGTTATTTTAATCTTTTCATTGCGGTAGTCTGCTGGAATTGCATCACTAAAATAGGTTGCATCTTTCAAGCCAAGTACCGAGTTTTTTAAGGTCAGATTTATTTTTACTTTCTCGGGATGTTTGGTTAAATCATCCAGTGAAGTATAGTTCAGCGTGGTATTATTCTCAATGTTAGTGTTGGGCGTTTTAAAGATAAGGTTGGTGAGTTTAACCATTTTGTCACTATAGACTACATCACCTTGTAATTTTGAAAGTTCAAAACCACTTCTTTCTTTGAATACACCACTTTTAACATTCACTTTGATCCCGGCCTGGCTGTAAGAAAGTTCTTCTGCTGCCAAACCAAGTCCGTTGATCTTTAAGTGGTTATAATCCAATCCTTTTGGAGTAGGTTTTACAGCCAGATTATCATACTGTATATTGTTTTCTGCAAGGTTTAATTTGCTTACCAGTACAGCTAATGTAGAAGGTTTTGCAGCAGTACTATCCGCCGGTTTCGTTCCTGAAGCAACAGAAAGTGGTTTAAAAGCAAAGAGTATATTAGATTTGTTCAGTGTGGCCTCATCCAATTTAAAATCACTTTTAGTCAGGTCAGCAAAGAGTTTTTTCAGATTAAGTTCATTGATATTTAAATCAGCACGCATGTCTGAAAGCATATCATTAAAGTTGATCTTAACATTATTAAAAGCAACATCCTGTATTTCTACTAAAGGAAGTTTTCCGGAAGCTGTTTTAGCAGTATCGATACTCTTTTCCAGGTGGGCTGCCAGCTGGGTAAGTGGTTTTTGCTGCAAATATTTCAGGTAAGTGTTTTTCAGAACCAGGTCTTTGATCACATAGTGTTGATTATCCAGATCAAAGTCTTTAATATTTGTCTTAAATTCTCCCAGATTTACACTCACATCATTACCTGCAACATCATCACGATAAACAATACCTATATCTTTTAAGCTTATTTTACTGATGGAAAATTTCATGGTAGACGTGGTATCCTTTTTCACCTGGTCTTCTGGTTTTTTCTGTTCGGACATAAAAGCATCCAGAAGGAAAGAAAAATTAAATGTTGTATCCGGATTAATACGGGTCACATTTGCCCGGATTTTCTCCAGTTCAATATTGTTAATTTCTATTTTATTATTTAATAGTTTGAAAAGACTGATATCGACTGCTAATTTCTGTGCATACAATAAAGTGTCGCCTTTTTTATCTTCCATGTAGAATTTGTTGAGCACAATATCTTTGGGCAAGGCGATTTTAATACTTTCCAGACTTACTTCTGTGTGGGTTTTATTTTTAAGGTAGGCAATAGCTTTGCCTTTAACGAAGTTCTGAACGGCGGGGATATTTAAAGATATAGCCACTGCAACCACTAATAAAATGATTGTGGCAATAATCCATAGAACAACCTTTAAACTTTTACGTACGTATTTATTCAATTCAAGTAGATTTTGAGAGATTTATGACTAACCAAGGTATAAAAACTATGCCATTAGACCGTTTTAACCTACAGTATACTACAAATAAACCAAAACTTTGTTTAAATAAATATGACAATTTATACATAAAGACCTTGGATCCGGGTCTTTATGTATATAAAAGAATAGCTATAAATTATCAATGACTTCAATAGGGAGCTTCGTGAACTGGATGATTTTAAGTGTATCAAAATTTTCATTTTTCATTTTTCTTGCGAGTTCGAGAGAAATCTCAAGTTTTCCCTGTTCAAATCCTTTTTCAATTCCTTGCTGTATTCCTTTTTCAAGGCCCTGTTCAAGTCCTTTTTCAATTCCTTGCTGTATTCCTTTTTCAAGGCCCTGTTCAAGTCCTTTTTCAATTCCTTGCTGTATTCCTTTTTCAAGGCCTTGTTCAAGTCCTTTCTCAATACCTTCTTGTATTCCTTTTTCAAGGCCCTGTTCGATTCCCTGGAGTTTTCCTTTTTTAATGCCTTTTTCAAGCCCCTCCAATACGCCTTTCCTGAACTCTTGTTCAATACCTTCCTCAATTCCATGCAGCATTTCATCATTCAGTCCTTTTGCGAGACCTCTTTCCAGTCCTATTTTGAGGATCTCATCAAGAACACATTGATATTCCCATTTTTTCTGTTGATCTAAATCGTGTATAAACCGTTGTTCGGGTGTTAGTCTGCTCATTTCAGATACATTAAATATTTTTTGAAAAATACGTTTGTCAAGATACTCCGGGATTTTGCCCAGACTTTGCATGTGTTTAAGCACATAAACCCATTTGTCCAGTTCACTCTCCAGTTCATCTTCTTTTTTATCAAATTTAGGTAGTTCCAAAAACTTAAATCCCAGTCCATTGTGGAATATTTCACCGGTACCGGTGTTAACCAGTGAAATACTTTGCAGATAATGATCGTTTGTGCTGCTTTTCATTTTAAAATCCAGTATAGCGATCAGAAAGACCTCTTTCAGTTTGAAGTTCCAGTTTCCTTTACCCAGTAATTTTTGCTGGTGAATCAGCCGGCTTAAGTAAAAAATACACCGGTCGCCAAAATTTGAATGTGCAAGCCGTTGCATTTCCACAATAAACTGCTCACCCTGCGTTCCCGTACATAATAAATCAAAAGAAACTTTTCTGTAATCTTGCTCATCACCTCCATATTCCGTTGGACTATAGGTAATATCGGTAATGTATTTCTGCCCCTCAAATACTGCATTCAAAAATCCGATCATAATATCCTTATTTGGCTCACCGCCGAAAAGATGCTTAAAACCGAAATCTGACAAAGGATCAATATACTTGTTCATTTTTTCTGACATAATTCGATTGATTTGTGCCCAACTTACCCTGAATTTCTCTATAGTTGGTAATATTTATCTATATTGGAAACAATATGTTTTATTATTACATTCATTTATGTTATTTAGGATCTGTTCAAATTAACAACGTATATTGTAAGCCCTATTTTTACCAGGCATGAACCATCAATAATGATGTCTGCTGTATTTTAATTTTTAAACTTATATGAATAAACTAAATATTTCCATTGCTTATGAATCCTACGATCAGTTAGAAGAACTGAATGCAGCCGATCAATCCTTATGTATGCAAGCAAAGGAAGCATTAAAGACCTCTTACTCTCCGTACTCCAATTTTAAAGTGGCTACTGCGGTAAGGTTAAATGATGGTGTGATTGTTTCCGGCAGTAACCAGGAGAATCTGGCCTACCCGTCAGGACTTTGTGCAGAACGTGTGGCCCTTTTTACAATTGGTGCTACTTATCCTGATGCAATTATAGAAACGATGGCGATTACCGCCCATACCGATAACTTTAAAATTGAACAGCCTATTACTTGCTGTGGTGCCTGTTTACAAGTTATGGCTGAATTTGAAAGAAAACAAAATAAAGAAATAGAAGTACTTTTCTACTGTCTTGATGGTAAGGTTCTCAAAGTAAAGGGGATCAAAAGTTTGCTGCCTTTTGTATTTGTAGAAGATCGTCTGGCTGAATAATTTCGAAATCTAAGCACTACATCAGTTTTTTTAAAACTGTTGGGAAATTGTGTTCTCAAAATTTGAGCGGATGCCTTATCTTTACGGCATCCAAACCCCTTTCTTGATGAGCGACGAATTAGATAATAACGTAAACGAAGAGACAAAACATACCGTAATACCTATTAATGGCCTTTACGAGAACTGGTTCCTCGATTATGCCTCTTATGTAATTTTAGACCGGGCAGTACCCCATATTAATGATGGACTGAAGCCCGTTCAGCGTAGAATTATGCATTCGTTGAAAGAGATGGACGACGGACGTTTCAATAAGGCAGCCAATGTGATTGGAAATACGATGAAGTATCACCCGCATGGAGACGCTTCAATTGGAGATGCTATGGTGCAGATTGGTCAGAAGGACCTGCTGATTGACTGTCAGGGTAACTGGGGAGATCCGATTACCGGAGATAGTGCAGCTGCGCCGCGTTATATTGAAGCACGTCTGTCAAAATTCGCCACAGAGGTTGTTTTTAATGCAGACACAACCATCTGGCAATTAAGTTATGACGGGCGGAACAATGAACCACTTACTTTACCAGTAAAATTTCCGCTGCTATTGGCGCAGGGAGCCGAAGGGATTGCAGTAGGTCTGGCTACTAAAGTTATGCCACATAACTTTATCGAATTGCTTGATGCTTCTATTGCCATCCTGCAAGGTGAAAAACCTAATATTCTTCCCGACTTCTTTACTGGAGGTATGGCAGATTTTTCTGCTTATAACGAAGGAATGCGTGGCGGTAAGATTCGTGTACGTGCTAAAATCACTGAAAAGGATAAAAAGACCCTGGTGATTACTGAGATTCCTTATAGTACAACAACGGGCTCTGTAATTGACAGTATTCTTTCTGCCAATGATAAAGGTAAAATCAAAATCAAGAAAATTGAAGACAATACAGCCGCACATGTGGAGATTGTCATTCAGCTAGCTCCTGGTATTTCGCCGGATGTAACTATAGATGCACTTTATGCATTCACTTCTTGTGAGGTTTCTATTTCTCCGAATACTTGTATCATTAAAGATGATAAGCCTCAGTTTCTGACTGTGAATGCTATTCTGATAGAAAACACTCAGAATACTAAAAACCTGTTAAAGCAGGAGCTTGAAATCAAACTTCATGAACTTCAGGAGAAGATTTTCTTCAGTTCTTTATTGAAGATCTTCATTCAGGAAGGAATGTACAAGCATGCGGAATATGAGAATGCAACTAATTTTGATGCCGTAGTAGAAGTACTGAATATCCTGTTCGCTCCTTTCAAAGCACAACTATACAGAGAAATCCTGCCAGAAGATTTTAAAAAGCTGATCGATAAACCGATGAGCAGTATTACCCGCTTTGATGTTAAGAAAGCGGATGACCAGATGAAAGCATTGGCGGATGATATTAAGGTGGTAAAAAATCACCTGCGTCATCTGACTGATTATGCGATTGCATGGTATCAGAAATTAAAAGATAAATACGGAAAAGGCAGAGAGCGTAAAACGGAGATCCGTCTGTTTGACAGAGTGGAAGCTTCTAAAGTTGCGCTGGCCAACGTTAAACTTTATATGAACCGGGAAGATGGTTTTATCGGAACCGGTCTTAAAAAAGACGAATTTATTGCCGACTGTTCTGATCTGGATGAAATCATTGTTTTCAGAGAGGATGGCAAATGCACAATTACTAAAGTCGCAGATAAAACATTTGTGGGTAAAGGGATTGTTTACGCACAAGTATTTAAAAAGAATGACGACCGTACCATTTATAACCTGATTTACAAAGATGGGGCAAGCGGTACTTCTTATATTAAACGTTTTGCTGTAATGGGGGTGACCCGTGACAAAGAATACGACTTGACAAAAGGAAGTAAAGGGTCGAAGATGTTATATTTCACGCCTAACCCTAATGGTGAAGCGGAGATCGTTACCGTAATGCTTAAGCCGCATACTAAGCTAAAGAAATTGCAATTTGATATAGACTTTGCAGATATTGCTATTAAAGGACGTGCTTCTCAGGGAAACATAGTTTCTAAATATCCTGTTAAGAAGGTTTTATTGAAGAGCAAAGGTGTGTCTACACTTTCAGGTTTGAAAATCTGGTATGATGATTTATTAAGAAGATTAAATGTTGATGGAAGAGGTAAATACCTCGGTGAATTTGATGGTGACGATAAGATCCTTCAGGTACATAAAGAGGGTTGGTATGAACTGAGTTCTTTCGAATTGAGTAATCATTTTGATGCTGATTTATTGCTGATTCAGAAATTTGATCCTGAAAAAGCATTTGCAGTAGTGCAGTATGAAGGAAAAGCTAAGAATTACTTTATTAAGCGCTTTGTTTTTGAACCTATTGCAATAGGAAAAAAACAAACGCTGATCAGTGAGGAAACTGGTTCGAGGTTCCTGCACCTGACTAGTAATCCTGAAGCTACCTTAACCATAGATGTATTGAAAGGTAAAACACAGATTCCTGAGACATTGGAAATCGTGCTTGCAGATTTTATCGACTTAAAAGGTATCAAAGCTAACGGTAACAGGTTAAGTCAGCACGATGTGAAAAATATTACAATCAGTAATGCAGAGGAAAATGAGCCTGTGCTGGAAGAAGAGGTTAAAGAGAGTACTGCTGCAATAGCGCAAGTTTCTGAAGATGATCAGGAGCCATCATCAGCTACAGCAGAATTAACCGAAGCTGAAAATGAGGATGATGAAGCTGAAAATGAGGATGATGAAGCTGAAAGTGAGGATGATGAAACTGAAACTGATGATGAAACTGAAATTAATGATGAAATTCAATCAGTTCAAGAAGAAACCGCACAAGTTGAAGATGTTTCTGACGCAATAGCCGAAGAAGTAATTATTGAAGAAGAAGTAATAGAAATTGAAGATACTACTATCGTGGATCAAGAGAGCCCTTCTGTAGTTGAAGAGGAAAAAGAGGCTCCTGTTGTTAAGAAAGAATGGGTTAGGCAGGAAAGTATAATTCAACCGGTTGAAGAAGCAGATAAAGCTGTACAAACTCCAGTAAAACGTACTAAGAAAGTAGTCGCAGTTACTCCAGAAGTGGAAAAAACACCAGTAGTTCCTGTGGAAGCAGCAGTACAAGTTACTCCAGAAGTGAAAAAAACACCAGTAGTTCCTGTGGAAGCAGCAGTACCAGTTACTCCAGAAGCCGAAGAAACAACAGTGGTTCCTGTGAAAGCAGCAGTACCGGTTACTCCGGAAGCGATAGCAACACCGGTTGTCCCTGTGGAAGCTGAAGCTTTAGTTACTCCACAAGTGATAGCAACACCGGTTGCTCCTGTAACAGTTGAAACACCAGTTGTTCCTGAAAAAACAGAAACACCAGTAACTAAACCAGCGAAGCCAAAGAAAACTGACGATGCTAAAAGTAAAGTCACCAAAGAAGCGTCGCTCAATAAAAATGTCAAATTCGAGATCACTAATCCTGATGATGTAGAGATCGATGATAAAGGTCAGCTTGGCTTATTCTAACGGAATAAGTCAGGCCACCGCTCTGCGGCCATAATAAAAGAGATACCAAATATTGCGGAAGACAGGAAGAAATTCCAATTCCATTTTTTGACCTTGAAGATATTGATCAGGATAAAAGAAATCAGCAATATGCCAGTTACGATAATAATCTGACCGAATTCCAGCCCGATATTGAAAGCAAATAACTCTGCTACAATATTGGTGCTTTTACCCAGCAAGCTATTCAGATAATTGGAAAAGCCCATTCCATGGATCAATCCGAAGAAAAGGGCAAGTATATACTTCAACTGGACACCCTTGGGCCTTGATGATTTCCCACCAAGGATATTCGAAGCTGCAGTAACTAATATCGTGACCGGAATCAGAAACTCAATCAAATTAGTTTTGACTGTGATCACTTTTAACACACTTAAAGCAAGCGTGATACTGTGGCCAATCGTGAAAGCGGTAACCAGCAACAATACCCTCTTCCAATCTGTTAAAGTATAAGCTCCACATAACACAATCACAAAAAGAATATGATCATATCCTTTCCAGTTTAATATATGTTGCCAACCCAATTCGAAGTATAACGGGAAATCTTGCATGCACCAAACTTATTAATTTTTAATTAACAATGAAAATATAATCGTAGTAACCCCAAAGCCAGAGAGCAATAAAATTACAGCATAACCGTTTTAGAAATTAAATTTTATAGGAATAAAAAAAACGCCCTGTTAATCATTAACAGGGCGTTTCTTGTAGAAGATCAACAGAACTACTGATATTGTATATATACAGGTATCGGTGTAAGTTTCAATAACTCTTCTGGCGTCATTAATCTGTTTGGTGCTTTTTTCAAATCATTTTTGTAGAATAATTTGAAACCAGTGAACTCAACAGGCTCGCTGAAAATGAAGTGACGGTAAGTACCTTTTTTAAGCTCAGGCTCTCCCCATCCATCCATATGCATTACGATTTGAACCTCAGGACGTAGCTTGATGTTCTTGTAATTCGTTATCATTTTCTTTGTAAAACGGTGAACCGTAAAAACCTTCGGAGGTAAATTGTATTTTTTTACCAGGTTAGCAAGGAATTGTGAACAGTAATTGATATCAGCAGCATCATATGTACCTATTCTTTTTCCTGGTTTCACCCCTTCTTTCATAGAGAACTCAGGATCTATACCTAAATGAACATTTGGCATTTTCAGATACTTTTCCAATAAAGGTAATTCATCTCTGATGGTGCTTAACGATACTTGAATATCAAGGAACACGATCATGTTTTTGCGCATTCTTGAAATAGCCAGTACAGAATCAATTTGTTTATCCGGCATTCTGAATCTGTGTTTGCCATCTTTACCAGGGTCACCCTGGGCTACTACAGCGATATAGTGTAAAGCAGGCTGAACAGGGGTAGAAGGATCGGCCTTTTCCCATTTTTTTACTTCGGCATCCAGTCTGGATAACATTTCTTTAGGTGCATATTCCCCTAAAGCACCCATTCTTTTTGAATATATATTTCCGTAGTAAGCAACAATCCTTTTGTAAGGTAAAATTGCACCAGGCAGTGGGTAAGGCTGAGGTTTAACAGGCCATCTTCCCGTAGTATCTCCATGTGCAAGCTTAAGCATTAAAGCATTGTATTTTGCAGTATCAATAGGCTTACGTGAGGTATCAGTAACAGCAACTTCCGAAGAATCTCCTGATGCATTTATAGTCGTTTTTGTTTTTTCACCTTTTTTATCAGTACCCGAAGTACAATTGGTAAAAAGTGTGACTGTGGTAAATGCAATTAATAATGTTCCCGCGAGTTGTGGTATTTTCATAGGTTATAAAGTGATTTAAATATGAATTCGTGTGGTTGCAAAACTACACATTCGGCTGACAAAATCTCCAATCCGTAAAAGAATTATCAAATTAATAAGAGTCAGGCCGCTGAAGCTGAGATAATCTGCCTGATCCGCACCAGATTTGTGAAAAATTCAAGGTCAGGAATATTATCTTTACGCTTCTTAGCGTTTTAGAGAATTAGAGATTTAACATGAATAAAAATAATATACTTATTATTTGCTGCTGTGTGGTTTTTGCTTTTGCAGGATGTAAAAAAGACAGTGTCGACTACAGATATCCACAGCCCTTTGCCGGACAACAAGTGACACTTCCTGGTGTTGCAGGAACTGAGCTCGGCTTGAATGCTGCTAATAGTGTTTTTGTTGATTTTAGTAAAGGCGTGGTGACTCCGGTAAGAAGAGCAAACTGGGATCTGGGTCTTTATCCCGGAGCAGATTTTAAAGTTATTCTCAACCATACGATGGGAGCAATGGCTTACGATACAGGGAAGCAAAACTTTGCTGATGTACAACAAAAAGATTCTATTGATTTTGTAGATAAGATGAAACTTGGTGCAGCAGGGAGCGGAGCCTATGTAGACCCTGTTACTGGTACTGCAACTGATTATTTAGCTAAACTAGTCACTATAAAAGTAGGTGCATCTGAGGGGGCAAGTAATATCTATGTTGTAAACAGTGGTTATGCAGGACTTCCGGATATGACTACCGCTGTGCCGGCTACTCCAACCACACCAGCTATTCCATCTGTACCAGTTAAAAGACCATGGTATAAAGTGAAAATTTACCAGGGAACTAATGGTTATCGCATTAAACATGCGAGAATGAATATTGATAACCCTTCTTTTACTGAGTTTATAGTCAATAAAGATCTTTCCTATAATTTTAATTTTTTCAGTTTCACCAGCCCGGCTGCAGTCGGAGAGCCTGCACAATCATTATGGGATATACAATGGACATGGACCACTTCTACAGTTGCCGATGCAAGTGCCACAGGTACCACAGCAGTGGCGACTCATGATTTTGTACTCATTAACTTTTTGGGAGGCGTAACTGCTGCAGAAGTGAAGATTGCAGATCAGGCTGCAAATGAATATGAGAATTTCAACAAAGAGAAACTGACCGGGATCAGCTATTTAAATACGCGGGAAGCTATTGGAGTAAAGTGGAGATCATTAACTACAGATGGTAGACCAATAGTTAACAGAGATCGTTTTTATGTGGTTAAAGATGCAGATGGAAACGTTTATAAACTCAGGTTTGTAAGTTCCAGTAATGCTGACGGTGGGATAGCGGGTGCACCCGTTATCGAATATAGATTGGTGGATGCGGCAATAACTCCCGGAACCACCTAATTCAGCTTAAAGCAATAATACTTTCTCTTGTTAAGAAGAGAAAGTATTAAATTTTCCAAATACACCCAGCGGTAATTTTATTCCTGAAGTAGCCTGAAGATATAACTCACCAGTTTCAAGATTTTTTACCTGAGGGAAAGAAGTCTTGATCAGATTTTCCACAATTACAGAAGAGAATCCTAAGGAGTACGTATTCAGAATCAGGAAGTGTTCTTCCTCATCCAGTAATTGTACTACATCCTGCATCATTTCCTGAATATGATCTTCCAGTTTCCACTTTTCTCCATTCGGGCCATGACCGAATGCAGGTGGATCTAAAATGATACCATTATATTTTTTACCACGTTTCAACTCACGCTGTACAAATTTTAAAGCATCTTCCACAACCCATCTTACATCTTTCAACTGAGATAATTCCTGGTTCTCATTTGCCCAGTTCACTACCTGTTTGATAGAATCCACGTGTGTAGTATCTGCACCTGAAGCCTGTGCAATTAATGACGCTGCACCTGTATAAGCAAAAAGGTTAAGTACTTTCGGTTTTGGATTTTTGAACTTTTTAATAGAAGAAGAGATGTAATCCCAGTTTACTGCCTGCTCAGGAAAAACACCTACGTGCTTAAATGAGGTTAAACCAAGACGCAGGTTGATTTTTACCTCATCATTTTTATATTCCACATTCCAGCGGTCAGGTACATTTCCAGCAGATTTTACCCATTCTCCGGAAGTCGCTGAACGACCTTTGAACCTGATGTGTGTTAACTTTTTCCATTCCTGTTCAGGAAGCATTTTTTTCCATACAGCCTGAGGCTCAGGTCTGCAAAGGATAAGATTGCCAAAGCGCTCTAATTTTTCAAAATCTCCACAGTCAATCAACTCATAATCTTTCCAGTGCGTGGGGGTAAGTAGGCTTATCATAAAATATTTTTGTACAAATGTTATTAAAAGTTTTTCTTGGCAGCTTTCATGAAACGGCTGGCAAAAACAAAATCATTAAGTTCTGCTATGTCTGTATGGGCGATTTCTTTATTAGAACCTTCCCAGAATTTCTTTCCTTCGTGTAAGAAAAGAATATAATCACCAATACCCATTACTGAGTTCATATCGTGGGTAACTACGATCGTGGTGGTATTGTATTCTTCTGTAATTTCCTTAATCAGCTCATCAATAACGATAGATGTTTTCGGGTCAAGGCCTGAATTCGGCTCATCAACAAAAAGATATTTTGGGTTCATGGCAATTGCACGGGCAATTCCAACACGTTTTTTCATCCCTCCTGAAAGTTCAGCGGGGAAAAGTTTGTTTTTACCTTCCAGGTTGACCCTTTCCAGGCAAAAATTAACACGTTCCAGTTTTTCTTTAAAAGCATGATCGGTAAACATATTCAATGGAAACATGATGTTTTCTTCCACAGTCATGGAGTCAAAAAGTGCTGAACCCTGGAAAAGCATGCCGATTTCCTTACGGATTTCAATACGTTGTTCGAAATCCATATCAATGAATTCTCTTCCATCATATTGTACACTTCCTTTTTCGGGTGTATGCAAACCTATCATGCATTTTAGCAAGGTAGTTTTTCCTGAACCTGAACCACCAATGATCAAATTCGTTAACCCTTCCTTGAATATACCTGATATACCTTTCAGGACAGTATTGGACCCGAAAGATTTTTCAATGTCTTTGATTTCGATCATAATAATAATTGGGTTACAATGTAATCACAAGCCAGGATACTGATACAGCTTACTACAACTGCTCTTGTACTTGCCTGAGCAACTTCTAATGCACCACCTTTTACGTAAAAACCTTCGTAGGCAGGAACCGTGGTAATGATGAAACCAAAAACAAATGCTTTAACTAGCGCAACAACAATAGTATAAGGATTAAAATCAGTAGTGATACCCTGGATATATTCTGCCGGAGTTACTGCCCCTGATAAAGTACCACCTAAATAACCACCAGTTATACTTAATACCATCGCAAAAATTACCAGGACAGGAACCATTGTAATTCCTGCAATCAGTTTGGGAAGAATCAGGTAACCAGGTGAATTGATCCCCATGATTTCTAGCGCATCAATCTGTTCACTCACACGCATGGTACCAATTTCCGAAGAAATAGCGGAACCAATTTTACCCGCAAGTACAATGGCTGTAATAGTCGGACTGAGTTCCAGAATACTTGAATCACGTGTTACTGAACCAATAATAGTTTTGGGAATAAAATCACTCACCAACTGGAAGGCGATCTGTAAAGTCATAACGGCCCCGATAAAAGTAGAAATAATGGCAATTAAGCCAAGAGAACCTACTCCGACAAAGTCCATCTGTTGAAAGATGGCTTTAAGATATATTTTAAACTTTTCGGGCTTTCTGAAAACTGCTTTTAACAGCAACAGATATTTACCAAAATTGGTGAAGTTCATTCAGTAAGAAATTAGCTAATGTATTAATACTATAATAATACAAAGAAACAACAAAAAATGTTGTGGGTTTGTTTATTTCAAAAAAATATTCTGCTATTTGATGAATAATGCGGTTTTTTGCAGCCGGTTAGGATTAGATCTATAGAATTGTCAACAACAGGAAAAAATGCTTTGCAGTCTTTTGTAACTAAATAGAACTTGCTCAGTCTTAATTGTGTATTGAGGCTTAATCAATGTTTATAGCTTGTGAAACTTAAACATTATAAACGTTGTTAAGACCGATAATGATTTTATTGTTACTAATATAGGAGAGTGATTTATGGAAAACAGATTGTTAAGAAACGAACATGACAAGATAATTGCAGGCGTTTCATCGGGATTAGCAGAATATATGCAGGTGGATGTAACTATCATCCGGTTATTATTTGTGTTGTCAACTATATTTTTGGTTGGAACTGGTATCCTGGTTTATCTGGTGATGTGGATTGTAGTGCCGGTAAATAATGATCCGGCTGCGAGATTTTCAAAATTTAATGATTATTTCAAGAAACAGAATGATTTTCAGGGATTTAATACGCCACCGCCATTTGGGCAGCAACCGCCATCTGCAGCAGCCGGAAACCCGGACGTGAAAAGTGCACCTGCACAGGACTGGCAGAACCCGTTAGATTTTAAATCTTTGCCAAAAAATAACGATACAGGGCGGACCGTTGGAGGATTAGTCCTGTTGGTAATCGGTTTATATTTTTTGATGAATGAGTTTAATCTGATCCCTTATTGGTTCAGGCTAGGTAAATTATGGCCTTTATTATTCGTGGCGATAGGCTTAAGTTTCATTCTGAAAGCTAAACGACAAAATAAATGGGAAGACTGGAAAAAAGAGCAGCCTGAGGATGTAAATACTTCAGCACAGCAGCCTGTTGCACAAGAGCCTGCAAAACCTGCAGACCAGGCTCCAGAGAATCAATTGTAAAACCCCTAACAAATAATCTTATGAAACTGAATAGAGTAATGTGGGGCGTAATACTACTGTTTGTAGGTGCTGTCCTTTTATTAGAAAACTTTGACGTTATTAATTTTTACTGGAGAAATGTATGGAGCTTCTGGCCTGTATTCCTGATTATTGCCGGAGTGAATATCCTGTTTAACAGAAACAAATCGGAGACCGGAAACATAATTTCTTTAGCTGTACTGGTGTTGATGCTTGGTTTTGTATTTTACCGGGGGCAGCAGCCTCCGCGTAACAAGAACTGGATAGGCGACAGGCTGACGAAAGATCTGGACCTGGATTTAGATAGTGCGGGAGATGAAGAGAGTCAGAATATCAAATTTACAGAGCCATTTATTGCTGGAGACAGTTCAAAAAAGACTGTACTTAATATTTCTGGCGGTGGAACATCTTTTAACTTGAAAGGGGAAACTGAAGAGCTGATTACAGCTGATGTCGAACGTAAAAATGGCAATTTCATTTTACAGAAAGAGACTTCAGACTCAGTGAATACAGTAACTTTTAAAATGAAAGAAAAGAAAGGAAACTGGTCTCTTGGAAATGGAGGGAACAATGTTGATTTAAGGTTGAATAAAAGACCTGAATGGACTGTAAATATGAATATGGGTGCTGGTGAGGTAGATTTAGATCTGAGCGATTATAAGGTCAGAAGTTTTAGATTTGATGGTGGTGCGGCTTCTGTTGATCTTAAGGTAGGTTCTTTATTACCTATTACTGATGTGGTTGTGAAAACTGGTGTTGCCTCAATAGAAATCAGTATTCCTGAAGCTTCGGGTTGTAGAATTAAAACAAAAACCGGGCTTTCTGCAAAAGATTTTCCTGGTTTTATCAAGATTGATAATAATAATTATGAGACTTCAAATTATAACGGATCTGCGAAAAAGATTTTTATTAATCTGGATGGTGGATTGAGTAATTTTGAAGTAACCAGACACTAAGAGCTATTGGAATCTAATTATATTATAGTCGTTAATGGAAAGCCTGAGGGGCCATACGATTTTGAGCAGTTAAAGCATATGAGTATTGTAGCGGGAACCTTTGTAAGGAAGCCCGGAATGGACGATTATAAAGAAGCGCACGAGTTCCCCGAACTTCGTGCGCTTTTTGGTTTCAGCTATGAACAGACTGCTCCGCAGTATTTTGCTTCGTTTGATCAGCGTTTGCTGGCTGCTGTGATTGATTACTTTATTTTGTTTTTGGTTTACATTGTAATGGTGCTTTGCTGTTTTGTATTTGTGACCGGGCAAGAGGAAAGAATTTCTTTTGCTTTGTTGTTGTTACCACTTATTCCGGTGTTTAAGTTCATTTATGGTGTTTTTGCGGAGGCTTCTGCGAAGCAGGGGACAATCGGGAAAAGATTGTTAAGTATTAAGGTAACGGATATGAGAGGGGCAAGGGTAAGTATTGGTTTGTCTTTTTTAAGGAACCTGGGGAAGGTTTTATCTGTTGCCCCATTGTTTTTTGGATATCTGTATAGTTTTTTGAATAAGAAGCAACAGTGTTTTCACGATGTGGCTGCGGGCACTTTGGTCATCAAGGATCGCCTGATCTAAAAATAAAAAAAGGATAGCCGTATGCTGGTTTGCGTTCATGAATAATGAATAATGTCTGGAATATGGCTACCCCTTTTTTGTTTTTTCTCCACCACCATTATTGCGATTACCAGTCATGATAGGAAGAAAATTCAAAACGTGGCCTTGGCGTACAGAACCAGAATCATTTATTATTTGGAATTTATCTGAATTCACATATAAAACTTAATCTTTATAATTTTGATGTGAATTCACATACAAAACATAATCTTTATCTTTGTACCCTTATGGAAAACGTAGCAGCACAAAAAGAATTAGCCGGAGGGTATTGTAATCATCTAAACCAGTATTCCAGGTTCTTAACACGTGAGGTTTCTATAGGGGATATCCCTATGGGCGGGTTGAATCCGATCAGGATACAATCTATGACCACTACTGACACTATGGATACGCTGGGGACGGTAGAACAGACCATCAGGATGGTAGAGTCTGGTTGTGAATATGTGAGGATTACCGCGCCGAGTATGAAGGAGGCTGAAAATCTTGCTAATATTAAGAAAGAGCTGAGGTTCAGAGGCTATAATGTTCCTTTGGTGGCGGATATACATTTTACACCAAATGCTGCTGAAGCTGCTGCCCGTATTGTAGAGAAGGTCAGAGTTAATCCGGGTAATTATGCGGATAAGAAACGTTTTGAAAATATAGAATATACACAGCTGGCTTATCAGGCTGAGCTCGAAAGGATTTATAAGAAGTTCTCACCATTGGTGAAAATTTGTAAGGAATATGGTACTGCAATGCGTATTGGTACAAACCATGGTTCGTTATCGGACAGGATTATGAGCCAGTACGGAGACACGCCACGCGGTATGGTGGAATCGGCTATGGAATTTATGAGGATCTGTGAGGATCTGAATTATTATAACCTGGTGATTTCCATGAAAGCGAGTAATACGCAGGTGATGGTTCAGGCTTATCGTTTGCTGGTAGAAACTATGGTGAAGGAGGGGATGAACTATCCGCTGCACCTTGGGGTTACTGAGGCTGGTGATGGAGAGGATGGAAGAATTAAATCTGCGGTTGGTATTGGTACTTTACTGGAAGATGGTTTAGGGGATACGATCAGGGTTTCTCTGACTGAAGATCCTGAGTTTGAAGCTCCGGTAGCCAAAGCACTGGCCGATCGTTATGTAAACCGTGCTTTAAATGTGGTAGAGAAGGAAAAAATTGAGATCAGGGATTTACCTTATAATCCTTATGAATATAACCGCAGGGCGACTTTACCGGTGCAGCACATTGGAGGACATCACCATCCGGTAGTGATGCTGGATGTGTCTTCGAAAAATTTGAAAGATCCTTATTTCCTGACTGAAGCTGGATACAAATATAGTGCAGGACTGGATAAATATAATATGGCCGATCAGGCCTGTGATCTTGTTTATTTGGGTGATGAACTGCCTTCTTTTTCTTTTCCGGGTAATTTACGTCAGATTTATAATTACAGAACCTGGTTAGCACTGAAGGATAAAAGCAATTGTCACCCGTTGATTAAACTGGAAGATTATGCAGCGGTGGCTCAGAAAGATCCTATACTGAACCTCGTTATTGTGAATGCAAAGGACTATAGTAAAGTATTATTATCACTATTGGATGAAACAGTAGTGCTGGTGCTGGAAACTTCTTCTGAGCAAGGAACAATCGAGCAGAGAGCCTTTTTCATTGACCTGCTGAAGAACGGGAATCAGATTCCGGTTATCATTAAGAGATCTTATGCTGCAATCAGTGCAGATGACCTGCAGCTATATGCGGCGACCGATTTAGGCGCATTGTTTACAGATGGGCTTGGTGATGGGGTATGGATTGATGCTCCTGAAGCAGTAGGCCTTCCGGTTATGAATTCTACCAGTTTTGGAATTCTTCAGGCAACCCGGACGAGAATCTCGAAAACAGAATATATTTCTTGCCCAAGTTGTGGTAGAACACTATTTGATTTACAGGAAACTACCCAACTGATCCGTTCCAGAACTGATCATTTGAAAGGAATCAAAATTGGAATTATGGGCTGTATTGTGAATGGCCCTGGTGAAATGGCAGATGCTGATTATGGTTATGTAGGTACGGGCCCTGGTAAAATTACTTTATACCGTGGCAAAGAGGTGGTTAAAAAAAATGTGAATTCTGCCAAAGCGCTCGATGATCTGATAGACCTGATCAAAGAGGATGGCAATTGGACAGAAGTGAAATAGTACTTTATTTTAATAAAGCATGGAGATGCCAGCTTGTATTTATATTACAGGCTGGCATTTTTGATAAAGGCAAGCGTTTTTTCGCAAACTTCCAGCAATTGAGCAGGTAGTTCGGTTGCGGTATAAGGATGTGAAGCTCCAAAAACATGGTTAGCACCCTTGATTTTCTGTAATTGAGCTTTCGGTTGTGCCTGTGCGAGCTCTTGTGCTACACTGAATTTTACATTTACATCCTCATCACCATGCAAAATTAGCCAGGGGATTTTGATCTTTGCAGCGGCATGCAGCAAATCAAATTCTTCTTGATGTGCATTGAAATCTTCCAGAAGTGTGCTGTTCAAAGGCATTTTTTCTTTTGTTCTGGCATTTTCCACGAAGATTCTTCCAGTTGATAACCATTCTTTCTCTTGCTCTTTTTTCCATAAAGAACTAAAATCTGAGATAGCAGACCAGGTAATTATTTTGTTGATGCGTTTATCGGCTGCACCTTTTAAAATAACTAAAGCACCACCACGGCTATGGCCAATGACATAAACAGGGCTGAGCGGGTAAGTATGTGCAATGTAATTAATGGCTGTGTCTACGTCTTTAAGCTCCATACTGACGGTGTTTGCAGCAAAAGCTTCTGAATCAGTAACATCGTCTGGTTTTTGTTCAGTCACGCCGCTATGGCTCAGGTTAAATTTAAAATAACGGTAGCCATTGGAGGCGAAAAAGGACGCTACGAGGTTATGGGCACCCCAATCTTTAAATCCCTTGAAGCCATGTACGAATAAAATGCAGGGTTGGTTTGTATCTTTATCGTCATATGTAAGGTCACCTGAAATGGTTTTATCTTTAGATCCGGACAGAATAAAGTGCTCTTTTTTTATCATAACTTTCTTTTATAGGTGGTTAGCTTATTAACAAACATAATGATCTCTTGTTTTTCCTGAGAATGTTTAATTTAAAATCTTTCTAAATTGATCTTAATTACAGCATAATGACAGACACTAAGAGAGGTCTTGTTACTTTTGTTTCCACTATATAAACACAACACAAACCCAAATTGGAATATTTAAAGATACTTGCTTTCACTCATAAACAAATTGACTTAAAGTCTTTAGGGAAATTAGTTATCTGTGAGCAGACACTGGATGACAGACTGAAGAATATTCAAAATGAACTGGATGTAAAAGAAATTTTTTATATCGGTACATGTAACCGCGTTGAGTTTGTTTTTACCACTGCTCACGAATTGGACCGTGAATTTATCCTTCGTTTCCTGACTGTGCTTGACATGGGTTTACCTGAAGCGTATATGGATAAGTTCCTGGAAAGCGTTTCTGTTTATGAACAGGTGGAAGCTTTCAACCATTTATTGCGTACTTCCTGCTCATTGGAAAGTTTAGTGGTTGGTGAAAAAGAAATCCTTGCCCAGGTACGCCGGGCTTATGAAGCATGCCGTGTCTCTGGCTTTACAGCCGATTATATGCGAATGATCATGAACCGCGTAGTTAAAACAGCAAAGGAAGTTTATACCCATACGAATATCTCTAAAAACCCGGTTTCGGTAGTATCTTTAGCTTACCGCAAATTAAGGGACCTGACTATAACTGCCAGCTCAAGAATTCTGATTATAGGAGCTGGTGAGACTAACAAAAACTTAGCACAATACCTTAAAAAACACAAGTACTCTAATTTTTCTATCTTCAACAGAACGGTAGAAAATGCAGAATCTCTTGCGAAAGATTTAAACGGTATCGCTTATCCATTGACCGCACTGGAAAATTTCGATCAGGGTTTTGATGTTATCATTACCTGTACCGGTGCTACTGAACCAATCATCACAGAAAAAATTTACCGTAAGCTATTAAATGGCGAAACGGGCAAAAAAGTTATTGTAGATCTTGCAATTCCTAATGATACTGCACCAGCTGTTATCCAAAACTTCCCTATACATTATATTGAGGTTGAATCTTTAAAAGAGATCGCCCGCAAAAATATTCAGGAACGTTATGATGAATTGGTTAATGCAGAGCAAATTATCGATCAGAATATCAAAGAATTTGATTTAGTACTTCGCCAGCGCAAAATAGAAATCGCGATGAGTGAAGTCCCTCAGAAAATTAAAGCAATTAAAAGTAAAGCACTGGACATTGTTTTTGCAGAGGAAATCAATACACTGGATGAAAATTCAAGACTGGTTCTTGAACGGGTGATGGATTACATGGAAAAGAAATATATTAGCGTACCGATGATCATGGCAAAAGAAATTCTGGTCAACAACAGCTAGCCTTCCGGGGTAGATTAGTCAGCACAAATACATTATTTGTTTATTATTTAAGACTATAGCTCTTTTAGGTTAAATTTGCGCGAATCTAAATACGTGATATCTACAAAAGCTTAACTCAACGTTATTTATTAACGGTTGACGGCGGCCTTATAAAAGAACAATTATATACTGATGAAAAAACTTATTATCGGAACAAGAGGCAGTGATCTTGCATTATGGCAGGCTAATTATACGAAAGACAAACTTGCGGAAATTGGTGTCGAAGCAGAACTGAAGATCATTAAAACCCAGGGTGATAAAATACTAAACCTGAGGCTGGATAAACTTGAAGGAAAAGGTTTTTTTACCAAAGAGCTTGAAGAAGAACTCTTAAGCGGCAGCATTGATATCGCTGTACACTCTCATAAAGATTTACCAACTACCCACCCGGCCGGATTAACAATTGCAGCAGTTTCTGGTAGGGAAGACGCTTCGGAGCTATTACTTATTTTGAAAGATTGTGTAGATGTTACGCAAAAACTTTCTTTGAAAACAGGTGCACAGGTTGGTACCTCATCAAACAGACGTAAAGCACAATTGCTTGCTTTGAGAACAGATCTTAACATTGAAGACTTACGTGGTAATGTAAACACCCGTATTCAAAAACTAAGAGATGAAAACTATGATGCTATTTTACTTGCAAAAGCAGGTGTAAACCGTTTGAATCTTGATTTGTCTGAATTCCATATGGAAGTGATAGACACTACTGAACTGATTCCTGCTCCTGCACAAGGGGTACTGGCGATTCAGATCAGAGAAAATGACCATGAATTATTTGATGTGCTGCAAGGGATTCATGATGCAGATACTGCAGAAGAGATTGGCGTAGAACGTAAAGTGCTGAACCTTTTTGAAGGTGGTTGCCATATGCCATTAGGTTGTTACTGTAAAAAAGAAAACGGTAAATATGAGGTGTGGACTTCAAAAGCACTAACAGCTGATGATTTTCCAAACCGCTTATTTTTCAGGGTAGATAGCCTGGAAGGATTGGCAGAAAAAATCGTAGCTAAATTTGATAAAGACAGAAAGTTGCCTGCAAGGGTATTTATTTCCAGAGAAATCGGGGAACATAATTATTTTAGAAGAGCACTGGAAACTAATCATATAGAAATAGAAGGCAGATCGTTGATCCGTACTTTCCCTATTGTCAATGTATTGGATCCTTTTTATCTGAAACATATTAACTGGATCTTTTTCAGTAGCCGTAATGGAGTAGAATACTTCTTTAAACTGAAGCCTGTATTACCTAAACACGTGAAGTTTGGTGTAGTTGGCAGAGGATCAGAAGATGCGCTTCGTAAACATGGTCATAAAGCTGATTATGTAGGTGAAAGTGGTGATATTACTGAGGTAGCGGAAGATTTCGCAGTATTGGTTAGCAATCAGACTGTCTTATTCCCACGTGCACAGGATTCATTGTTAAGCATCCAGAAATCTTTAGCTGAAGATACAAAAGTCATTGATCTGCCTATTTATGAGACAGTCATTGAAGAAAATATAGATCATACTTATGCTGATGTATTGATTTTTACCAGCCCATCCAATGTGGAAGCTTATTTCGCTGACAATTTACTGGATCCGGGACAAAAGGTAATTGCCATCGGAAATTCAACAGGGAAGAAATTTGAGGAAATGGGAGTGGAGTATGTCCTTCCTTATTCACCTGACGAAATCGGCCTTGCAGAAGCAGTATTCGGAATTGATATTAAATAAAAAAAGAGAGGTTGATTATGTTGCACCGTCCGCGTAGATTAAGAAAGAACCCAATTGTAAGAGAGATGATGGCCGAAACAAAACTGTCAAAAGACATGTTTGTTTATCCATATTTTATCGTTCCTGGAAACGGAGTGAAACATGGTATTGATTCGATGCCTGGAGTAAACCATTTTTCAACTGATATGTTGATCAGAGATGTTGAAAAGGGGCTTGAACTAGGCGTAAACAAGATCATGCTTTTTGGTGTGGGGGATGAAAAGTCTGAGGATGCAAGTTCTGCTTACCATGATCATTCGCTGGTACCTGCTGCTGTTCGTGAATTAAAGAAAAACTTTGGTGATGATTTATATGTAGTTACAGATGTATGCGTTTGTTCTTATACCACGCATGGTCATTGTGGTATTTTGAAAAACGATTATGTGCAGAATGATGAAACGGTAGAGGTGATTGCTAAAATGGCTTTGACACATGCGCAGGCCGGAGCAGATATGTTAGCGCCATCAGATATGATGGATGGGCGTATCGGTGCCATGCGTAATTTACTGGATCAGCATGGTTATGTAAACGCAGCGATTATGTCGCATGCGACTAAATTTGCTTCTGCTTATTACGGGCCGTTCAGGGAGGCTGCGGATTGTGCGCCAAGTAAAGGTGACCGTAAGGCTTATCAGATGGATTTCAGAAATCCTGAAGAGGCTTTGCGTGAGGCATTGCTTGATCAAAGTGAAGGTGCGGATGTATTAATGGTAAAACCAGCATTGGCTTACATGGATGTCATTCATAACCTGAAACAAAATACTGATTTGCCTATTGCCTGTTACAATGTATCGGGAGAGTATGCAATGGTGAAAGCGGCTGCACAAAAGGGCTGGATTGATGAACAAAAGATTGTAATGGAAACTATGTATGCCTTTGCACGTGCGGGAGCAAGCATAATTACCACTTACCATATAAGAGATATTGTAGAAAAGAACTGGATGTAATATGTTAGAATCGTTAAAAAAGATGTTTTCCGGCAACGAAGGAGATATGCCTGTAAATACTGGAAGTAAACCAGATATTTCAAGAGAGAAATCCAAAGAGCTGTATGAAAAGGCAAAAACCTATTTCCCTGGTGGCGTAAATTCACCGGTACGAGCTTTTAAATCTGTTTACGGAACGCCGTTATTTATTCAAAAAGGTGATGGATGTTTCGTCTGGGATGCTGACGGGAATCAATTTATTGATTTTTGCGGTAGCTGGGGCCCTTTAATTCTAGGTCATAATCCTCCTAAAGTAAGAGAGAAAGTAATTGAAACCATGCAAAATGGGATGAGTTTCGGTGCACCTACCGCTTTGGAAAATGAGCTGGCTGAACTGATTATCAAAAATAACAAACACGTAGAAAAAATTCGTTTTACGAGTTCTGGTACGGAAGCGGTAATGTCTGCGATCCGTCTGGCACGTGGTTATACCAGAAGAGATAAAATCCTGAAATTTGAGGGTTGTTATCATGGACACAGTGATTCATTATTGGTAAAAGCAGGTTCAGGCCTGGTTACTTTTGGTGAAACTTCATCTTTGGGTGTCCCTAAATCTTTTGCGGAAGAAACAATTGTAATTCCTTTAAATGATACGGAAGCTTTAACACAGGCTTTTGCACAATTTAAAGATCAGCTTGCTGCGGTTATTATTGAAGGTATTCCTGCAAATAACGGTTTACTGATTCAGGATCCTGCTTATATTGAATTCTTACAGAAAATCTGTAAGGACAATGGTACTTTGCTGATTTTTGATGAAGTGATCACAGGTTTCCGTTTAGGTTTTGAAGGTGCTGCGGGTTATTATAATGCAAAACCAGATATCGTTACTTATGGTAAGATATTAGGTGGTGGTTTACCTGTAGGAATGTATGGGGCATCTGCCGAAATCATGGGACATATTTCTCCTGATGGCGGTGTTTACCAGGCGGGTACTTTATCAGGAAACCCTGTAGCCATGTCGGCAGGTATTGCCCAGCTGACCGAGTTGTTAAAATCTGGTTTCTATAAAGAGCTGAATGCAAAAGCTACTGAGTTTGCAGAAGGTATCCAGCGTTTTGCTACGGCAAGAAGCTATAAATTCAAAGTATTTCATGTAGGTTCTATTTTCTGGTTCGCTTTTACGGATAAGGATAAAATACAGTGTGCGGAGGATATTGATCCTGCAAGTATGGAGAAATTTAAAGTGATGCATCGTGAATTGTTAAACAGAGGCATTTATTTAGGCCCTTCTGGTTACGAGGTAGGATTTGTTTCTGCAGCACATACAAAAATAGAGTTGGAAAAAGCTAAAAGAGCGATTCTTGAAGCGCTGGACATTGTTTTTAGGAAATAAGTAAATTAGCGTATATTTAAGAACTGTTTGATTTTGAACAGTTCCAAGAGATTTAAACATTTTGAAGAAATCAATAATCATATTTTATTTCATGTTGCTGTACTCTTTGGTACAGCTGATCTCCTGGGGAACGCTTGTGGTGAAGCTCCAGCCTTCCAGAATGGCCATGGTTATGGGAGAGGGATCTGTGTTTTTGTTTCTTTTGTGTGTAGGGGCTTATTTCCTGCACCAGTCGATCAAAAAGGAAGATCTGTTAAGAGAGCAGCAGCAGAATTTCCTGCTATCTGTTACACATGAATTGAAATCACCTCTGGCAGCTATTAAATTATCACTTCAGACGATTGTGAAACGCGATCTGGATAAAGCGCGCCAGACTTCTTTACTGAATAATTCATTAAAGGATATTGAACGCCTGGATGATCTGGTAGAAAATATGCTATTGGCTACAAAAATTGAAAACCGCTCGTATTCCTTCCCTAAGGAAGAGTTTGATTTTTCAGAACTGGTTACCAAAATAACTGACAGGCTACAAATTCATTCTTGCGGATGTGAACAGGTGATTAATCCTGTGATCCAGCCGAATGTGATTGTTTTGGGTGATCCTTTTACCCTTTCATCTGTGGTGACTAACCTGGTAGAAAATGCGGTGAAGTATTCTGGCCCATGTGCTGAAGTGGGGGTTGAACTGGGAATGCGTGATGGACATCCTTTCCTGAGTGTTTCTGATAGAGGGCCTGGTATTCCGGATGCGGAAAAAATGCTCATATTTGATAAGTTTTACCGCGTTGGTGAAGAGAACACAAGGAAAGCGAAAGGAACTGGACTGGGATTGTTTATAGTCAAAGAAGTTTTGCAAAAACATGACGCTGATATCAGCGTCAGAGACAATGTGCCGCAGGGTACGATTTTTGAAATCACATTTAGTTGATCATTATGCAACAGAAATTAAGAATTTTATTGGTCGAAGATGAAGACCATTTATTAGATGCTATAAAATTAAACCTTGAATTAGAAGGTTACAAAGTCCATGCAGTGAAGGATGGTAAAACGGCTTTGAAGATTTTCAAAGAGGAACGTTTTAACCTGATTATCCTGGATGTGATGCTTCCTGAAATGGATGGTTTCCAGGTTTGTGAAACTATTCGTTTAGAAAACACGGAGGTTCCTATCTTATTTTTAACAGCTAAAAACACGAGTGAAGACCGTGTAATGGGCCTTAAGAAAGGTGCTGATGATTATTTAGTGAAGCCTTTCAATTTAGAAGAGCTGATCTTAAGAGTTGGTATCCTGGTTAAACGCAGCATGAAGTCTGACGATTTAAAAGAGTTAAATTCTTATAAAATCGGTGAAAAAACTATCTATTTCAATTCGTTTGAGCTGAAACAGGATGATGGTGTGATTGTACCTTTAACTAAAAAGGAAACCATGCTGCTTAAGTTACTGATTGAGCGTAAAAATGAAGCAGTTTCAAGAGAGCAGATTTTAGAGACTGTTTGGAATTATGATGTTTATCCTTCGACGCGTACGATAGATAACTTTATCCTTACTTTCCGTAAGTATTTTGAACCAGATCAGAAAAACCCGGTTTACTTCCACTCAATTCGTGGTGTAGGCTATAAATTTACGGATATCCATAACTAATGTATAACGCAAAAGGCAGGTATGCTCTGATGGCAATTTTTGTGATTGCCGCTGGGGTGTGCCTTTTTTATGACCAGTTCCAGCTGGCAGTAATCTCAGTATTAATGGCTGGATTTGTAGTCTGGAGCCATTTTAAAAGTAGCTCTATCTTAATTGCTTCGAAGTATTTTAAGAATGGGGATTACGATAAGGCTGAGGAACTATTGGCAGAAGTGCCAAATCCGGATCGTCTGGCCAAAAACAGACGGGGTTACTATGAATTTATGATTGCGAATATTGCGTTGAAGAAGGAGGATTACCAGGCTGCTGAATATCATTTTCAGGTAGCGAGCAGGTTTCCTCTGGGCACAAGAAGTGATAAGTCTTTTGTGTTGATACACCTGGCTAATCTTGCGCTGCGCAAAAAAGATAAAGTAAGAGCATTGGCTTATGCTGATAAAGCAAAAGATCTTGCAAATACGGAGAGAACGAAAGAGATAATTAATAAAATAGAAAAAGAAGCAAATAGCTTACCAACAAATTAAGATTAGATGAACACTTTATTTTTAGATGCAGCATGGTCCAAACAAACTGAACGTCCACCGGTATGGATGATGCGTCAGGCTGGTCGTTTCATGCCGGAATATTGGGAGATTAAAAACAAGTATTCATTCTTAGAGATGTGCAAAACGCCTGAAATTGCTGCTGATGTAACGATGTTACCGGTAGATTTATTAGGTATTGATGCGGCTATTTTGTTTTGTGATATATTGGTTACTGGTGAGGCAATGGGTGGCGATCTTAGCTTTACGCAAGGTATCGGGCCACGTTTTGCAAATCCTGTACGTACGTTGAAGGATGTAGAAAACCTGAATGTTGATTGTTTAGATCAGCTGGAGTATGTTGCTGATGCGATTAAAGTGATTCAGCAGCGGTTGAATGGAAGTATTCCTTTGATCGGTTTTGCGGGTGCCCCGTTTACGGTAATGAGTTACCTGGTAGAGGGTGCTTCTTCGAAAGATTTCAAGTTGACGAAGTTATTGATGCATAATCACCCTGAGGTTGCGCATAAGTTATTAGCTAAAATTGCTAATGTAACTGCTGATTATCTGAATTTACAGATTGCTGCTGGTGTGAATGCGATACAGATTTTTGATAGCTGGGCTATGGCTTTGTCATGGAATGATTATCAGGAGTTTTCTCACCGTTATATCCAGGAGATCATCGCTAATTTAAATAGAAAAGATATTCCTGTAATTTCTTTCTGTAAGGGTAGTTCTGTGTTTGCACCGATTATGGCTACTGCAAAACCGGATGTGATTTCTGTGGATTGGAATGCTGATTTATTAAATATTAAACAGGCTTTACCTGCTGGTATTGCTGTTCAGGGTAATCTTGATCCGCATATTTTATATGCTGAGAAGCCGGTGATTAAGAAACATATTTTACAGTTGTTTGAGCGTATGCGCGGTGAGAAAGGGTTTATATTCAATTTAGGTCATGGTATCATGCCTGATATCCCATTTGATAATGTGAAGTATGCGATTGATTTCATTAAAGAATTCCGCTATTAATGGACTCTTATTATCCATATGTACTTTCTGTCCATATCATCTTTGTGGTGAGCTGGATGGCGGGGTTGTTTTATAGTGTTCGTTTGTTTATTTATCATACGGAGGCGAATGATCGTCCTGAGGTCGAGAAAGAGATTCTTCAAAAGGAGTTTATTAAGATAGAGCACAAGTTGTGGCATATTATTACGAACCCGGCAATGACTTTTGCTGTGCTTGCAGGGATTGGTATGATTTGTATCAGACCGGGTTTGTTAAGCACACCGTGGTTACATGTGAAGCTTGGTTTTGTTTTGTTATTGCTGGTTTATCATTTTATTTGCCAGCGGTTAATGAAACAGATGAAGAATGGGATTTTTAAATTGAGTTCTTTTAAGCTGAGGTTGTGGAATGAGGTGGCTACGGTTTTATTGGTGGCAATTGTTTTTACGGTAGTGTTGAAGAGTGCGGTTGACTGGGTTTATGGGTTGATCGGATTGATCGTGTTTTCTGGGGGGATTATGACAGCTGTTAAGTTGTACAAGAATTATCGTCAGAAACGGGGAGAGTAAAAGGGTACTGTAAGAGGGAAATAAAAAAACACCATGCAGTATTTCGGCTGGAATTCATCTGAAGGGATGAATAAGGCTCGAAATACTGCATGGTGTTTTTTTTATTTCTCTGAAGGTGTTTTTTACATGCAGGATGTTTACTGCGAGAATTGCTTGTTTGGTTTGGTGGAAAGACTGGGTGGCGAACCTAGATGTAGAAACTGGGTGGAAAGACTGGGTGGAAGGATTGGGTGTCGAAACCAGATGGACAGACTAGGTGGAGAAACCGAGTAGAAAGACTGGGTGGAGAAACTAGATGTCGAAACTGGGTGGAAAGATTGGGTGGTGAAACCGGATGTAGAAGATACATTGGTTAAATATTTATTTCTGCTGGTGTGAAACTTATGATAGGTTTGTTGATCATATTAGATATGATTTGATTATTTTTCTATGATTGTATTAAATTAAGGAATGCTTAAATTTAGCCGCTGGAAACGATAATGATATAGTTTGATGTGGAGATCATAGGAGAATGGTCTTTGTAAAGAACATTAATGCATAGAAACCGGTTAATAGTATAGATATAGACGGGTTATTGAATGAGATATAGAAACTGAACTAATAATATGAAGAAGAATTTACTAACGACTTTAATGCTGACGGGGATGATGGGAGTAGCCTGTTTAACGGCGGCTGCACAATCCAATGATAATATTGATACAACGGTAGTGCAAACTACTAAAAGCCCGGTAAAGAGCCGGAAATATAAATTAGATGTTTCTTTTGGACGTGATGAGGATAGTGTGAGGAATGTGCCGGCTTCTAAAGGGCGTTTCGGTTACGGACTTACTTTTACGAGGTTGGATATTGGTTTTTCAAGGTTGATTGATAATGGAAGTTTTAAGCTTTCTCCTAAAAATGATTTTCTGGATTATAGGGGAAGCAAAACGAGTACGATATCTTTTGATTTGGCTTACTTTGGGTATCGCTTTAATCCTAATTTCAGGATTTATGCAGCGGCAGGTTTTGATTGGACTTTGATAAGATTGGAGAAAAATATTACTATTCAAAAGAATACGCCGGATCTCACTTACGTGGATGAACCAATTGATTTTAGTAAGAATAGGTTCTCGAGCAGTTATGTCCATATTCCATTGAATTTTGAGTTCAGGACGAACGAGAATCAAAGGGGAAAAAGATTTTATTTTGTTGTCGGGCCTGAAGTGAGTTTTTTGCTGAATGGAAAGGTTAAGCAGATTAGTGAAGAGCGTGGCAAGCAGAAGTTCAGGAATGATTATGATTTTCAAAAGGTTCGTTTAGGCGGTACATTGAGAGTTGGATATTCTGGAATTGGCTTGTTTACTAAGTATTACTTCAATGATATGTTTGATACTGAGGCGCAGAAGGGACTTAAGAATTTAGCTTTTGGTATTACCTTTGGGATTCATTAGGAAGTATTTGTAAGCTTGAGAAGCCTCGGGATATTATTGTCCTGAGGCTTTTTTATGTCATATGGGGTTCAATTCGGTGCTTATATTAGGTATTTTCTCTCTGAAGCGTATCTTTACCGTGTGGACGAAATTATCATCAGCGTTAGACAACTAACTAAGCAATATCAAACTGAACAGGCTTCAGGAATCAGAAATATCACTTTTGACATTAAGCGGGGAGACATCATTGCGGTGATTGGCGAGAGTGGCAGTGGGAAGTCCACTTTGCTGAAGTCTATATTTGGTTTGCTGAAGGTTGATGAGGGGGAGGTTTTGCTAAATGGTAAGCGTGTGCTGGGGCCGCATGAGCAGCTTATTCCGGGACATAAGGAAATGAAGATTGTGACTCAGGATTTCTCGTTGAATATTTATGCGAAGGTGTATGATAATATTGCTTCTGTGCTTTCTAATACGGATGTAAAGGGGAAGGAAGAGAAAACGGTGAGGATGATGGAGCATTTGCATATTGATCATCTGAGGAATAAAAAGATAACTGAACTGAGTGGAGGTGAGCAGCAGCGTGTGGCGATTGCCAGGGCTTTGGTTACGGATACAAGTGTTTTGTTGCTGGATGAGCCTTTTAGTCAGGTGGATGCTTTATTGAAGAATCAATTGCGTGCGGATATTAAGCGTATTGCTGCTGAAACGGGAGTGACTGTTATTATTGTATCTCATGATCCTGCTGATGGGTTATTTCTGGCAGATGAGTTAATCTTGATGAAAGATGGGATGCTGATTCAAAAGGGCAGACCTGCTCATGTTTACAACCATCCTGAACATATTTATACTGCACAATTATTGGGAAATGCGGTTGTGCTACAGCCGCAGGACGCGATTAAGTTAGGTGTTCAAGCTAAGCAGGAGTCTGTGGTGTTTTACCCGGAGTGGGTAGAGTTAAAGGGTGGATGGAATAGTAAAAGGTATGAGGTGAAGGACGTTTATTATAAGGGTTTTTATGAAGAACTGTTGCTGGAGAGAAATGGGGTAGTTATCAGGGCCATTCAGCTGAACAGGGGAGAGCATAAAAAAAACGACCACGTTCAGGCGAACATTGGTCGTTTTTTAGAATTTTAAGTCTCTGATTATTGAATCAGATAAGAATCTATTAGTGTTACTTTTACCGTTGAGTTAAAGGTTGGCTTTCCAATTGCATTACCTGCAGGGTCACTGAAGTATACATTTACAAAACCTATACCAGAGTCAAAAGTATAAGCAATATTTTTATAAACCTGGGGAAGAGCTTCAAAAACGTTTGGATCGTCGATTGCCATCGCAACTACGACATGACCATTTTTATTGAAATAAGCATCGTTTTCCTGAACTGTAATAGTTGTAAACCAGGATTTGTTATCACTAGTTGCTTTCCAGTTTTCTTTTGGAACATTAACCAAAATAGTTCTGTTCGTAGTCTGATTATTAGCAATGACTTCTTTCTTACATGAAGACAATCCAATTGCCGTGATGCTTAAGAGTAATAGTAGGTATTTTTTCATATTTGTGTGTTTCTTGTTTACTTAGCAAATGTATTGCCAAGTTCTTGCTGGTCATAATAATTAACAGTTTTTAACTTTTAAATGCTATTGAATAGCAGCTGTATTTCTGTCTTTATATGTAAATATAATATTATTGATTTGAAATTAGGGTTTAATACTAATTTTTAATTGTATCAACATTTATTATCTGTTATCTAAGTGGTTATTGTATACTCTTTGTTGACAATAGACTATCTTTTTTATACCATCCTATAGCAAAGGTTACTGGTTTCTATCAAAAACTACTAAGTTTATTAAATACCTATCTACTAAGTTTTTACCTAAACCTAAACCTAAACCTAAACCTATGAAAAACAAAACATTATTAGTTGCACTCGCCTTCGCAGCTTTCACAACCGCTTGTAAGAAACAAAGTGGACAAGAGGCTCCATTAGCGGATACTAAACAAAGTGATTGCAATTGTGCTGTTGAACAAGCTTTCCCTGAGATTAAAGGACAGGTAATCTCTTTTGGGAATGGAGCAAAAAAGATCAGTTTGACCAAAAAGAATGATCAGTTTATTCTGGGAGGGGACATCCTGCTCAGTAATGACCAGGTTTCCTTACTGAAGCAGAAGGCCGATGCTTCCGGAGCTTCAACAGAAAGTACGTTTGTTGATTACCTGAATAAGAGATGGACTAATGGTATTGTATATTATGCTATTGATACGAATGTGCCAAACCAGGCGAGGATTACTGATGCAATCGCACACTGGAAAGCTAAAACCAAGCTAACTTTTACGGTACGTACCAACCAGGCAAATTATATCAGGTTTGTAGTTGGGTCTGGTTGTTCTTCTTCTTTAGGAATGATTGGAGGAGCTCAGAAATTGAACTTATCATCGAGCTGCTCGACGGGTAATGCTATTCATGAAATAGGACATGCACTTGGGTTACTCCATGAGCAAAGCAGAACCGACCGCGATGATTACGTAATTATCAATAAGGACAATATTGAGGCTGGTTATGAGCATAATTTCGATACCTGGGCAGATAGAGGATATACTGGCGGACAAACTGGTGCATTTGATTTCGGATCGATCATGATGTATCCTTCCAGTGCTTTCTCTAGTAATGGGGAGCCTACGATTACAAAACTTGATGGGTCTACTTTTGGATCACAAAGAACTGCTTTATCTGCTGGAGATCTGGCCGGGTTCAAATATTTATATCCGGATTACGTATTGTAGTTTCTGCAGCTATTTAAGGGTGATCTGCCTGATAACTATAAGTAGGTATGATTATCATTGATGAAAAATTTTTATAACAGGAAGGCAGCTTTAAGAGCTGCCTTTATTATTTCTTGGAGACTTGATAATATTTACGCTATAATTGTTATCAATTAATAATTAGAGTTTTATGGAAATTCAACGAAAGTCAAACCTCAGTTATCAGGAGTTTATGGACGAGCATCATAATCCCGGAATTCCTGTGATTTTAACGGATGCAACGAAGGTCTGGAAGGCAAATGGTTTGTTTACGCCAGATTGGTTTCGCGAGAATTATCCGGAGAAGGAAAGTGATGTTTTGAATAAGGAGACAGGGAAACTTTATAAAATGAAAGAGGTCATGGATCTGGCAGAAAATAGTTCTGAAGAAAAACTTGCGCCTTATCCGCTTACTTTTAATATCAGTAAGGAAATTCCTGAAATGCTGGATTTATTGTTGCCGCTTAATTTGGGATACGCAAAGCCGAACTGGTTAGAGTCATCTTCATTTAAACGTGGAAATTGGGGTGGGATTATTGAACTTTTTGTTGGTGGGCCGGGTGGCAAATTTCCTTACGTGCATAAAGATTATTATCACTTGAGTGCATGGATCAATCAACTGTATGGGGAGAAAATGTTTACAGTTTTTCCACGTGGGCAGGAGAAGTTTTTATATGCCACAGCAAAGAATCAATGGCGTTCAGAAGTGAATGTTTTTAATCCTGACTTAGAGAAGCATCCTGAATTTAAACATGCTACGCCAATTAGCTTTAAAGTAAGTGCAGGAGAAACACTATATATCCCTTTTGGGATCTGGCATACGGCGCATTCCCTGTCGCCTACAATTTCAGTAGCTTTTGATCAGCTGAATAGTAAGAATTTTCCTTTATTTATGAATGATGTCTGGAATTTTAAGAAGGAGGGAAGTAAATTAAAAGCTGTTGCTGCTTATTTGTATGCGCTTGCTGCTGGTATGGGATGCCGGTTAAAAGAGAATGTTTAAGCGGACATTGAAGATAATCGGACATTGAAGGCAATTGGAGGTTGAAACTACTCTTAAGTTGAAGCCAATTCAAGTTAAGCCAATTCAGGTTAAACCAATTTAAGTTAAGCTAATCTCAAGTTGAAAGTTAATATCAGGTATAAAAAACAGCAGGCAATAGCATCAAAAAAGAGCTTAGCTAAGTGAATAGCTAAGCTCTTTTTGTTATGGAAAAAGAAAGATGATTAAACCAGGTATTCAAACAAAGTCTGATCGTCATTCAGATCAATAACTTCAAACTTAAATTCTGCCATTCTCTCCTTTAATGAAGTGTAGTCGGAACTTTCCTGTAGTTCTATGCCAACCAGTGCAGGGCCATTTTCCCTGTTTGTCTTTTTGATAAATTCAAAACGGGTGATATCATCATGAGGACCTAATACGTTATTCACAAATGATTTCAATGCACCTGGTCTTTGTGGAAAGCGAACAATAAAATAATGCTTCAGGCCCTCGAAAAGTAAAGATTTCTCTTTAATTTCCTGCATTCTCTCAATATCGTTGTTACCTCCACTCACGATACAAACCACGGTTTTGCCAGCAATTGTATCCTTAAGCTGATCGAGTGCAGCTACAGCAAGCGCTCCTGCTGGTTCTACAACAATCGCATCTTCATTGTATAACTTTAAGATAGTCGTACAGATTTTACCTTCTGGAATCAATAACATCTCATCCAGTAGATCACTACAATATTTGAAATTGAGGTTACCTACACGTTTTACGGCTGCACCATCTACAAAGCGATCAATATAATCCAGTGTAACCGGACTACCATTCTTTAAAGCCTGATTCATGGAAGGTGCACCTTCAGGTTCTACACCAATCAGTTTAATCTGCGGATTGATATTTTTGAAGTAGCTGCCTACTCCTGAAGCCAGACCGCCACCGCCAATAGGCATTACAATAATCTCAGTTTCCGGAAGATCCTGATAAATTTCAACACCTACAGTTCCCTGACCCTCTATCACTTTAATATTATCAAAAGGAGGAACAAAGACCATCTGATGCTCAGTGGTATATGCTAGTGCTTCCTTCATACAGTCATCAAAAGTATCACCGACAAGGATAATCTTGATATTATCTCCACCAAACATCTCAGTCTGTTTGATTTTCTGTCTTGGGGTAATTTCAGGCATGAAAATAACACCCTGGATACCTAATTTCTTGCAAGAATAGGCAACCCCCTGGGCATGATTTCCAGCGCTTGCACAAACCACACCACGGCTGGTTTGTGTCTGATCCAATGTGCTGATCATATTATAAGCACCGCGCAATTTATAAGAACGTACTACTTGCAAATCTTCTCTTTTCAGATAGATTTTTGCATTGTATTTTAGTGATAATCCTTCATTATACTCTAATTGAGTACGTTTGACGGTATCTGCAATACGTGCGGCCGCGGCTTCAAAATCCAGTTCTACTTCCTTTTCCTGCTCCATGTTATAAAAATTTATTTAATGCGTCCAGATAAGCGTCTGCGGATGCCTTAACAATATCAGTGCTGAAGCCATAACCTAAATAAGAGCGTTCTTCGAAAATCACTCTCATATTTACTTTACTCGTGTCATCGCTACCGCCATGCATCGCCTGAATAGTAAATTCTTTCAACTGAATATCTTTACCAATAATGCTTTCTATAGCTTTAATTGTTGCATTTACTGGTCCATTACCTTCAGCTTTAGCTTCTTTTTCTACGCCTTCATGTTCTAATTTTACAACTGCTACCGGTAGCGCTGAATCTCCGCAAACTACATGTAAAGAGTTCAGTTTATAACCGTTTTTATAAGTATGTTCTTCACCATCACTCATTAATGATAATAAATCATCATCCGAGATTTCTAATTTCTGATCAGCAAGTAAAAGGAATTTTTCATATACCTGATCAAGATTGATCTTCTCAATCACATAACCTAATCTTTCCAGGTGATGTTTTAAGGCATGACGACCACTTCTTGCAGTCAGAATAATGCCTGCTGCATCGATCCCTACATCTTCAGGGTTGATGATTTCGTAATTCTCTCTGTGTTTAAGGAAACCGTCCTGGTGGATACCTGAGCTATGTGCAAAGGCATTTTGTCCGATAATTGCCTTGTTCGGCTGTACCGGCATTCTCATCATACGGCTCACTTTAGCACTGATCTCGCTGAAGTGTTTGGTATTGATATTGGTTTTCAAGTTCAGCGCATGGTGTGTTTTTAAAACCATGGCCACTTCTTCCAGTGCGGTATTACCAGCACGTTCTCCAATACCATTGATCGTACATTCTACCTGACGTGCACCATTGATCACACCGGCCAGAGTATTGGCAGTTGCCAGACCTAAATCATTATGGCAATGCACAGAAATAATGGCCTGGTCTATATTTTGAACATTTTGTTTCAGGTAAAGGATTTTTGAACCGTATTGTTCCGGCAGACAATAGCCGTTGGTATCAGGAATATTCACGACGGTTGCACCTGCTGCAATTACGGCCTCAATCATTTGAGCCAGGAATGCATTATCTGCACGGCCCGCATCCTCCGCAAAAAACTCGATGTCTTCTACAAATTGTTTGGCATATTTTACAGCTTCTACGGCACGTTGCAGAATTTCTTCGCGTGTGCTGTTGAATTTGTATTTGATGTGCATATCAGAAGAGCCTATTCCGGTATGTATTCTTGGGCGTTTAGCATATTGTAAAGCAGCTACGGCCGAATCAATGTCCTTTCTGTTTGCTCTGGTCAGTGCACAAATAATTGGCTCTCTTACGGCTTTGGATAATTCAACTACACTCTGAAAATCACCAGGACTGGATATTGGGAAACCAGCTTCAATCACGTCTACGCCGAGTGCCTCCAGTGCTAATGCGATTTCTATTTTTTCTGGTGTAGAAAGCTGGCAGCCTGGAACTTGTTCTCCATCACGAAGGGTCGTGTCAAATACGTAAACTCTATTAGGATCGTGTAGCATAGTCATGGTTTAGTTAGTGTAAGTTTGTTGTGTAATGAATTTTAAGACGAGTTTACCCATATCCTGAGTACCTAATACTTTGTACGGGCTGGTAGAATCGTCTGCGATGTCACTGGTTCTGTAGCCATCTTTTAATACCCTGTCAATAGTCGAAATGATTAATTGTGCTTCTTCTTTTAAGCCAAAACTAATTTCCAGCATCAGGGCAACAGATAGGATGGAAGCTAGCGGGTTAGCCAGATCTTTACCTGTGATATCATGTGCAGAGCCGTGGATGGGCTCAAAAAATCCTGTTCCATCCCCAATTGAAGCAGAAGCAAGCATCCCCATTGAGCCTGCAATTTGTGAAGCTTCGTCAGTTAAAATATCACCAAACAGATTTGCTGTTAATACCACATCAAATTGTTTAGGGTCTTTAATCAGTTGCATTGCCGCATTATCAACAAATAAATGCTGTGTTTCTACTTCTGGGTATTGTTTAGCTATTTCCTGAACCGTTTCTCTCCATAATCTTGAACTTTCCAGCACATTTGCTTTATCTACAGAACATAGTTTTTTGCCACGTTGCATAGCAGCTTCATAAGCTTTATGTGCAATTCGCTCTACTTCATATTTGTGATAAATCATCAGGTCTGATGCTGTGTTTTTATCTTCAGATCTTGTTTTTTCGCCGAAGTAAACATCGCCAGTCAGTTCTCTGAAAAACAAAATATCTGTACCGCGCAGAATATGTGCTTTAATACTTGATGCGTTTAATAATTCATCAAATAATAAGATAGGGCGCAGATTTGCATAAAGTCCAAGTTCTTTGCGAATTTTAAGCAGTCCTTGTTCCGGACGTACTTTTAGCGAAGGATCATTGTCATATTTGGCATGACCTACTGCGCCAAAGAGGATCGCATCACTTTTTTTAGCTTTTTCTAAAGTTTCATCTGGTAATGGATTACCAGTCGCTTCAATAGCTGCATGTCCCATTAAAGCTTCATCAAAAGTAAACTCATGATCAAAGCTGATTGCAATTTGTTCTAATACGGCTTTCCCCCATTGGGTTACTTCTGGTCCAATGCCATCTCCTGGTATAACTAATATGTTTTTCTTCATTTTAATACGGGTTCTAATATTTTTCCGGCGGATTTTACTTCGCCGTTTTCCAATAAAATTCTTTTCTCAATACAAGCTGGCAGCTGAGTTTCAAAGTGGCCAACATAAATTAAGGTGGTTCCATTTTTACACAATTCATCTACGAGCCTGTTAAAATATTGTGTTTGCTGCTGATCTAAGCCCTGACAAGGTTCATCCAGGATGAGCAGTTCGGGGTTTTTGATAATGGTACGGGCTAAAAAAGCCAGTCTTTGTTTCCCTAAAGGGAGTTGGTTGAGCAGGGTATCCTGATATTCAGTAAGTCCGAAATAATCAATTAATTCCGCTGCCTGTGTTTTTTTAGTATAATCCGGTTCACGGAATAAGCCTGAACTATCAAAGAATCCGGAAATGATACTTTGTTTGACAGTTGCCAGAGGATCAAAGTACCAGTGTAATTCTGGTGAGATCAAACCGATACGTTTTTTAATATCCCAGATACTTTCACCACTGCCTCTTTTATGACCGAACAGATAAAGATTATTCGCATAAGCCTGAGGATGATCACCCGTGATTAAACTTAATAGCGTTGATTTGCCAGATCCGTTAGGGCCTTGCAGCAACCATTTTTCTCCTGCTTTAACTTCCCAGTTGATATTTTTTAAAACTTGCTTTTCACCATAGCTGATATAGACATCGATCATTTTGATCACGCTGTCTGCAGAGGAAACCGGAGCTTCTTTTAAAAAATCAGGAATTACTTTGCTTTCTTGTTCGTCAAATTCCAGTGTATGTTCATCGGCCGAGATTTCAAGTAACTGACCTTCGCTCATTGTAGCAAAGCGATGGACGCATGGAGGTAATTCTTTATCATTACTGATTAAAATCAAAGTTGTACCAGCTTCGGTAAGCTCTTCAAACAGCAGGTTTAAATTACGGCGGGAAAGTTTATCTAACCCGTTATAGGGCTGGTCGATGATTAATAGCTGTGGTTTAAGCCATAAAGCGCTAACCAATTGCAATTTTTTATGTTCACCACTTGACAATTGGATCAAGGTAGAATCTATTAAATCTGAAAATCCCAAGGCAGCCAAAAGCTTTTCTGCTTCGCCGAACTGAAGCTGATGTTTTTTACCATAATTTTCCAATTCGAACTTAACCGTAGCCGTAGTTTCGGTCGCCTGTTTATTGTAGCGCTGCTGATAATAGAAGTTAGATTGGCCTTCCAGGTCTTTAAATTGATACCAGTTCGCTACATAATGAACCATAGGGGCCAGGTTGCTTTTTGGGTCAAAGTTAATTTCAATATCACCTTGAAATTTAATCAGACCAGCAATTGCTTTCGCCAGTGAAGTTTTTCCGCTTCCGCTAATCCCACGTAACAACCAGTTTTCATGGCTGTTTATTGTCCAGCTCAGTTCCCGAAGTACCGGTTTATGCTGGTACTTCAAGTTCAGGTTTGTGATATTTACGATGGGTTGCGTCATTATTTTGCTTGCTCGAATGCTGCGATCAAATGTTTTTGGTTTAAGATAAAGTCGATATCATCATAGCCGTTGATCAGACATGATTTTTTATAGGCATTGATTTCAAAACTGGCTTGCTCTGCGCTATCTACGATAGTTACAGTCTGTTTTTCCAGATCGACATCCAGTTGTGCTTTGTGGTTTTTACCAACTGCAGTATAAATTGCCGCTAAGAAATCTTCACTGACCTGAATAGGTAACAAACCATTGTTTAAAGCATTTCCTTTGAAGATATCAGCAAAGAAACTGCTGATCACTACGTCAAAACCTGCATCCTGGATAGCCCATGCTGCGTGTTCACGACTACTGCCACAACCAAAGTTCTTTCCTGCGACTAAAATCTGGCCACTATACGTGGGGTCATTCAGTACAAAATCAGGTTTTAAAGTATTGTCCCCATTGTAGCGCCAGTCGCGGAACAGGTTCTCACCGAAACCCTCACGGGTCGTCGCTTTCAGGAACCTGGCCGGAATGATCTGGTCAGTATCAATGTTTTCTATATTTAATGGCACAATTGCCGATGTTAGTTTCTCAAATTTTCTCATCAGTATATTACTGTTTTTTTTCGCTGTGCTAATGTTTTTACTGGTACTCAAGAGCACTGCGTGGTTTAATGGTCATGAAGCTATCGTGTGCTAGCTGATTTTGTTCGCTTCGGTTTTATTCTGCTGCACATGATGGTTTCATCACGTTTTTTTCTAGGCTCTGGTCAACATTTCTCTTACATCTGTAATTTTTCCTGTAACTGCCGCTGCTGCCGCTGTTAGCGGACTTACCAGTAAAGTTCTTGCATCTGGGCCCTGGCGACCTTCAAAGTTTCTATTTGAAGTAGAAACACAGTATTTTCCAGCAGGTATTTTATCTTCATTCATTCCCAAACATGCACTACAGCCTGGTTCGCGAAGTTGAAAGCCCGCTTGTTCAAATATCTGGTCAAGGCCTTCATTCTTGGCTTGTTGTTCCACCTGTTTTGAACCTGGAACAATCCATACCGTTACATTTTCTGCTTTTTGTTTTCCTTTTACAAATTCTGCGACTTCACGCAGATCTTCGATGCGGGAATTGGTGCAGCTTCCAATAAATACATAGTCAACAGGTTTTCCGATTAATGAAGAGTCATCATCGAATCCCATATAATCAAGTGCTTTTTGATAAGACAATTGTTCTTTATCTGGTTGTGAGCTTGTAGATGGAATATTTTCCTGAATGCCCATACCCATACCCGGATTTGTCCCGTAAGTAATCATTGGAGCAATATCTTCAGCTTTGAAGGTTAATACACTATCAAATTTGGCGTCTGCATCACTGTACAAAGTTTTCCAGTAGGCGAGGGCTTTATCCCATTCTGCACCTGCAGGGGCAAATTCTCTGCCTTTGATATAATCGAAAGTGATTTGGTCAGGTGCAATTAATCCACCTCTGGCACCCATTTCTATGCTCATATTACAAATCGTCATCCGGGCTTCCATACTTAAAGCCTCAATTGCCGAACCTGCATATTCTATAAAATAACCAGTACCGCCTGCGGCTGATATTTTAGAAATAATGTATAAAATAATGTCTTTAGCAGACACGCCTTTTCCTAAAGTACCGTTAACCTCAATTTTCATGGTCTTCGGTTTTTGCTGCAATAAACATTGTGTCGCAAAAACCTGTTCTACTTGTGAGGTACCAATACCGAATGCAATTGCACCAAAAGCGCCGTGTGTAGAAGTGTGACTATCGCCGCAAACCATCGTTTTTCCTGGTAGCGTAATTCCCAGTTCAGGTCCGATTACGTGAACGATTCCTTGAAACGGGTGTCCCAGACCATAAAGTTCGATACCGAATTCTGCACAGTTCTTAGTCAGCATATCAACCTGATAACGGGATAGCTCTTCTTTGATCGGCAGCAGCTGATCGATAGTGGGTACATTATGGTCGGCAGTAGCCACCGTTTGTTGCGGACGGAGAACTGGCAAGCCTCTTTTGCGTAAGCCATCGAAAGCTTGCGGTGAGGTTACCTCATGGATTAAGTGCGTATCAATATATAGAATATCAGGAAACCCTGTTTCGCTTTTTACAACGTGTGCATCCCATATTTTTTCTACTAATGTTTTTGACATCTTATGCTTGTTTTGTAAACCTCCCAGGTTATTAACCTGAGAGGTTTTATATTATTCTTATGCTGTTTTAATTGATTTCATTGCGGTCATTGCTTTTCTCAGTTCTGCACCGATAGTTTCAACCTGATGAGAGCGGATAACTTCATTAACTGCGATCAGTGCTCTGTTGTCTACTGAACCATCTTTGCCTTCGTTAAAGTTTTTACCTATCAGATCAGTATCCACTTGTTTCATGAAATCTGCCAGTAAAGGCTTACAAGCATGATCAAATAAATAACAACCATATTCTGCAGTATCAGAGATTACTCTGTTCATTTCAAATAACTTTTTACGCGCAATGGTATTGGCAATCAGTGGAGTTTCATGTAAAGACTCATAGTAAGCAGATTCAGGTTTAATTCCCGCTTCTACCATAGTTTCAAAGGCTAATTCAACACCTGCTCTGATAAAGGCAACCATTAACAAAGCATTGTCAAAGTATTCTTGTTCTCCGATTTTTACATTGCCTGCTGGTGTTTTTTCAAAAGCTGTTTCACCAGTAGCCGCACGCCATGCTAATAAATTTTTATCTCCTGCTGCCCAGTCTTCCATCATGGTACGGCTAAATTCACCACTCATGATATCATCCTGATGCTTTTGGAACAATGGACGCATAATTGTTTTCAATTCTTCTGAGATTTCAAAAGCTTTGATCTTCGCTACGTTACTTAACCTGTCCATCATGGCAGTGATTCCACCTTGTTTTAAAGCTTCAGTAATCACTTCAACACCGTATTGAACAAGTTTAGAAGCGTAACCTGCATCTACTCCTTTTTCAACCATTTTATCGAAAGAAAGGATAGAACCTGTTTGCAATAAACCACAAAGGATAGTTTGCTCACCCATTAAATCTGATTTCACTTCGGCAACGAAAGATGATTTTAATACACCAGCTCTGTGTCCGCCTGTTCCAACGCAGTAAGCTTTTGCTTGTACCAGACCTTTTCCTTCCGGATCATTTTCAGGGTGTACAGCGATTAGAGTTGGTACACCAAAACCTCTTACATATTCTGCTCTTACTTCACTCCCCGGACATTTAGGAGCTACCATGATTACCGTAATATCTTTACGGATCTGCATGCCTTCTTCTACGATGTTAAAACCGTGTGAATACAATAAAGTAGCGCCTTTTTTCATTAATGGCATAATTGCAGTAACTACTGCAGTATGTTGTTTATCCGGAGTCAGGTTGATGACAACATCAGCTTCAGGAATTAATTCTTCGTAAGTACCTACAGTGAAATTATTCTCTGTTGCATTTTTCCATGAATCTCTTTTGCCTTCAATAGCTTCTTTACGCAAAGTATAAGAAACATTTAAACCACTATCTCTTAAGTTTAAACCTTGGTTTAGTCCTTGTGCACCACAGCCTACAATAACTAGTTTTTTTCCTTTTAATGCGTTTACATCATCCAGGAATTCTGAACTGTCCATGAAATCACAAACACCTAATTGGTTTAATTTTTCTCTAAGAGGAAGTGTGTTAAAATAATTTGACATCGTTTATTGTTTTTTGATTTTTAAGGTTCTTTTAATTGTTTATTGGCTAACTTTTATCCCACAATGGATTACATTGTAAATACGTTCTTTTCTTTGTCGAGGAATTCATTTTCAATCACATCCTGACCTGGATCAAGGCGTTCAAATTCTCTTAGTTTACTATTGAAGCCTTCGCTGTCTTTGATAATCGCAACACGTGCACTGCGGACAAATTCAATCAGCCCGTAAGGTTGTAATACTTCGATCAGTTTGTCTGTTTCTGTACGGTGACCTGTAGTTTCAAATACAGTGTAATCTTTACGGATCACAACAGCTCTGGCGCCATTTTCACGAAGTAAACGTTCAACGACTACTTTCTCTACAATAGTATCCGTAGGTACTTTGTACAGGGCTAATTCCTGCCAGATGATATCCTCATTTGTATTAAAGTATACTTTGAGAACCTCTACCTGTTTTTCAATTTGTCTGGCCAGTTTACGAACCACTTCTTCGGTTTCAGTAATTAAAATATTGAAACGGTGGATGTGTTCAATTTCAGAAGGTGAAACATTCAAACTTTCAATATTGATCTTCCGTCTTGAAAATATAATCGCAATACGGTTAAGTATACCGATCTGATTTTCAGTATATACCGTAATGGTAAATTCTTGTTTAGCATTGGCTAACTCTATATCCTGAGAATTGCTCATAATCGTTAATTATTTAAGTCTGATTTCACTTACACTACAGCCCTGAGGAACCATAGGGAATACATTATGTTCTTTACTTACCATCACTTCTAAAAGGAATGATCCGGGATGCTGCAGCATTTGTTCTAATGAACCAACCAGGTCAGTACGTTCAGTAACTTTCTTGCCGGCGATATAATACGATTCAGCAAGTTTGACGAAATCAGGACTGGTAATGTCTACGAATGAGTAACGTTTCTCATTAAATAATTGCTGCCATTGACGAACCATACCCAGAAACTGGTTATTCAGGATCAGGATTTTGACATCAACACCGAATTGCATAATTGTGCCTAACTCCTGTAAGGTCATTTGGAATCCTCCATCACCAATTACTGCAACTACTGTACGATTTGGCGCGCCGAATTTGGCACCTATGGCCGCTGGTAAACCAAAGCCCATAGTTCCTAGTCCACCACTGGTTACCGTAAGACGGGTTGCATTCAGTTTCCCGTATCTGCAAGCTACCATCTGGTGCTGGCCTACATCACTTACAATGACGGCTTCGCCTTTGGTCAGGATATTCAATTGATGAATAACTTCGCCCATGGTCAGCTCTCCGCTTTGCGGATTCAATTCAGGTTCGATCAGCTCTTCTTTTTCAATTTTTTCATAAGCCTTGAATTCTGCTAACCAGCCTGCATGTGTTTTTTCAGTAACGAGTTTTGTTAATAAAGGCAGGGTTTCTTTACAGTCTCCCCAAACAGGTACGTCTGCTTTTACGTTTTTATCAATTTCAGCGGGGTCAATATCTAAATGGACAACTTTTGCCTGTTTTGCATATTTATCCAGGCGACCTGTTACCCGGTCGTCAAAACGCATTCCGATAGCAATCAGGACATCACATGAATTGGTTTGTACGTTAGGGCCATAATTACCATGCATGCCCAGCATTCCTACATTCAGTGGGTGGTCTGTCGGAATTGCACCAGCTCCTAAAATAGTCCAGGCCGCAGGGATACCACTTTTTTCAACAAAAGCTTTGAATTCTTCTTCTGCATTACCTAAGGATACGCCTTGTCCAAAAAGGATAAATGGTTTTTTTGCATTATTGATTAAAGCCGCTGCCTGCTCAATATATTCATTTCTGACAATTGGTTTTGGACGGTAGCTCCGGATATGATTACAAGGAACATACCCTTCGTAATCAAATAATTGCATCTGCGCATTTTTGGTGATATCAATTAATACCGGACCTGGTCTGCCGCTTCTGGCAATGTAAAATGCTTTGGCCAGTGCAGCAGGGATTTCACTGGCATCTGTTACCTGGTAGTTCCATTTGGTAACTGGTGTAGTAATATTGATTACATCAGTTTCCTGGAAGGCATCAGTTCCTAAAAGGTGCGCAAATACTTGTCCTGTAATACAAACTAAAGGAGTACTGTCTATTTGTGCATCAGCCAGTCCGGTAACCAGGTTGGTTGCTCCAGGGCCGCTGGTGGCGAAGACTACGCCGACTTTACCCGAAGTACGGGCAAAACCCTGAGCGGCGTGTGTAGCGCCTTGCTCATGTCTTACTAATATGTGGTTTAACTTTTCTTTATAGTCATAAATAGCATCATAGATGGGCATAATCGCTCCGCCTGGATAGCCGAAAATAGTTTCAGTTCCTTCGGCAATTAATCCTTCCAGCAAGGCTACCGAGCCTGTTACCTGCGTGGTCTTTTTAGGTTCTGCCAGCTTGGTCGTTACCTCTTGTGTAGTGTCCATTTTGTTCGCGTTTAAATTGGGGCTTAGGTTAATTAATCAGTGTAAGCATCAGTAACACAGCCTTCGCTCGCATTACTTACTTGTTTCAGGTATTTATAAAGGACGCCGCTTTTGACGGGTGGTGGTAACTGTTTCCATTCGGATCTTCTTTGTGCAAGTTCCTCGTCAGATATGTTTAATTGCAATGTATTGTTTACTGCATCTATCGTGATAATATCGTTATCTCTAACTAACCCGATGTTTCCTCCATCCCAGGCTTCTGGTGTAATATGACCGACTACAAAACCATGGGTACCTCCCGAAAAGCGTCCGTCAGTAATCAATGCCACTGATTTACCTAAACCTGCACCAATAATTGCAGAAGTTGGTTTAAGCATTTCCGGCATTCCTGGTGCTCCTTTTGGACCAACATTGGTAATTACAACTACATCACCGCGTTGTACTTTTCCACTTTGAATTCCTGCAATCAATTTTTGTTCACCCTCAAATACACGGGCGGGACCCTCAAATTTTTCTCCTTCTTTACCGCTGATTTTAGCTACTGCACCTTTTTCGGCCAGGTTACCATAAAGCATTTGTAAGTGACCAGTAGCTTTTAACGGGCTGGTTACCGGGAAAATGATTTTCTGTTCATCGAAATTAAGATCAACTGCATCGACTACGTTTTCTGCTATGGTTTTACCAGTAACAGTAATGCAATCTCCGTGGATCAATCCAACTTTCAACAGGTATTTTAACACGGCTGGTATGCCACCTATTTCGTGAACATCTTCCATTAAATATTGACCGCTTGGTTTTAAATCGGCCAAAACAGGTGTGTTGTCACTGATGTTCTGGAAATCTTCTAATTTCAAACTTAAGCCTACAGATTTAGCCATAGCGATTAAATGCAGTACTGCGTTTGTCGACCCGCCTAACACCATTACCGTTACAATTGCATTGTGAAATGCTTTGTCAGTCATAATATCTGAAGGAAGAATGTTGCGCTCTAACAGGACTCTGATTGCTTTTCCTGCACGGAAACATTCGTCTTTCTTCTCGTCACTTAATGCTGGATAAGAGGAGCTGTATGGCAAACTCATACCTAAGGCTTCAATTGCTGAGGCCATGGTATTTGCAGTATACATACCGCCGCAAGCTCCCGCGCCGGGGCAGGTATGGCGGATAATGCCCTGGTAATCTTCTTCTGATAAGTTACCCGCTAATTTTTCTCCTAGTGCTTCAAAAGCGGAGACTATATTTAAAGATTTTCCTTTGTATTTTCCTGAATGGATACTTCCTCCGTAAACCATAATCGAAGGTCTGTTTAAGCGTCCCATGGCCATGATTGAGCCTGGCATGTTTTTATCACAACCAGGAATAGTGATCAGACCGTCGTAGTATTGTCCTCCACAGATTGTTTCAATGGAGTCTGCAATTACATCTCTGGAAACCAGTGAGTAGCGCATGCCGTCTGTACCATTTGACATCCCGTCGCTCACACCAATTGTACCGAAGGTTAAACCGACCATATCATTTTTCCACACGCCGTCTTTAACGATTTTAGCCAAATCATTTAAGTGCATATTGCAGGTGTTTCCATCATACCCCATGCTGGCAATACCCACCTGTGCTTTTTGCATATCTTCTGTGGTTAAACCAATACCATATAACATCGCTTGTGCGCCTGGTTGGGTAGGATCTTGTGTAAAAACTTTGCTGTATCGGTTCAGTTCTGGTGCTTCTTGTGACATCTTCTCTTTTTATAGGTTTTATATGATTACTTCGTAGTTTTGTTTCTCTAATACTAATGCTTTATAGGTGCGTTGTATAGTTGCACCTAAGGTTTCTGTCCAGATTGCAGGGAAAACTGCTTCATCTACAGAGGCTATACCAATAACTTCTGCCGCTGTTCCGCAGAAGAAAGCACTGTCTGCATTTTTCAAATCATCCACCGATAAGTGTTTTTCAATACATTCTATATCTAGTGTTTTGCATAATCTGAGAACCGTTGCCCTGGTAATTCCAGCAAGTATATTTCCCAGTGGCGGTGTATATAATTTACCGTTTTTCTCAATGAAAATATTAGCTCCCGGTGCCTCAGCGATATTGTTATTCATATCCAGTAAAATAGCTTCGTCAAAACCTTTGCTTTTTGCTTCGGTAGTCGCCAATATTGAATTGATATAGTGTCCGCTGGCTTTAGCTTCTACATGTGTAGATTTAGGATTTGGTCTTTGGTAGCTGGAAATGCAAACTTTCTGTAATTGTGTTCCAAGATATGCTCCCCATTCCCAGGCACAGATCATAATCGAAACTTCTGTTGCCGGTGATAAGGTCATATTAGGTGCGCAATACACTAAAGGACGGATATAAGCGTCTTTTAATTTATTCTTTTCCAGTAATTTATAGGTCTGTTTAATCAGGTCGTTAATATCGTATGGAAATGGAATGTGCATCAGTTCAGCAGAACGCTTCAAACGCTCATAGTGTTCTTTAGCTTTAAATATTCTGGTTCCGTTATGTGTGTTGTACGCACGGATACCTTCAAACACTGCATAGCCGTAATGTAAAGATTGGCTATACAAGCTTGTCTTGGCTTCCGGGGCTTTGATAAACTTCCCGTTTAGGTAAAGTACTGTGGCTGAATCGTAGTATTGCATTTTTTCTTGGTTTCGGTGGTTTGGTTTTGCTCTTACTAAAAAAGCGCCTCTGTTGGGAGGCGCTTTCGGATATTTTTCTAGGTTAAATATTCATTTACAGCGCCTTACTCTCCTGAAGAATCAGCAGAATAATCAGGTTAATAATGACATTAATTTGCGCTTTGAATAAACCTTGCATTTTCTTGTATTTTATGTTTGCTTTATATAAATACAATTTAGTTTTTGCTTTACAAACTGTCAATAGCAGAATGAAAATAAATGAAAAAAAATATAATGTATAAAATAGGTGTTAATTCAATATAAAATTTTGCATGAAATAGGATTAACCTTTCTAAAACTGGTGTCTACTATACCAAATATGATATCGGTATTCGGTATAGGTTTTATGCTTGCATTATAATTTTGGAGAAATTCTGCTTAAAATGGTTGGAAGTCTTAAAAAATTTGAAAAAATTGGGTCAAGAACCTTAGCGAAAATTATGTCTGAAACAGGATTATAGATCAAAGGTAATTTGGAAGACCTTGAATAATGCTGTCGGCTAAAATGAAGGACCCAGTTAAATACATACCTGAAAAAGAGTTACTGTACATAATCGAACAATTATGTTCGATTATGTACAGTAACTCTTTTATTTTTAATTAAAATGCTGATTGTTAAGTGGTTTAATCTGTGTTTTGAGTCTGGCATAAAGTTAGCATCTTCCGATTTTAACTGATATCTTAACCATAGTAAACTGACATGTACAAACTTACCCTAAAAATCGCCTGGCGGAACCTATGGAATAACAAAGTCTTTTCGCTGATCAATATCGGCGGACTGGCAATCGGGCTCGCCAGTTGTTTGCTATTGTTATTATATGTGAATTACGAATGGAGTTTCGATAAGCAGTTTAAGAATATTGACCGGATATATTCTGTGTATGAAAATGACCGGATGAGTGACAAGGTTACTACGAATCGTGCCTATTGTACGCCCAGTCAGCTTGCGGCTACTGCTATGCAAATCATACCTGGAATTGAATATACTTGTCGTTTAGCAGAGAGTGGGGGACTTTTCAGCTATAAGGAGAACAGTTATAATAAAAAAATCATTTATACTGACCCTTCTTTTCTCCAGATGTTCGATTACGAATTTATCAAAGGGAATCCTGCAACAGCTTTATCAGCGCCTTCATCCATATTGCTTACGGAAGAAACGGCCAGGGTGTTTTTTGGAGGTGCGGACCCTGTAGGTAAGACCATAAAATTTGATAACCGTGTTCCGCTAGTGGTGACTGCGGTTATTAAGAAATTATCAGCGAATCAAAGTCATCAGTTTGATATGTTGATGACCTGGTCTTTACTGGAAAAGGAGCGGCCTTACTTTACACGCATGGATTGGAGTGATGGGGCATTGAATACACTCATTCAATTGAAAGATAAAAGTTCGTTTACAGCTGCAGATGCACAAATGAGAAAGATATTCATGCAGAAACAGAATGGCGATAAATACATTGAGTTTTTTCTTTTCCCATTTAAGAAAAATCATTTATACAACTCTTTTGAAAATGGAAAGCTGATTGGCGGTAATATTGACCAGGTGAGGTTATATTTAATGCTGGCCGGCTGCGTGTTATTTATCGGCTGTATAAATTATATGAATCTTTCTACTGCGCGTTCTGAGAAAAGAGCCAGAGAGGTCGGTGTTCGTAAAACGCTGGGATCATCCAGAAAGGCAATAGCATGGCAGTTCCTCATAGAATCTCTATTGTTGTCTTTTTTGGCAATGGTGCTCGCATTTGTTCTGCTGGAAATTTCATTGCCTTATTTTAATAATCTTTTAGGTATTCATATAGCTGTTGCTTATAATTCTTATGGTATATGGCTGGTACTAATTCTGCTGATTATAATCACAGGCTTGCTTGCAGGAAGCTATCCCTCATTTTATTTGTCGTCATTTATTCCTGTTAAAGTATTGAAAGGATTCAGGGGAGCAGGCAAGACTTCCTTGCCTGTACGTAAAGTATTGGTGGTTCTTCAGTTTGGTTTTTCTATATGTATGATTGTATGCGCAATAGTTGTACATAATCAGATGCAGTATATGAACACCAAGCCTCTGGGGTTTAATAAAGATAACCTGGTCCAGTTGTGGAGGTCAGGAACTTTGAGAACTCACCAAAAGCTGGATCTTTTTAAAGCGGAATTGATTAAATCTGGTGCAATAGCCGGGGCGACAGAAACAGCCAACGGAGTGACAAACAATTCGGTGAGTACAGAGAAAATAGGATGGCCAGGCCAACAGAAGAATGAACAAATAAAGATGCAACTCCATTTTTCTGGTTATGATTTTACACGAACTATTGGTTCTAAAATACTTTTGGGACGTGATTTTAACCGTGCTTTTGGCAGTGATTCATTGGCTGTTGTGCTGAATGAGACTGCGGTGAAAACAATGAATCTTAAAAATCCTATTGGTGCTCAAATCAGCAATGGTGATTGGGGCCAGACTTTTACAGTTATTGGTGTGATGAAGGATTACATCTATTCGTCTTTAGGAACAAAGGTGGAACCTGTATTATATTTTTATACGGAAAAAGATAATGCTGATATGCTCGTATTGCGTCTTAACCCAGCAGCCAATATAACCCAGTCTATAGAGAAGATAAAGGTATTAAGTCAGAAACTTAATCCCGATTATCCTTTTGAGATGACTTTTGTTAATCAGCAAATGGCAGAAAAGCTCCATGATGAGAAGATTTTAAGTACGCTGTCTAATGTGTTTGGTGGTTTCGCTATTTTTATCTCCTGCCTTGGTTTACTTGGCTTAGCGTTATATATGGCAGAGCAGCGAAGTAAAGAAATTAGTATTCGTAAAGTGTTAGGGGCGGATATGAAAAATATACTGATTCTTTTGAACAAGGATTTTATTAAACTGGTGATTATCTCCAACTTAATTTCGATTCCTGTGGCTTATATCCTGGCGGTTAAATGGCTGCAAAAGTATGATTATAAGATAGAAATTAGTTACTGGCCTTTTTTAACGGCATTGATATTATCAGTATTGATTGCGGTACTGTCTGTTAGTCTGCAAACTTTCAAGGTAGCGAAGGCAAACCCTGTGGACGCATTAAAGTATGAATAGCGCATAAAAAAAGAGAGTGCCCTTTTGGAGCACTCTCTTTTGATAATTTATGATTAAATATTAAGCTACACCCTCAGCTAAAACAATAATCTTGTTCTTTAAAACCTCTACAACTCCACCTTTAATAATAAAGGTTTGTTCATCAGTTTTGCTTTTAATAATTACTGGTCCATCTTCTAAAGTTGAAATAATAGGAGCATGGTCTCTCAAAATTTGAAAAGATCCCATCGTTCCTGGTACAGTAACTGCTGTAACTTCGCCTTCGAAGACTTTTTTATCTGGTGTTAATATTTCTAATGTCATATGTTGAGTGTATACGCTTTAATTAAGCGTTTGCTTCAGCTAATAGTTTCTTTCCTTTTTCAATTGCATCATCGATGCCACCTACTAAGTTAAATGCAGCTTCAGGGTATTCATCAACTTCACCATCCATAATCATGTTAAATGCTTTGATGGTTTCTTTAATGTCAACCAATACACCTTTTAAGCCTGTAAATTGCTCAGCTACGTGGAAAGGTTGTGACAAGAAACGTTGAACACGACGTGCACGGTGAACGATTAATTTATCTTCTTCAGATAACTCGTCCATACCTAAGATCGCGATGATATCCTGTAACTCTTTGTAACGTTGTAAAATTTCTTTCACACGTTGTGCAGTGTTATAGTGCTCATCTCCTAAAATAGCTGGAGAAAGGATACGTGATGTAGAATCCAGTGGATCTACAGCAGGGTAAATACCTAGCTCAGAAATTTTACGTGATAATACTGTTGTTGCATCTAAGTGGGCAAACGTTGTAGCCGGAGCCGGGTCAGTTAAATCATCCGCAGGTACATAAACTGCTTGTACGGAAGTAATTGATCCACGTTTAGTTGAAGTAATACGTTCTTGCATTAATCCCATCTCTGTTGCCAGGGTTGGTTGGTAACCTACTGCAGAAGGCATACGACCTAATAGTGCCGATACTTCAGAACCAGCCTGAGTGAAACGGAAGATGTTATCAACGAAGAAAAGGATATCTTTTCCAGCGCCTTCGCCATCACCATCACGGAAGTATTCAGCTACAGTTAATCCTGATAAAGCTACACGTGCACGAGCTCCGGGAGGCTCGTTCATTTGACCGAACACCAATGTTGCTTTTGACTCTTTTAATTTCTCTGTATCAACTTTGCTTAAGTCCCATCCACCTTTTTCCATTGAATGAAGGAACTCATCACCATAGTTAATTACACCAGATTCAATGAACTCACGTAAAAGGTCATTTCCTTCACGTGTACGCTCACCAACACCTGCGAATACTGATAAACCAGCATATGCTTTCGCTATGTTATTTACCAATTCCATGATTAATACAGTTTTACCTACACCTGCACCACCAAATAATCCGATTTTACCACCCTTAACATAAGGCTCTAATAAATCGATTACTTTGATACCTGTATAAAGTACTTCTGATTCTGTTGACAGTTCGTCGAAACGTGGAGGGGCGTTGTGAATAGATTTACCACCAGTTTTATCAACTGCGTTAATTCCATCAATAGCTTCACCTACAACATTGAATAAACGACCCTTGATTTGATCACCAATAGGCATTTTGATAGGAGAGCCAGTATCTACTGCGGCCATTCCACGTACTAAACCATCAGTCGAGTCCATTGCAATTGCACGGACACGGTCTTCACCAAGATGTTGTTGAACTTCTAAAACGATCTTCTGTCCGTTTTCTTTTTCAATCTCTAATGCAGAGAAGATTTGAGGTAAATGAGCATCGTCAGCAAAACTCACGTCTACTACCGGTCCTATAATCTGCGCTATTTTTCCAATGTTAGGCATATATTGTTTTTGGTAAAATTATAAATATCAAATTGTTAAAGGCCGTTTTAAAGGCTTCAATTCGGTTTGCAAAGCTAAGGATTTTCGATATAATTTTTGTATATAAATAAAAAGTTTTTCCACAGTTTTTTTATCAATAATTTAGTAGGCATGAAAACAGTATTAGTTACGGGCAGTAACGGGCTTCTCGGACAGAAAATTACCTCCGCAATATTGTCGGGGAAGCAGTTTAACCTGGTGGCAACTTCGAAAGGTAAAAATCGTTTTAAGACTGCTCTGGGCTATGCCTATGCAGAAATGGATATACTTGATCCTGCGAATGTCAGAGAAGTTTTGGGGCGTTATAAGCCCGATGCAGTCATTCACACTGCAGCACTAACAAATGTTGATAAATGTGAGACGGAAAAAGAGCTGGCTTATGCACTTAATGTGGAAGCGGTAAAAACATTAATCACGATTTGTGAAGAATACGCTATACAGTTGGTTCATTTGTCTACGGACTTTATCTTTGATGGGCTAAATGGCCCGTATCTTGAGTCGGATGCCCCGAACCCTTTAAGTTATTACGGAAAGACAAAATTAGAAGCGGAGCAACTGATAAAAAATGCTTTGTGCAAATGGGCTATTCTGCGCACTATTATTGTCTATGGTATTATCAGTGATGAGAGCAGAAGTAATATTGTATTATGGGCTAAGGGCGCGCTGGAAAAAGGAACTCCTATTAACGTAGTAAATGATCAGTGGAGAATGCCGACTCTTGCAGAAGACCTGGCAGATGCCTGCCTTTTAGTAATAGAGAAAGATGCACAGGGTGTGTTTAATATTTCTGGGAAGGATATGATGGGTATTTCAGAACTGGTATTCAAAGTTGCTGATTTCTGGAGTTTAAATAAGGAATTGATTACAGAGATTAGTGCGGCCTCTCTTAATCAGTCGGCACCAAGGCCAGTAAGGACTGGTTTTATATTAGATAAGGCTATTCTTGAGCTTGGTTATGCACCACGTAGTTTTGAGCAGGGACTGGCTTTACTGGACATACAGTTGAAAGAAAGAGACAGGCTGAGTGAACAGGAAGTCAAATAGCTAATTATACAAACAACTAACATATATTAAAATGGGATTACAAATAGGCGATCAGGCTCCGGATTTTAAATTATTCAGCTCCGATTTAAAAGAAACATCATTAGCTGATTTCAAAGGAAAGAAATTAGTATTACAGTTTTTTCCAATGGCTTTTACTGGTACATGCACTACTCAGCTTTGTACAATGAGAGATAGTTTTGGTTTTTACCAGGGAATGAATGCTGAAGTATTAGGTATTTCTGTGGATTCACCTTTTACATTAGCTAAATTTAAAGAAGAACAGTTCTACCAGTTCCCTTTATTATCAGATTTTAACAAAGAAACGTCTGCTGCTTACCAGTCAATTTATGAAGAATTCGTCTATAATTTGAAAGGTGTATCAAAAAGAGCGGCTTTTGTGATCGATGAAGAAGGAAAAATTATTTATGCTGAAGTTTTAGAATCGGCAGGTGATCTTCCTGATTTCGATGCAATTAAGAAAGTTGTAGAGGGCTAATAAGGGTAAGACGCTTTATTTATTTGAATATTTATTTGAAAAAAGTTTTGAATTTCAAATAGAAATACTACTTTTGCAATCCCAAAGCGATACAGAATTGGGAAATGCATTTGTAGCTCAATTGGATAGAGCATCTCACTACGGATGAGAAGGTTTGGGGTTCGAATCCCTACAAGTGCACTGAAAGCCTTAGAGAAATCTAAGGCTTTTCTTGTTTATGGCAGGTTCTACAGTCCATGATATTGGATCAAGTCATCAACTTGTGGATCAGGGATTAAATTTCAAGTTTTGGGTTTGATATTTTTTGAGTTCAAAGCAGCTGGTTACGATTCTTTACTCAGCTGATTACTTCCTGATTTTTCCAGGCTTGCTACTTTTACGAAAGTTCTCTGATGGCTTTCGGTTTCCATTGATTGTTTCATTGTGCCCCTTACAGAACTTTTGAAACAACCTGTACTCCAAACTGCTGCTTTAAAAATGAAATCGCCCAGGATTCCCTTTGAAAATTTACCCGTTAAACTTCCCATAATAAATAAATAAATGCCTTTCCACCAATGTAGGCTATTAGCGTTAAAGATTATCCTGATGCGTAAAAAATGTCCGTAATTGTCCGCAGCTGTCTGCAATTGTCCGCAGTTGTCCGTGTGTTAGTCAAAGGGAAAATTATAATTCCATTAATCTTCATCCGGTTATGATCTAGTTGTGCCTGAATAGAGATCGGGGTGAAAGCAGGTTGTAAACAGGCTTTAAGCATAGCAACTCTAAGTCATTTCAACTAGTTGTTTTGACTTGGACTTGCCATGCTCTCGCGTTACTTTAGCACTGCTCTTACCCTAACGAGTACTCAGGCAGTACCCGGGCAGTACCCGGCCGATACAGATTTATTATTCAGCTATTTTGAATTTATTTACGAACAGCCCGGACTTGTTTCCCCTGAGTCATTCCGATGCAAATTGAAAGCTTTCAGCGCAACTTCCACAGGCGTAAGCGCAACCCGTGATCGCAAAGACTTTCTGTTGAGCGTGCCAAAATTTATGCTTAAAAAACAGCCTGCTCCACAAGTTTATCACTTGATCCATGATATTCCCAAAATGTAAATACTCTAATTATCCAATTGCTTCATAACCAAAGTATTTTCCTTTATTTTTAGATATAATATTTTTGTTTATGAAATTTAAACTGATTTCCTCTTCTACCTTCCTTGCCTTATTTTTATTTACGCTTTCACAGGCTCAGGTTAAGCAAGTTAATATCAGTCGTGTGGACGCGATGGCCGATCTGCCTCAACCGCTTCAAATTATAGATTGGAAAGCTATGGCACTTAAATTTGATCGCACCATATATGATTTCAACGCTAAAGGGAAATATTGGCCAATGGTCTGGATAGACAGTACTGGCAAAAACTTTAAAGAACCAACCTTAGGAATGTATACCGCTGTTGGAGATGTGAGACAAGGATTAAATCATAATAAAGGCATGTTTCATGAAGCGCTGGCCAATATGGGGGCTGTTTTAGGCGCTACCCTGGTCGGACTCGATAAAAGCAAACAACAAGAGTTAAACTATGTAGGTATGCTGCGGAATTATTTCAACAAGGATACTGGATGGGGCATCATGATGAATAATACCGCGCCTGAAGTTGCACTGTTGGGTGGTGGTTACGGTCGCGATTGGTGGTACGATGTGTATCCCAATGTGTTGTTTTATGCAGTTTACGACAAATACCCATCAGAGCCTGGTTTTGAAATTATGGCCAGAAGCATCGCAGAGAAATTTTACAAGGCCGATTCCATTTTGAACGGCAATTACAAATATTCATATTTTGATTATGGACAAATGAAACCTATGTCTACACACATCTGTGCCCAACCGGACGTAGCCGCTGGACATGCATACGTTTTGTATTCAGCCTATAAAAAGTTTGGTGATCCACGTTATTTGAAAGGTGCAATAAGTGCCATGAAGGCTTTGGAAAGTGAAAAGATCAATCCTACTTATGAGTTGCTGATGCCTTTTGGCGCTTATGTAGCGGCCAGGATGAATGCAGAACAAGGAACAAATTTTGATGTGGCTAAAATGCTGGACTGGACGTTTGATGGTAATGCAGTTTGTAGAGAGGGCTGGGGTTTCCTGGTTGGGAACTGGAATGGTTTTGATATTTCCGGAACCGTGGGTAGCACTGTAGATCATGGTGGGTATGCCTTTTTAATGAATACTTTTGATGCGGCATGGCCATTGGTCCCTATGGTGAGGTATAAACCTGAATATGCAGACGCCATCGGAAAATGGATGTTGAATGCCGTGAATGCGTCGCGACTTTTCTATCCCCAGTATATGCCAGTGGAACATCAAACCATCCCTGATCTGGCCGATGTGACCAAAGGGGTAATTGCCTATGAAGGCTTTGCAAAGGCTTCTACTTTTGACACTTTATACCAGACTTTGAAAGCTCCGGTAGCACAGGGCGACGGCCCCAAATGGGTCCCTGGTCAAAATCCGGAGGTTTCGCAATTTAGTGTATATGGAAGCGGGCATGCCGGGATTTTTGGCAGCATCGTCAAAGAGACAGAAGTGAAAGGTATTTTAGGTTTGGATTTACTGGCTACCGACTTCTTTAAACAAGATGCTTATCCGACACATTTATTTTATAATCCTTACCCTACATCTAAAAGCATTTCTTTCAAAGTTGCCGGGGCGAAATCAGATGTTTACGATCTGGTTGCTCAGCGCTATGTGGCCCGCAATGTATCTAAAGCAGTTAATGTTACTATTCCAGCACTAAGATCAGTTGTTTTGATCAGCGTTCCTGCTCAGGGTAAAATGCAGGTTAAAAATAAACGTTTAGCTATTAATGGAGTAATTGTCGATTACAATTACAAATAATTTTCATTTTTTGATTAACAATAAAACCTAAGTACCATACTGAGGTTTTATTGTTAAAATGAGTGTACTCCTTCACTGAAATTCATCTTATAACTTTTTGCGGAATAAGAGTAACTATGTTAGCCAGCTTGATCACATCTATTACAATTAAAGTTGAGGTTTTTCCATGGAGTTAATTTGGATTTGCCCAGCTATAAAGTCATACACATACAGTTCATGCCTCTAAGTTCCTCTTTGAAGAAAGGAACATCAAGAACTGTTTTACTGTGATATTTAAATCCTGTTTTTTCGTAAAACCTGATTGCTGCAGAGTTCTGATCTATCACATACAGGAACAAAATCTTTTTCTCTTTTGAGCGGACAATTTCTATGAACTGTTTGATTACGGAAGTCCCGATTCCACCGCCCTTATAATTTGGCAGCATATAGATTTTCTTCAGTTCGGCCGCCTCATTATTTATTTGCTCTGGAAGATTCGCCTGGTAATTTGCCTGGATGAACCCAATACATTCCTCATTAAGATTAATGAAATAGTATTCCAAAAACTTGTTTTTCAGATTTGCAGTAAGTTTTTCCTGGCTAAATTCACTTTCAAGATAAAGTTCGAGACCATTTTCGTTCCAGTGGTCGCCGAAGTTTTCAGCATAAGCGGATACGCAGATTGCTTGTAATTTAATGATATTGGAGACTGACACCTTTATTAATTCAATATTCATGTGCCAATAATAATGAAAAGTTTATTGAAAATTCAAAGCGTTAAATCATCTTTCGTTTTAGCTCCTTATACCTTGATCTGCCAATAGGTAGTATTTCACCATTCTTAAGTAAGAGGCTATAACTACTTCCCGGACGTATAATTATTTTTTCTGCCTGATCTTTTAATGCCAGGTTTGTTGGTAATCCGGAATTGAATCCTTCTTATGCGAATGTTTTTGAACTGGGCTTCTTGCAGCGCTGGAATACTTTTACACTGAACCCTTCAGTATATTATCAAAATAATAAAGGAACTATTCAAAATTATATTTTCAGGAATCAGGATGGTATTTTTGTCACTACGCCTGTAAATATTGATGGGGAAACACGACAGGGAGCAGAATTGTCTGCTTTATATAATCCACTGCAATGGTTGCAACTGAATACTGAATTCAATGCTTACCGTTTTAAGCAAACCCGATGGTGTGAAACTCATAATTTCAATTGACCTTGGCGCAAGTAAGAACTTGCTGAAAGATAAGGCAACCTTATTACTTGATATAACAAATGCATTCAATCTTCATCGGTATCAGACCACCACAACTGGAAATGATTATGTAATGGCACAGACCAGTATTCCAAATGCGGCACGCTATCGGCTGACCTTTGTATATCGTCTTAATCTCAAAGATAATCAGGCAATCAGACAAGCTAAAAGCGGTAATAGGAATTAGAGGAGCACCTTTAAACTTAATTTTCAGGATATAGCAGGTAAAGCATAAAAATCGTTTTCTTTGAAAAAGGATCAGAAATATAATTTTACGACTTCCTTTTCTTAATAAAATGAATAACTTGTATGCTTTATGGCCAAATATAATGCCCTTACTGACAGTGAATTGATTCTTTTGTTAAACGAGGACAATGATGCTGCGTTTAGGGAAATTTATCTCCGGTACGATAAACTTTTGTACTTGTATGCTTATAAAAAGCTGAGAAACAAAGAAGAGGCTAAAGATGTTGTTCAGGACGTTTTTACCTGGTTATTAAACAACCGCAACAAGATTCATTTAAAGGTATGTTTATCTGCATACCTTTATAAAGCGGTACTTCATAAAATATTTGATATTTTCAAACATAAAGGGATTATTAAAAGATATGCCGAAAGCGGAGCGCATTATATTGAACTCGATTCTGTAGAAACGGATTACCTGATCCGGGAAAAGGATATTTCCAGTTTAATAGAACAGGAAATTGCCGCAATGCCGCCTAAAATGAGAGAGATCTATATTTTAAAAAGAAAGAACTATTTAAGTACCAAAGAAATTGCCTTGCACCTAGGCGTCTCCGAGCATACTGTATCCACACAACTTAAGAGAGCAATGAAACATCTCCGGATAAAGCTAGGTTTGGTAGCTTATCTTTTGTGGATCTTAAAAATATAGATTTAAATTATTGATCTGTATATCAGTTTGTTGCATTTTTATTTTCACTAGCTGTACCTAATTCATCTTGCTAAATCGTCTTTAATCTTGTTGGGCAATAACAGGAAAGAATTCAAATGAATAAAGATGTAAAAGAGGTATTGGATAAGATAAGTTCGGGCAATTATAATCCGGAGGAAGAAGCTATTGCCAAACTTTGGTTGCATCAACTTCACCAGAATGATGAAGCCGGTCTTTCGGAAAAAGAACTTCATGAGGTAAGTGACCAGATGTGGTTATCACTGGAGCGAAATAAAAAACAATCCTGGAATCATAAATATCGGAAATCAGTGGTTTATATGGCCGCAGCGGCATCTTTAGCTTTGATCGTTGGTGTTGGTCTGTATTTTAATCAGCAGCAGCCCTTATCTAAACCAATCCAGTCTGGAGCTTATACAAATGACATCCCTGCAGGGAGTAACAAAGCCTATCTGACATTGGCCAATGGGAAGAAACTTGTATTGACAAATTCGGCTAACGGGAAACTTGCAGAAGAAGCAGGAATAAAGATTACTAAAACTGCAGACGGGCAATTGGTTTACACCGTTGCCGATCAGGGGGAAAAGGGAATTGCAGGTTACAATAGGATTGAAACACCTCGTGGAGGGCAGTATCAGCTGAATTTACCTGATGGAACCAAAATCTGGCTTAACTCAGCCTCTTCCTTGAAATATCCGGTCTCTTTTGCTGCTTTAAAAGAGCGTAGAGTTGAATTAAGCGGAGAGGCCTATTTTGAAGTTGCCAAAGATAAAATACATCCTTTTATTGTGAAAAGCGGAAGACAACAAGTTCAGGTCTTAGGAACTCACTTTGATGTGAATGCTTATCCTGATGAACAGCTGATTAAAACCACGCTGTTGGAAGGCTCTGTAAAGTTAAATGAACAAGTTATTTTAAAACCAGGTGAACAATCTTCGCTCACGGGCGAAAAATTCAGTGTGAAACAGGTAAATGTTAACGATGCCATTGACTGGAAAAACGGAGAATTTGTATTTACGAATGAATCCTTAACCAGCATTCTGAAAAAAGTTTCACGATGGTATGACGTCGAGATCAAGTATGTTCATACCCCGGTAAGCGTACCCACGTTTACGGGCTCCGTTTCCCGATCTGAAAATATATCAGGTGTTTTAAAAATGCTGGAAGAAACCAGTAATGTGCGCTTCTCTATTGAAGGAAGATTAATCAATATAATCACTAAATAAATAGACTAAAAGAGGATCTGACCAATCCGGTAACCAACCAACCAGCAAACCAACCAACCAACTAAACCAAAACAAAATGAAAAGAATCAAGGGAAAAGCAAGTTAATAAGCCGGTTTTTAAGAGAAAGCCATGAAAGTGTATCAGCACTTCCATGGCAAAGATCTGAGTTAACCCAAAAAACAAAATTGAGATCCGTTCATGTATTAACCCAAGCTTACGAAAGTATGAAATTAAATGCTTTTAACCTAGGTATGCTACGCATATGGCTATATCCTAAACTTTTATTTATCCTGAAATTTGTTATTCAGCAAGCCTTAACAAAGAATAAAAGAAAATTACTAATGAGAATTAACCTGATTGTCGCCATCATTACAACTTGCTTATTGCAAGTTAGTGCGGCTGGTTTTGCACAACGGATCAGTTATACAAAACAGAATACTACGCTTCAGCAGGTTTTTTTGGAAATCAAAAAACAAGCAGGGTTCAGAGTTTTGTATTCTGATCAAAATGTAAATGGTCAGTTGAAAATTAATGTAGATTTTAAGAATTCAGAACTTGATCAGGTGATGGAGATCTTATTGAAAGGCCAAAATTTAACCTATAAAATTGACCGGAAAACAATATTGATTAAGGCGAAATCCGTTGTCCCCGTATTACCAGAAATTATAATTAAAGATGTTGATGTAAAAGGAAAGGTCATCGATAAAGATGGGCGTCCTTTACCTGGCGCATCGGTCAGCATAAAGGGACAAAAAAGAGTAGTTAGTACAGACACAGAAGGAGGCTTCCTGTTAAAAGGAGTCAATGAATATGCAGTATTGACCGTCTCTTTTATTGGATATCTGAGTAAAGAAGTAAAGATAGTTCCAGGGCAGCTTCTCCATATTATCCTGGATGAAGATGTGAGTCAGCTGAACAATGTAATTGTAGTGGGCTATGATTCCAAGAAGCAAAGTGAACTTACCAGTGCTGTATCAGTCGTTTCTTCAGAAAAATTAAAGGATGTAACTTCCAATAATATTGGGGCAATGTTACAGGGGAAAGTTGCTGGCTTACAAGTGATCAATAGCTCGGGCGCACCAGGATCTGCTCCTGAAATCAGGCTCCGGGGTGTTTCTTCTGTGAATGCAAGCCAAAGCCCTCTGGTGGTAGTCGATGGTATTATTGGTGGGAATTATGATCCCAACGATGTAGAAAGTATCACTGTCCTTAAAGATGCAGGTGCTACTGCTTTATATGGTTCACAAGCAAATGCAGGTGTGATTATCGTTACTACAAAGAGTGCTAAGACTGATAAAATCAATTTTGAGGTTAAAGTTTCTTCCGGATTTAAGACACCAGACTTTGGGAAAATGAATTTGATGAACAGTAATGAACTTTATGATCATCAAATGGAGTTTTACCGCGATTATATTGTTGGAGCTCCAGACAATTCTTACAAAATAGACTTGACCAGATTCTATCAGGAGCGGCCACTGAGTTTAAGGAACCAGGATTATGACTGGTCGAATGAATCCTTTAAACCAGCTCCTATAAATAGCGTTTATCTTTCTGCCAGTGGCAGAACGGAGAAAAACAGTTATTACATAGGTGCTTCCTATTATAAAGAAAAGGGTACTTTTCTGAATACAGATTTTCAAAGGATAAATCTAAGAGCAAATTCAACTTATAATTTTTCAAAAAACCTCAGTATCACCAATAATATAAACATTAGTGCACAAAACGGGCACAGTTATGATTACAATGATGTTTATTACGCCTTCCTGAATTTACCCTGGGATAATCCATATGATGAAAATGGATCACCAATATATGTAGACGGAAATTCTACTTTTAAATGGTGGTCAAGAGATAAAGTAAATCCTATTCATTCTGTTGAAAACTCCGATCATCCTACCAAAGGCTTCGATGTGAATTACGATTTTGCTGTAAATTATCATATCAACGATTGGCTGACATTTTCTAGTACAAACCGGGGTTCCGCAGCGTTTAATAAAGTGGCAAATTACTATTCCCCACTAACCGCTGGTACTTACCATGGACAAGGATTTCTGAGTGAATTGAACACCTTTAATTATGGCGGGATTTCAAATAATCTCTTGAAATTTAACTTCAGACTATCAGACCATACCATCAGTGGTTTTGCCGGCGTAGCTTTAGAAGGATCACAGACTGAGCTTTCGGGTGGTTCGGGGAAAGGGTTGCCTGCAGGATTGAAAGTATTGAATGTCGTTTCAAACGGCCAGCTTGTAACCGGATTAAATGATAAGAAATATCTTCAATCTATAATTTCTCAAGTCAATTATAATTATAAAAGCCGCTATTTTTTAACCGCTTCCTTTCGGGTAGACGGTTCTTCAGCTTTTCCCAAAGCTAACCGGTATGCATCTTTTCCTGCCTTATCAGGAAGCTGGCTGATCAGTAATGAAGATTTTATGAAAGGTCATAGTGCAATCGATAATTTGAAATTAAGATTTAGTTATGGTGTTACTGGTACACAGGATATTGGTTCTTCCAGATACCTTGGCCTTTATTCTTTAACCACCCAATACAACGGCTTAATCGGGGCTGTGCCTTTTCAGCTGGCAAACCCGCTGTTAACCTGGGAAAGTAAACACCAGATCAATGCAGGTATTGATATTGGTTTGTTTAAAAGAGTCAACCTGACTATAGATGCCTACCGGAACAATACCAAAAATCTTTTATTACAAGTTTCTCAGCCCCTTTCTGTTGGTTTTGAAACGAGATGGGAGAATTCAGGAAATGTAATTAACCGGGGAATAGAACTTGGTCTGAATACCATCAATATTAAAACCAGGGACTTTGAATGGGCAACAGATTTTACCATCAACTTTAATGACAATAAGTTGTATGGATTGCCATCAGATATTGTTAAAACAGGCTCCTGGAACATCTCCCAGATCTACAGTAATGGAGGAAATCTTTATGAGTTCTATATGCCCAAATGGCTTGGTGTAGACAGCCAGACCGGAGCGCCGGTATGGGAAAAGATCATCAATGATGCAGATGGAAAAGCTATAGGGAGTGAGCGGACGATGAATTATTCGGAGGCCACCATACAAAAAGTTGGAAGTGCGCTTCCAAAGTATCAAGGTGGATTTAACAACAGTTTTAAATACAAAAATTTCAATCTGCGGATAAGTACTTATTTCAATTATGGTAATAAGGTATTTAGTAATAACCTGCGCTTTATGATGAACGATGGACATGAGCCATATTATAACCAGATACAGATGCCATCGGGATCAAAAGTATGGAGTTTTCCTGGAGATACCGATGCCACAGAACCAAGCCCTCAGAATTCAGCAAACTCTACTGAAACCTCTACCCGGTATTTGAAAAATGGAAGCTATCTGACGATCAGGAACATTGCTTTGAATTATACTTTGCCTCAGACTTTTGCGAAGAAATTAAACATGGAGCGGATTACCGTTGGCGTAACAGCAGATAACGTGGCCACCTTTTCAAACTTCCTGGGTCAGGATCCCCAAACCACCATTACGCCAGGAAATGCAACTCCTGGAGTATCTGATTTTAAATATCCGAATAACAGGCAATACTTGGTCACTGTCAATTTTAATTTTTAATAAGATGAAGAAAATTATATTTATTCTGTTTTTTATTGCAGTAAGCAGTTGTAAAAATGCAGAGGTTTCACCAAGTGACGCAATTAATACAACAGATCTGGTCACCACAGAAGAAGGCCTGACAAATGCTTTAAATGGAGCATATGCTTTATTTAAAGATCATATAGCTTTTAATGGTATTGTCGATCAGAATAACATGTATCTCCGGCAATTTTATCAGTTATCTGATTTTGCAAGTGATGACATCGTTTGCGGACAGGTTACTGAAGATCCTTTGTTTTATAGTTTCAACCTTTTACATTCTCCGGGACAAAGTAATACCCGCTATTTCTGGTATGTATCTTATAAAATCATAACTGGGGTAAATACCATAATTGATGCCGTAGAGAAATCTGATAAGAAGGATGTTAAAACGCAGCAGCTATTGGGCGAGTGTTACTTTATCAGGGCCTATTGCCATTTTAACCTGGTGCGCCTGTTTGGCAAGCCCTATTCCGTTGATGCTGGTTCACCCGGTATTATTCTCCGGAGGTCGCTAACGGATGAGGCAAAGAAGGCCCGGTCTACGGTTGCTGAAGTTTATGATGCTGTCATTGCAGATGCGGAAAAAGGAGCTTCACTGATGAGTCTTTCCAGAGGCGTCCAATATGCTTCCAAAGAAGCAGCATGGGCACTTTTATCCAGAGTAAACCTTTATAAAGAAGATCATGCCAAAACTATTGATTATTCGAACAAAGTAATTACTTCGAGCCGCTTTAAACTGGAAACAAAAACTACTTATCCTGCTTTGTTTGCTAATGCAAAGGCCGGTAATGAGACCATCTTATGTGTGGCATTTACAGCTATTGATGACTATGGTAAATTCGGATCTATAGCTTCTATGGTTTTTTCTGACGGTAATTCCGGATGGGGAGAAGAATACGCTTCTTCTTCACTGCGAAACCTGATGTCAAAGCACCCGGAAGATGTCAGATGGTCTTATATAAAACCACTTAAAGATGGAGATGGAGCCGTTCAAAAGAAGAATGGGATCGAAGTCTATTATATCAGCAAATTTTCTTTTCAGGATGGTTCCCCTAATCTAAGCTCGCCGATTTTATTCAGGTTGAGTGAAATGTATTTAAACAGAGCAGAGGCCGAGGCGAAAACAGGGAATACAGCAGCAGCACTGGATGATGTGGATCAAATTCGCGCTAACCGGGGGCTGGAAGCATCGCTTTATCATCAAACACTTCCCTCTGGCTCAACAGCGATGGATGTGGTGCTGGATGAAAAGAGAATAGAAATGGCTTTTGAAGGACACCGTTCATACGATGTGTTCAGAAATAAACGAAAAATGAATAAAAGCTATTGGGGTTATCATATTCAGGGCTTAAAGGAAACAGATATAGAACTCTCCAAAACTCCTGCGGGTTATCCAAATCTGGTTGTAGATTATACCAATCCAAGAATCATTTATTTTATTCCTGTAGACGAAGTACTTAGTAATCCAAAGGCTATTCAAAACCCATAAATCATAGACTGATGAAAACTATACAAAAATTAGGTTTTATACTGATTCTGATGGGTTCAGTATGGAGTTCCTGTAAGAAGGATAAAAGTGAAAAATTTACCGATTTGTCTTATACACTGGAGGTAGATGGTAACCAGGTGAAATTTAAACCAGTAACAACCGGTATATCCAGCTATAAATGGGATTTTGGAGATGGACAATCTTCAACAGAAGCAAACCCTGTTCATATTTATCCCGGGAAAGGAAAATATGTACCTACACTTTATGCAACAGTTAATGGTCAGCCTGCAGAAGCTTCAACAGTGATCAGAATTGCGAAAAGCAGTCCTGTGAAATTAAATGACCAGACACTGGATGATTGGAATACGGTTACTACAAATGTCATTACTTCGGGTGTTAAAGGAGGTGTTTTTAGAAAAGTTAAATATGACTACGATGGAAATTATATCTACATCTATATGGAGATGGCTTCTGGAAAATCTAATGCTGATATTTTTGATTTTTATATAGATTCAGACAATAGTAGTGCTACTGGTTTTCTTGGTGGTTTTCCAGGAGGTGGTTATGATATTCTGTTAGAAGGGCAACTGCTCACTGCGAACATGGATATTTTTTATCATAACGGTTCCCAAACCAGTTTTTCTTTCCAGCAGCAGCCGATCACAGAAGCTTATCAAATCGGAACAATTGTAGAAGAGGGCGGGATATTAAAGTTTGAAATGCGGCTGGCACGCGGTAAGTTGAAAAATCTCACGGGTTCAGGGGCAAGAATAGGTATTATCGCAACCAAGAGTGATTGGTCTGTATCGCTTGGATACGCACCCGATGAAGGGCAACCTGGATTTCTTCTGGAAATGTTAGAGTAAGTTCAATGAAAAAACAATAAATACTCCGAAAAAAACAAATTTATATCGATGAAAAATACAGATAATCAGACTGTAGCGGGGAGACTTATGTCTTTAGACGTGATGCGGGGAATGATCATGATCCTGCTATGCGCAGAAAGTTGTTTAGTGTTTGTGTCCTTGAAAAGGCTGGACGAAGGGTCACCTCTAATTGATCAGCTTTTTCATCACCCATGGCATGGACTTCGTTTCTGGGATCTCGTACAACCAGCATTTATGTTCATGGCAGGAGCTGCATTATATATTTCCTACAGCAGAAAAGTGGAAAAAGGAATCACATGGCAGCGGAACTTGAAACATGTTTTAATCCGGAGTTTTAAACTATTCCTTTTTGGTACAGGGCTGCATTGTGTTTATGCAGGGAAACCAGTTTTTGAACTTTGGAATGTATTGACTCAACTTGCCTTTACCAGTATTGTCGCTTATCTCATTATTGACAGGACTGTGGTATTTCAGTTCTTGTTTTCCATAGTGCTGTTGATTATAACCGAAACTTTATACCGTTATGTACTGATACCAGGCTTTGATCACCCTTTTGTGGAGTATCATAATTTTGGAGCTTATGTAGATACCCTGCTTATGGGAAAAATAAACAGCGATGGCTGGGTGGCAATCAATGCTATCCCTACTGCCGCGCATACCATTTGGGGCGTATTGGCTGGTAAGCTCTTAGTCTCTAAACTATCAGCAGCAGAAAAAATCAAAGCATTGGTATTTGCAGGTAGCGTCGGGCTGCTGATTGGTTTCGGAATGGATTTGACTGGCATTACACCGATCATCAAAAGAATCAGCACCAGCTCCTTTGTTTTTGCATCCGGAGGTTGGGTACTGCTTATGCTGGCAGCGATTTACTGGCTGGTAGATGTAAAGCAAAATATAAAATACGCCTGGGTTTTTACCGTAGTAGGGATGAATGCCATTTTCATTTATGTCTTTTTCGAAACTGTCGGGCATGAATGGCTTAATGCTGCTGTCGGGATTTTTACCGGAGATATGCTGCATTTAATTTTCAATCTGCCTGTCAGTTTTACGGGGTTGATCTCTGCTTTAGCCGTTTGGTTTGCAGAATGTTCACTCTGTTACTGGCTATATAAAAACAAAATATTCTTTAAGCTGTAAACTGAAATTTAACCTAAACCGATATGAAAAAAGTAATCATTTTTATCCTCCTTGCAGGGCTTTTTAGTGCCTGTTCCAAAATGAATAATGCAGAACCCGGTCAATCAGCAACCTCAAAAGACAAAACCATGCTGCTTGCTTTGACCAGTTATTATGTAAATGGCACAAGTGGAAACGATGCCAATTCAGGTACAACAGCAGCTGCGGCATTAAAAACTATCCAGGCTGCATTAAATAAAACAACAGATGGCGCTGGCAGTACAATTTTTGTGGCTGGCGGGACTTATAAAGAACGGCTGAACTGGCCTAATTCGGGAGCATCCGCAACGGAGCCTATAACCCTGACTAATTATAACGGCGGTACTGTAATCCTTGACGGTACCAATGCAACCAATACGGCACAAAATGCAATGATTGCTATTTCAAGTAAAAGCCATATCCGTATCCAATCTATCCAGATTGCTAATAATATCCGGAGCTTTGCTTCTGGCATTTATATGTCGGGCTCAGGGACAGATGTGCATTTTACAGCTTGTAAAATATACAACGTTGGGTGGACAGCAAATCCCTCCACTATTCCTTCCTCAAGTGATAATGCTAATCCATTAGTTATTGTGGGAACAGCTGCGAACTCCTATAACCAGATCTACATTGGGAACAATGAAATTTATAATTGTACAACTGGCTACAGCGAAGGACTCACTGTAGCAGGTAATGTAGAGAATTTCCTGATAGAGAATAATACCGTGCATGATATCACCAATATTGGGATTGACATGACGGGTAATTATTCCTGGACAGGTGCACCAGCAAATGTCAACTTTGCCCGCAATGGTAACGTGAAATACAACAAAGTTTACCGTTGTGTTTCACCAGTGGCAACTTCTGCCGGTATTTATGCAGATGGAGCAAAATGGATCAATATTGAAGGCAATACCTGTTATGAAAACTCAACGGGGATTAGTGCGGGTTGTGAAAACAATAATAATAGTACAGATGGGATCAATATCAGGAGCAACTTCATCTATAATAATGTAGAAGCTGGAATAATAATGGGTTCAAATGCTTCAAACAGCAAGGTGATTAATTCGACAATTACCAATAATACCCTATTTAAAAATTACTCAAAAACTGGCTGGGGAGGAGAAATCCATCTTCAAAATACCGATCATCTTACCATCAGCAACAATATTATTCAGTCTGCAAGTAATATTGTGATCGTCGCCTCTTCTGGTTATACCTCAACCAATCTGGTATTTGATTATAACAATTATTTCTCTGCTTCTGGCTCTTCGGCCACTGTTACTTTTGATTGGGGTGGGATTAACGGTATTACCTATCCTTCTTTTGCTGCATTTAAAACTGGAACTGGATTAGATGCAAATTCAAATTACGGTGCGCCTTCTTTTGTTTCGGCCGCCTTGCCTAATCCAAATCTTCATTTAGGCAATGCTTCTGTATGTGTTAACAGAGGCTTACCCTCATTTGTGGCTCAACCTGGAGAATTTGACATTGATAAAGAAGCGAGAGTGAGAAATGGCCGCGTAGATATTGGAGCGGACGAATCAGCTTATTAAAATTATCCATTCATCTTAAAGTTATATTTTGAAAAGAATTAAGAATTTATTTGAAATCACCTCTCAGTTTAAATGTCATGTTGATATTTCTTCTCTCAGATCATATGGGACAGGACATATTAATGATACTTACCGGCTAAAGAACCTGGTGAGTGAGGAACATGACTATTTGCTTCAAAAGATCAACCACCATGTTTTTAAAGATGTTCCCAGGCTTACGGAAAACATGTGCAGAGTTATTGCACATCTTAAAAATAAGATGATTATAGCCGGTAAAGGCAATCCCGAAAAGGAGGTAATGACAATGGTTGCCACTAAATCCGGCCCTTATTTTTATCAGGATAGTCTTGGTGAATATTGGAGAATGTGCCATTTCTTAAAGGATACCAAAACTTATGATGTAGTTGAAACAGAAAAGCAAGCTTATGAAGGTGGAAAAGCTTTCGGGAAATTTCAAGCCATGCTTTGCGATCTTTCTCCAGAAGTAATGTATGAGGTAATTCCTGATTTTCATAATATCGAAAAAAGGCTGGGACAATTGGCACATGCAGTAAATGCAGATTCCTTTGACCGTGTCCAGGGCGTATTACCGGAACTGGAAACCATACAAGCCAGCGCTAAGTCTATGTTGTTTTTTCAGGAAGACGAACAACGGCTCACTTTGCCTATGCGTGTAACTCACAATGATACCAAGTTTAACAATGTGCTGTTGAATTTGAAAGGAAAGGCGCAGTGCATAATTGACCTGGATACGGTAATGGCAGATTACATTGCTTATGATTTTGGGGATGCTATCCGTACCATTATTAATACAGCGGCCGAGGATGAAGCGGAACTGTTTAACATCAAATTAAATCTTCCGCTATTTAAGGCTTATACCAAAGGCTATATGAAAGAAGCCGGGCAATTCCTGAATGAATGGGAATTAAGGTCTTTGATTAAAGGTGTTCTTTTGCTGCCTTATATGCAAGCAGTAAGATTTTTAACAGACTACCTTAACGGAGATATTTATTATAAGATAGAGTCTCCCCATCATAATCTTCAACGTACCAGAGCACAACTCCAATTGCTAAAGGAGTTGTTTGCCCACGCCCAGCTCATGGACAAAGTAATATTTAAAGAGGCTAAAAAACATCAGTTAATTAAGAGCTAAAATCATGGATAGAAGACATTTTTGTGCCAACGGATTAGTTGGATTGGCGGGGCTTACTTTAATGCCGTCGGACGTATTATTTGCGAATGCTAAAGACAAGATCAAATTAGGTTATATCGGTGTAGGCTTAAGAGGCCGGAATCATATCAGCGAAGGACTCCTTCGTTCGGATGTGGAAATAACTGCGATTTGTGATACACAGGAGAGTTCTTTAAAATATTGCCGTGCACAGTTTGTAAAGGCAGGTAAGAAACTTCCAGCCGAATATACCGGAGGGCTTGATGCTTATAAAAAGCTGCTGGAACGAAAAGATATAGATGCAGTGATTATTGCAACACCATGGGAGTTTCATAAAGAACAGGCCATCGATGCAATGAGAGCTGGGAAGTATGTGGGGTGTGAGGTGATTGCAGGTATTACAGTAGAAGACCATTGGGAGATCTTAAAAGTTTATGAAGAGACGAAAATCCCTTACATGACGCTTGAAAATGTTTGTTACCGACGCGATGTACTTGCTGTATTGAATATGGTCCGGAATAATGTTTTCGGAGAACTGATACATTTAGAAGGAGGATACCAACATGACCTCAGAGGTGTTTTGTTTAATGATGGAAAATCTTTTGACGGAAAGGGAGGAGAGTTTGGCCCAAATACAGTTGGTGAGGCCCAATGGCGCACACAATGGAACGCAGATCGGAATGGAGATATTTACCCGACTCATGGTGCTGGCCCGATTATGAATTATATCGATATCAACAGGGGGAATCAGTTTACAAATCTGGTTTCGTTTGCTTCCAAATCAAGAGGACTGCATCAATATATTGAGAAAAAGTCTCCCGGAAATAAAAACCTGGCAGTAAACTTCAAAAATGGTGACCTGGTTACCACTATGCTGAACTGCGCAAACGGAGAAACGGTGACTTTAACACATGATACGCATTTACCCAGACCATATTCATTAGGATTCAGGGTACAGGGGACCCGCGGTTTGTGGATGGATGTTGCAGATTCAATTTATATAGAAGGTGAATCCGGGACCTATGATGAATGGGACAAGGCCAAAACATGGCTGGACAAATATGACCATCCTTTATGGAAAAAGCATCAGCATGAGGCGGATGGTGCAGGGCACGGCGGAATGGATTGGTTTGTATTTAACGCTTTTGTGGAAGCTGTTAAACAGCGGATCCAAACTCCAATAGATATTTACGATTCATTAACGATGAGCGTCATCACCCCACTTTCTGAGAAGTCAATACAGGAAGAGAATATGCCACAGCAGTTTCCTGATTTTACCAAAGGCAAATGGAAAGATCTTAAAAACACATTTGCACTGTCTAATAAATTTTAAACAACTAACAATAACCTACAATTATGAAAAACACAATTCTAGTATCAATGCTGATGCTTTCTTTGACCGCTTGTCAAAAAGAGCATACAAACAATGGTGACGACAATGTCACAGGCGGTAATCAGAATGAGGCTGCTCAAGTTTCCTGGTGGCAACCCAAAGCAGGTGTAACATTTGACTGGTGTCTGGATGACCTGAAAAACAGTGATACATTTACCGCAGAAGTAGTTGATGTGGATGCATTTACGACAACTGCCCAGCAGGTAGCGGCACTGCATGCTCAAGGTAAAAAAGTCATTGCATATATTTCTGCCGGAACAATTGAAGACGACAGGCCTGATATTAATCTGCTTCCAAAAGAAGTGATTGGACAGGTATATCCAGAGTGGCCAAAGGAGCGCTGGCTTGATATCAGGCAACGGGAAAAACTAAGACCCTGGCTTAATTCCCGTATAGATAGAATTATCAGTAAAGGATTTGATGCGATAGAACCAGATAACCTGGATAGTTACAGTAATGAAACAGGATTCGATATCAGTATCAATGACACTAAACTATATTGTGATTTTCTGATTAAACTGGCTCATGACAGAGGTCTGGGCATTGGCCAGAAAAATGTACCTGAACTGTCTGCAGAATACAGCAAGAAATTTGACTGGGTATTAACTGAAGATGCCTTTGATCAAAAATGGGAGAATGATGTAAAACCTTATATCGCACAAAATAAACCTGTGTTTGCGGTTGAATACACTGATCAGACCTCACAAAGTAAATTCTCGAATACTGTATGCCCTAAAGCTCAGAATTTAAAGTACTCCGCTATTCTTAAGAAAAGAGATTTAAGTAAATGGGTTTATACCTGTAAGTAGCTGTAATCTGGTGCTTTTGCTAAAAAGCACCAGATTTATCTTGTTTCTGCTACAGCCATGCGAGTAAAGAGCCCTTATTAGTTGAATGAGGTTTAGCTATCAGCCAACTGATTTTGACAACCTCAATCTTTAGGGTATTTTTGAGAAAAAAGATGAGAAATACCTTAAAAGTTGTATACACGTTAATTTTACTTTTGGGATTCACAGGGGTAACCTTTGCTCAGAAGGCAGAATCGCATAAGCGATATGCTAAAGTACCAGCCGGTTATCTTCTGGTGCTTCAAAAAGGAGATAATATTGTTGAACAATTGGAAACGTTTGCTAAAGATGAAAAAATACTTTCCGCAAATTTTACAGGTATGGGATTTGTCAATGTAGTATTTGGATTTTTCGATTCAAAAGCGAAAAAATTTAACCCCCGGGAATTCAAGGATGTTGAACTTGCAAGTATGAGCGGTTCCATTGCCTGGCAGAAAGGAAAACCAAGCATCCATCTGCATGGAGTTGTTGCCGGAAATGATTTTCTGGCTTATGGCGGACATATTTTATCTGGTACTGTAGGAACCGGATCACTTGAGATTATGGTGATTACACATGATCAGAAATTTGAACGTGTTTTTGATGAGGATTTGGGGGCTAATATATTGAGATTAGAATAGTTTCCTGTCTTTCTCCTCAATTTGAATATTATTGATAGAGGCGAATCTCTTTTGCATCAAACCATCTGCATTGAATTCCCAGTTTTCATTGCCATAAGCGCGATACCACTGTCCTGACTCATCGTTAAATTCATATTCAAATCTAACTGCAATCCTATTGGCTGTGAAAGCCCATAGTTCCTTTTTAAGCCTGTAATTCTGTTCCTTTTTCCATTTATCCGTGAGAAAACTGACTACTTCCTCACGTCCATTTATGAATTGGTCGCGATTACGCCATTCTGTGTCTATTGTATAGGCTAGAGATACGCGTTCGGGATCTTTACTATTCCATGCATCTTCAGCATTTTGTACTTTAAGTATAGCTGTTTCCTGAGTGAATGGTGGTAATGGGAATTTCTTTTCCATAATTATATTGATTGATCTGATCAGATAGCACAAAAGTATAAAACTATTGGGTGAGAATTATTAAATGTATTAAAAATGGAATATTTATTCCATTTTTAATACATTTGTAATCTCAATTGAGAATTTTATATGAATAAAAGAGAGCAAATATTAAATGCCACATTGAAATTAATAGTTCAGAAAGGTATTGAATCAACCCCTATGTCAGAAATAGCTAAAGCAGCAGATACAGGCATGGGTGCTATATATAACTACTTTCCGAATAAAGAGTCTTTGGTCAATGCGTTATACTTCCATTTAAAAACCAAAGAATCATCTATAATTGCTGAAGGATATGACAAAAGTCTTTCTGTTAAACAAAGATTTGTTTATTTGTGGAAGAAAATGATCACCTATTTCCTGTCTGAGCCCTTGGATTTCATGTTTTTAGAACAATTCTATTATTCCCCAACCATTGATCCAGAAGCTAAACATCATGGAAGCCTGTACCTTAAAGATCTTGATGAAGTTTATCTCGATGGTCAAAAACAGCAGTTGATGAAAGATGGAGACATTAAAGACTGGATCGGTTTTACAAGTGGATCTCTGGTGTCGCTGGTCAAATTGCATCACAGTAATTATATCGTGCTTAAAGAAGAGGCTATTGATACTTATATCCAGGCAGCCTGGGATGCAGTAAAAAACTAGTTCTATTAAAATAGGAATGATTGTTCCATTTCGAATAGCTTATTAAATGAAAAATAAAATAGCCTTCATCGGGTGTCTCAGCCTGATCGGGATGATTACAACAGAGTTCGGTGTCATTGGAATACTTCCCCAGGTAGCTGATTATTATCAGATTAGTATTGATAAAGCAGGTATGTTATTAAGTGCTTATGCAATGGTTGTTGCGCTGGCGGGCCCCTTCATGACGATGTTCGCATCTGGTTACAACCGGAAATATCTGATGGCCTTGACGATGACTATATTTCTGTTCACCGGAATTGTATCCTCCTTTGCACCTCCGTTCTGGCTGTTGATGCTGGTCAGAGTTTTACCTGCTTTCCTTCATCCGGTATTAGTCTCCACAGCTGTGGCAGCAGCTACCACTCATGCGGATCAAAAAGATGTGCATCAAATGATGGCTATTGTGATTGGAGGGATTGGAATTGCTACGATCACTACAGTACCATTTGCAACTTATATTGCCGGATTGTTTAATAGCTGGCAATCTTCCTTTATGGTACAGGCAGTGATAAGTTTAACCGTACTTATAGCAATTATAGCCCTTCTTCCTTCCATGCCCGTTGCGGAGAAAAAATCCTATAGCTTACAACTGCAGATACTAAAAAAGCCTGTTTTTATTGTCAGTGCTCTATTTGCATTTCTGATGATCGGATCAATTTTCAGTACCTACAGTTACTTTGCTGATTATCTAAGCAAGGTTAATGGGATGGATGAGCAAACAATTAGTCTGATGCTTTTACTATTTGGATTAACAGGTGTTCTGGGGAATTACGTTGCCGGTAAACTATTAACCAGGAATATCACCCGGATAACTGCAATTTTTCTGGTCGCATTAACCCTTATTGCTGTGCCCATCTATTTTTCTGGACCTATGTCTGTCACTACCATTCTTATTATAGCGGTATGGGGATTTATACAGACTCCTTGTTTTCTGACCTCGCAAGCTTATATGATAGAGACTGCATCAGAAGCACCTGAATTCGCAAATAGTATATCAATTTCTTTTGGGAACCTGGGTATTTCAATTGGAACGGCCATTGGAGGAGCCTCTATAGCTGCGCATGGAATACACAGCACGCCCTGGGTTATGTTTGCTTTTGGTGGAGCAGCATTGCTGATGATGCTGATTAAAAGAATGCTGGAATCATATCAGTCATAAAATCAGTGCGTGGACCTGATCTTATAGCCTCATAAAACAGAAACAATACCAGGTAATCAAGAGCCTGATATACGGCAGTATTTTGAAAAAAAGTAAGTATAGTAAATTAATAATTATATATTTGCAGCCTTGAAAAGATTTACGGTTACCTGTAATAAAGAGAAGAAATTTTCTTGTTTATGGCACTGAATTCTTCTGAAGAAAAATGGTCAATTGGAACAAAAGGCTCGTCTTTTTGGCTAAGGCTGATTTATAACTTAAACCTTTTCTTGTTTATTCAGTGCTTTTACTGAGGATATAGTCAGGGATTAATGTGATTTAAATTAACAAAAATAAATAAATTGTTTTCAGTGGTTAAATCTCTTTTTTTTAGAAGCTAATATAATCAACTGAAAAGCCTTAAGCAAATTGCGGAAAGGCTTTTAAAATTTTAAAGACAACCCAAATGCTAAATTTTGTTCTCTTTGGCCCACCGGGTGCAGGTAAAGGCACCCAATCACAAAAATTGATTGATCGTTATCAATTGATACATATTTCTACAGGTGATCTTTTCAGAGCACACATCACTAATCAAAGCCCGCTTGGCAAACAAGTGAGTGCGCTTATAGCAGACGGACAACTTGTCCCGGATGAGATTACGATTGCTATGCTGGAAGAAGAAGTAGATAAGAATCCTGGAGCTAAAGGATTTATCTTTGACGGTTTCCCGAGAACAGTAGCTCAGGCAGCGGCATTAGATGAGTTTTTAATCAGTAAAGGCAGTTCTATCGCAGTTGTAATTGCATTGGACGTTGACCAGGTTGAACTGACAAAACGGATTGCCGAACGTCAGAAATTAACCAACAGAGTTGATGATCATGCAGATAAGTTACAAAAGCGTATTGATGAGTATTTCAGCAAAACAGTTCATGTTTTGCCTTATTATGAAGCACAGAACAAATTAAGAAAAGTAAACGGCATAGGCCAGATCGATGAGATCTTTGCTGAGTTGTGCGAAGTGCTTGATAAATATTAATTAAAATAATATAATAAAATAGCGGGACGGATGTAAGTTCTTCCCGCTATTTTTATTGGTAAGAAAAAATAAAAGGTTATGTCACAGGGTTCGAATTTTGTAGATTATGTTAAGATATGCTGCCGTTCAGGAAAAGGAGGGTCAGGTTCTTCGCATTTACACCGTGATAAGATGACCTCAACAGGTGGTCCGGATGGTGGTGATGGTGGTAGAGGTGGACATATTATCCTGAGAGGTAATGCTCAGTTCTGGACCCTTTTACACTTAAAATATCGCAAGCACATTCTTGCTACCGATGGCGGGCCTGGTTCAAGTTCTACAAGTACAGGTAAGTCTGGTAAAGATGAATACCTTGATGTTCCTCTTGGAACTATCGCTAAAGACGCTGAAACCGGAGAAGATCTTTTTGAAATTACCGAAGACGGACAAACTGAAATCCTGACAGCAGGAGGCAGGGGAGGTCTTGGAAACTGGCATTTTAAAACTTCAACTTTGCAGACGCCACGTTTCGCACAACCTGGAGAGTCAGGTACCGAACAATGGGTTGTGCTTGAATTAAAAGTTTTAGCTGACGTTGGTTTAGTTGGATTTCCGAATGCTGGAAAATCCACTTTACTTTCTGTCGTTTCAGCAGCAAAACCTGAAATCGCTGATTACCCATTTACAACACTTGTCCCTAATCTTGGGATTGTGTCTTACCGTGCGAATAAATCATTCGTCATGGCCGATATTCCTGGAATTATTGAAGGTGCATCCAAAGGAAAAGGTTTAGGATACCGTTTCTTACGTCACATTGAACGTAACTCTGTACTTTTATTTATGGTTCCTGCAGATACCAACAGAACGATCACAGCAGAGTACGAAATTCTTAAATCAGAATTGCTTGACTACAATCCGGAGTTAATGCAAAAACCTCATTTATTGGCGATCACTAAATCTGATATGCTGGATGATGAGCTGGTAGCGGAAATTAAGAAAGATCTTCCTGCAAATATTCCTTCAGTATTTATTTCTTCAGTTGCACAAAAAGGGCTTGTGGAGTTAAAGGATATGATTTGGCAGGCGATTGATGCTGATCAGACCTCTCCTTTGCCAAAATAAATTTTCTGATTTTTGTTGAATTATTTGTTATTATTCTTAATTTTTTTTAAATTAGGGTTAACAATCAGTGCCTTACCATTTGCTCTTCTAATTCTTCCGCTTCTCATTCAGAATAGAATTTCTCCTGCAAATCAGAATAGGCACAGGTTTTGCACATCTTCAATTTAAATTTTTAATGTATGGATAAGAGATCATTTTATTTCCTTTTTACAGTAGTAGCAGCTTCGATGCTTATTTTAGGAACTTACAAAATCACCAAGAAAAAAAATCATAACCCGAATACACATAATCAATCTACTAAAGTCATTAAGTAGAGGCTGCCATTTTTTAATGGCAGCCTCTACTTCCCATAATACAACATCTGTTGAAAGACAAAGACTCATTTCTGAGCAATATAACTTGTCTTCCTTAATATTTCCTGCTTTTCCCTGATCTTGAAGAGCCATTGGCTATTCATTTTAATTTTATTGATTAGCTTTGACTTATAATGATGTCAAAACTAAATCTTTTCGACTTTTCACAAAAGATTGATTATAAAGTAGAAATTCTTGCCGGTTTAACGGTCGCTATGACCATGATACCTGAATCCTTATCCTTTGCTATTCTTGGTGGATTTCCACCTTTAGCAGGCTTATATGCTGCCTTTATTATGGGGCTGTTTACCGCTGTTTTTGGCGGAAGGCCAGGTATGGTATCGGGAGGTGCAGGTGCAACAGTAATTGTATTGATTTCACTTATGAAATCTCACGGTATAGAATACGTCTTTGCTGCGGTTGCATTAGCTGGAATATTTCAAATTCTGGTAGGAGTCTTTAAGCTGGGTAAATTTATCAGGCTTGTTCCTCAACCAGTAATGTTCGGATTTGTAAACGGCCTTGCTATTATTATCTTTATGTCACAGCTAGAGCAGTTTAAAACTGTAATTAATGGACATTCGGCATGGCTATCAGGGAACCCACTTTGGATTATGCTGGGTTTAGTTGCTTTGACTATAGCCATTGTCATTTTACTGCCTAAACTAACTAAAGCTGTTCCTTCTTCGCTTGTCGCTATCATAGTTGTATTTGTTATCGTATTGACATTGGGGATTGATACTAAGATTGTAAGAAATATTGCTGCGGTAAGCGGTGGTTTTCCTCCCTTTCACATTCCAGCAATTCCTTTTAACCTGAATACGCTCAGTATAATCTTTCCATTTGCGCTGATTATGGCAGGTGTAGGATTGACCGAAGGATTACTTACACTGAACCTGGTAGATGAAATTACCGGAACAAAAGGAAATAGTAGTAAGGAGTGCATTGCACAAGGCGGCGCTAATATGTTAAATGGCTTCTTTTTCGGAATGGGAGGTTGCCCGATGATTGCCCAAACCCTGGTCAATCTTTCTGCGGGATCAAGAGCCCGGTTATCGGGTATTGTTGCTGCTTTTACGATTCTTATAATTATTATCTGGGGTGCACCAATTATTGAAAGAGTGCCCATGGCAGCATTGGTGGGGGTGATGGTGATGGTTGCAATAGGCACCTTTGAGTGGATGAGTTTCAGAATTATAAACAAAATGCCTAAACAGGACATTTTTGTGGGGATAATGGTTGCTGGAATTACGGTTTGGCTGCACAATCTGGCGTTGGCCGTATTGATCGGGGTAATTCTTTCAGCGCTCTTTTTTGCCTGGGATAATTCTAAACGTATACGTGTCAAAAAATATACAGATCAAGCAGGAGTAATGCATTACGAGCTATTTGGCCCCTTATTTTTTGGATCGGTCACGACGTTCACTGAACAGTTTGATATTTCTTCAGATCCGGAGCATATAGTAATAGACTTTAAAGAAAGCAGAATAGCGGATATGTCTGCCATAGACGCTATTCATAAATTAACAAAAAGGTATTTTGAAGCTAACAAGACTTTGCAATTGCGACATCTGAGTGCAGATTGCAGGAGTTTATTACAAGATGCAGCAACCGTAATTGAAGTTAATATTCTGGAGGATCCGAATTACTTCATTGCGACAGATAGAAGATAGAAAAAATTAAAATCAGAACTTATGATTATCAGGAAAAAGGAAAACTGGCTAAGAATGCTTTTCATCTGGAAAGGATCTGTGTTACCTCAGATTCTCTTTCGATTATTGCTTTTGTTGTTCATCTCCATTGTCATAGTTTATTTCCGCGGCTCATTTTTTAACTATAAAATACAGCTGAACCCTGGTCCATTTACACTTTTTGGAATTGCCCTTGCTATCTTCTTTGGTTTTAGAAATAATGTTAGTTACGATCGATTTTGGGAAGGCAGAAAGCTCTGGGGCTCCTTGTTGAATACAACACGTTCCTTAACCCGGCAAGCGCAGACTCTTGTTCAAACAGAAGATAAGGAAGAAATTAACGATTTTGTAGATTTGCTGATCTCATTTACTTACGCACTGAAGCATCAATTACGCCATACAGATGCTACAAATGATATTGCTGAAATCTCAGGTAAAAATTTAGCGGATAAATTGAAACCAGCAATTTATAAACCTGCTATGCTGATCAAAGAAATGGGACTCTGGGTGAAAAAGCATAGATTAAAGGGAGACTTTGATTCCATTCTTACTGTCAGTTTTGACCAGAATTTAAGTGAATTATCAAATATTCTGGGAGGGTGCGAGCGAATTGCCAGCACACCCATTCCGTATACTTACAAAGTATTACTTCACCGTACTGTTTACATTTACTGCTTCCTATTGCCATTTGGTTTTGTAGATAGTTTAGGCTGGATGATGCCTGTTATTGTCTCTTTTATAGCCTATACTTTTGTTGCTTTAGAAGCTGTTGCGGATGAGCTGGAAGATCCTTTTGGATTTGAACCAAACGACCTTGCTTTGAATTCACTTTGCAGGATGATAGAAAATACTTTACTGGAACTTTCTGAGCGTGAAGTTAAAACACCAATTCCTGAAAAGGATTATATATTGAATTAGTGTCAGGACTTACTGTTTCCGCAGAATAATTATAATAATTGGTTTTGAGTAACGTTAATTCTTCGATTTCGTATGGTAATTATAATTGGTGACCCAGTATTGTTAAAAATTGTTAATTATCAGATTGAAACTGATTGTTTTCGCGATATTTGAGTAGTAAACAGGTCATTTAGACCTTATAATCATACGAATGCGTTCATAATCAGGTCAGTTAGGGGCTATTTCCCATTTAATACAGAAGAAATAAGTATTTTTTTAAACTGGCTCAATTTTTATATAGATAATACTGTGTATCTGTTTCAGATACAGAAAAGAAAAACCCGTTCATACAGGTTTATATTTGGTTAGAAAAGGGATGTGTCTGGATGGAACATCCCTTTCTTGTTTTAAGCTTCTTCCAGACTAATACTCAATTTCCCTGCTAAAGCTACAATGTCTTCTTCGTTAATATCCTTGCTGATCTCCTGATCTTTTTCAATTGCAATACTTTCCCCCTCATCTGTAATCATGTCACCATCTTCGACTAAGAAAATACGGTTCTTATCCCCCTCAAAGTAACTAAAACCATAACTTGCAGAAGCTGTCTGTGCTGTAAACGTGTATACCACAGTATCCAGTTCCTGTGACAACTCTCCAATCAAATCATCCTCGACTACATAAACTATTTCTTCATCCGTAATTAAAGTCCAGTCATTTTCATATTTTGCTGTTGCTGATAATTCTTCCAGTACTTCCAGATCATCAACCCCGTCAAAATAATTTAAAATCGCAGCTACCTTTTCTAAATGATCAAGATGATTCCCTTTAATGGCAATTATCGCCTTTGAAAAACCCATAATTTTCTGATTAAAATCTTTCTGTTTTTTGTTAAGATAGAAGTTTATTTAGCTTACTATTCCTGGAAATTATCATAATAAGTGAAGTCCCTTGTAATTAATCCATTCTCAATAGTAAAGATGGTACAAACAGGTAATTCGAATTTAGAATTGTCAGGTGCTGTTCCGCTAGAAACAAATTCTACAATTATATTTTTATCCCCTGAAGGATAAATATTCACTATACTGTCCTTAACATCTGGAAACTGCACACTTAATTCACTATACTTCTTTATAGTCTGTTCCCTTTTTTGAGTCACAGTTCCCTTTCCTAAAGAAGGATCTTTGAACTCCGCGGTTTCAGCATACAAAGCTGCCATCTTTGTCCAGTCATGCTTATTAAAATGGTCAAAATAAAGCCTTACAAGTTCTTCATTATTCTTTAACGTCATACTTTTATGATCTGCACTGTGACAAGAAACCAGGGTTAGCGTTATTAAGAAAGCAATAATTAAGTTTTTCACTACCATAAGTCTTTTATTTTGAGAACATTATAAATTTTTTAGCACCTTTAATTTAATGAATTAATCCTGAAAAGTCCAAAAAAAAGGGATGTACTGCAGTACATCCCTATAAGGCTAAGGCCTAAATACTTTAATTATATTTTATTAGCGCTGGTCAGAATTTCAGGAACTCCATCTGTCACTAGTATAGTGTGTTCATGTTGCGCAACAAAACCACCTTTATTTCCTTTCAATGTCCAGCCGTCTGCCTGTTCAACAGCCATATTTGAAGTTGTAGCAATAAAAGTCTCTATCGCAACCGTAGAATTTTTCTTAAATCGTTGCGTATTGTATTTATCATAGCAATTCAAAATACAATCTGGTGCTTCATGCAAACTACGGCCAACACCATGTCCAGCTAAATTACGGATTACAGTAAAACCATGTTTCCTTGCCTCAGTTTCTATTAACCTGCCAATATCAGCAATCTTAACACCACCTCTGATCTTGCTGATTGCTTTATAAAGAATATCTTTCGAAGCATCTACCAATGGCTGATGATTATTTATATCTTCTCCCAAGACAAAAGAGCCTCCATTGTCAGCCCAGAATCCATCAAGTTCAGCAGATACATCTATATTGACCAAGTCACCATTCGCAAGTATTTTTTCTTCAGATGGGATACCGTGAGCAGCCTCATTGTTAATACTAATACAAGTCCATCCAGGAAATCCGTAAGTTAATTTAGGGGCAGATTTCGCACCATAGCCAGCTAATATTTTTCCGCCGAACTCATCCAGTTCTTTGGTTGATATACCTGGCTGAGCGAATTCACGCATTTGTTTAAGTGTATTTGCAACAGCATCACTTACACGTTGCATTCCTAATAATTCATCTGCTGATGTTATTGACATAAAGCCTTTTTTAGTTTAAAATGTACAGACAAAGATACAATAATTCTCTTTGAAGACTCAAGAGACAATTGTCACATAACCAGTCGAAGTCCCAGATCCTATCCTACAACTGATTCCTGGTAATCTTTCCTTTAACAATGAATAACCGGTTAATAGCCTGTTTATCCAGAATCGTATCACCTTTATAATCGGCATTTGCAGCTCGCAATACAATTTTACCTGGCGTCTCATGCTCAAACAGTAATTTTACAGTCGTAATGTTATTGGCGCTTTCATCGGCCATAATTAAATAAGCCTCTCCCCATTGAATAATGTCTTTGTTCACGACTTCCCGGATAGCAATTATTTCGCCACTCGAATATTTTGGGACCATACTATCCCCATAAACTGGTAAATAGGCATCACAATCATTAAAAGGGCGGAAGTTTACATAATACTCTGGCTTTTCCTTTAAAAAGTTAAGCTCTTCGGATGAAAAATCTGAAGGATTAACATTAATAAAAGGGACACCTTCCTCAGGTTCAGCGTTAAGCTGGTTAGTTTCTCTGAGCAATTCATCTATTGAATATATTTTTCCTATACCAGTTGCCAGCCAGCTTTCATTGATATGATAATGTTTAATCACATCTTCTGCGAGCCTTTTACCAATCATTCTGGAGCCATTTTCTATAGGCGAGAAGTTGTTTACATGTTTGGCTATCGGACTATAGAATTCCTGAAGCGTCATTTTCTTCGCCAACCGGATTTCTTTCAATCTGGCTCCGAAATGTTTTCTTTGGTTATCAGTCATTTATTTAATTGGGGAAAATAATTGTTAATTTAATACAGTTTATAAAGTTAACTTAAATTATCATTACTTTATAATTTATTGCAAGATAAGAAATAAAATTCTTTTAAAGTATGCTCCCTGAATTATTATTTAAACATTCTTGTTACTTTATCGCTGAAACAGCAATTGTACAGTAGTTAATTTCAGGTTTTATACATGAACCGGGACAAGACTAAAATTAAACGGCTTCTAAATTGATATTTTTATAACTTTGGAAGCATCAAATAACTAGCATATATGTATAAAACACTGCAACCTGTTCTTCAACAGGAATTAGAACAAATAGAAAAAGACGGGTTATACAAACGGGAAAGAGTAATCATCACTCCTCAGGGAGCTGATATCAAAGTAAGTACTGGTCAGGAAGTGGTGAATTTTTGCGCCAATAACTACCTGGGGTTGTCTTCGGATCCAAGAGTAACTGCTGCTGCGAAAGCTGCAATTGATAAATATGGTTATGGAATGTCTTCTGTCCGTTTTATCTGTGGAACTCAGGATGTACATAAAGAATTAGAGCAAAAACTATCCGAATTCTTAGGTACCGAAGATACTATACTATATGCAGCCGCTTTTGATGCCAATGGAGGAGTATTTGAACCTTTATTTAACGATCAGGATGCGATTATCTCTGACGAACTGAACCATGCCTCTATTATTGATGGTGTGCGTTTATGTAAAGCAAAACGTTTCCGTTACAAACATAGTGATATGGCAGATCTGGAAGAGCAGTTAAAAGCAGCAGCTTCCTGCCGTCACCGTATTATTGTTACAGACGGCGCATTCTCTATGGATGGCACTATTGCACAATTAGATAAGATCTGTGATTTAGCAGATAAATATGAAGCACTAGTGATGATTGATGAATCTCATTGTTCCGGATTTATGGGGAAAACAGGAAGAGGAACTCATGAGCACTGTGGCGTAATTGATAGAATAGATATTATTACAGGTACTTTAGGTAAAGCACTAGGCGGTGCTTCCGGAGGTTTTACAGCAGGGAAAAAAGAAATTATTGACATGCTTCGTCAGCGTTCAAGACCTTATTTATTCTCTAATACGCTGGCTCCCGCAATTGCCGGCGCTTCAGTTGCGGTATTGGACCTGTTAAATGAAAGTACAGCATTAAGAGATAAATTAGAGCACAATACACTTTATTTCCGTCAGAAAATGACAGAAGCAGGGTTTGATATCAAAGAAGGTATTCACCCAATTGTGCCAGTGATGTTATACGACGCTAAACTTGCACAAGAATTTGCAGCGAAAATGCTGGAAGAAGGTATTTATGTAATTGGATTCTACTATCCTGTTGTTCCTCAAGGCAAAGCGCGTATCAGAGTACAGCTTTCTGCGGGGCATGAACAACACCATTTAGACAAAGCAATTGCTGCCTTTATTAAAGTGGGTAAAGAATTAAAAGTTATTTCTTAGTCTATTCTATATATACTAAAGACCAGCCGCCATTTCCGTTAAGGGAATGGCGGCTTCTTGTTTTAACGTCAAAAATAATTCGCATTTGCCGGTTATTAAGATATTAATGAAATAGCTGTATATTTGGCATTATGTTGCAAGCTAAGATTACAGAATATACTACGGAAATAAATGCTTTTTCTACGGAAAACGCAGACGAATTAGAACAGTTCAGAATAAAATTCCTTGGAACTAAAGGAATTATAAAAGATATTTTTGATGAATTTAAGGCTGTATCTCCTGAAGAAAAGAGAACGCTTGGAAAGGTACTAAACGAGTTCAAACAACTTGCAGAAGCAAAGTATCAGACACTTAAAGAACAAGACTCAACAGAACTGACCAGAAAAGATGCTGGCCTGGATTTAACACTTCCTGGTGCAGGTTTTGAAGTGGGGGCGCGTCATCCGCTTGCTTTAGTCAGAAGAGAAATTGTTGATATTTTCAGTAAACTTGGATTTGTTGTAGCTGAGGGCCCTGAAATAGAAGATGACTGGCACAACTTTTCTGCCTTAAACTTTCCTGAAGAACACCCGGCAAGAGATATGCAGGATACCTTTTTTATCAAAAAAGGCGGAGAGCATGGTGACATCGCCTTAAGAACACATACTTCTTCTGTACAGGTGAGGATGATGGAAGCAGGGAAACCGCCTTTCAGAGCATTAATGCCAGGACGTGTTTACCGTAATGAAGCAATTTCTGCAAGAGCGCACTGTTTCTTTCACCAGGTAGAAGGATTGTATGTAGATGAGAATGTATCATTTGCAGATTTAAAACAAACCTTATTCTATTTCGTACAGGAATTATACGGTGAAGGTACTAAAGTGCGTTTCCGTCCTTCATATTTCCCGTTCACAGAACCTTCTGCAGAGATGGATATTTCTTGTACCATTTGTAAAGGAGCAGGCTGTCAATTGTGTAAATATAGTGGCTGGGTAGAAATATTGGGTTGCGGTATGGTAGATCCGAATGTATTGGAAAACTGTGGTATTGACAGTAAAAAATATAGTGGATTTGCATTTGGTATGGGTATCGAGCGAATTGCGAACTTGAAATTTGAGATCAAAGATTTACGCTTATTCTCAGAAAACGATCAGCGTTTCCTGAAACAATTTAAAACTTCGTTGATTTAAAACCTATCTATGAGAAAAATTGCAGGCCTTCTTTTAGTCCTTTTTTTATTTTCCGCGTGTGGAAAGCAAACGAACATGGTACCTAATATAGGTGTTGATATTATCGGTTCCTTTAGTCCCGGACAATTATCAGACCTGAAAGCGAACGGCGCAATTTTAATTAATGGTGGGGTTGCAGGAGTGATCATTGCCTACAATGTAAGTCTTGATGGTAGTGGGGGATATAGTTATAAGGCGTTTGACCGTTGTAGTACCGTAAATCCGGAAAACAAGTGCGCAGTAACTATAGAAAATCCCTATAATGTAGTTGATCCATGCTCAGGTGCGAAATTCTCACTGATAGACGGAACCCCAACAAAAGCACCTGCTAAAACAGCATTGAGAACATATAATATAACCATTTCAGGAAATAACAGTTACCGAGTCACTAATTGATGGAACCAGAAAAAATTAAAGAGAGCATCATTAGAGCTGCCAAAGAACTATTCAGGAAATACGGGTATCATAAGACCAGCGTAAATGAGATTGCAAAAAAGGCAAGAATAGCCAAAGCAACCATTTATAAATATTTTGAAAGCAAGGAACAAGTATTAGATGCTATTCTGATGGATTATCTTGACCTTAATTTGCATGAAATATTAAAAAATAAAGCCCAGTTTGTAGATGAAGAAGAACACCTGAAAGCATTGGTTATGAAAACCTGCAGGCTCACCTATACCGTTTGCAACGAATTTATAGGATGGGACTTTGTCAGGGAAAATGCCAATTCACAAGAGTTTCTTAAACATCTTTCAGACCAGCTGGAATCCTTACTGCTTTCCGCCTATCTGGGCCTGGATCATTTTAAAAATAATCCATCCAGAAGAGAAGGACTTGCATTTTTACTAAAAGCAAGTAAAAGTATCGTCTTCTCCTTCGCCTTTACCTCTGTAAGTGACTCAGACGTGCGTAAGAACTTTGTCAGCTTCCAAAAAGAAATGCTGCCCTTTCTGGTTAAAGCAGCGCTTTAGAGCTACCGTATAAATTGTTTATAATTTATTAATATCAAACGTGTATACCAATTTGGTTTTCGGTATATAAACCTCTATATTTACTTTGTAACATCATTTACAATGAGCAAAGAGGTTTTAGAAATTACCATTCTGGTAGAAGAGAAATTTGATGTCAGCTTTAACCTTGACGGAGGCCTTTTAGGAATCATCCTGAAGGTTTTCGGAATTGGAAGCTGAACAGTCAATTTCACCATGCTGATGGGTATAATTATATCCAGATAAAATCCTTGTGCCCTGATTATCCGTTGTAATTTTATCATCTTACTATTCAGGAAGCTAAAAAAAATAGGAACTGTTAAATACAAGTTTTAGCTTTGCAGCAGAATGAGTAGAAATAGAAAAGCTGGAACGGTTACCATCCTGCCCAATTTAAGTATAATTGATATTGCTGAAGAAGGCAAAGGAGTAGCCAAAGCAGATGAATTAGTTGTGTTTGTAGATAAAGCCGTACCAGGCGATATCGTTGATGTCAAAATCGTAAAAAAGAAAAAGAATTTTGCAGAAGCAGTAATTGAAACACTGCATACCGCTTCGGACCTGCGGACAGATCCATTCTGCGAGCATTTTGGTACTTGTGGAGGCTGTAAATGGCAACACATGCAATATGATGCGCAACTGCACTTCAAACAAAAGAATGTTGAAGCAGCCCTGCAGCGTCTTGCAAAAGTAGATACTTCTTCAATGGAACCAATTTTAGGTTCTGCTGAAAATAAATATTACCGTAATAAACTTGAATATACTTTCTCCAACAAACGCTGGTTAAACGCCCAGGATATGACAGATCGTGAGGATCTGGAAATGAATGCACTCGGTTTCCACGTTCCTTTGCGTTTTGATAAAATTCTTGACATTCAGCATTGCTATCTGCAGGCAGAACCATCAAACACGCTAAGAAATGAAGTAAGGGCCTATGCGCTTAAAAACGACTTAAGTTTTTACGACCTGCGTAACCACGAAGGAAGCCTGAGAAATCTGATCATCCGTACTTCTTCTACAGGAGAAGTTATGGTTGTAGTTGTTTTTGCTTATGCAGAACCAGAACAGGTGAATGGATTAATGGAGCACCTGAAAGTTAACTTCCCTGAAATAACTTCCCTGCTTTACATTCTTAATCAGAAAAAAAACGATACTATATTTGATCAGGATGTGATCACTTATGCAGGAAGAGACTACATCTTCGAAGAAATGAACGGGCTTAAATTTAAGATCGGAGCGAAATCATTTTATCAGACCAACTCCCTGCAAGCACACGAGCTTTATAAAATCACTAAAGAATTCGCAGGCTTTAAAGGCGATGAACTGGTATATGACCTTTACACCGGAGCAGGGACCATTGCTAACTTTATCGCGGGCAGTGTAAAACAAGTTATCGGGGTAGAATACGTACCCACCGCTATAGAAGATGCTAAATTCAACTCAGAGTTGAATGGTATCGAAAATACTGTTTTTTATGCAGGTGACATGAAAGATATCCTGACGACAGATTTTATTGCAGCACATGGTAAACCAGATGTTGTGATTACTGACCCGCCACGTGCAGGAATGCACACCGATGTAGTCGAAAGATTATTGGAAATGGAAGCTGAGAAAATTGTCTATGTAAGCTGTAATGCAGCCACACAAGCAAGAGATCTGGCTTTATTGAAAGAGAAATATGAAGTAAGCCGTATTAAACCGGTTGACATGTTTCCACACACACAACATGTAGAGAATGTTGTCTTATTAAATCTAATCAAATAAATTAGCACAGATGGATATAGAAGAGTTATTGCCTCAACAGCCTGAAGAAGGGAAAACTGAAAAAAAGGTCAGCCCGTTGGTTAGCCTGGAAAAAGATCTGGAACTTTATGCAGAATCTATCAGAGAAATTGCGTTGGAGATTATTGCTGAAGGAGTATCTCAGAATCCGATATTTGTTGCACACCAGCATACAGTATCTATAGGAGAGATGATTTTAAACAAAGAAGAATTGAATACCAATTGGAATATTCAGGCTTCGATGGTTGAAGAATTTATAGAAAAAGGGATCATAAAACCTGAGCTTAAAGAACTCTTCCTGAAGAATTATAAAAAGCCAGAAGACTTTATGTGTGTATTTGTCATTGTTCCTGAAGGAGCCAATTTCATATTTTACCCTTATAAAAAGTAATAAAGATATAAAATCAATAAAAAACCCCTGACCAATGGCAAATAGGTCAGGGGTTTGCTTTTAAAAACTCAAAAATTAATTGATCCTGTTCACATTACCACTTCTGGAAGAGTTGTTTTTTAAACTTGCCCCTCCTTTATAATTGATACTACCACCACTGCTTGAAGTAGTTTCCAATGCTTTTGCCACATTAATTTCAATATCTCCACCAGAACTCGCCGTTGCATTTGCGTAGTCAGTCTTTAGGTCTAAAGCTTTCACACCAGCACCAGAACTTGCTTTAACATCAAGATTGGATGCAGTTCCGGAAAAAGAAGATGAAGCGCCACTACTCGATTTTATCTGGAGATCCCTACAAACGATACTTGCAGTCATACTTGCGCCAGAAGAGACCTTTGCATCTAAAGCATCGGTCTTTAAAGTATTTTCAGTCTTTAAGGAACTTCCGCTGCTTGCAGCTATACTATTTAATTTTTTATAAGTGATATACACTTTGGCACTTTTGTTTTTCAAAAAGCTTGAACCGTGATTCTCTTTCCAGCTCACTCTTACATTTCCTCCGTTATTTTCGATCACGACCTCATCGATAACATTACTATTGGCTACTATTTTAGCAGATTCCGTATTGCCCTGGGTAATAAATAAGTCAATTCCTGCATGGACACTTACTCCTGAAACATTACTTAAGGCTACGTTTTTAGTATTTTGAGCCTTTAAAGTAAATGCGCTGAAAGAAGCAGTGATCAGTAAAAGCAATGTTGGTTTGAGTAAAAAGTTCGATTTCATCATCTTGGTTTTATTGGTTTATGTAAATTAGACGCACAGACCTCGTAAACGTTGCATCATTTTGAAATTATTTTTCTGATATTTGGTTGAGATAATAAATCCTTCTTTTTGTCCCTTAAAACAATCATAATTTAGATGGCCGATTCACAATTACTTATTTTAGATAAAAAACAGATTCAGCAGAAAATTAACCGTATGGCTTATCAGATCCTGGAGGACAATTTAAATGAGAAGGAAATTGTACTTGCAGGCATATGGGACAGAGGCTATAAACTTGCCCTCAGACTGAAAACTGTTTTAGAGGAAATCTCTGATCTGACGGTGACTATGCTTAGAATTGATCTGGAAAAAGAGAACAGCTGCCTTAAAGCAACAACTGACCTGGAACCAGCTAAAGTGAAAAATAAAGTGATCATCCTGGTTGATGACGTATTAAATAGCGGAAAAACCCTGGCTTATGGATTTGGTGTATTCCTGAATACCCCGCACAAAAAGATCCGTACCGTAGTGCTGGTAGACAGAAGTCATAAAATATACCCGATAGCAACTGATTTCGTAGGTTTGCAGATGGCTACTGTGTTAAAAGAGCATGTAGATGTAATTCTTGACGTAGCAGGGCAGGAGGATGGTGTTTATTTAAGCTAGTATGCTTATACTCACCATAATCTATATCATTCTTATTTTCCTCGTCCTTCGGTTCTCTGTAACCTTATTTAATTTCCTGTCTAACCCTAAACTGAGTATTTACGGCAGGCACTTCGATGACAAGGTGTCGATATTGATTGAAGCTGCGCCCGATACCACAGTTTTACTGGAACTGCTCCACACACTTAAAGCACAAGACTACTACGACATCGAAGTTATTATCCAGCGCAATGAAAATGCAGATCAATCGGCAGAGCTGGCCAGTTTCTGTGCAGCCGACCATCGCTTTAACTTCAGGAAGCAGAAAACTGGTGCAGTGGAAGATGAAGCCACCGGTGAATATTTTCTTTTTTTAGGTACCCATACCATCATTTGTGATGGATTGATCAATAGTTTGATCTATCGGACTAAAGTTTTTAACCTGACGCTCCTCAACATCATTCCTACCCAATCTATTAGTGGATTTTTCAATTATTGTTTGCTGCCGCTAAATAATTTTGTACTCCTGAATTTAATCCCGCTAAGGCTCATCCGTCTTTTTTCCAGTCCTGCATTTTCTGCAGGAACAAACCAATGTATGTTCTTTGATGCCGCTACCTATAAAAAATACGAATGGCACCGTCGGATGAAAGGGGAGATACCCGAAGCGCTGGAAATCGTTAAAGCCGTTAAACAAGAAAAATTTAAAGCGGAAACTCTGGTTGGAAATAAACTGATTTATAGCTACGTATCTGAATACCAAAACGATTTAATACAAAAAACAGGTCAGCGCCTGTTAAGAAATTTTGGTAATAATAGCTTCGTAGCCCTTTTATACTTGCTGTTAATTATAGGAGGCCCACTTTATATCCTTGCTGATTACGATTACAGGTTACTTATTCTTCCGGTGGGGCTCATTTTTCTGAGTAGAATTATGATTTCTTTCCTATCCGGACAAAACGCTATCTGGAACATTTTGCTTCATCCCGTTCAAATGTTTTTTCTTGTCATCTCTTTACTACAGGCAATTTCGGTCAGGATCTTTCAGCCGCGCAAAAAATAATTAGTATTGATATAAAAATAACTGTTATTGATATGAAACTCTTTTTGCGTAATTTTGTAGTATCAAGTGAAAATAAAGAATATGAAATACGATTTAGCCGTTACCATAGATAAAGCCTCAGGATTCTGTTTCGGGGTAGTATATGCTATAGAAATGGCTGAAGATATTTTAGCTGAAGAAGATTATTTATACTGCCTTGGTGATATTGTGCATAACGATGAAGAAGTAAGACGTTTAACCGATAAAGGTTTGCGGATTATTGACCACGAACAATTACAGCAGCTCCGTAATGAAAAGGTACTGATCAGAGCACATGGAGAAGCGCCTTCTACCTATCAGCTGGCCCTGGAAAATAACCTGATTTTAATTGATGCTTCCTGTCCGGTTGTTTTAAAACTGCAAAACAGGATTAAAAACTCCTATGATGATAAAGAGCAGATCCTGATCTTCGGAAAACACGGTCATGCAGAAGTAATCGGCTTACAAGGACAAACCGATGGTAATGCCATTGTTTTCCAGGATCTGGCCGAACTTGATGACGTAGATTTACCCGGCAAATTTACCCTTTACAGTCAGACCACTAAAAGCACAGATAAATTTTATCATATTAAAGAACAGCTATTAAGCCGCGGCTATGAGGTAAAAGCCAATGATACGATTTGCAGACAAGTCTCTAACCGTTACGAAGACCTGGAGAACTTTGTGGTTAATTATGACAGGATAATTTTTGTATCCGGTAAAAAATCATCTAACGGAAAAGTCCTTTATGATGTATGTAAAAAATACAATGAACACTCTTATTTCATCTCCAATATAGAGGAACTGGACATGAGCTGGTTTAGTGTAAACGATAAAATTGGTATTTGCGGAGCTACCTCTACCCCAATGTGGTTAATGGAGCAGGTTAAAGCCAGATTAGAGTCTTTTTAACCAGAAAACCGTTCATCATTAAAAAGTAATTATTCAAAAGCCGTTCTAAGGCAAATCAAGCATAATGTATATTTGCTGCAGAAAGCAACTCCGGTTATTATCTGGGTTGTTTCTTTACATAAACTATGGGAAAAAAGGGTGTATTATTAGTGAATTTGGGAACTCCGGATAGTCCGGAAGTAAAAGATGTGCGTAAATATCTTGATCAGTTTTTGATGGATGAACGTGTAATTGACATTGGCACATTGAGCAGGACATTATTAGTAAAAGGTGTTATTGTACCTTTCCGTAGTCCGAAAACTGCTAAACTTTATAAAGAAATCTGGGATGAAAATGGCTCACCCCTTTTATATTACAGTAAAATACAAACTGCATTAGTTCAGGAACAACTAGGTTCAGCATACCATGTAGAACTGGCTATGCGCTATCAAAGCCCGTCCATCGAAGCTGCCCTGGAAAGAATGAAAGCCGGACTGGTAGAAAGTATCCAGGTTATTCCTTTATTTCCTCAATATGCTTCAGCAAGTACCGGATCAGTGATCCAGAAAGTAATGGAGATTGTTGGTAAATGGCAAACTATTCCACCAGTATCTTTCGTAAACTCGTTCCATGATAACGAGATGATGATCAGTACCTTTGCTGACAACGCGAAAAAATATAAGCCAGAAACTTACGATCAGATCTTATTCAGTTTCCACGGCTTACCAGAGCGTCAGCTTAAAAAATGTGACCACTCCGGTCAGCACTGTCTTAAAAGTCCTGATTGCTGCGCTACATTAACAGACGTGAATAAATTCTGTTATTCCGCGCAATGCCATGATACTGCAAGGCTGATTGCTGCCGAACTGAATATCCCGGCTACACAATATTCCGTATGTTTCCAATCCAGGTTAGGAAAAGAACCATGGGTACAACCTTACACGTCCGATACCCTTAAAGAACTAGCTGCAAAAGGTAAAAAAAGACTATTGGTATTCTGCCCGGCTTTTGTTGCAGATTGCCTGGAGACACTTTACGAAGTAACAGTAGAATACGGTGAAGAATTTAAAAAATTAGGAGGAGAAGAAGTACAGTTGGTTTCCAGCCTGAACGATCATCCCCAATGGATTGCTGCCCTGGTGAAAATGGTTAAAGACCATCACTCCAACTAAATATATTGTTCCAGATAGCTTAAAATCTGCCTGGTCGAACCAGTTTTATCCTGCACATATTTTTTCGCCGCAGGCCCCGCATTTGTATCTTTCTGTAGCTTTTCAAAAGCTGCAGAAAGTTCATCCGCCGACTTGATCGTAATTGCCGCATTTAAAACAAGTAAATCTTTTGCCTCCTGAAACTTATCGTATTTAGGCCCGAAAATCACGGGCAAACCAAAAGCAGCTGCTTCCAGTGTATTATGGATACTCACACCAAAGCCACCCCCAATATAAACGATCTTCCCATATTGGTAAATCGAAGAAAGTAAGCCAATATTATCGATTACCATCACCTGACTGTCTGTTTGAGGAAGCTGATCATTCAATTGAGTATAACGCAGTGCTCCCGGAACCAGTTTAATCAGCTGTTCAATATGTGCAGTACCAATTTCATGAGGCGCAATGATGAACTTCCATTGTGGATTAGCAGCAAGCAAAGGCACCACCAATTGCTCATCCTGAGGCCAGGTACTACCTGCAATAAAAACTGGGGCCTGTCCGCAAAACTTTTCAATCAAGGGTAAAGGTTTAACCGTCAGCACATTTTCCGCTACCCTGTCAAAACGTGTATCACCACTCAAACTTACATTATCGTAATTTAATCCACTCAGTAACTCTACACTCTCTGTGTTCTGTACAAAAAAGTGAGTTACACAATCAAGCATACTGCGGTAAAAACCACCATACCATTTAAAAAATAACTGCTCAGGTCTGAAGATTCCTGAAATAATCAGCAGGGGTACCTTTCTTTCCCTCAGCAATTGGAAATAATGGTACCAGAACTCATACTTCGTGAAAATCGCGAGTTCAGGCTGAATAAGGTCTATGAACTGTTTTGCATTCTTTCTGGTATCCAGCGGCAGATAAAAAACACCATCTGCCAGCGCGTAATTCTTACGGATTTCATAACCAGAAGGAGAGAAGAAAGTAACGATGATTTTATGTGCAGGATAGCTCTTTTTTAGCTGTTCTAAAACAGTTCTTCCCTGTTCAAATTCACCCAGAGAAGCAAAATGGAACCAGATATGTTTCTGTTTTCCATCTACCTTGGTTTCGATAAAATTAAAGATGTTTTCTCTGCCTTTCCGAAATAATTCAGCCTTCTGGTTAAATAAAGAAGCGATGAATATAATCACTCTGTAAAGCGCGATACCAAAATTATAAAGCAAAAGCATTTTGTTGTTTATTTATTATCTTAGCCGAAGATACTTGATTAAAATTTAAAATTTTCTGATTATATGTTAAGTCGTTAGGCTTTAGTGTTATGTATCTGAGGGCCTGTTGAAATTTGGATGACCGAATGAACCAAGGCGTTATTAATTTAAACGAGTTAAATATATTTTAAAATATCTATATGAAAATTGCCGTAATCGGAACAGGGTATGTAGGGCTTGTAACAGGGACTTGTCTTGCTGAAACAGGTAATACTGTAATTTGTGTTGACATCAATGAAGCAAAGGTTCTGAAAATGCAAAATGGGGAAATACCTATTTACGAACCAGGACTGGATGTATTATTCCTTAGAAATATTGAGCAAAAAAGATTAACCTTTACAACCGATCTTGCGGTGGCAGTCGCTTCTGCACAGATTATTTTTATGGCATTGCCGACGCCTCCCGGTGGAGACGGTGCAGCAGATCTTTCCTATATTCTGGGAGCCGCAAAGGACATTGCCAAACTGGTTACTGAATACAAAGTTATTGTCAATAAATCTACCGTTCCGGTTGGGACAGCAGATAAAGTACAAGCTGTATTCGCTGAACATACCGCAATCCAGATCGATGTGGTTTCTAATCCTGAATTTCTGCGTGAAGGCGTGGCAGTAGAAGATTTCATGAAACCAGATCGTGTAGTGATCGGTACAAGAAGCGAACGCGCCCAGAAACTAATGGCCGAATTATACGGACCTTACGTACGTCAGGGAAATCCGATTCTATTTATGGATGAACGTTCTTCAGAACTAACTAAATATGCTGCAAACTCATTTCTGGCTACAAAGATCACTTTCATGAATGAAGTGGCTAACCTTTGTGAACTGGTAGGAGCGGATGTAGATGCCGTCCGAAAAGGAATAGGCTCTGATGGCAGAATTGGTAAACGTTTTCTTTTCCCAGGTATAGGTTATGGAGGTTCTTGTTTTCCAAAAGATGTACAAGCACTGGCTAAATCGGCCGAAGAGAATCAATATGATTTCCAAATTCTGAAAGCAGTGATGGAAATCAATGAAAAGCAGAAAACCGTACTGGTTAATAAACTATTGAGTTATTATAAAGACGATTTAAAAGGAAAACACTTTGCCTTATGGGGACTTGCATTTAAACCAGAGACAGATGATATCCGTGAAGCACCAGCTTTATACATTATTGATGAACTCATTAAACACGGAGCAACAGTTACCGTTTTTGATCCTGAAGGAATGGAAAATGTGAAAGCTCAGATTGGAGATAAAGTTAGCTACGCACCAAACCAATATGAGGCATTGGCGGGCGCTGATGCCCTGCTAATTGCTACAGAATGGTCAGTTTTCCGCAATCCTGATTTTGAAAGAATGGAAGAGAAACTAGCGAATAAAGTTATTTTTGATGGTCGTAACTTATACGATTTACAGAAGATGATTGATTTGGGATATTATTATAACAGCATAGGCCGTAAACTAATAGATTAATGGAGCGTAAAAGAGTATTGATTACCGGAGCAGCCGGATTTCTGGGTTCGCATTTATGTGACCGGTTTATTAAAGAAGACTATCATGTTATTGCGATGGATAACCTGATTACAGGTGACCTTCAGAACATTGAGCATTTATTTGCTTTAGAGAACTTTGAGTTCTCTCATCATGATGTTTCTAAATTTGTATACGTACCCGGCAAATTGGATTATATCCTTCATTTTGCTTCACCTGCAAGTCCGATAGATTATCTTAAAATACCTATCCAGACCCTTAAAGTAGGTTCATTAGGAACACATAACCTGCTTGGACTCGCAAAAAATAAAAAAGCAAGGATGATTATTGCTTCTACATCAGAAGTATATGGTGATCCAAGCGTTAACCCTCAGCCAGAAGAATATTGGGGAAATGTAAACCCTGTAGGCCCAAGAGGTGTTTATGATGAAGCTAAACGTTTCCAGGAAGCGATGACAATGGCTTACCATACTTTTCATGGACTTGAAACACGCATCGTCCGTATCTTTAATACTTATGGGCCAAGAATGCGTCTGAATGATGGCCGTGTATTGCCAGCTTTTATTGGCCAGGCCCTGAGAGGGGAAGACCTGACTGTTTTTGGTGATGGTTCACAAACCCGTTCTTTCTGTTACGTAGACGATCTGGTAGAAGGTATTTACCGTTTACTCTTAAGTGATTACGCACAACCTGTAAACATTGGAAATCCTGATGAAATTACGATCAGCCAGTTTGCTGAAGAAATTATCAAGCTGACCGGAACTACGCAAAAAGTCATCTACAAAGACTTGCCAGTAGATGACCCTAAACAGCGCAGACCAGATATTACCAAAGCGAGAGCCTTGTTGAACTGGGAGCCTAAAGTGAGTCGTGCAGAAGGTTTGAAAATTACTTACGCCTACTTCAAAAGCCTGCCAGCTGAGGCACTGGTAAATAAAGAACATAAAGATTTTACAACATACAACCGCTAATTACAAATGGGAAAAATATTAGTTACAGGAGGAACAGGGTTTATAGGTTCTCACACTGCAGTAGAATTGATCAATGCAGGTTATGAAATAATTCTGGTAGATAATTTTGCGAACTCCAACCGGAAGATTCTGAAACAACTGGAAACTATTCTTGGTCAGCAACCTGAATTTACTGAACTTGATCTTTGTGATGAAGCAAAAGTAAAAGAGTTTGCGGCAGCGCATCCTGAGATTACAGGTGTGATTCACTTTGCAGCCTATAAAGCCGTAGGAGAATCCGTACAACAGCCCCTTAAATACTACAGAAATAATTTCTATTCATTAATTAATCTGATTAATGCTTTTGATAGTAAAATAGACCTGGTATTCTCTTCATCCTGCACCGTATACGGACAGCCGGATAAATTGCCTGTGACTGAAGATGCCCCTGTTAAAAAAGCAGAATCACCTTATGGAAATACAAAACAGATCGCAGAAGAAATTCTGACTGAAACCTGTGCTGTTACCCCAAGCTTAAAAGTAACCTCCTTACGCTACTTTAACCCGGTTGGTGCACATGAAAGTTCTCTGATAGGTGAGCTGCCAATTGGTGTACCTCAAAATCTGATCCCATTTATTACGCAATCTGCCATAGGTAAACGCGGGCCGATAACAGTTTATGGAAATGATTACAACACCCCTGACGGAAGCGCAATAAGAGATTATATACACGTAGTAGATCTTGCAAAAGCACACGTTGCTGCCATTAAACGTATGGAAAGTGGTCAGGCAACATCCAACTATGAAGTATTCAACCTGGGTACAGGAAAAGGTACGTCAGTATTGGAAATTATCGGTGCTTTTGAAAAATCTACCGGAGCCCAATTAAATTATACTATAGGCGCAAGAAGAGAAGGTGATATTGAACAAGTATGGGGAGATGTGACTAAATCTGCCGAACAGCTGGGTTGGAAAGCAGAACTTGACATTAATCAAATGATGTCATCAGCATGGGCCTGGGAAAATTATATTAAAGATAACCCATTTTAAATGTTATTAAAAGATCATAAAGACCTTAAAGCTGCGATAACAGCTATTCCTGATAAAGAAAAGGATAAGTTATTGCTTCGTCTGATCGCAAAAGATAAAGTACTCACAGAACATCTCCACTTTAAACTCCTGGAAGACGAGTCTGATCTGGAAGAAAGACATCAATTACTCAAAGAAGAAATTGATGAGTCAGTAGCGCTGTTGAATCAGCTCAGGAGGGCAACTTCCAAAGATGCACTGGTCATTCTCCGAAAGTTGAATGGGCGGGTCAATCACCATTATAAAGTGACGAAAGACCTCAATACGGAAGCAGAACTGAGATTGTACTTACTGAAGACTATACCTGCAGGGTATAATGAGAGTGTGCTTTCTCCAATGGCAAAATTTAATGACCGGTTGAAAACATACTTTTTAAGAACAACGTTAGCCCTGTATAAAAAATACGTGAAACTGCACGAAGACTTACAATACGATCTGAAGGAAGAATTCAATATCGTCTTAAAGAAACTTGATCAGTACGAATTAACAAGGGCAGCTTCAGAGCTGGGCCTTCCAAAAGAATTATAACGACATACCTATAAAAAAAAAGAAGATAAAAATAAGCATAATGAAGAAGATTTTAATAACAGGTGGTGCAGGATTTATTGGTTCTCATGTCGTGAGAAGGTTCGTTAATAAATATCCTGATTATCAAATCGTAAATCTGGATAAATTAACTTACGCAGGTAACCTTGCCAATTTAACAGACATAGAAGCAAACCCGAATTACAGCTTTGTAAAAGCTGATATTACCGATGCAGAAGAGATTAATGCCTTATTTCAAAAGGAAAACTTTGATGCCGTGATCCACCTTGCCGCAGAATCTCACGTGGACAGATCAATCACTGATCCTACAGCATTTGTAATGACCAATGTAATTGGTACCGTTAACCTGTTAAATGCAGCCAGAGAATACTGGAAAGGCGACTATCAGACTAAACGTTTTTATCATGTATCAACAGATGAAGTATATGGTGCATTAGGTGATACAGGGATGTTCACTGAAAGTACAGGTTATGATCCTCATAGCCCTTACTCAGCTTCTAAAGCTTCATCAGATCACTTCGTAAGAGCTTACCACGATACTTATGGTATTGATATCGTGATTTCAAACTGTTCAAACAACTATGGCTCTCATCATTTTCCTGAGAAATTGATTCCTTTAGCTATTAATAATATTAAGAATAACCTTCCTGTTCCAGTATATGGTAAAGGTGAAAATATTCGTGACTGGTTATGGGTAGAAGATCATGCACGTGCAATTGATGTTATTTTCCATGAAGCTAAAACAGGCGAAACTTATAATATCGGTGGACATAATGAATGGAAAAATATCGATTTGATCCATTTATTGTGTAAGATTATGGATCAGAAGTTAGGTAGGGCAGAAGGTGAATCTGCGAAACTGATTACGTTTGTGACGGATCGCGCAGGACATGATTTGAGATATGCAATCGATTCTACGAAGTTACAGGAGAAATTGAACTGGGTACCGAGCTTGCAGTTTGAAGAGGGCTTAGAGAAGACTGTGGAGTGGTATTTGGAGAATGAAACATGGTTGAGTGATGTTACTTCAGGAAACTATCAAAAGTATTATCAAACTCAGTATAACAGGTAGGTCTGAGTAGTAATCCCAGACTTACCACCAACCAGGCCGTGGAGTGCCTCATTGGGTTCAAAAACACCAGTAGCCATATTGCTGGCCTTGGCTCCTCTTCAGGAGGCGCCGACAGCAATATGGCTACTGGTGTTTTTGACTTTTGAAAAACGAAACTCTATTCATAACGTAAAGCCTCCACAGGATCTAACTTCGAGGCCTTTTTCGCCGGATAATAACCAGATGCAACCCCTACAAGCACACACAATATAAACCCACCGAAAATAAACAACCACGGAATAATAAACGAACCACCCATCATCAGTGAAATCGCATTCCCCAATAACACGCCGAACAAAATACCCATAGCCCCGCCCATCAGACAAATGATGATCGCCTCAATTAAAAACTGCTTTCTGATTACAGAAGGATTCGCACCAATAGCCTTTCTGATTCCAATCTCACGCGTACGCTCCGTCACCGAAACCAGCATGATGTTCATTAAACCAATAGAAGCCCCGATTAAAGTGATCACACCAATCGCAATCCCACCCACCGCAATCATCGCCAGATCCTTAAACAAAGTCTGCGCAAGTGCATCACTCTTGGTGATTTCGAAATCATTCGACTCCTTGATCTTAATTTTCCTGATATTTCTGAACTCAGCCGTAGCCTCACCAATCACATTCTCCATCTGTTCGGGCTTCAACACCATTACACTGATCGTATAAGAAGGATTTGGCGCCGCATTAATCACCTTAGCCTTGTAAAGCGGAAAGAAGATTGCTCTGTCCGTACTAAAGCCCATACCTGAACCCTTAGATACCAACACACCAATCACCTTCATCCTGTTGCCCCCGGCATTTATAAATTTATCAATCGGAGACTCCTTCTTGAATAAAGTAGTGGCAATCTCACTACCAAGAATACAAATATTTGCTCCCTGATCAGATTCCTCAGGCGTGAAATTACGGCCATTCGCAATATCAGCACCCAACGACTTCAACCCATTCTCATCAACACCCCTGATATTAATATTTGGATTTGTTTTCTGCTGCCCATACTTTGCCGTTGCAGCACCAGACGCTATCACACTTACCGTCACTGTAGCCGGGCCCACAAACTGTTTCTTTAACGCAATCGCATCCTCATAACGAATAGCCTTAGAAGACTTTGCTTCCTGGCCAGGGCCACCGAAACGAATCCCGGTACCCTTATTCCGGATGGTAAAAGCATTGGCACCCATACTCGAAAAAGCATCTGTCATACTCGTTTTTACCGCATCCAGAGTAGTTAGAATCCCTACCAGTGCCGATAAACCAATCGCAATGATTAATGCAGTCAGCATTGTACGCAGCCGGTTACTTCTTATAGATTGCAGGGCAAGTCTTATATTCTCTGTATAGGTCATTTCTTCGGGATGTAATTTGGCGGGCTTAAAAATAAAAAGTCCCGCTGTTAGGACAACGGGACTTTTAAAATGTTACAAAGAAAATGTTTTAATTATACTGAAAAGCTGGTTCCGCAACCGCAGGTGCTTTCTGCATTCGGATTACTAAATGTAAAGCCTCTTGAGTTTAAACCATCCTGCCAATCTACCTGCATACCCAGCAAATACATCTGATGTGCCTTATTCATGAAAATTTTCATTCCATTGATTATAAATTCCTGGTCACCGTCTTTTTTCTGGTCAAAACCCAGCAAATAGCTCATACCTGAACATCCGCCGCCTTCAACACCAACACGTAAACCAAAATCGTCAGCAATTTCCTGCTGATCTTTTAATTTCAAAAGTTCTTTTAAAGCCGTTTCAGTAAATGAAACTGGTGCAAACGCTGTATCTACTGTACTCATGATATTTCTAATTTGGAATAACAAATATATCCTTATGGTGCTCAGTCCAAAATCAGGATTGTTCCTGCAAAGATAATAACAAATGGTTTATACTGTATAACATAAAATGGCAAGACCGTCAATTTGACGTCAAGAATTTAGACTGCTTCTAAAAAAGCTGCCCAACACAAATGAATAAATTACGAGATTTCTAGAAATAAAAATACATTTTTGCTGAAGACAAACATAACCAAATGAACATACCATACTTTTTGACACTAGTGGCCATTCTGGCTATAGGAGGCAGTATTACCGTAGCTTTTGCCTGGTACCTGATCAGGAATAAAGTGCAGAAATATTTCCAATTGAAATCTTTTGAAGCCAGAAAAGAAGAGCGCAGTCATTTACTACCGCTCCGGTTGCAGGCCCACGAAAGAATGATTGTTTTTATTGAACGCATTAATCCTGCGAATTTGTTTGTCAGACTACACCAGCAGGGAATCTCTGCCAGAGAACTGCAAGGGATCATTTTAAATGAAATCAGAACAGAGTACCAACATAATGTAACCCAGCAGCTCTACGTAAACCCTGTCAGCTGGAACGTATTGCGCAAGCTAAAAGAAGACACCATCGCAATGCTGAATAATGCAGTAGCAGGACTACCTGCAGAAGCAAGCGGCATAGACCTCAGCAGAAAAGTTCTGGAACATATGGCATCGATTTCTGAAAACCCATATGACCTTTGTTTGGAATTGATTCAAAAAGACATTCATCAGTTATTTTAATATGGAAGAGAAAAAGTTTGTAACCAGCTCCGGCATTGAAATAAAAGCGACTTATACCCTCGCACAGCCGATGGCCGAAAAACCAGGTCAGTTTCCCTATACCAGGGGAATTCAAAAAGACATGTACCGTGGCAGGCTATGGACTATGCGGCAGTATGCAGGTTTCAGTACAGCCGAAGAATCCAATAAACGTTACCATTATCTCTTACAACAAGGGACAATGGGACTGTCTGTTGCATTTGATCTTCCTACTCAGATTGGCTATGACTCTGACCATGAAATGGCTGAAGGTGAAGTCGGTAAAGTTGGTGTGGCTATTGACTCCCTTAAAGACATCGAAACACTGTTTGACGGAATTGAACTGGAGAAAATCACCACTTCCATGACGATCAACGCTACAGCTTCTATCTTACTTGCCATGTATATCGCCCTTGCCAAAAAGCAAGGCGCAGATATCAAGCAGATCTCAGGGACTATACAAAATGATATTTTAAAAGAATATGCCGCAAGAGGCACCTATATTTATCCGCCAAAATCATCCATGCGGATCATTACTGATATTTTCGAATACTGCAGTAAAGAAGTACCAAAATGGAATACAATTTCTATTTCCGGCTATCATATCCGCGAAGCCGGCTCTACCGCTGTACAAGAATTAGCCTTTACACTAGCCAATGGAAAAGCCTATCTGAATGCAGCATTGGAAAAAGGGCTCGACATTAACATTTTTGCTAAGCGGCTTTCCTTCTTTTTTAATTGTCACAACAATTTCTTTGAAGAGATCGCAAAATTCCGCGCAGCAAGAAGAATGTGGGCAAATATTACCAAAACTTTGGGAGCAACAGATGAGAAGGCGCAGATGTTGCGTTTTCACACCCAAACGGGTGGGTCTACGCTTACCGCACAGCAACCCATGAATAATATCATCAGAGTGACTAATCAAGCCATGGCGGCCGTTCTTGGTGGCACCCAGTCATTGCATACCAACGGTTTTGATGAAGCACTGTCTTTACCTACCGAGGCAGCAGCTAAAATTGCTTTGCGCACCCAGCAGGTTATCGCTTTTGAAAGTGGGGTAACTGAAACCGTAGATCCATTAGCAGGTTCTTTCTTTGTTGAAAACCTGACTAATGAAATTGAGGCGGCAGCTCAGTTATACATTGATAAAATTGACGCCATGGGCGGCGCTGTCAACGCGATCGAAAACGGGTATATTCAGAATGAAATTGCAGATGCAGCTTATGCCTACCAGGTAGAAGTTGAAGAAGCCACCAGGGTGATTGTCGGCGTGAATAAATTTACGCAGCAGAAAGAAGGAATTACAGATACTTTAAGAATTGATGAATCGATAAGAACTATCCAGACGGATAAAATTAATAAACTAAAAAAAGAAAGAAATAATGAGGATGTTGCGATCGCTTTAGCTAACTTGAGGAAAGGAGCAGAGTCAACAGAAAATCTGATGCCGCTAATCCTGACCGCAGTAGAAGCTTATGCCACTTTAGGAGAGATTGCCGATGTATTACGCAGTGTTTTCGGAGAGTATTAATTGAATGTTAAAAAATAGTTATCCACATAATAAATTTAGGTTAACTATGGTATTACTCTGCTGATTAGGTACTTACTAAATAAATGAAATTTTAGTTTTTTTTGTTGATAATTTTTTGAATCTTCGATATCTCGGAACGTCAGTTTTCGCAGGCTGTATTCTTCGGGAAAATCATTAATATATTTAGGGCACTATGGAAAAAACTTGTACCGAAGTATGGAAAAACTGTCTTCAAATTATTAAGGACAATATCCCGAGCCAAAGTTTTAAAACTTGGTTCGAACCGATTTCTGCCCTTAAACTTGATGGCAAAGTTTTAACTATACAGGTACCTAGTTTATTTTTCTATGAATGGTTAGAAGAACACTACGTTGGTCTGCTGCGCAAGACTGTTAAGAAGCAGCTCGGCGATGAAGGCAGACTGGAATATAACATCGTAGTAGATAAATCTTCCAATAGCGGCTCACCTTATACTACTAACATGCCCTCCAACGGGAATGGGGCTGAAGCTAAAATGCAATCTATGCCAATACCTGTTTCTATAAACAAGGACATTAAAAACCCTTTTATAATACCAGGACTAAAAAAGCTGAATGTAGATCCTCAGCTCAACTCAAATTATACTTTCGAAAACTATATTGAAGGTGACTGTAACCGCCTGGCCCGTTCAGCAGGTTATGCTGTTGCAGCAAAACCCGGAGGAACTTCATTCAATCCGTTAATGATTTATGGCGGAGTTGGCCTGGGGAAGACCCATCTTGGTCAGGCTATAGGCAATGAAATTAAACGGACGATGCCCGATAAACTGGTTATCTATGTTTCCTGCGAGAAATTCTGCCAGCAATTTGTTGACTCCCTGAAAAATAATACCATTAATGATTTTGTGAATTTCTACCAGGCCATGGACGTGATCATTATGGATGATGTGCATAATTTCGCCGGAAAAGAAAAAACACAGGATATCTTCTTTCATATTTTCAACCACCTGCACCAATCAGGCAAACAAGTGATCCTGACTTCAGACAAAGCGCCTAAAGATCTGGCTGGTCTGGAAGAAAGATTACTGAGCAGGTTCAAATGGGGCCTTTCGGCAGATTTGCAGATTCCTGATCTGGAAACCAGGATCGCTATCCTGAGAAAGAAAATGTATGCAGATGGCATTGAACTTCCACAAGAAGTTGTTGAATACGTCGCCAATAATATTGATAACAATGTCAGAGAGCTGGAAGGGGCTATGGTTTCTTTACTTGCCCAGTCTACTTTGAATAAAAAAGATATTGATCTTTCTTTAGCAAAACAAATGCTGAAGAACTTTATCAAAAACACGACGAAAGAGATTTCTATGGAATACATACAGAAACTGGTATGTGAGTATTTTGAAGTCCCGGTAGACATGGTTAAATCACCTACCCGTAAAAGAGAAATCGTACAAGCCCGGCAGATTTCTATGTACCTGTCCAAAAGCCATACTAAATCTTCTCTGAAAACTATTGGCGCTTTCTTTGGAGGCCGTGATCACTCTACGGTGATTTATGCCTGCCAGACTGTAGAAGACCTGATTGATACAGACAAGAAATTTAAAGGTTATGTACATGATATTCAGAAGAAACTCAAAATGAGTTAATCCGGATACCCGCCTTTTCTATCCGCTCATCAAATTCTGCCAGCAAATATTACAAGCTATTGTAATCAATAAGTTACATCTTTTTGAGGGGTTTCTTCCTTCAGTATTGAATTTTTTAATTTCTTAACATTAAATGCAGAAATCTGCAACTTGTCCCCTAAAACAAGCTGATAAATCATTTTATCATATTCCAGAGCAAACAATTCCCTAATACCTGTCAGATATTTTCGTGCAGTAATAATCTAAAAAAAGCTCATGGAAAAAAAACTACCCAATTTTGTAAGAATGCTGCTGACAACTGCATTTGTATTATTAACCACTGTACAGCTATTTGCACAAAATGTGCCAATCAGAGGAACTGTCACAGACGAAACTAAAGCCCCTGTTCCTGGTGCTAGTATAAAAATAAAAGGAACCTCAACAGGTACAGTAAGTTCAACAAATGGAACTTTTGCATTAAGTGTACCAAAAGGCAAAACTATTACGATCACTTCTATCGGTTACCTGACTCAGGAAATTCTGGTCAATGGAGAAACTGCATTGCAGATAGAATTGAAGAATGATTCACAACAGCTAACTGAAATTGTCGTGACAGCCCTTGGCATCAAAAAAGATATCAAAAAGATTGGTTATGCCACCCAGGAAATTAAAGGAAGCGAACTGGTTAAAGCCAGAGAACCCAATGCAATTAATTCCCTGACTGGTAAAATTGCCGGATTAACCGTTGGAGGAAGCGCTGAGCTGCTTGGCCGTCCTCAATTGGTTTTGAGAGGAAGTACAGACCTTTTATTCGTAGTAGATGGTGTACCTGTTAATTCAGATACCTGGAATATCAGTGCTGATGATATTGAAACATATACGGTATTAAAAGGCCCGAATGCTGCGGCATTATACGGTTTCAGAGGTCAAAATGGAGCAATATTAGTTACCACAAAAAAAGGGACTAAAGATGACCGTGGTTTCAGTGTTGAATTCAATAGCAGCACGATGCTGGAAAAAGGATTTACCGCAGTTCCAAAAGCACAAACAGAATATGGTTATGGAAATGACTATAAATATGCTTACGGAAATGACCTTTACGATTTGGATGGAAGTTACCGCAGGACAAACATCTGGGGCCCTAAATTTGACGGACAGGGCGTAGCACAATATGATAGCCCGGTAGATCCGGTAACCGGAATCCGGACTAAAACACCATGGCTTTCTAAAGGAGGTAAAAACTTTGAGAATTTCATGCAAACTGGTTTCCTGAGTACGAACAATGTTTCAGTAAGTGCATCAGGCGAAAAATATGATATGCGTACCTCAGTAAGTCATACTTATCAAAAGGGGATGGCTCCGAATACTAAACTGAATATTGATAACCTGAATCTTTACGGCGGTTATAACTTCAGCTCTAAATGGAGAATGGATGCTAACCTGAATTTAAACTCGCAGTACACACCAAATATTCCGGACGTTTCTTACGGCCCTAACAGTTACGTTTACCAGTTTAAAGTATACGGATCTTCCAGCTGGGACCTCAATGATGTTAAAGACTATTTTGGTGGTCCACGTGGCCGTCCGGGATTGGTGCAGAATTTCGTAGAATACGGCAGACATAACAATCCTTATTTTACAGCTAACGAATGGCTGCACAGCCATAAAAAAACAGACATCAATGGCTATGCGAAATTAAGTTATAAGGTAAATGATAACCTGAACTTCAGTCTGCGTTCTCAAATTACCACCTGGAATCAAATGCGTACAGAGAAAGTTCCGCCATCCACGAACTTAAATCAATACGTAAATGATTACTATTTCAATAAATCCAATGGTGTTTATAACATCTGGTATGGAGACTACAGAGAAGATCAGCGGACTTTAGTGGAACATAACCACGATTTCCTGGCTAACTATAACAAAAAAATCAGTGATGACTTCTCATTCTCAGGTTCTGCGGGTGCCAACTTAAGAACATTTGAATATAACTCTACCTGGGCAACAACTTATGCTTTAACCTTACCGGGCGTTTATAACCTCGCTAACTCACAAGGCCCTGTTAAATCTTACAACTTCGGCTCTAAAATGCAGGTATCCAGTGGGTATTATACTTTTGACTTTGGCATTAAGAACTGGTTGAACATTAATACTACAGGCCGTGCAGATAAACTGTCTACCTTACCAAAAGGTAATGACGTCTTCTTTTATCCTTCAGTATCCTTAAGTTCAGTAGTCAGTGATTATGTTAAATTACCTGAAGCGATCTCTTTCTGGAAATTGCGTGGCTCTTTCGCAGACGTAAGAGGTGCATTGACAAGTCCGACAATTGGAACAGCATACAACGCCTTAACAGGTAATACGGTTGGTAATTTATTAGGGGGCGGTACTTATGGCGGTTACGGAACAGAGTTATACAGTTCATATGACGGCCCTACTTATGATAATCAGAATACCTATAACGTGAATACTTATTACAATAACACGCCATCAGTTGATTTCTCAAAGAATATCGCAAATAATCAAATTAAGCCATTTGATGTGAAATCTTATGAAGCAGGAACAGAAATCAAATTCCTGAAAAACAGATTAGGTGTTGATTTTACTTATTTCACTTCTATCAACGGCCCGCTGGTCTTTCAATTGCCGGTTGCCAATTCCACAAGTTATGCTACTGAAAGTGTAAATGCGATCACCTCAAAGAAAAAAGGATGGGAGCTTTCTATAACTGGTACGCCCGTTAAAACTCAAAGTGGCTTTACCTGGGATGTGATGGCCAACGTATCCACCTATAAAGAAACTTTAAGCAAAATCTATGACGGCGTAGATGGCTGGGCTATCAATAACCACAATTACAAAGTCGGAGAGCGTCTGGACGGGATTTACGGACGTGCTTATGTCAGATCTGCGGATGGACAAATTATCCATGATGCCAGTGGATTACCATTAGCACAGCAAGCAGGTGTAAACAATAACCAGTTATTAGGCTATGCAAACCCGGATTTCGTGTTTGGCTTTAATAATAGGTTTGGATATAAAAATTTCAGTTTCAGCTTTCAGTTTGATGGACGTATCGGGGGTAAAATATTTGATTATGCCTATGCACAGATGTTAAATGCAGGTACGGCGATTGATTTGGTGGAAGGACAGTACGGGGATGCGCGTTTAAAAGAATGGCAGAGTACTAACGGTGGAACCATCAATGCAACCGGTGCAATGGTAGGAAATGGAGTGGTGATTACTTCGGGTACCCCACATTATACCAACGGAAAAATTGATAACTATGACCAGCTGACTTTCGCTCAGAATACAAAAGCAGTAACACTGAGAAATTACGTACAAAACGGAGTTTATGGATTGTTTGATGAACCATTTATGATCAGCCGTTCCTTTGTGAAACTTCGTGAAGTAGTGATTGGCTATACGATACCTAAAAAGTTTTTGGCTAAAACAGGTATCAGATCGGCAAGTATCTCTTTAATCGGTAGAAACCTGCTTTATTTTGCTAAACGCAAAGACATCGATCTTGATCAGTATGCTTCAGGATTTAACCTTTCCAGCAAAGCCAATGGCGGTAAACAAAGCGATCTGCAAAGTTCTACAGCCCGCCGCTATGGTGTGAATATCAGTATAGGCTTTTAATCCCTCTTTTTAATCTTAAAAACAGATGAAACTACATATTATAAAAATAACCAGCGTGATAGCAATTGCACTTACACTGGGGAGCTGCCAGAAGGGCGATTTATTATCTAACCCGAACGTAGCGAATGAGAACTCAAATATTCCCGTAGCCCTTTTATTAAACCATTTGACCTGGAGCATGTACCGGGGCGGCGGTGTGGTAGAAAAAACTTCAAACGCAGTAGGAGAGGAACCATTTGGGCAATTGAGTAAATGGAATCAATTTACTGTTTCTACCAATGCTTATTACCGGGCAACGAATGCTTATGCTTTCAGTAATACGGCTACTGCCTACGATCTGCTGAGATACGTGAAACAAATGGAAAGCCAGGCGCAGGTACAACTTGGAACTACCAATAGTGTTTATAGCGCTTTAGGCAGATTTTTCAAAGCTTACAGCTTTGTCTGGTTAACACAGCGGGTTGGAGATATCCCTGCCGGGGAAGCTGGAGATTCAAAAAATCTGACTCCTAAATTTGAAGCGCAGAAAGATGTTTACAAAAGAAGTCTTCAATTACTGGATGAAGCCAATTCAATTATCACGATTGCAATTAAACCCAGTGTTGGTGTGGACAATTCCAACACAGTTGTAGGCGGAGATATTTATGGATTAACCTATCTGCAATGGCAGAAAGTGATCAATAGTTACCGCTTAAGAGTGTTGATCAGCTTAAGCAAACGTGCAGATGATAATGCAGACTTGAACGTTAAGCAACAATTTGCTGATATCTTAAATAATCCAGGTAAATATCCTGTTCAAACAGGTAATAGTGATAACCTTGCTTTTAAATACAATGCGACAGTAAATAAGTTTATCTATAACCCTGATGAAACTTACAACGTGTTTGAAAACCTGGGTAAAACTTATCTCGATCTGACCACTGCAAATCAGGATCCGCGTACTTTTATTGCGGCGACCCCTGCACCAGCAGAAATTAAAGCAGGTAAAACAGTGAATGATTTTACGGCTTACGTTGGTGGAAGTACTGTGTTAACCCAGAGTACACTTTCTGCAAATGATGCGAAAGGCATGTATTCTTATGTAAACTACAAACGTTACTTCACTACTTTCACCGGGCCGGATCCAGCAGTGCTGATCGGTTATCCAGAGCTATGTTTTAACATTGCCGAAGCAATTAACAGGCGTTGGGCAGCTGGCTCTGCAGCAAACTGGTACCAGAACGGGATAAAAGCTTCGATCAGTTTCTACGGATTAACCGAAGGACAGAGTTATGATATTGGTGATGTTAAAGGTGTTACTTTAGGTAAGGTTACGATAAAAATCAATGATTTTCTGAACCACCCGAATGTAGTTTATAAAGGGGATAATGCAGACGGCCTTAAACAAATCCTTCAGCAAAAATATGTAGCCTTTTTTGAGAACTCTGCCTGGGAAGCATTTTATAACTGGCGCCGTACCGGAATTCCTGAGTTTGCCAATAACGGGCCTGGAATTAACCCATCAGGTGCGATCCCAGTTCGCTGGCAATATCCGCTGGATGAGCAAAACAACAATACCGCAAATTATAAAGCAGCTGTTAGTGCGCAATATGGAGGTAATGATGAGGTCAATCAAAAAATGTGGTTACTTAAATAATCTTTGATAAATATATGAAAGCAATAGTAGTTTTATTCTTCTCTGCACTGGCCAGTCTGCAGGCTTCAGGCATTACCATTAATGATACCACCAGGTTGGTCCCTGTTCAGGGTGCTGTAAATTTCAGAGACCTTGGCGGTTATCAGACCAATGAGGGAACACAGGTTAAATGGGGCAAGGTTTACCGTTCTGCAGAAATCAGCAAACTGACGGATGCAGATCTTAAATTGCTGGCCCAAAAGCATATCAAATCTGTTGTTGATTTTAGGAGTGATGAAGAAGTAGCAAAAGCAAAAGACCGTTTACCTGCCGGTGCTTCCTACTTACAATTACCCGCAGGTAGTGAAAGTTTAGGTAATATCATGGCTATCCTGCTGAAACTCACTAGTGGAGATTCGCTAATGATCTCATTCTATAGTCAGACCGCGCATTTGAAAGATAAATATAAACCATTTTTTCAGGAGCTATTGAAAATGCCAGACACCGACGCTTTACTATTCCATTGCACAGCTGGAAAAGATCGTACAGGGATAGGTGCAGCATTGTTCTTACATGCTGTAGGTGTACCCGATGAAACTATTTTACAAGATTATCTGGCTACGAATGAGTACCGGAAAGCAGAGAATGAAAAGATGGTGAAAATGATGATGCAATTTGGTATTAAGGAGCAGGTAGCCCGTGATATGGCTGGAGTTAAACCTGAATACCTGATCGCTACTGTAAGGGCGATCACTCAGCAATATGGAAGTATAGATCAGTTTATGACTGAAGAATTAGGCCTTAAAGCTGATGATATTGCACTTTTAAAGAAGAAATATACAAATTAATCCAATGCAAACGGGCTGCCTTTACTCAAAGCAGCCCGTTTTATTATTTGATACTATTTTAATTATTTAATCGCCTCTAATTTCATCAATCCATAAAATAAGGCTGAAGTATGTAAGGACTGCTCTATTTTATTCTCCACAAGAAATTGTTTGACTTCTTCAATCGTATATTCTTCTACATTTAAGATCTCATGTTCATCCAGATCCTGATCTTGTGTCTTAATCCCGCCGGTCAATAAATAAGTAAATGTCCTGTTATCAGATGTCGCCGGATTAGGATAAAGTGTTGCAATCAGCTCACAGGTTTCAAAGGAATAACCAGTTTCTTCCAGTAACTCTCTTTTGACACCATGTTCCGGATCTTCACCCGGTTCAATAACACCACCAGGTATTTCCAATGAAATAATATCTGCTGCATGGCGGTACTGACGTACAAGAATCAATTTATTATCTTTTGTTAACGCAACCGCATTGGCCCAATCAGGATATTCCAATACGAAATAATCATCTTTTACTGCACCGTTCTGTAATTTACAGGTATCTACACGTAGCGTCGCCCATCTTTCCTGAACCAGGTATCTGGAGGAAAGCTTTTCCCATTTTTTAATCTCCATTCGTTGTATTGTATCAGGCGTGCTGTTTTAAAAAGTCTGTGACTGTTTTTTGACGGCTTAGATTGTTCATGTTTACTACATGATGTTTTACTTCTAAGGTCTGATAAGTAAGCTGTAGCTTTTCTGCAACAGACTTATTTTCTTCAGTCAGCACTGTGGTGTTGAATTTGAGGTAAAGCACTTGTGAAAGAATTTCCAGCTTTTCTGAAGGAAAATTTTTCTCCGTCAGAAAAGCCATGAAATCTGTTGCATCACAAGCTACCAGGTCTGTAAACAGGATTCCGAAATCGGATTCCAGCATTTCATTTAAACCATTGTCAGCCTCTTCCAGTCTGCCTTCCTGTTTTAATCCCAGGATTCTTGCTATTGCCTGTCCAAGTTTTTGAATCTCGGCAGTTATTAAATCTCTTTTATACATAGTTTACCAGCTTCCACTACTACCGCCACCACCGAAACTACCACCGCCGAAGCCACCAAATCCGCCGCCGCCACTACTGCCGCCACCGCCGCCCCAGCCACCGCCAGAACTTCTGCCGCTGCCTAATAACGCGCCCCAGAATAAAGCTTCTCCAACACCACGGCCGCCAATCACCTGGCCACCATCTCCACCACCACCTTTTCTGATGATAATAATGATCACTACAACGATGATAATAATAACTAATATCCCGCCAGAGCCACCACCTTTTTTGGCCGCTCTTGGGTTATCATTTTTATATTCGCCTTTGGTATATTTGATAATAGCTGTAGTACCCGCATCCAGTCCGGCATAGTAATCGCCAGCTTTAAATGCAGGTTTAATTTCATTGTCAATAATCCGCTTGGTGATGATATCAGGTAATACACCCTCTACACCATAGCCAGTCTGCATGGCAATTTTGCGGTCACCTAAAGCAACAACGATCATGACACCATTGCTATTTTTTGCGCCCCCAACACCCCAGCTTCTGCCCAGGCCCAATGCGTATTCGTTTATATCGTATTCACCCACACTTTTTACAATTGCAATCGCAATTTGTGTAGAAGTAGAGTCGTCAAATGCTACAAGTTTACTTTCAAGCTGTTGTTTCTGAGATTCAGACAGCGTGCCCGTATAGTCATTTACAAGTGTATTTGGTTTGGCAGGATAATCCTGCGCAAATGCACCTGTACAGAGTACGGTAAGAAATAATGCGATTAATATTTTCTTCATCCGGGCTTATCTAATTTGCTTCCTGCTTATCCATAAAAATAATATCATTCGGTAATTCATTAATATCTCCGCTGCGGTAAGGAAAATGTATTGCTAACTTTTCACCGATCAGTCCAATACCGGCGATCAGGCCATTTGCAATATTTCCACCAGCAAAATGAGCCTGCATAGCGATTTGTGTAGTTTCCCAGAAATCTTCCGGTACTAATTTATGAATCCCTCTGTCGCCGATAATGGCAAATTTATGGTCACCATGGGCAAGATAGATTAACACGCCATTTTGTTGTGACGTTTTATCCATACCCAATTTAGAGAAATAGGCAGTAGCTCTTTCAAAAGCTTCACCTTTACAATGTTTTTCTACAGCAATTCTAATTTCGCCTGAAGTCAACTTTTCAGCTTCACCAATTGCATTGGTTATCAGGTCTTGTTCTTGTTCTGTCAGAAATGGCATAATGATCAAAATTAAACAGATAAGGGTAATGCATGACTTATTAAAAGAACACACATTACCCTTAAATGTTATAAACGTTTACTAAAATTCTACTTTAGGCGTATTTTGTGCTCCGGCATCTGCCTTAAAACCAGCTCTTTGTTTGAAACCAAACATACCAGCAGTTAAATTATTAGGGAACGATCTTACTTTAACATTATAAGATTGAACAGCATCATTGAAATCCTTACGGGCCACAGCAATTCTGTTTTCAGTACCTTCCAACTGAACCGAAAGATCGCTAAACTGTTGTGTAGCTTTCAATTCCGGATAGTTTTCAGTCAATACCATTAATTTACCTAAAGCCTGTCCGATCTGACCTTGGGCAGCCTGGAATTTTTCTAGCTTTTCAGGAGTTAAATCATCTGCACTCACCTTGATCTGACTCGCTTGTGCACGTGCTTCAATTACAGCAGTTAATGTACCTTGCTCGAATTTGGCAGCACCTTTTACAGTACTTACTAAATTAGGGATCAAATCAGAACGTCTCTGGTATTGTGTTTCAACCTGATTCCACTTGGTTTTCACATCCTCATCCAGTTTAACCATGCTATTATAACCACAGCTACTTAAGGTAGTGGTGATGAACAAGGCAGCGATAACTCCTAATATTGCTTTTTTCATTTTTATCATGTTTTGGTTTCTACGTGTTAATTTACACATTAGAACTCAATTTCCGTACCTTTGTTACATTTAAGGAGAAAAACCTGACAACTTGTATGTAAAAATATAAGTTCATATGTCTTATCGCCTGTTTTGGCAGCTATCTTTATTTTAACCTCAGTTTTCTTATCTTTGCGGCCATTCGGGATAAATACCTGACGTAACTTATGCAAAAAGAGATAGAAATTACCATCGCCCCGGAAGAAGCAGGCCAGGAAGAACATATTTTAAACAAACTCTCCGCTGTTTTATCAATAAATAGAGAACATATCCAAGGATATAAAATCCTTAAAAGATCTATAGATGCACGTTCCCGTAAAGTTATCTTCAGAATGCAGGTTAAGGTATTCATTGATGAGCCCCGCCCCGAAGAAGAATTTACAGTCAATTATCCGGATGTAAGCGCTCAGAAAGAAGTGATCATTGTGGGGGCTGGGCCGGCTGGTCTTTTTGCAGCCTTGCAGTGTATAGAAAACGGGATGAAACCTATCGTGCTGGAACGTGGAAAGGACGTGAAACAGCGCAGAAGAGATCTTGCACTAATCAATAAAGAAGGGATCGTTAATACAGAATCTAACTATTGTTACGGTGAAGGTGGTGCAGGAACTTACTCGGACGGAAAGTTATATACCCGCTCTAATAAACGCGGTGATATCAACAAAGTACTTCAGATTTTTGTTCAGCATGGAGCTACAGATGATATTCTGGTAGACGCACGGCCTCATATCGGAACCAATAAACTTCCGCATATTATCACGGCTATCCGGGAAACTATCTTAAAAGCTGGTGGTGAAGTTCATTTTGATCAAAAGGTCACCGACTTTATCATTGAAGCAGGAAAAATTAAAGGGGTAGTTGTTAATGAACTTTATACTTTAACCGCTGACTCGGTTATTTTAGCCACCGGACACTCAGCGCGTGATATTTATACTTTATTACATCAAAAGGGGATCTTGGTAGAAGCCAAGCCTTTTGCAATGGGCGTCAGGATCGAGCATCCTCAGGCTATTATTGATGAAGCACAATACCATTGTCCGGTAAGAAGCGAGTTTTTACCACCTGCTTATTATAGCCTGGTTGAACAAGTGGGCAGCAGGGGAGTATTCTCGTTTTGTATGTGTCCTGGTGGGATTATCGCGCCCTGTGCAACTTATGAGAATGAAATTGTAGTGAACGGCTGGTCACCATCCAAGCGTAATAATCCTTTTGCAAATTCAGGAACAGTGGTTCAGGTCACTTTGGAAGATGTTCCGGGTGAAGATCCACTGCGGATGATGAATTTTCAATCCGAAATTGAAGAAAAGGCTTTTGCGATGGGCGGAGGTAATTTAGTAGCTCCGGCACAGCGGATGATCGACTTTGTCGAAGACCGTCTTTCTGCCGATTTACCAAAGAATTCTTACTTGCCAGGTACAAAAAGCGTGATGCTGAAAGATATGCTACCCGATTTTATTGCGACAAGTTTGAAGAATGCGCTTCCGCTTTTTGGTAAAAAAATGAAAGGATATTATACCAATGAAGCTATCCTGGTAGGAATTGAAAGCAGAAGCTCATCGCCGGTGCGTATACCAAGGGACAGAGAAACCTTTCAACATCCGGAAGTTGCTGGCCTTTATCCTTGTGCCGAGGGAGCTGGTTATGCCGGAGGAATTGTTTCTGCAGCAATTGATGGTGTAAATTGTGCAAATGCGATCCTGAAGTTTAGCTAAACAATTTAAGGGGGATGCTGTTTTTAAAAATAGTATCGCAAGATATTTAATGATACCGAAGCGTAAAAACAGATAATGATGAAGAACACACTAATCATAGGTGCGAGTCCTAATCCAGCGAGATATGCTTATCTGGCGGCCAAAATGCTGACAGAAAAAGGGCATTCGATTGTGAACGTAGGTATCAAAGCCGGCGAAGTTGCTGGTATTCCAATTGAAAAACCTTCAGAAATTCATACTGATGTAGATACGATCACTTTATACATCGGGCCTCATCTACAGCCTGATTATTTTGATTATATTCTTAAAACAAAGCCAAAACGTGTGATTTTTAATCCCGGAACAGAGAATGACGAACTGGAAGCGCTATTGGAAGCAAACCATATAGAGGCAGTTGAAGCATGTACACTGGTTTTATTATCTACCGGGCAGTATTAATCCAACCGACAGTATTAAAGCTATTCTTTTTATAAGTTAATAAAACACAGAAAAATCTGCAGACGGGGCTTTTCGATTATTCTGTCAATAGGTTACCATACTGCCAATAGGTTATCATACTGCTTGTTTAGCTTTTTCAGACTTAATATCGTCATCTTATTTATTTTCAGAAGGAAGGGAAAAAGCTGTGTTACAGGATATTCTGATATCTTTTGATAAAGATTAATTGCTAAAAGTATAAATCTTTGATAATTGATTACTATTTTAGATAAATAGGATACTTGTTAAGAAGAAATACCCGTCAAATGAAGAACCTGTCCTTGCTTAAAATAATAGTTTTTTATCTGTTAATTGGCATCACGGCGCTGCTTATTGGGCATGGACTGATTGATTGGGCTTCCGTAGTTTTAGTACATAACACTCTTCTTAATTTTCATGTATTGCTGGATTTGATATTTATGGTGATAGGGGCCGTAATTATTTTTTTCTCTATCCGGTTTTATCAGAAAAATCAGGAAACTACCGAATTAAATTATCAGAGATTATTTAATACCAGTCCAATCGCAATTTACGTGATGGCAAAAGGAAATTTTAAGATCCTTTCTGTCAATAAGGCAATGAAAAAATTATATGGTTATACTACGCAAGAGTTTTTGCAGATGACCACCTTCGATATCCGCCCGGAAGAAGAGCATGAACGAATTAGAAATTTTATGAATCATTGTGGTGAAGCTGATCCTGAATCTGAAATCTGGCTGCACCGGAAGAAAAATGGAGAGTGTTTTTATGTCAAGACAACTTTCCATCGTATTCCTTTATTGAAGGATGGAGCTTATGTGGTCATGGTCGTAGATATAGATAAGTCGATTAAAGATGAAAAGAAGATTAGTGATCTGCTTCATTTATATGAAACAGTGAGCCATGCTACCAATGATGTGATTTGGGATTATGATTTTGTAGCTGATCAGCTGAAATGGATGCAAGGCTATAATGAGACTTATGGATATTCAAAAGATTCAAGTCCTGATATTTTCAGAGCAATGCAGAAGATCCATCCGGATGACCGGGTATTAGTCATGGAATCTTTTAAGAATATTATTACGGATAAACAGAAATACTTCTTTGCGGAATATCGGTATAGGTGTGCTGATGGTTCTTTTAAATATATCAGGGACCGCGGGTATGCAATTTTTGATCAGCATGGGGAGCCTGTCCGGATGATAGGAGCAATGCAGGATATTGATAAACAGAAAAAATATGAGCAGCAACTGCTGAGCCAGAATGAGCAACTTAAAGAGATTGCCTGGTTAAATTCTCACCAGGTGAGAAGGCCGCTGAGTAATATACTTGCATTGATCAGCTTGATTAAAGATTCTCCGGGTAACCAGGATGTGCTGGAATTAATTGATTTTCTTGCGGTATCTTCCAAAGAGCTGGATGATGCGGTTATTATGATCAACAAGCAAACCATGGAAGGGAAAGCTGCCCAGCTTTCTGAGGATGTTGCTTAATTACAAAATTTAAGATTTTCTTGTTTAGGGATTCAGTTCAACAAATTTTAGGTTGAGATGGGTTTGGTGTGAGGTTTTTTCTGAGGGGATAGGTTTCTTTTGAGGCATGCAGACAAAATTAACTTGGTAAAAGAGATGAAGTAAAGTAAAAGCGATAGAATAACCTATGAGGTCAAGTGATTCTAGTACACTACGGAAGAAAAGTGCCACTGTAGTGGGTTAGAACGACATTGAGACGGTGCTAGAGTGAATGGGAAATGTTGTGCCCCTGTTTTCTGGTGTTTCAGGCAAGTTACTGGCTGTGTTCTCCAGCAGGTTGTAACAGACTTTAAACGGAGTTGATACGGGGTTGAAACGCTTCGAGCCGTATCAACCCCGTATCAACTCCGTTTGAAGTCCGTATCAAAGTGCAACACAACCCAGCCACAATAGAGCTTGAACAGTCGGTGAAAAGGGGTTTAAAGGGGATTTGAACAGGTGAAATGTACTTGCGAGGGTATAATTGAAGTCTTTTTGGAATCAATTCAGGTGGTAATTGGGCATTTTGTGGATTTTATCAGGGTTTTAAGGGAATAATAAGAATGTTGTGAATCATAGACCAGAATAGCATTGGACATAAATAGAGGTAGGATTCTTTGTTTTGGCTGGTTTGAACGGGGAATAATATCCTGGTATTGCTGCGGGGGAATTTAGTTTGAAGTATTTCGTGTTGTAAATCATGCAGTTAGCGATTGTATACAATTATTAGTGTGCTATTGTTTGGTATCCGGGTTTATTTTCCTACTTTTGCATCCCGCTTCGGAGGAAGTGAAACAGAGAAAAGGATGAGTGCTGAGGATTGAAAGGATGTAAAGTAGAGGTTGTTGTTAAGCTTCAGAAAGGGTTTAAAACTTTCTAAAAATAAAAAAATAAAAAGCTTGACAAAACGAAAAAGATTTCTACCTTTGCAGTCCCAACAAAAACGGGAAGCTTTACAACGGATGTTGACGAGGCGATAACAACAAGATTGAAACGATGAAATACTGGGAATGAATCAGGAAGATTAAGACCTGAGGATTAGAAGGAAAGTCATTGCAACATATAAAAGGCAACCGTGAGGTAATGCCGAGAAGTTCATTAAAGAGATGTCATTTACAAACGTAGCGAGGTAAACACGTACAAGTT
>NZ_JBEPPL010000005.1:0-356826 GCF_040547305.1 Pedobacter sp. UYP1 | reverse complement strand
CCTATTGTAAACTAAGGGCAGGAAATTGTAATAAACTAGGTAAACATAAATTAGTAATCTACTTTCTACTGTAAACTAATCTCAGTATAGGACAGATGTAGAAATCATTTATGTTGAGAAGGGGTTGATAAGGCCAATGGCCTTATCAACCCCTTCTCAACATAAATGACTAACCGATGTTAAACTATCCTGCTACTTTACAGCATTGAAAACTTCAAAAACACTGGCACGTGGTCAGAAACCCTTCTCGCTTCCTTCAAATCATCGAATGCAGTGTAAAAAGGAATGATCCCTGCATTAATACAATTAACCTTCGCCTGGTTATAGAAAAAGTTATCATAAGCAGAGGCCAGACAATTACCATTGATACATTTCTGTTTTAATGAAGTCTTTTGATTGGTCAAAGCAGGAGGATACCCCATACCCTTCAATGGATTAAATACTGAATGTGACTCTGGTAAATTGAAATCTCCGCAGAAGATCAATACATCTGAAGGATAATTTTCCGGCAGAAACTTTAAATATTTGATCTCAGTTTCTGGCTGTTTTGACTTTGGAATGGCATGCATAGTAACCAGTGTAAACTGCTTTTTGCCAAGCCTGAACCTCGCAAAATAAGGTTCTCTGGTAATTTCAAGGTTGTATTTCTTCTCCAGCCAGGCCTCTCCTATTTTTTCAGTCCTGCTGGTTTTCCAGATAAAAGCATAACGCTCTTTGCTATATCTGTCGCTCGAAGTACCATGGCTGATCGTATAATCCCATTTAGTTCCTGTACGGTTCAGCGCATCATTCAAACGCGCTACAGCCATTGGCCCACCTGGCCCGGCTACCACTTCCTGAATCGCAATTATATCACAATTTCTCAGTGTTTGTGCTATAAAATCTATTTGTATATCGGTCTTTGATTTTCCAAAATCTTTTAAATTCCACGAACAAACAGTTAATGTCTGTCCAAATGCAGCAAATGAAAAAAGCAGGAAAACCACAATTGTAAATCGTTTCAAATTGTAGTCTCTCTTTTAAGAATGAATAAGTTGTATCAGGCTACCGGTAAAGGCTTTTTCTTTAAATTCTGCACATTCATCAGGACAATTGCACTGATAATCATCAGAATTCCAACCCATTGTAACAGGTTAACAGGCTCTCTTAACAAAATATAAGCGAACATCACTGATACCGGCAGCTCTACAGAAGCTACAATTGTCCCCAGGCTAATCCCGGTATGCGGCATTCCACTGGTAAAAAGTATCGGAGGAAGAATTGTTCCGAAAAAAGCAAGAAATAAACCCCAGGGCCAGAAAATACCGAAGTTAAAATTCGAATAAGAGTTAGTACAGAAAATCAGAATAATAGCAACCAGTCCGCCGGCAAGCAACCACAGACTCCTTTTTAAAGGTCGCATATGGGTCGCGATACTATTAGAAGAATATAAGGATACCGTATATGATATTCCTGCAGCTAAACCCCAGGCTATCCCTCTCCAATCCAGACTGTGTACACTTGAGAATATATTTGTAGCCAATGCGGTTCCCATTAAAACAATAACTGTGGCTACTATTTTTCTGCCTGAAGGCATTTTTTTATCCAGTACAGCTTCCAGTAACAACCCCATCCAAACAGATTGCATTAGCAGCACAATCCCTACAGATACAGGGATGTATTTCACAGCGAAATAATAAAATACACTGGTCAACCCTAAAGAAGTTCCACCCAGCATTAACTTTAAAATTGATCCTTTCTCCTTTTGCGCTTCTTCTTTTGCTTTTGATTTATTCTTGATGAATATATTTAATAAAAGCATTCCCGTAAATCCAATTGTAAACTGAGAGGTTGTGACCTCTGCAGTATTGAATCCATGCTCATAAGCCATCTTAACCACTGTCGCCAACGCACCGTAACTTGAGGCGCCAAGCCCTACTAATAAGGCGCCTTTGAGTAAGTTTTTTTCCATTATATTGTATTGGTATTGTTTTTTAATTTGTATTCGTAATAATTCTGATGCAAAGAAACTCATTCAAAATTTAAATTCATCATATTTCCTGAATACTGGTCTAACCCTCCAAATTAAAGACAAACCGGAAATCCTACTTTAATAATTTTTAAAATCAGACAAAAATTCAGTACAAAACGCTAAAAGCCAGTCATTTATTCAGTAAAAAAATATCTTTTAGCGACATTATTTCCGAACTACGCATATCCAGCACTATGGCATTTCTTTTGTTCGGACATTTGCATGAACTTCAACAACTTTACTATAAAAGCCCAGGAAGCAGTTCAACAGGCTTCCGAAATAGCCCAGGGCAATCAGCAACAGGCTATTGAAACGGCCCATTTGCTAAAAGGGTTGCTTACTGTTGATGAAAATGTAGTTTCTTATGTTTTAAAGAAGCTAAATGTTAATTTAAATACACTCAACATAAATCTGGATGAGCAGATTGCAAAATTCCCTAAGGTAAGTGGCAGCAATGGATATTTATCTTCTGGTGCAAACTCCGCATTACAAAAAGCGCAGACTTATTTGAAAGAGTTTAAGGATGAATTTGTTTCCGTAGAACATCTTTTACTGGGCATATTATCCGTTAACGACAATACGTCTAAACTTTTAAAGGATCAGGGTGTAACTGAAAAAGACCTTAAAAAAGCTATTGCTGCTTTACGTGGCGATAACAGAGTAACTGACCAGAATGCTGAAGCAAGTTATAATGCTTTAAATAAATACGCAAGGAATTTAAATGAATATGCAGAATCAGGAAAACTGGATCCTGTGATAGGCCGCGATGAAGAAATTCGCCGTGTGATTCAAATTCTTTCCAGAAGAACCAAAAACAACCCAATTTTAATCGGGGAACCTGGTGTAGGTAAAACTGCCATTGCAGAAGGTATTGCTTTCAGGATTATTAAAGGTGATGTACCTGAAAACCTGAAAACAAAAACAGTGTATTCATTGGATATGGGTTCTCTGATTGCCGGTGCAAAATATAAAGGAGAATTTGAAGAACGTCTGAAAGCTGTTGTAAAAGAAGTAACACAGAGCGAAGGGGATATCATTTTATTTATAGATGAGATACATACACTGGTGGGAGCCGGTGGTGGCGAAGGGGCAATGGATGCTGCAAATATCCTGAAACCTGCTTTAGCCCGTGGTGAATTACGAGCAATAGGTGCGACAACTTTAAATGAGTATCAGAAATATCTGGAAAAAGATAAAGCACTTGAACGTCGTTTTCAGAAGGTAGTAGTAGATGAACCTGATACGCAGGATGCGATCTCTATTTTAAGAGGATTAAAAGAAAGATATGAAACGCACCATAAGGTAAGAATCCGTGATGAGGCAATTATCGCTGCAGTAGAACTATCCCAGCGCTATATCAGTGACCGTTTTCTTCCAGACAAAGCGATTGACTTAATGGATGAAGCTGCTTCTAAATTGCGCTTAGAAATGGACAGTGTGCCAGAAAATGTAGATGAGCTGGACCGTAAAATTATGCAGCTGGAAATTGAAAGAGAAGCCATCAGAAGAGAGAATGATGATAAAAAAGTAAAATCTCTTGGAGAAGAAATCGCTAACCTTTCTGCTGAACGCGATGAGCTGAAAGCAAAATGGCAGGGAGAGAAAGATGTTGTTGACGGCATTAATACCGAACTGGAGCAGATCGAAAACTATAAACTGGAAGCTGATCAGGCAGAACGTGCAGGTGATTATGGAAAGGTTGCAGAGATCCGTTATGGTAAGATCAAGGAAGCTCAGGATAAAGTCGAAAAATTAAAAGTAGTACTGGAAAGTCAGCAGGGCGAAGGCCGTATGCTGAAAGAAGAAGTGACTGCAGATGATATTGCGGGTGTTGTAGCGCGCTGGACAGGTATTCCGGTAACGAAATTAGTATCCAGTGAGCGTGAAAAATTGTTAAATCTGGAAGATGAGCTGCATAAACGTGTAGCTGGACAGGATGAAGCTATTGAAGCGATATCTGATGCCATACGTCGTTCGCGTGCTGGTTTGCAGGATAAACGTAAACCGATTGGCTCGTTCATCTTTTTAGGTACAACTGGTGTAGGTAAAACAGAGCTGGCTAAGGCATTGGCAGAATTCCTTTTTAACGATGATAATGCGTTGACAAGAATTGATATGAGTGAATATCAGGAAAGACATTCTGTTTCCAGATTAATCGGAGCGCCTCCTGGATATGTAGGTTATGATGAAGGTGGTCAGCTTACGGAAGCCGTTCGCCGCAAACCTTACTCTGTGGTACTGCTGGATGAAATTGAAAAGGCGCATCCCGATGTGTTTAACATTTTACTGCAAGTACTGGATGACGGACGTTTAACTGATAATAAAGGAAGATTGGTTAATTTTAAGAATACCATTATTATCATGACTTCTAATATTGGTTCTCATTTGATACAAGAGAACTTTAAGGAACTGGATGATGCGAACAGAGATGAGGTGATTGCGAAGACCAAGAATGAACTGTTTGAATTGTTGAAACAGACGATCAGACCTGAGTTTCTGAACAGGATTGATGAATTGATCATGTTCACTCCGTTAAACCGTAGTGAGGTAAGAAATATTGCAGAACTACAGTTCAGACATGTTCAGGATACACTTGCTGAAATGGGTGTTGAGATTGAAGCCACTCCAGAAGCGTTGGACTGGCTGGCAGAACTGGGTTATGATCCGCAATTTGGAGCACGTCCTTTAAAAAGAGTGATCCAGAAACGTGTATTAAATGAACTATCTAAAGAGATACTGGCTGGAAAGATTGATAAAGACAGTAAAATTAAACTAGATATGTTTGATAACAAGTTTGTATTTCTGAATAATAAAAAGGAAACACCTGCTTCATAAAAGCTCTTTTACAAGAATGCTGGTCAGCTATTCAATAATTTACCATCAGGTGATTTAAAGAATTGCAGACCAGCATTCTTTTTTTTTCTAAATTGCAGTCCTAATTGATTTAAGCAAAGATCGGCAAATGAATAGAATAGAGATTAACAAGGAGGCGTATGCTACTAATTTCATCTATTTATTAAAATGTCTGACCGGAATTATCATTTGTTACGCACTTTACAGCTATTTCCCTCAGTATCCATTTTACTGGTCATTAGTTTCTGTCGCCGTCTCCCTCTCTCCTGATAACAGCAATACACTTGCTTACGACCGGATGAAAGCCAATATGATTGGTTGTGCCGCAGGCATTTGTCTTTATCCACTACATACTTCAAACCTGATTATCTTATGCCTGGGTGTGGCTTTGACCATCTTTATGGGCATTGCGCTCCGCATGACTAATACTTTAAAAAGTGCTTTGGCTGCTGTGGTTATTATTACGCTTCAGGAGGAACAAGAGAAACACTGGTATGTAGCTTTAGAGAGAGTATCTTGTGTCGTAACTGGCTGCATTGTAGCACTTGGTGTCACACTATTGTTTAATCTGCTCCTTAGCAGGAAATATTCAAAACAATAACGCAAAATTTCGCTTTATAGAGAAGAAAGGGGTTGAACTAACCTTTTATAAGACAAATACGTTCCAATTAAAAGCGAAAACTGAACAAAAGCTATCAATTAATTGTTTTTGTTTAACAATCCGTGTCATATAGCTCCTTTTTAAAACCATTAATTCAAAAACCTATTGTTTACAATGGCTCAATAAACTTAAAAATGAAAATAGCTTATATATCGACTTATCCTCCGCGTGAATGTGGTATTGCTACATTCAATAATAATCTTTTAAAAGCAATCGGTCACCATACAGAAGTAGTTTCCAAAGACAGCTTTGTTGTGGCAATGACAGATACTGAAGATTTGACTACTTACGAATATCCTCCGGAAGTTCAGTTCATCATCAGACAAGAAAATCAAAAAGATTATATCAGAGCAGCCGATTATATCAATACAAGCTTAACAGACGTATGTATATTAGAGCACGAATTTGGCATTTACGGGGGCGATAATGGCGTATATATTTTGCCACTGATTGCCCGTTTGCAAAAACCTCTTATTACAATTCTCCATACTATACTTAAAGATCCGTCTTACATGCAACTGACCATCATCAGGGAAATTGCAAAGTATTCTTCGAAGATTGTAGTCATGAGTAACCGGGCAGTACATTTTCTGACCAGTATCTATGGAATAGCAGAAGATAAAATAAAACTTATTGAACATGGTGTGCCTGATCTTGAGCCCAAAGTTGAAAATGAGGTCAAGAACTCTGTCGCTTTCAAAAACAGAAAGGTACTTTTCACATTTGGCCTGATCAGCCGGAATAAAGGGCTCGAAACAGTGATTGAAGCGCTTCCTAAAATAGCAGCTAAAAATCCGGATGTACTTTATGCGATCCTGGGAACTACACATCCTGGGGTAATCAGGAATTCGGGCGAAGAATACAGAGACAGCCTGAAACGTCTGGCCAAAAAACTGAACGTAGAAAATCACCTGATTTTCATTAATAAGTTTGTCTCGGAAGATGAATTATATGATTACCTCACTGCAGCTGATATGTATATCACGCCTTATTTGAATGAGGCGCAAATTACAAGTGGTACGCTATCTTATGCTATAGGCGCAGGAGCGGCGGTTATTTCTACTCCGTACTGGCATGCACAGGAATTACTGGCAGATAACCGCGGGAAACTGTTTGATTTCAAAGATTCAGATGCCTTAGCAGAAATTGTCAATGATCTTTTTGCAAATCAGGATCAACTTAAAGAACTCAAAAACAATGCGTATAACTATGGTCTGCATCTGCGCTGGCCAACTACGGGTAATGTATTTATTGAAACTTTAAATGAGTCGATACTGAATGCGAACCAGGCAAAAGAGGAAATCAAGCCTATTATAGATCCTGATATGATGCCTGCTTTTAGTATGGCACACATCAAGCGTTTAACGGATGATACTGGAATTGTTCAACATGCTAAATATGGTATTCCTAATTTAAAAGAAGGTTATTGCCTGGATGACAATGCCCGTGCATTGATCATGGTGATTCTGGCCTGGCAGCAAAACAAGAATAAAACTGCTTTAGAATTGCTCCCTGTGTATCTGAGTTATATTCAATATATGCAGTGTGATGATGGTAATTTCAGAAATTTCCTGAGCTTTAAAAGAGAGTACCTGGACGAAGTGGGTTCAGAAGATTCCTTTGGCAGGACTATCTGGGCACTAGGCTATCTGATTAACAATGCACCGAATAATTCTTACAGAGAGTTTGCGACAGAATTGTTTATCAAGTCTATTCCCCATTTTGCACAGCTTAAACACTTGAGAGGGGTGGCAAATACCATGATTGGTTTAAGTAGTTTCTTAAAAGCTCATCCGAGTGATGAGCATATCATAAATGAACTTAATAAACTGGCCACTCCTTTAAAAGCTTCTTATAAAGCCCACAGAGCAGAGCAGTGGAATTGGTTTGAAGAGAAGATGACTTATGACAATGCGATTTTACCATTGGCCCTGCTTTGTCATTATGAGACTACCCACGACCAGGATTCTCTGGCTATCGGACTGGAAAGTATGGAATTCCTGACCTCTAAAACATTGGAGAAAGGCTATTTAAATCCGGTAGGTAACGATGGCTGGTTATTCAAAGAAAATAAAGAGATGGCCCAGTACGATCAGCAGGCTATAGAAACTATGGCAATCGTGCTCTTGTATTTCAAGGCTTATGAGATTACACATGACCTTAAATATATCCGTCAAATGTATTTAAGCTATCAATGGTTCTTAGGAGAAAACAGCCTCAGACTGCCACTTTATGATTATGAAACCAAAGGTTGCGGGGATGGTTTGCAGAATTATGGTGTGAACAGAAATCAAGGTGCAGAAAGTACTTTAGCTTATTGGATTTCCCACCTGGTTATCTTGAAATCACTGGAGTTTGAGTATGAATACAGTGTTAAACCTGATGCAGTACCCGCTAAAGAGGAGGTGATCTGATGAAAGTTGCTGTATTATCACCCATAGCCTGGAGAACTCCGCCCCGTCATTATGGCCCATGGGAACAAATGGCCTCCAATTTAACAGAAGGTTTACATGATGCCGGAATTGAGGTAGTTTTATTTGCCACTGGTGATTCTATCACCTCTGCCGAATTAAGAAGTGTTGTAAAAACTGGTTATGAGGAAGATCGCCATCAGGATGCAAAAGTTATAGAGTGTCTTCATATTAGTAATCTGATGGAGCAGTCAGATGATTTTGATTTAATTCACAATCATTTCGATTTTCTGCCATTAAGTTATTCCGGATTAATCAGAACTCCGGTCTTAACTACAATTCATGGGTTTTCATCAGAAAAGATTGTAAAGGTTTATCAGAAATATAACCGGCATAACCATTATGTATCTATTAGCAATGCCAATCGGCATCCAGCGCTCAGTTATTTAGGTACAGTTTATAATGGTTTGGTGACACAGGATTTCCAGTTTAATGCCAGTCCTGATGATTATCTGTTATTTTTCGGAAGGATTCATCCGGATAAAGGAACGGCTGAAGCAATACAAATTGCTATTAAAAGTAAAAAAAGATTGTTAATTGCCGGAATTATTCAGGATGAACGCTATTATAAAGAAGCAGTTGAGCCTTATTTAAATGAGGAGATTGTATTTTTAGGTTCTGCCGGCCCTGATCAGCGAAACGAATTGTTGAAAGGCGCCTTAGCTTTATTACACCCGATTAATTTTGCCGAACCTTTCGGATTAAGCGTAGCAGAAGCTATGTTATGCGGAACTCCTGTAATCGCTTTCAATAAGGGTTCTATGCCAGAGCTTATCGAACATGAAAAAACAGGTTTCCTGGTAGAGAATGTAGAAGAGGCAGTAGCCGCAGTGGCTAAAATCTCTAAACTGGAAAGAATGGACTGCCACAAATGGGCGAAACGTAAGTTTTCTAAAGAGAAAATGGTAGAGGATTATATTAGCCTCTACCAGCAAATTCTATAACTTTTCTTCAGGTTTATTCGCTTCTTTATTTTCATTCAAATCTTTAGTGTCGTTCACATTTTTAGTGTCATTCACATTTTTGCCTTCACTCGACGAGCTTAATAACTTAGCGAGTAACAACTCAATTTTCACTGAAGCAAATGAAGAACAGTAGTCTGATAGTCCATAAGGGATAATTAATTCTCCATTGTGGATGATCGAGCCGCAAGAATACAATACATTCGGCACGTAACCTTCTCTTTCATCATTATTAGGGATCACCAGAGGCTCTGTAAGCCGGCCAATCTCTATAGAAGGGTCTTCCAGATCCAATAAGCTTGCGCCTAAGCAATAGCGGCGCATTGGCCCTACGCCATGCGTAATCACTAGCCAGCCTGCTTCTGTTTCGATTGGAGATCCGCAATTCCCAATCTGAATGAATTCCCATGGAAACTGTGGTTGCTGCAATTTTACCGGATGATCCCATACGGTAAGTTTATCTGAATACATCAGATAGTTATTCCAGCCGTCTATCCTTGACATCATGGCATACTTGCCGTTAATTTTTCTTGGAAATAAGGCTAAGTTTTTATTTTGTGCGCCTGCTCCATGAAGCGGGCTTACTTTAAAGTCATAAAAATCTGTGGTCTGTAAGAGTTTAGGCAAGATCATAGCCCCATCAAATGCAGTGTAGGTTGCATAATAGATAACCGAACCATCTTCTTTAATAAACCTGACAAATCGCGCATCTTCTATCCCTTTACGTTCAAATTCTGAGATTGGAAAAATGACACGGTCAGAGATATCAGTATCTCTTGAAAAACTGATCTCATGGTAAGTATCAGAAAGCCAGAGTATTTTATCATATTCCAGTTTCTTCAGATCATCGGTCTGGAGATTTTTAGAATCGACAATTACTCTTCTCAGAATGGCATAATCAAACTTTTCTTCTAATTTCAGGCCTACCTCATCCAAAATATTCAGATCAATCATAGCATCCGCAGCTCTTTTGAAGAAGAGTTTCTTGTTGTATACTGCATTGCGGACTACTTCTGCTTCATCAATATAGTTTCCGGAAGGATTCACTGTTATATTTCCATTAGAGTCTATCAAAGCTCTTCTGAAGACCACTGAGGAGATATGACCTTCCCCTACTGCTCTGAAACTGATGATCAATCTTTTTTCTCCTTCTACCAGTTCTGACTGGTCCGGATCTTCTACAACGGAGGGGTTAAAAAATGCCGCTGATTCTATAGAATATTCGTGTGTAAAGTAAGATCCCAATAAAAGCCGCTGATACTTGCTCAATGACTCATAATCAACTTCCATTTCCTCTATGCAATGTTTAATCTGTTTACAGTGACGCGCAAGAATCTTGGTAATGTTCCGGTGTCTTTTGGAATACTCCTGTAAAATCGGGGATATCAAACCAAATACTTCCTGATCTGATAAAGTTAAAACCCGTTTGATTACTTCTTTAGCTCTATCTTCACCATTAAAAAAAAACCTGGCTATTACACGTTTTGGATCAGGATATACTTTTATCGGTTTGCGCTCTATTAATAGTCTCATAATTAAATAACGTTTTAAACGGACATAAAGGTTTAATGAATTTAGTTTTTTTTTATCAGAAAGAGGTTTTGTTAGTTATTTATTTAATAACACGTGCCAGATTCATGCCAGAGTAAACTGAAATTGTCCCAAGAACTGACAGAATTGGCATTAAAAAAACTGACATTCTAACAAAGAAAGTCAAACTGTCCTGCTAATTTTAATGTTAATTTAATGTGAGCATTTTGTTAATTGTCATCACAAAATAATAAAGGGAAACCTAAAACATTTTATCTTACTATCCGATAAGCATTTACAAAAAACCGCGTTTCCAGTTTATACGCTAAACATTTCTTTGGCACCGCTATTGACTATATGACAAACATAGTCAGATACTAAAAATAAAAATTCTGGCTTGATATAAATTAAAAAAGCAACAAAATGAAAAAATTATTATTATCATTAATCGCAGTTTCAGCATTAGCATTCACAACTCAAGCTCAAACTGAAAAAGGTAAATTCATGTTAGGTGGTAATGTTGAATTTAATTCAACTAAAGAGAACGGCGCATCCAAATCTGATACTAAATTTAACATTGTTCCAAGTGTAGGATATTTCATCTCGGACAACTTTGCAATTGGTACAGGTGTTGGTTTTGGCTTTGCTAAAGATCAAAAGAACACTACTGCTCTTCCTAATGCAGCAACAAAAACTCAAGAATTCGTAGTTGCTCCATTTGCACGTTACTACAAAGGTATCAATGAATCATTCAAATTCTTCGGAGAATTATCAGTTCCAATGGCTTTTGGTAACAACAAAGCTACTGCTGATGGTGACAACTACACAAAAGTTTCTAAATACAACAATGTAGGTGTTGCTTTATCTCCAGGTTTTGCATTCTTCCCAAGCAAAAAATTCGGTATCGAGTTTTCAGTTAGAGGAATTAGCTACAACAACAATTCTCTTAAAGATAACGACGGAAACAAAATCAATGGTAGTGACAAATCTTTCAACATTGGTGCAAACTTCTTCGCTCCAAAAATCGGTGTTCAGTTCTACTTATAGTATGTAGATACTCTACACAACGTTTTATACAAGAAAAGGCCAGGCAATATTGTCTGGCCTTTTTTGCTTTTAATAATAAAAATGTCAGTTGATTTCCTAATTTAGCAACCAACACATAAAATCTCTGAATGAAACACTATATCCTATCCTTAACTGCTGCTGCACTATTATTAAGTGCAGGCTGCCAGTCCAAATCCCAAAACAAAAAAGAAGAGGCTAAAGACAGTACTGCCGTAACTAAAACTTCTAATGAACCTGCTGCCCCGAATAAAGCCGTAGATATTTCAAAGATCAAAGTAGCTGATGCCAAAACAATCCTGGCGCGTAAACAAGTTCCTGTATTATGTTATCACCAGATTCGTGATTGGAGACCTAAAGATTCCAAAGCAGCTAAAGATTATATTATTCCAATAGATGTATTTAAAGGCCACATGAAAATGCTGGCAGATAGTGGTTATCACACCATTTTGGTGGATCAATTATATGATTACCTGAATAATGGTACACCACTACCGTCTAAACCTATTTTACTGACCTTTGATGATACTGATCTTGATCAGTATACCATTGCTGAACCTACTATGAGAAAATATGGCTTCAAAGGTGCTTTCTTTGTGATGACTGTTTCTCTGGGCAGACCAAATTACATGAGCAAAGCTCAAGTTAAAGATCTCTCAGATAAAGGAAATGATATTGGTTCTCATACCTGGGATCACCATAATGTGAAAAAATACCAGGGTAAAGATTGGGAAATCCAGATTGACAAACCAACAAAAACATTACAGGAGATTACTGGTAAGAACATTCACCATTTCGCTTACCCATTTGGTTTATGGAATCCGGAAGCTATTCCTGAATTGAAAAAAAGAGGATTCAAGAGTGCGTTTATTTTATCTACAAAACGTGATGAAAAAGATCCGCTGTTTACGATCAGAAGGATTATCGCCAGTGGTTACTGGACACCAAAAACTTTGAGCAATAGTATTAAAAACAGTTTTTAAATAAAATGGGCAGGTAATAAATTACCTGCCCATTTTATTTGTATCAAATTACAATCAATCTACCTTTTTGATCGTATACTCATTCTTGTTAAAACTGAAAGACTCCCCAACCTTCTTACCCACCAATAACTGTCCAATTGGAGAAACTGCCGAAATCGCAAATACCTGTTGCTCATCAACTTTCAACTGCCCAGCACTGATACTGATATAAAATATCCCATTAGAAGTATAAACCAATGCTCCGTTTCTAACTACATCACTATGGACAGCCTCTTCCAAAGAAGATAACAAAGCCAGGTTCTGCTTTGCATCCATTAACAAGCTTTTATTTCTGCCAATATCCTGCTGCATCATTTCCCGTGTAGTCTCAAACTTATCACCCGCACTGCTTTTTGTATCATCATTACTCGCCTCTTGTGCCTGCTCTAAAGCAGTTTCGGCAGTATTGATCCTTTGCATGATAAAATCCATACAAGATTGATATAATTTCGCTTTTAGTCCTTCCATATTACCCATTGATCCATCTTACTTTTTCTGTCATCGGTGTGCGTTTTGGTGCACGCGGTTCCTCGTTGTGAAAACCCATATAAAACAACCCAAAACATTTTTCATTCGGTGCCAGTTCCAAATACTCATCCATTTGAGTAATCATTCCCGGCGAACTCCAGTACGCACCAATCTTTAATGCTTCTGCCGTTAATGCCATATTCTGCACCGCACACGCAAAGGCCGCAATTTCTTCCCATTCCGGAATAAGATCAGGATGCAATTGCGCATTTAACACAATCACACAACTTGACTGCACTGCTTTCTCTATGATCCCATCATATTTCTTTTGCAGGAACTGCGCCTCAGGTGTCCCCTGCTTATACAAACGTGCAAGCTCTGTTCCCAGTTTACGTTTTCCCTCATTCCGGTAAACGATAAACCTCCACGGCTGCGTTAATTTATGCGTAGGTGCATAATTTGCACTTTCCAGAACCTGGGTAATCAACTCCTCAGGAATTTCTTCCTGTGTATAACTTGGCGGGAAAATGCTCCGTCTGCGCTGTATAATAGAACTAAGTATATTTATTTCGCTTTCCATAATTGGGTACAAAAATAACAATTTTAACAGGCTCCTGCTTCATCAGGTGAATATTACAATAAATCTATGGAATTCAGCGATTGAATCCCTTGCCAGACAAAACATTTTATTAAATTATCGTTACCTTTGCGGCTTATTTTTGTGCAATATGATTTCAGTTTCTAATTTATCCCTGCGTTACGGAAAACGTACCCTATTTGAAGATGTTAACCTAAAATTCACTCCTGGTAACTGTTACGGTGTAATTGGAGCTAATGGCGCGGGTAAATCAACTTTCTTAAAAATCCTGTCTGGTGAAGTTAATCAGACCTCGGGCAGCGTAGCTTTTACGCCTGGAGAACGTATGGCGGTTTTAAAACAAAATCACCATGAATATGATGATTTCTCAGTTATTGAAACCGTTATGATCGGTCATAAAGAATTATATGACATCATGAAGGAGAAAGACGCTATCTATCTGAAAGAAGATTTCTCTGATAAAGACGGTGAACGTGCAGGTGAACTGGAAAACAGATTTGCTGAAATGGACGGCTGGAATATGGAAAGCAATGCAGCAACCATGTTGAGCAATCTTGGAATTAAAGAAGAATTTCACCACAAACAAATTACTGAATTAGATGGTAAACAAAAAGTACGTGTATTACTTGCACAAGCGCTTTTTGGTAACCCTGATATTCTGTTACTGGATGAGCCAACGAATGACCTGGATATAGAAACTATCGCCTGGTTAGAAAACTTCCTGGCTGACTATCAAAGTACAGTATTGGTGGTATCTCACGATAGACACTTTTTAGATGCGGTTTGTACGCATATTGTAGATATTGACTTTGCCAAAATGACTACCTACTCTGGTAACTATACGTTCTGGTATGAGTCAAGCCAGCTTGCTTTAAAACAGCGTGGTGATCAAAATAAAAAATTAGAAGAGAAAGTAAAGGAACTGCAGGAATTTATCCAGCGTTTCAGTGCGAATGCTTCCAAATCAAAACAGGCTACTTCCCGTAAGAAAGCCCTTGATAAAATTGACCTGACTGAGATTAAGCCATCCAGCCGTAAATACCCTGCAATTATGTTTAACAACGTAGGTGGCAGAGAAGCTGGTGACCAGATCCTTCAGGTAGAAAATCTTGCCCTGAGCAGCCATGGCGAAGTCTTGTTTAAGGGCGTAAACTTCATGGTGAACAAAGGCGATAAAATTGCTGTTGTTTCTCAGAACAGTTTAGCGACTACTGCTTTTTATAATGTACTGACAGGTCGTGATAAAAACTATACCGGAGAATTCAAATATGGTGTAACTATCAATACAGCTGATATTCCAAATGATAACTCTTCTTATTTCGAAGGAAAAGATATGAACCTGGTTGATTGGTTAAGAGAATACTCTGACACAGATAAAGACGAGCAGTTTGTAAGAAGTTTCCTGGGTAGAATGCTGTTCTCCGGAGAAGAAGTATTAAAGAACTGTAAAGTATTGTCAGGTGGAGAGAAAATGCGTTGTATGTTCTCTCAGATGATGTTAAGACAAGCTAACTTGTTATTATTTGATGAGCCGACGAATCACCTGGATCTGGAATCAATCACTGCATTGAACAACGGACTTAAAGATTTCAAAGGAACTGTTTTATTTACCTCACGAGATCATGCCTTAACTGAATCTGTAGCGACAAGGGTTATCGAATTGACACCTAACGGATCAATTGATAAGATGATGAGCTATGATGATTATATCAACAGTGATGATGTAGCACAAATCAGAGCAGAATTATATAAATAAGCTGATACTATAAAAAATGGGTAGCTGAAAATTTCAGCTACCCATTTTTACGTTTATACATGCACCTGTTAAGAAGCAGGTGTAACTATCTTTTTCTTGTTAAAGCTCTTCTGCAAACTATTGTATAGATTTTTGGCTGTATAACGTCCCGGATCAATAATCCTTCTGATCGTATAAATAGGATTCACCTCGTCCATTGGCGTAGACAAAATAAACGCCGCCTTAAACCCATGCTCTTTTAATTTGTGCAGGTTAGCAGCTTTGAAAACACCATAAGGATAAGCGAAATACGCTACCTTTTTCCCGGTAATTTTTTCTAAAGTCTGTGTAGGTTTATCAATCTGGATGTCCCAGTCCTCATCAGTAAACTGCGCAAAGTTCTTGTGGTTCCAGGTATGACTTGCAATTACATGACCATCATCTGATAGCTCTTTAATCTGCGCCTTGCTCATATATCTTGGTCTGCCGATAGATACAGTCATGATAAAAAACACACCTTTAAAGCCATGTTTCTTCAATTCAGCAGCACCAACTGTATATTGATCCAAATCTGTGTCATCAAAAGAAATCATGATCGGTTTTGAAGGCAGTTTCGTCCCATAATTTAAATAATCATATAACTGATCCGGTAAAATAGTATGATAACCACTATCTGCCAGCATTTTCATATGATCTCTGAAGTTAGCAGGAGGAATAATATCATCATGTGCTCTTTGGGAATCTGAAGCTTTCCAATCCCTGATCTGGTGGTAACACAATACAGGAACTTCTTTTCGCGAAAGAATCGTTTTAGCATCTGCCGGAGAAGATTTAACGGTAGATGTCGAATGCCCAGCATGCATTACGGTATCCTGAGTACCGATTACAGTATCCTTAGCAGTTTTAGCTATTTGTTGTTTAGAATCAGAATGACAGGCGAAAAGAAACAATAAAAGAAAGAGGAATAACGAATGGGGGTATGTTTTCATGGGCACAAAAATAAATATATTTTATGAACAGTATTAAAATTACCAAACACCTTAGGATAAAAATTGTTAGATTTAAGTATGGAAAAAGAAGAAATCAAAAGAATACTGGAAACAGTGGAACAACAAGTAAGCTCTTCTATTCTTGGAGGAATGGAAGAAGCTTATGAAGAGCTGGAGCGTCTGGGTTATATCCTTATTCATCCGGATAGCGCCCATCCCTCTGCAACAATTACTCAAAAGGGAGAAGACTTCCTGGAGAATTACTAACCTGCAGATAAAATAATGAAGAAGGTCTGATCAGCCTGTCTGCATTCAAACCTTCTTTATTATTTTGCTTGTTGTCCAATTTGGTGCAGCCATTGCTTATATTTCCCTTCAAGGAAGCCAGACAAATCAGCCATATATCGCGCTGTCTTTACCGTAAAATGATCTCCCGGATAATATTTAAAAAGCAGATCTGCCTGTATAGCTTTCATCTCTTCGTTCATTAACCTGACCGGATAATTCAGCATAAAATTATCCTCATCCCCTATCGATATCCGTATTTTCCCATCCAGATCTTTTCTTAAATCTTTCCAGTTATTTCTCAGGTATAAAGAAATATCATACTTTTTCCAATTTTCAACAGTATACTGATTGATCGATCCGCTTTCAGGATCACAAATTGATTCCGGTAATCCGTCGTTCCCTTTTTTACTGAATACCGCTTCAAAAGAGCGCTGCTGCTCTCCTCTTGAAATTACATGCTCTACCTGGTACATTTCTTTCAAATAAGAAAAAGGAAACCTCCCTGCAACTGTTCCACCAGGATTAAGCTGCCCCTTGGCGTTATAAAACAAGTTACTATCCTGATATAAGTTCACATTCAGAAACCTACGGAAATCCACATAATCAGGACTACTGGAAGCGGTAGCTAAAAATAGTTTGGGATAATGCGTCTGCAACCATAAAACAGACCAACCACCGCTGCTATGCCCCGTCAACAATCTTGCCCCGTTACAACGGTATTTCTTTTCCAGCAAAGGAATGAATTCCTCGGTCAGCGCATCTCCCCAGGGACCATTATTATCACTATTCGCATATGCAGAATGTCCCAAAGCACAATTACCATCCAAGAATACGCGGATAACCGGAGTAGTGCCGATTACTGCAGGCATTTTACCCGTAATAGACATATAATGATGATCAGCACCAAAACCAGTAACCACAAACAATACTGGAAATTTAGCTGATGGATTTCTATAATATTCAACAGGTAACTGAACGGCCGCATCTAAAGTAAATTTCTTCTGGTAGAAATCACTCAATAACCTGGAAGGAGCCTTGAACTCTTTAATGAATTCCGTTTCCTGAAAAACGAGTTCAGAAACCACCTGATCAGCCAATAAGTTAAAAGACTGCTTTAGATCTTTACCAATTACTATTTTTTGTGGAGTACTAAATATATTACCCGGACTGGCTGCAATAGCTCTTCCTCCTAGATTCAAGTCCCAGACTGCCTGGATATAATATGTTCCACGCTCCATTTCAGAAGGCAGGACAGGATAGGACGTCGCCAGATCATCGATAACAATACTTTCACCAGGTTTAATCCCTTTAACCTCCACAGCAAAGCAATTTAATGGTTCTATGCCGATAGATGCAGTTAAGGGCTCAGGGTTATTCTTTGATAAATACACAAAAACCTTTCCTGTAAAAGACTGATTTAATGAAGCAGGAGAATAAGCTACTTTAAATTGCTGTGCAAAGCTGTTTAAAGTAAAAGCCAACAATAAAAATAGTAGAGCGCATATCTTTTTGATCATAACGATTTAGAGGATTGATTAAACCCCTAATATACACGTACGATCTGATATTAAAATTTAAAAGCACTGTAACAGGGTGATGAATCCCGTTACGAGTGCTTACCTATTAACTAAATAATGAAGATCAAATATAACACTAATGCAACAAAATTGCAACTAAATTGCATTAATATTATAACCCTGTAACCAATTCATTACGAACGCAGGCTACTGAACAGGGATTATTGAATTACGTTTTCGAAAGGATTAGCAAACACCTCTTTATTCTGCTGCTGAAGCTCTTCTTCCACAGTCAGCAAACAAGTATTTAAATCCCGATGCAATTGCTCTTTCTGAAGATCCTGAGCAATAAATACCAGTTCATTCATCCGGTCACCATAGTTTGCATCCCAGCGGGTCTCAATTTCTTTCCTGTTCTCTGTAAAATCCTGGTAATTCAACCTTTCAGAAGGCAGCATACTCGCCCACCACGTTCCAGCACTCTCAATCCGCAGCGATCCACCCGCCTGTGAAAAATTCAAGGCGCGGTCTGGCATAGGTGCTAACCAAAACAATCCTTTTGTTCTGATCACATTCGGAGGAAACTGTTTAGTCAGATAATCCCATAAACGTTCCGGATGAAAAGGTTTGGAAGAACGGAATACCGTACTGCTAATCCCATATTCTTCAGTTTCGGGCAGGTGCTCTGCATTTAACTCTTTAATCCATCCTGCACCCTGAGAGGCCTCATCAAAATCAAACAAACCAGTATTTAATATCTCTTTTAAATCAACCTTGCTAAAAGAAGTATCAATTAATTTGGCTGAAGGATTCAATTTCCGGATCACAGCTTTCAACAGCAATAAATCTTCTGCAGAAACCAAATCTGTTTTATTCAGGATAATCACATTCGCAAATTCAATCTGATCAGTTAACAAATTGACAATAGTCCGCCTGTCGGCGTTATCATCTACCCATCCCCTGTCTACCAGCAATTCATTCGTCCCAAAATCTTTCTTAAAATTAAAACAGTCTACCACGGTCACCATTGTATCCAGTTTACTAAACTTACTTAAGTCAATATTCATCGCCAGATCTACGTAACTAAAAGTTTGTGCTACCGGAACAGGCTCAGAAATACCAGTACTCTCAATAATCAGGTAATCAAACCGGTCTTCCTTCGCAAGCTTTTCTACTTCAGCAATCAAATCTTCACGCAGCGTGCAGCAAATACAACCATTGCTCATCTCTACCAATTTCTCTTCCGTCCGGGATAACATATTCTCCCGCTGAACCGCATTTGCATCAATATTTATTTCGCCCATATCATTGACAATCAACGCCACCCGCAAGTTTTGTTTATTATGTAGAATATGGTTTAGCAATGTAGTTTTCCCACTTCCAAGAAATCCACTGAGCACAGTTACTGGTAATAATTTAGTCTTCATTTTACGTGTAAATTAATGCAATCAAGTTGCAAATATAGAATAAACAATATAAATGCAATATAATTGCATTTATATTTACCAAGAGACAACAATCCTGAAAACAGCGCGTTTACCTGTTCAAATGCAGTAGCAAACTCTTTACATATATTCTATATGCAATAAACTTGCATATAGTACTTTTGTTAAAATTAAACAGACTCATACAAATGATATCCATCAAATCAGTTTCACACAGTTATGGCAATGCCCACCGCATTGGCTTTAAAGACTGGGAAATCAATAATGGCGAACAATGGTTACTTTTAGGAGAATCGGGCAGTGGAAAAACGACACTGTTACACATTCTTACCGGAATATTAAAACCTGCCGCGGGGGCAGTAAATATGGATGGTACGTCCATATATTCCCTATCTTCCCGTGAGCTTGATCAATTTAGAGGCAGAAATATAGGAATCATCTTTCAGCGCCCGCATTTAATTAAAAGCCTCACAATTGCAGAAAATCTGGTTATGGCTCAGAGTTTTGCCCATCTTCCAGAAGACTTGAAAAGAGCAAATGAAGTCTTAACCTCATTAGGCATAGCGGACAAGAAAAACAGTTATCCCAGTGAATTAAGCCAGGGACAACTGCAAAGAGTATCTATCGCCCGCGCAGTAATCAATAAACCAGCCCTGTTAATTGCAGATGAGCCTACTTCAAGTCTGGACGATAAAAATGCACAGGCTGTACTTGAATTATTACTGCAGCAATCTGGTTTAAACCAGGCCACATTAATTGTCGCCACCCATGATAAAAGAGTTAAAGATGCATTTACAAATACTTACGAATTAAAATGAGCCCGTTAAAAATCAGCTGGAAAAGTTTATGGTCTAAACCATTATCCTCCGCATTAAATATTATGCTCATTGCCTTCGGTACGAGTATATTGACGATTCTGCTTTTAGCCTCCACACAAATCGGAGAGAAATTAGATCACAATGCTAAAGACATCGATCTGGTGGTTGGTGCCAAAGGAAGCCCGCTTCAGCTTATTCTGAGCAGCATCTATTATATAGACTTCCCGACCGGAAACATTCCATTGAAAGAAGCACAAGAATTATCGCGCAGTCCTTTTGTTAAAAAAGCTGTTCCCTTAGCACAAGGCGATAATTACCAGGGGATCAGAATCGTAGGTACGGATAGCAATTTTGTCAGCATCTATAAACTAAAGACCAGTACAGGTAAATTCTGGAATGCCGATTTTGAAGTCACTATAGGCTCAACCGTTGCCATCAATCAGAAACTAAAAATCGGAGACACCTTTTTCGGTGCCCACGGACTCACAGGGAGTTCAGACATTCATAAAACGCATGCCTATAAAGTGGTCGGAATTTTAACTTCTCAGGGAAATGTTACAGACAACCTGATTCTGACTAATATTTCAAGCGTATGGAAAATGCACGAAGACCATGAAAAAGAAGAAGCTGCAGAACATCATGAACACCAGGACCACAGGCCAGACCAAACAGGACACAATGATGAAAAGGAAATTACCGCCCTGCTTATTCAATACAGGTCACCGATGTCTGTAGTCATGTTTCCAAGAATGGTCAATCAATCTACCAATTTACAAGCCGCTTCTCCCGCGATGGAAAGTACCCGCTTATTCTCTCTGATAGGCGTTGGGGTAGATACACTACAATGGTTTGCTGCCCTGATTATGCTCATTGCTGCGATTAGTGTATTTGTAAACTTATACAATTCCCTAAAAGAAAGAAGTTACGACCTGGCTATTATGCGGACACTTGGCGCTTCCAGAAGCCAATTATTCTGTATTGTGATTTTTGAAGGAATCCTGCTTACTTTAGCTGGTACAATTATTGGAATAGTTTTGGGACATTTAGTCCTGCAGCTTATCGGAAACTATCAAGAAAGCAGTCAGGCCAGACTCAGTGGGTTTATCTTGCTGAAGGATGAAATTTATTTATTTGTTGCCGGGCTGGCGATTGGTATATTTGCAGCTGTAATTCCTGCCATGCAGGCTTACCGGTCAAATATCTCTAAGATATTGTCTAAAAACTAAATATGAACACGCGAATGAAACCACTGCTCATTATATTCTTACTACTTTCAGGCTATGCAGTGAAAGCTCAGCATAATCCGAACGACCAGATCAGCTCTTCTAATTGGGACGTGATTGGAGGAGTAGATTTTAAGATTGTGAAGGATACACAGATGTATCCTATATATAATGCCGATATTAAAAAATACGCGAATAAGCCATTTGAACTGGAAGGATATTTAGTCCCGATTAAAGACGGGATGAAACAGACTAAGTTTATGCTTTCAACCCTTCCTATTAACCAATGTTATTTTTGCGGGAAAAATGGCGTACCGATTATGGTGATGGTTGAGCTTGCTGAACCGATTAAATTCACCTATCAAACTATAACCATTAAAGGAACGCTGAAATTAAGCACCGGAAATGCAATGGACAATCCACCAATAGCACTAGTTAACGCAAAGTCAATCTAATGAACATGAAAATCGATCCTACGAACATACTCAAAGAACACGCGCTGAAACATACCAAACAAAGAGTTCGTGTTTTAGAAGAGATAGCCTTAGATACTGTCGCCATTTCGCAACCCGAACTGGAAAAAAAGCTCGGTAAAGAAATTGACAGGGTAACACTTTACCGCATCTTAAACATTTATGAGGATAAAGGAATTCTGCACCGGATTATGGATATGAACGGAACGGCTAATTATGCCATTTGTTCTTCTTCCTGTTCAGCAGAACATCATCACGATGAACATATTCACTTTAACTGTACCACCTGCAATAAAATATATTGTCTGGATGTTGCAGTGCCACATAGCACAATGCCAAAAGGGTTCACAGCTAAAACAGTAAATACAACTGCCTATGGAACTTGCGAAAAGTGTAATCTTGAAGTTAAAAAGAATTAACAAACATAAAAAAAGGTGCGGAAGTTAATACCTCCGCACCTTTTTTGTTATAATTTATCAGGATTAGTGTCCTGCGTGTCCATCAGCACCATGTGCATGACCGTGACTTAATTCTTCTTCAGTTGCTTCACGTACCGAAAGGATTTTACCACCAAAAATCAGGTTTTTACCAGCCATCGGGTGGTTTAAATCTACTGAAATAGTAGTATCATGAATAGCAGTAACACCTGCTCTGAAGTGATTTCCTTCGTTATCCTGCAAAGGAATAACATCACCTACATTAGGCAGGTCAACATCTTTGAACATATCTTTTGGTAAGTCAGCGAAAGCTCCCGGATCTAAATCACCGTAACCATCAGCTGCACTCAGCTCAAATTTATACTCATCACCAACATTTAATCCAGTTAAATGCTCTTCAAATTTAGGCAACATCATACCTGCACCGTATAAGAATACCAATGCATTTTGCTCATCAGCTTTTTCTACGAAAACTTGTTGTCCCTCTTCATTAGTCGTATGCAGTTCGTACGTTAATGAAACTACTGTATTGGGTTTAATACTCATTGGAATCTTATTTAGTTAATTAATTTTAATGCTTCTTCAACTGTTGTTACAGGCAGCTGACATGATTTATTTCGGCAAATATAGATTTTTGTTTCAATGCTTTGCTTATCTTTTAACAAAGGAAGTATAGAATTTGTTCCTCCTAATATAATTTTGTTTGGGATGTACCTCTCATTCAGTGATTTCCTTACCTGAGCAGTAGAATCTCCAGTTAATGCAATTTCATTAATTCCAAACACTTCATTCATCATCTGGATTGCCCAGTTCGAATAAGCAGAGCCATAAGTTTTAATTTGAGGATGTACAGCAGCCAGCATCGCATCTGCTTTTTCCGTATATCGGATCTCATCAAATAATAAGCCCAGATTTTTTAAATTTTGTGCCATGACTGAGTTCGCAGCAGGAATCACATTGTCCATAATCTCATGCTTACGTGCAATTAGTGACTCTCCATTTGCAGGGGTATAAAACAACATCGGGCTGTCCAGATCACGAAAATTGCTCAACACCCAATCTGTCAGTTTCTTTGCTTCCAATAACCACCGGTCTTCAAAATCAGCCTCATATAAGGCAATTAACGCAGCGATAAAGAAAGCATAATCATCAAGGAAGCCCGTGATTGAAGCTTTATTATGTTTATAATTCCGGTACAATCCACCATTTTCGGCCGCCAGGTTAACCAGAATAAAATCTGCAGCTTTTTTTGCCGCCAGGTAAAACTCTTCCCGGTCAAAAATCTGACTGCTTTCTGCCAATGCCTTAATCATCATCGCATTCCACGCAGTCAAACACTTATCATCTAAGCCTGGATGCATTCTTTTACTCCTTACCGCCAGTAATTTCTCTTTAGCAAGGTTTAACTTCGTTGTGAAATCAGCAATCGGAATACCTTTTAATTCAGCATATTCTTCTGGCGCATATTTTCTGAGCAGGATATTGATTTCTTCCTCTTCCCAATTTCCCTGTGCTGTCACATTGAAATAATCTGCCATTAGTGCAGCATCAGCACCTAGTATTTTCTCAAACTCCAATAAATCCCATACATAGAATTTACCTTCCACCCCTTCACTGTCGGCATCCAAAGCAGAATAGAACAATCCTTCGGGAGAAGTCATTTCGCGCTCTATCCAGGTAATGGATTCTATAGCTACTTCTTTAAATAATTGAATACCTGAAAATTGATAAGCTTCGGCATATAAACTGATGAGCTGCGCATTATCATATAACATCTTTTCGAAGTGAGGCACATGCCAGTTACCATCTACAGAATACCTGGCGAAACCGCCACCTATCTGATCATAAATCCCGCCAAATGCCATCTTTTCCAAGGTCAGCAACGTTGCTACATGCGTTGCATTTTCCTTCATTAAATGACTGTAACGCAATAAAAACTGCCAGTTATTAGGCAAAGGAAATTTAGGCGCCCTGTTATATCCCCCCTCCATCATATCGAAATTACGTTTCCAGGGTGTAGTGATATCCTGTAAGTCTTTTTCTGTATAAGGCGTAGTTCTGATATTAGGAATAACTTTTTCTGAGTTCCGGATACCTTCAGTTAGCTGAACGGCATATTGTTCTGCTTTACCCGGCTCAGTTTGCCATAAATCAGCAACGTTTAACAGAATATTGATCCAGTCCTCTTTTTTAAAATAAGTGCCTCCATAGATTGGCCGCTGATCTGGTAAACAAATACAATTCAGTGGCCAGCCCCCACTTCCAGTCATCAGCTGGATAGCCAGCATATAAATCTGATCAATATCAGGTCTTTCTTCCCGGTCTACTTTAATACAAACAAAATGTTTATTCATCACCTCTGCTACTTCGTGCAGCTCAAAGCTTTCCCGTTCCATCACATGGCACCAGTGGCACGCAGAATAACCAATACTGACCAAAATCAATTTGTTTTCCTGTTTTGCTTTTGCTAACGCTTCTTCCCCCCATTCATACCAGTTTACAGGATTATAAGCATGCTGTAAAAGGTAAGGCGAAGAGGCGCGGATTAAACTATTAGGTTCCAGATTCATACTACAAAGATAAAAACAATTCTGTACGGGCAGGCTACTTCTTATCCTACATCAAGTGATCCGGACGCTGTTCAAGGTATATTTGTATAACGAAAATCAACGCGGGTTGTTGTTAAATTGTTTTAACACAATCGTTTTGATTACCTCAAAAAAGGAGAAATAAAATGAAGAAGTTAATTGAAAAAATCGTGACAAAACCTGGTCAGCCAGGCATGGTGGGTGACGGGTTCAGAGTATTTAACTATATACCTGGAGCTGATATTTCTAAAAGAAGGATCAGCCCGTTTTTATTAATGGATTTTAATGCAGCATATGATTTTGGCCCCTCAGCTCACATCAGAGGAGTAGATGTTCATCCACATAAAGGTTTTGAAACGGTTACTATTGCTTATCAAGGCAGCATTGCCCATAACGATAGTGCAGGAAACAGTGGAATTATTAATGCTGGTGATGTACAATGGATGACTGCCGGAGAAGGAATTCTGCATAAAGAATACCATGAAGAAAATTTTTCTAAAACAGGAGGGCTTTTTGAAATGGTTCAGTTATGGGTAAATCTTCCTAAAAAAGATAAATGTGTTCCTGCGCATTACCAGGAATTAAAAGCTGCCGGAATGGGAAAAGTTGAATTACCAGATCAGGCAGGTACAGTGAACGTGATTGCTGGAAACTTTAATGGGGTAACCGGGCCAGCTGAGACTTATACCCCGGTAAACCTGTTCGACATTAAATTAAATGAAGGTGGAGAACTGACTACTACAATCACTGCAACGCATAATACTGCGTTGTTAGTTGTGAATGGTAGTATAATTATCAATGATGAAATCGCGACAGAACACAGTTTTGTATTATTTGAGAATACAGGGGAAGAAATCCATATCAAGGCAAATCAAAAAAGTGTTATCTTATTATTAAGCGGAGCACCCATTGATGAACCGATAGTAAGTTATGGCCCTTTTGTAATGAATACAGCAGAAGAAATCCATCAGGCAATTGAAGATTTCAACGCTGGCAAATTTGGTGTATTGAGTTAAATGTAAAAAGACATGAATGAAGAATATGTAAATCTACCCCTGGTTAAGAATCAGGACAAGAACCGTTTCGAACTTAAAGTGGGTGATTATACCGCATTTATAGACTATAAAGAACGAAGCAAGAAGATCTGGCTCATTCATACCGAAGCACCAGAAGAGTTGAAAGGCAAAGGTGCAGCAACTGCTGTGATCGAAAAGACACTGGCATATCTGGAAGAAAACGAGTATAAACTGATTCCCCTATGTCCGCTGGTGGTGGCCTACCTTAAACGCCATACCGATTGGAACCGGATATTAGATGAAACCGTTGACCCTTTCTAATTGATCAATAAATAAGAAGCCCTTTCAAAGGGCTTCTTATTCTTTTAACAGAGTTTCTTATTTAATTTGTTGCACCTCCGTTAACCAGCAGATGTTGCCCGGAAACAAACGAAGAAAGCCCGCTTGCGAAAAACTCAGCAAGATTAGCCACATCCTCAACTTCTGCCAGCCTGCCCATCGGACAGCTATCCACCAATTGTTTTCTTAGCTCAGGATAACTATCTGCTGCTGCAAAAATACCAGACTTATCAACTGCGAATGGAATGATAGAATTTACAGTGACTCCTCTATGTCCTATTTCTTTAGAAAGGACATCTACCAAATAACGTGGTGTAGTTTTACTTCCTCCATAAATAGCCATTCCTGCTACAGGAAATGCAGTCGTACTGGAAGCAATATAAATGATCCTGCCATTGTCCGACACATGTTTAGCTGCTTGCTGCATCGTAAAATAACTACCTTTAGTGTTGATCGCAAACAGTCTGTCAAACTGCTCTTCCGTAAAATCAAGTACCGGCATTTCTACCATCTCTATTCCTGCATTGGCGACTACAATATCAATCTTACCAAACGCAGTGATAGCTTCAGCGAATAACCGTTCCAGGTCTGCCACTTTGCTGACATCAGCTTTAACAGCCAATACTTTTACACCCATCGCTTCTATATTGCTCACTAATTCATCGGCCGACACTTTATCTCTTGAATAATTGATAACAATATCAGCTCCTAATGCTGCATAACGCTCTGCAATTGCTTTACCTAAACCTCTTGCTGAGCCTGTAATCAAGGCTACTTTATTTTTTAAATCGTACATACTCATCAATGATATAATCGTTAAGAAAAAGACCCGTATTAAGCCATTCCACCATTAGCACCAATATTCTGTGCATTAATCCATTTCGCCTCATCGCTTGCAAGGAATACAACCAGTTTAGCAATATCATCAGGTTCACCGATCCGGTTAAAAGCAGAAAGAGCGGCTAGCCTGTCAATCACTTCCTGAGGTTTACCTTTTGTAAACAGTTCTGTATTGGTCGGGCCCGGAGAAATTGAGTTTACATTGATTCCGCGGCTCCCCACTTCTTTAGAAAATACACGGGTTAATTGTTCTACAGCTGCCTTGGTCGCCACATAAGTTGCATAACCAGGTAACATAATCCGGTTAACTGAAGTAGAGAAATTAATGATACTGCCCTGATCCGCCAAATGCGTTGCGGCTTCACGCATTGTATTAAAAGTACCTTTAACGTTGACATCAAATTGACGGGTAAAATCTTCGTCTGTGGTGTCTTTGATTAATTTGGTAATCATAATACCAGCATTGTTAACCAATACATCCAGCCTGCCATAATGTGCGATTGCCGCCTCAAAGAGGTTTTTCACCTGATCTGTTTTACTCACATCAGCCTGAACAGCGAATGCATCGCCTCCAAGAGCCTGGATACTGGTAACAGTTTCATCCGCAGCTTCCTTACCACCAGCATAATTAACGACTACTTTTGCACCAGAAGCTGCCAGTTGATGGGCTATAGCTGCACCTATTCCTCTTGATGCACCTGTGACTAAGATTACTTTTCCGTTTAGCGTTTTCATAATTGCCTTGTTTTAATGACAAGACAAATATGACTATTCTGGCCGCTTCGAAAAATATGAAGATTACAGGATAAGATATGAATCTCTAAGATGTAGTACCAGCTTGTTGTTTCCGATACAAAACAGGGGAAAGATCAGTATGTTTTTTAAAATAGTTACTGAAGTTTGTGGCCTCACTGAACCCCAAACGGTAGGCAACTTCCTTGATAGAAATAGCAGAATTCTGGAGCATAGCTTTAGCTTCGGCAATAGTTTTTTCTGAGATCCAGGTACCAACTGCTTTACCTGTTTTACTTTTAACCACGTTATTCAAATAATTAGGATGCAGATTTTGTGCGTCTGCATAGTCCTGGACTCTGAACAGCAACTGCACTTCGCCTGCTGCAAGTTGTCTATAATGTTTTTCAAGGTTTTTTTTGAAATCCTTCACAATCTGAGAACTTCGGTTTCCCTCATATATTGGATTATAATCCTTCCAGAAATATTCTTTAACCTTTAACAGAAGCACCACAAACAAACTTCCTATCATCCTGTTCTTATAAACTGAATCAGAAAAATAAGCCGTGTTAATTTGCTGGTAAAGCTGTTCAAATTCTGCAAATACCGCAGGTTCTAAAACTCTGGGTGGGACTGTTTCCGCTAAAAGAAAAGGAAATTCATCAAAAATATCGGCATGTACATTCTCTTTCAGAAACGACTCACTTAAAGTGACCAGATAAACTTCTTCCAGCGTACGCCATTCATAAGATTTGAAATGTCCCGGATTGGTAAAATATACGGTACCCGGTTTGATTTCAAATAGTTGCTCGTCTGTTGTGTATTTCCCTGAGCCATTTTTCACAAAAACAAAAGAGAAGAAATTTGTCCGGTAGACCGGTGATTGATAAGGAATAATCAGATGAATATCTTTCAGGTTATGAATCGTAAAATCAGCATTCTCATCAATTGATTTTTTCGGTAAGCCCAGGTAATTATACTGATCCAGCAATTTATTGAAGACCAGTGTTTTTTCCGTTTCTTTCATCTGATGCAAGTTTAGCCGATTAAACCGACTCTTTCAAATTAACCGTTTAATAGTTATCATAATATAGCGGCGCTAGTCAAAACCAGCGCCACTACAATACTATAGAATATTTACAGTAACCGGAACAGATACGCCATTAAATATATCTGTAATGGTTACTCTTGCCCTCAGCGTTCCACTAGCGGCAACACTAATAACTGCTTTTCTTTTTTCAGGCAATACCTCATTAACTGTTTGTACCACAGTTCCTGATGCATTTAAAATTTCAACCTTAGAAGAAAACTGAGGACTAAGATTAGCAGTAACTTTCCAGTCTACAGTAGCCTGCGCCCCATTGAGCTTAGCGGTTACTCCATAGACAGAACCTATAGTCAGAACAGGAGCATCACCCTGGTTCGTTTGTACAGGTAAAACGAGTGTTCTACCAGTTCCAAAAGCTGCAGCAGGTTTCACATTTCCACCATGCTCCATAAAATAAGCATCTTCAGTGGCATCATACCCAGCGTTAAAGCTACGGTCATAAATTCCGTTTCGGCCAGCATCATTGGCATTTGCACTAAAAGAACGGCTGCTATGTTTTTGCCATTGATTGCTGGTATTCAAATTCCAGCAGTCTTTAAAAAATGCCTTTCTTTCAAAGCGTCCATCATCAGCAGCATTCGTACCATCCCAATTTTCCAGAAAAGCATCATTTCCAGAACCCAAAAATGTAGTTCTTTCAGGTATAGCTAGTGTAGAAGTATGAAACCAGTTACCAGTTGATAGGTTTTGAATAAAAGTTCCGATAAAAAGTTCTCCATTAAACTTCCATGACCGGATAGCAATATTATACCAGGTGTCTTTAACCCATTTATAAGGATTGATAGTTTTATATCCGTCCCCTTCTCCACCAAAGCGACTGGAAACCGTCCCCGCCCCGGTATAGGCAACTCTGGAATAGATTTTACCCGCAGTATTCGGATCCCATAAAGAAGCAATCAGGATATTCGGCGTACCAAAGGATTTATCCGGAGTTTGTTGAAGTCCATTATAACCTCCAGAGAAATTATTCACAGAGAAATACTCTTTATCAGCCGTTTTTGTGATTTTAATCTTTTGCATTTTAAGGATAGCATCCGAAGGAAAAGAGAAATAGAGATGCTGAGATGGTGCCGCATTTTCCCCGGTAACTGAGACTGCCGATACCTGATCTGAAGATTTTCCGGGGACAGCACCCGCAGGAGAAATAGCAGATTTTGTGCAGCCTGTAAAGCATAGCAGTGCATAAACTGAAAGAATAAGAGGTAATACTGTTTTTGATAAGTTTCTCATAGGTTATAAGGTTTGGTTTATAACCTATAATTTAGAAAAACTAAAATATACAGCGCAGAATAACACTGCGCAAACGTTTGATTTACAACAAGATCATCATTCTTAAATTATTTGATCAGCAATTGCTGAAAAGATACACTGTCCCCCCTGAACGCATTGAAATCTACCACATGATTAATCCCCGTAATCCTCGCTTTATCTGAGTGCTGCCAAAAAGACCATTTTGTATTTGCACCAGCTTTCAGCTCTGCCTTATAATAATGTGCAATCCACAAGGGATACCCATCAAAATGTCCTTTCAGATAATCTTTATAAAAAACCAGGCCAGAATAAATGATAGGTTTGACGCCTGTTTTTCTTTCTACATGAGTGATAAAATCCTTCAATTCTACACGCATTTTCTCAGGAGATACGCCACTTAAGGTTTCAATATCAATTACCGGAGGTAAATCTCCAGACTCATATTTAACGGTTTGCAAGAAAAAACGGGCTTGCCATAAACCTGATTTTTTAGGAATAAAATAATGATAAGCACCACAAATAATACCTGCTTTTGGTGCCTCCCGCCAATTGCGCTGAAAATATGGATCAACACTTGACACCCCTTCCGTAGCTTTAATAAATGCAAATTTGATACTCACATCATCATCCTTCATGGCTTTTACCTTAGTCCAGTCAATCTTACCCTGATAAGAAGAAACATCAATTCCGTGAATCGTATACCGTTTAGGAATTTGAATATCAAAACTCTTATAAGTCCGGTAATTCGGATCTTCCCCAATATCCAGTATCCAACGGGTTGTCGAAGTAAAAAGCTTCAGCACATACCCATAATATAACGGCGAGAATAAAATGAGCAGTAATCCTGTAATCACAAACTTCCATTGCAATGAAAGCCCTTTTTTCTTCTTCGAAGCAGGCTTTCTACGCTTTGGAGCTACTTTCGGAGCTGTTTTCGGAGTCGCTTTAGGTACAAGCGGCTGATCAAAAATAAGCTTTCCCTGGTTGGAAGGTGTTTTCTTTATAGGTGGAGGCACGGGGTAAAAATACAAAAGGGCAGCCATTCGGCCACCCTTTGTTGATAGAATTATCTAAAATTATTTACTCAGTTCTGCAAAATACTTGTGGAACAAAGGCAAAGTTTCAATTCCTTTATAGTAATTGAAGATATCATATTTCTCATTTGGTGAGTGTAAAGCATCACTGTCAAGACCAAAGCCTAACAATACAGATTTAATACCCAGCACATCTTCAAACAAAGCAACGATAGGAATACTACCACCACCTCTGGTTGGAATTGGCTTTTTACCAAAACTAGTTAAGATCGCCTTTTCAGCAGCACGGTAAGCAACGCTATCAGTAGGGGTAACTACTGGCTCACCACCGTGATGTGCAGTAACTTTTACCTTTACAAAATCAGGAGCGATACTTTCAAAATGCTGCTGGAAAATAGCAGATATTTCATCTGAACTCTGGTGAGGCACCAGGCGCATAGAAATTTTAGCATTTGCTTTAGATGGCAGTACTGTTTTAGCACCCTCACCGATATAACCACCCCAGATACCATTTACCTCTAAGGTTGGTCTTGTACCCGTACGTTCTAAAGTAGAATATCCTTTCTCACCCCATTCCGCATTGATATCAAGATCTTTTTTATAGTCATTCAAGTCGAAAGGAGCAGAATTTAAAGCAGCTTTTTCATCCGCTGTCAAGTCTACCACTTTATCATAAAAAGCAGGAATAGTAATATGATTATTCTCATCATGTAACGAAGCAATCATTTTACATAAAATAGTGATTGGATTGGCAACCGCACCACCATAAACACCTGAATGAAGATCTCTGTTCGGGCCAGTAACTTCCACTTCCATATAAGCTAAACCACGTAAGCCAGTTTCAATAGAAGGATTTTCCATACTGATCATAGAAGTATCAGAAATCAATACCACATCCGCTTTCAAACGCTCAGTATTCGCTTTAACGAAGACACCAAGGTTACTGGAACCTACTTCTTCTTCCCCTTCGATCATAAACTTCACATTACAGGCAAGCGTATTGGTTTTCATCATCAATTCGAAAGCCTTCACATGCATGTAAAACTGTCCTTTATCATCACAAGCACCGCGCGCATAGATTTTACCATCACGAACAGTAGGCTCAAAAGGAGGTGTATGCCATAATTCCAATGGATCTGCTGGCTGCACATCATAATGACCATAAATTAAAACAGTAGGTAATGCTGCATCAATAATTTTCTCTCCATATATGATAGGATATCCGGCAGTCTCACAAATCTCCACTTTATCTGCACCCGCTTCTTTCAGCTTTTCCGCAACAAAGGCAGCGGTTTTCAATACATCACCTTTATATTTTGGGTCTGCACTTACTGAAGGAAAACGTAATAATTCAAACAACTCGTCTAAAAAGCGTTGCTTGTTGTCTTCTACATATTTTTTGATCTCTTGCATAACAAATGATTGTTTATAATTTAAAACCCGAAGCCTTGTTTTTCTTGTCAATCAAGCCCGGTATTTAAGCGGTTAAAACTAGAAAAAAATTCCCAGACTAGTTGTAAAAAGATCCTTTCTTTACTTCTCCTAATGCGAATTGCAGATTCAGAAATCATGGAAGCAGGGACCCATTAATTAAGTCAGACGATACTGTTGTAAGCTTCATCGAAAGATAAAAAAATAAAACATGACCTGATTGAAATAAGAGGTATAGTTTTGTTATTTTTGTACCTTTTCATACGCAAAACAGTATTTCAATTTGGATTATTTAGCAGGATTAAACCCTCAGCAACGTGCAGCAGTAGAGAATACTAAAGGACCGGCAATGATTGTCGCTGGTGCGGGATCAGGTAAAACAAGGGTAATAACATATCGGGTTGCACATCTTATAGAAAAAGGTGTGGATGCTTTTAATATTTTAGTATTGACCTTTACGAACAAAGCTTCGAAAGATATGCGTGAGCGTATCTCAAAAGTTGTGGGTACAGAGGCAAAAAACTTATGGATGGGAACATTCCACTCTGTTTTTGCCAAAATATTACGTGTTGAAGCAGAAAAAATTGGTTATCCTTCTAATTTTACTATTTATGATACCGATGATAGTAAAAGTCTGATCAGATCTATCTTGCGCGAAATGCAATTAGATGATAAGTTATACAATGCGAATTTTGTCTATAACCGGATCTCTTCTGCAAAAAACAACCTGGTCAGTCATGTAGAATACATGAAAAGTGCCGAAATTCAGGCAGAGGACATTAGCAATAAACGTCCTTTGATCGGTTCTATTTATGAAACTTATACCAAACGCTGCTTTAAAGCGGGGGCAATGGATTTTGATGATTTACTTTTCAAAACCAATGTCTTATTGAAAGATCATCCCGATGTACTGAATAAATACCAGCAGAAATTTAAGTACCTGATGGTGGATGAGTACCAGGATACTAACTTTTCACAATACACAATCGTAAAAAAACTGGCAGCAGCTTATCAGAACATTTGTGTGGTTGGTGATGATGCACAAAGTATTTACGGTTTCCGTGGTGCAAACATTCAGAATATCCTGAATTTCGAGAAGGATTATCCGGATTTAAAAGTCTATAAATTAGAGCAAAACTACCGCTCTACCCAAAATATTGTTGATGTTGCCAATAGCATCATTGCAAACAACAAAAATCAGCTGGAGAAAAACGTATTCTCTGAAAATGAATCTGGTGACAGAATTAAAGTATCAAGAGCGTTTACTGATAATGAGGAAGGTAAAATAGTCGCAGAAGCTATCGTTCAGGACAGAACTTCAAAAGGGTTAAATTATAGTGATTTTGCTATTCTTTACCGTACCAATGCCCAGTCAAGAGCAATGGAGGAAGGTTTAAGAAAACTCAATATACCATATAAGATTTTTGGAGGGTTATCTTTCTATCAGCGTAAAGAGATTAAAGATTTAATTGCTTACTTCCGTCTTACTTTCAATCCAAGTGACGAAGAAGCAATCAAAAGGGTTATTAATTATCCAAAAAGAGGATTAGGTGATACTACAGTTGATAAAATCATAGTAGCTGCTGACCAGCATAATATCACGATGTGGCAGGTAGTCTGTGAACCGCAAACTTATATTGCAGGCCGGATTGCTAACCAGCTGAATGATTTCTCCGTATTGATTCAGAGTTTCCAGGCAGAAGCCAAAAAGCTGGATGCCTATGAAACTGCTTTATATATCGCACAGCATTCTGGTATTTTGAAAGAACTGCATACCGATGACAGTGTAGAAGGCCGCAGCAGGTATGAAAACATCCAGGAATTATTGAATGGTATTAAAGAATTTGCCGAGCGTGAAGATATCGAAGATAGAAGCCTTGCTATTTTCATGCAGGATATTGCGCTTTTAACGAACGATGACCGCCAGGATGATAAAGAGAAAGATACCGTTTCAATGATGACGATCCACTCTGCAAAAGGACTGGAATTCAAGAACGTTTTTGTAGTAGGATTGGAAGAAAACCTGTTTCCTTCGCAAATGTCATTGAATTCAAGAACTGATCTGGAAGAAGAACGCCGTTTATTCTATGTCGCCATTACCCGCGCAGAGAAAAAGCTGACCCTGACTTATGCAACTTCGCGATACCGCTGGGGAACACTGACCAATTGTGAACCAAGTCGATTTATTAGTGAAATCAGTGCAAAATTTCTGGAACTGGAAGTAGTTAAAGCACCTAAAACAAGTTTATCATCTGATAGCTTTGACGGGGAACGCAGGTCTTGGACACAGCAGAGAGACTCTTTCAGCAAACCTAAACCAGCATCCTCAGGATCAGCTACCCAGACCGCTCCTGTAAGACCAAAAACGAGTACAATGCTGCCTACTGCACACATCCCTACCCCAGGTTTTACACCTGATGCAGCGAGTGCATTTCAGAACGGCATGGAAGTTGAACATGAGAAGTTTGGATTTGGCAAAATTATCAATCTGGAAGGTACTTTACCAGACGTAAAAGCGACGGTATTTTTCCAGGGATTAGGAAACAAGCAATTGTTATTAAAATTTGCTAAATTGCGGATTGTAAAATAAACTTTATCTTTAAAGAGCTTATTACAATAAACAGGGCCAGAGCCCTGATAATCCTCCTTCAGCGAATACCACAAGAAATAAATAGAATGAATTTCGATTACAATACCACAAGAAACGAGTTAATTCTTGCAGAATACGGACGTAATGTACAGAACATGGTGAAGTACATTTGCGAATTGCCGGATCTGGAAGAGCGCAATAAATATGCTCAGGCAGTAATAGATCTGATGGGTTTCTTAAACCCTCATCTAAGGGATGTTGCCGATTTCAAGCATAAATTATGGGATCATTTACACATTATCTCCGGTTATAAAATCGACGTAGATAGTCCCTATCCAAAACCAACTCCTGAAATGGCATTGGTTAAACCTTCGCATATCGGTTATCCGCAGCAAAGGATCAAATACAAGCATTACGGAAAAACTGTTGAGGTGATGATCGAAAGAGCCATCGCAGTAGAAGAACCCGAACGCAGAGCAGCATTGGTACAAGGCATTGCTAACTTTATGAAAATGGCTTATGTAACCTGGAATAAAGACAGTGTTGCTGATGAGACTATTTTAAAGAACCTTAGCGAATTGTCAGGTGGTCTGTTGCAACTGGAAGAAAACATTAACCTGAACAAGGTGGAATTCAGACCTCCGGTAAACAGAGCCTCTACAAATACCAACCGTGGACGCAACAATAACAACAACAATAATAAGGGAAGGCAAAACAATAATAATAACAACAATAACCGCCCGCGCAGCAGCAATCCCAATCCAAAACAAAGACATTAAACGAGCAGATTTAAATAATATAGGTTAATAGCACATGAACGCATTTGAAATTATAGGTGGGAAGAAGTTAAAAGGTGAAATCCATCCGCAGGGGGCCAAAAATGAGGCGCTGCAGATTATATCTGCCGTTTTACTAACAGAAGAGAAAATCACTGTAAGTAATATCCCTGACATCAAAGATGTAAATAAACTGATTGAACTTCTGGGTGACCTGGGCGTTGAAGTAAACCGTTTATCAAAAGACACTTACACATTTGAAGCCAAAAACATCGATCTTGAATTCTTTAAATCAGCTACTTTTAAGTCTAAAGGTGGAAGTTTAAGGGGTTCAATCATGATTGTAGGTCCGCTTCTTGCGCGTTTCGGACAAGCCGCCATCCCTAAACCAGGTGGTGATAAAATTGGACGCAGAAGATTGGATACTCACTTTCTTGGCTTCGAAAAATTAGGAGCTAAGTTTGTATATGACGCTAAAGAATCTTTCTTTAATGTAGATGCGACTAACCTTAAAGGTGCTTATATCCTGTTGGATGAAGCTTCTGTAACTGGTACAGCAAACATAGTAATGGCTGCAGTGCTGGCAAAAGGAATTACAACGATTTATAACGCTGCCTGTGAGCCTTACTTACAGCAGTTGTGTAAAATGCTTAACCGCATGGGTGCCAGAATAACCGGAATTGGTTCTAACCTGCTGACTATCGAAGGGGTGACTAAATTAGGTGGTACTGAACATAGAATGCTACCTGATATGATTGAAATTGGTTCTTTCATCGGCCTTGCTGCCATGACAGAATCAGAAATCACGATCAAAAATGTATGTTATGATGAATTGGGTGTTATACCTGATGTATTCAGAAAATTAGGAATCAATTTTGAACGCAGAGGCGATGATATTTACATTCCTTCTCAAAAACACTATATCATTGATACTTTCATTGATGGATCTATCCTGACTATTGCAGATTCACCATGGCCAGGCTTCACTCCCGACCTGTTGAGTATTGTATTAGTGATTGCAACTCAGGCAAAAGGTTCAATCCTGATTCACCAGAAAATGTTCGAAAGCCGTTTATTCTTCGTGGATAAACTGATTGAAATGGGTGCACAGATTATTTTATGTGATCCACACAGAGCTACTGTAAACGGAATCAACAAACAATATAAATTAAGAGGTATCAGCATGACTTCTCCTGACATCAGAGCTGGAGTTTCATTGCTAATTGCAGCATTGTCTGCTGAAGGTACTTCAACGATCTATAATATCGAACAAATTGAGCGTGGTTACCAGGACATTGACACACGTTTACGTGCTTTAGGTGCGCAGATTAAACGTGTTGATGCAAATTCTCCATCACACTAATTTAATTCCAGAATTATAATAAAAAGCCAGGATCAGATCCTGGCTTTTTTTGTTTCAATTCCCCGTTGATGCAACTAATCCACATACAAAGAAATAATTATTATCATAACATAAAAAAATATCATCTGAATTTAAATAAGTGATAATATTATTATATATTAGACATAGTGTTTCTTTTACAATATCAAGAGCAATACTTTAGAAAGAAGATCTTAAACCTCTCCTCCTTTTTTAAACAGCCAGCTACGATAGGGTCTTTTTGTAATTTCGTCATTAACCTAAACCAAATATGAACAACAAAAATTCACTACTAACTTGTCTGGTATTGCTGTTTTGCAGCTTTTCAGGCTGCAAAAAAAGCGATGCCGGTACTACTGGTATCGCTAATCAGAACGAGGCGAATTCAAAACAGCAAACAGCATTACCAGCTAAAGCCGCTAAAAGCTTTAATGTAATTGCCTTCTACAATGGCACATGGGATGCAGCCCATATTAACTTTGTGAAAGAAGCAAACATCTGGTTTCCAAAAACAGCTGCTCAAAATAATTTCACTTATACTTCTACAAATGACTGGAGTAAACTGAATGCAGCCAATCTTGCTAAATACCAGGTTATCCTTTTCTTAGACGACCATCCACCTAAAGCTCAGGAAGCAGCATTCAAACAATACATGGATAACGGCGGTGCATGGATGGGCTTTCATGTTTGCGCATTCAATACAAATTCGGCTGAGTGGGACTGGTATTACAACAAGTTCTTAGGTGTGGGCAGCTTTAAAAGCAATACCTGGGGCCCAACTACTGCAATATTGAAATGTGAAGATCAAACCCACCCTTCTACACAACGTCTGCCACAAAAATTTACCTCTGCAGTAAGTGAATGGTACAGCTGGACAAAAGATTTACGTCAAAACACTGATATCAAAATCTTGTGTTCAATTGATAACAGCAGTTTCCCATTAGGTACTGATCCAAACCAAAGCTGGTATAGCGGTTATTATCCGGTGATCTGGACCAATAAAAATTACAAAATGATCTATGCCAATTTTGGTCACAATGCAATGGATTACGCGGCTAACGTAGGGAAGTCTTCTACCTTTGGCAGTGAAACTCAGAACAAATTTATCATTGACGGGCTGTTATGGCTTGGAGGTGCAAAATAAAGCAGGTAAAATAACAAGAAGAATCCCTGTCTGAATAATCAGGCAGGGATTTTTTATTTTTTTTGTAACTTCATCAATATCTGATTGTCCAATTACAAAAGTCCAGACTTAATGCGTCCCAACTCTCAGCCACAAACTACGAACCTGCTCATTTTCTTATTTGCCCTGATTAGCCTTTCCCTTCATTTAACTGGCTTAAACAACTATGGGATACACCGGGATGAATTTCTGCACATCGCCCTTGGCAATCACCCTGCCTGCGGCTATATGGAAGTTCCACCTTTTATAGCATGGGTAGCCAGGTTCTCCATCACCTTTTTCGGTGACAGTGCTTTCGCTATCAGAATAATCCCCGCAATTTTTGCAGCCTTAACAATACTTACGGCAGGCTTCATCGTTAAAGAAATTGGGGGTAAGCATTTGGCAGTTACCCTATGCGGCCTGGCCCTATGTTTATCACCTGCATTTCTGGCCACTGGCTATCTGTTACAGCCCGTAGTATTTGATCAATTCTGGTGGGTGTTTACTTACTTTTTACTGATTAAGTATAGTTACACCCGGCAAAACAAATATTTACTGTTCCTGGGGCCTGTAATCGGCCTTGGTTTATTAACTAAATATGCAATCCTGTTTGTAGTTATCGCGATTATAGGAGGATTATTACTCAGCACACAGCGAAAAGTATTACTCAAAAAGCAGCTTTATATAGCTGCATTAATTGCATCCCTGATTTTTCTCCCGAATATCATCTGGCAATATCTGCATCACTGGCCTGTACTCACGCATATGAAGGAGCTTACAGAAACTCAGTTGGTACACAATACAATAGAAGGATTTATTAAAGCACAGTTAATCTCTAATGGAACTGCAGTATTGTTATGGATACCAGGTCTGCTTTTGCTCTTTTTCCATAAAAACCTGGCGCAACTCAGATGGGTAGGATTCAGTTATCTTCTGCTTTTAGCTTTACTCCTGTATTTTAAAGGAAAACCTTATTATGCTTTTGGTATCTATCCGGTCTTGTTTGCGCTCAGTGCCTACGCTATAGAACAAACGACCCAACGCCTCAGTACTTCACTAAAATATGTAATTGCCTTTATTGTGCTTTTACCGAACGCAGCTTTCATGCCTATGTTCATCCCTATTTTACCCATAGACCGGGCCATTATATATTTCAAATCCCTGCACATGGATGATTTCCTGTACTGGGAAGATGGAAAAAAACACCAAACCACGCAAGATTACGCAGATATGATTGGTTGGGAAGAAATGACTGCCATTACAGCGAAAGCCTATGCTAAAATCCCGGAGAAGCAACGCAAGTCCACTACAATTTTCGTAGAAAACTATGGAGAAGCCGGTGCAATAGACCATTTGGGCAAAAAATACCAGCTTCCTGCTGTAGTATCTTTAAGCAGCAGTTTTACTCTTTGGGCCCCAGAGCGTATTCCTTATCAATATATTGTTTATGTAGATGATAAAGGAGCAGTAGAAAAAAATAAACCAGCCTATGTTAAAGCTGAACTTATCGGAACAGTTACCAACAAATTATCCAGAGAACACGACACAAAAATATGGCTGCTTATGGGGCCTAGGATCGACATCAACCCGGTTTATCAGTCTGCATTGAAAGCAAAAAGACAATAATAGTATACAAAAATAGCTTGCCGGATATCCCGGCAAGCTATGCTATAAAACTTTAATATGATAACTTATGCAGAGATTGCATTGATAATATCATACTGCGTAATAATTTCAAAATCGCCGTTCTCATCTTCAACCAGTACCGCACTGTTCTCTTTATTAATTAATGAAGAAATCTTATCAATTGAAGTATTCATATCTACAAACGGGAAAGTAGCAGACATAATTTCCTTTACAGGAGCAGATTTCAATGACGGGTTTTCTAACAATGCTTTCAGGATATCACCTTCAGCTAATTTACCAACAACCATTCCCTGCTGTGTAACCGGAATCTGAGAAATATTCAGCATGTTCATCGTATTGATAGCTTCCACGATTGTTTTTTCACAATCAATAGTTACAATCTCAGACTGCTCTTTCTTAGCCAGAATAGATTTGGCAGTTAACTTTTCATCGGTAAGGAAACCACGTTCTCTTAACCAGTCTTCATTATACATTTTACCCATATAACGGCTACCATGATCATGAAAAATCACGACGACAACGTCTTCAGGTTTCAGCTTATCTTTTAACTGTAATAATCCCGCAATTGCAGAACCAGCAGAGTTACCTACAAATATCCCCTCTTTACGCGCAATATCACGGGTCATCAATGCCGCATCTTTATCTGTTACTTTTTCAAAAAGATCAATGATATCAAAGTTCACATTCTTAGGAAGAAAATCTTCTCCGATTCCTTCAGTGATATAAGGATAGATTTCATTCTTATCTAAAATACCGGTCTCTTTGTATTTTTTGAAAACTGATCCATAAGTATCAATTCCCCATACTTTAATATCAGGATTTTGTTCTTTCAAGTATTTCCCTGTACCGGATATAGTACCGCCAGTACCTACACCTACTACAAGGTGTGTGATCTTACCTTCAGTCTGTGCCCAGATTTCCGGACCGGTCTGCTCATAATGCGCTTCAGTGTTAGCCAGGTTATCATATTGATTTGGCTTCCATGAATTCGGCACTTCACGCTCTAAACGGGAGGAAACTGAATAATAAGAACGTGGATCTTCTGGCTCTACGTTAGTAGGACAAACGATTACTTCTGCACCAAAAGCGCGTAAAGCATCCACTTTTTCCTTAGATTGTTTATCTGTAGTTGTGAAAATACATTTATATCCTTTGATAATGGCAGCCATAGCAAGGCCCATCCCGGTATTGCCGGAAGTCCCTTCAATGATTGTTCCACCAGGTTTAAGCTTACCGCTTTTTTCTGCGTCTTCTATCATTTTTAAAGCCATACGGTCTTTAATAGAGTTACCCGGATTGGTGGTTTCCACCTTAGCCAGTACAGTCGCCTGAATTTCTTTCGTAACGTTATTCAATCGCACCAATGGTGTATTGCCAATAGTTTCTAATATATTATTATACCACATGTTACAAAAGTACGACTTGATTCCTAGAATTTTATTTCTATTAAATATTCATAATCATATTTTGAATATTTTGATTTAATAAAATTATATTCTGAATTGACTTCAAGAACACGGCCTTCACCTAGCTATTATATGGCAAAACAGGCTCCAACTAGTCGTTAAATCAGCTGATAAATCTTTCCCGGAAGAGAAATCAGAACACCTTTCATCTCTAAATTCAGCAAATGCAATGCAAGCTTACCTTGCTGGATATCAGCTTTTAGCCCAAGATCATCTATGCTATGCGGAGCGGTTTTAAGAAGGTTAATCAGCACATGCTCTATACCAGAAAGCCCGGAAGGTAGATTCTCCTTTCTGACAGGGCTTACCGTATCTGCAGCCTCCCAGCCCATATAATAAACCAGATCTCTGGCCTCGTTAATCATTCCTGCCCGGTTCGTTTTAATCAGAAAATTGCAGCCCTGACTATATTCATCTGTAGTACGGCCAGGAAAAGCATAGACTTCCCTGTGATAAGAATTCGCAATTCCGGCAGTAATTAATGCCCCGCCTTTAATTGCAGCCTCTACCACCACCACAACATCGGCTAGCCCTGCTACAATCCTGTTTCGCTTCGGAAAGTTTCCTTTTTCAGCAGCAGTATTTAAAGGATACTCTGACAGCAGTCCACCCTGCTGCAGCATGGCTTTTGCAACTTGATGATGGGTAGCAGGATAAATACGATCCAGCCCATGTCCTAATACGCCCACAGTCGGGATACCATACGCTAAACTTTGCTGGTGTGCAGTCACATCTATTCCATAAGCCAGTCCGCTCACGACCAGCACATCATAATGCTGTAATAAAGCCACCAACTGCTGACAAAGCATTTTCCCATAAGGCGTGGCATTTCTGGAGCCTACAACACTGACTATTCTCGGATGATTCAAATTGACCGTCCCTTTATAATATAAAAGTACCGGAGCATCAGTACATTCCTTCAGTCGCTGAGGATAGTCTTCATCAGTGTAAAAAAGAACTTTAATCTGGTGTTGCTGCAGTAAATCCAATTGCTCCGCAGCCAGTTTAAGCGCATTGGTCTGAAGAATAGCAGTGATTTTCGAAATACTTAAGCCTTCTACCCCGGCTAATTGTACCTTGCTGGCAGCAAAGATAGCTTCAGGAGTACCGAAATGGGACAGCAAGTGTTTAGCGGTTACTGCCCCCACATTCTTAATGAGGGTCAGCGCGATTTGATAGATTAAACTCATGGGCTAAATTAATACTTAGCCCACTGATACTGGTAATTTATTATCCCTTAATTAACAAGGGATATAAACAACGAACTTAGTTTCGAAGAAATCTTCTTCAAAATAAGCAGCTAAAGGATATAACTCCGCTTTTAATCTGGACTCTTTAATTTCCTCTTCCAATTCTCCACCTTTTAAATACAAAATACCATTGGCGATAGCATTTTTAGAATTTTTATTGAATTTGTCTTTGATCCATGGATAAAAATCTATCAAACGGGTAACCGCTCTGGAAACCACGAAATCGTATTTATCATCCACTTGCTCTGCTCTTAAATGAGATGCTTTCACATTCTTCAAGCCCAATGCAGCAGCAACTTCAGTTACAACCTTAATTTTTTTACCGATAGAATCTACCAGGTGAAACTCTGTTTCAGGAAATAATATAGCTAAAGGAATACCAGGAAAACCACCACCAGTACCTACGTCAAGGACTTTCTCCCCCGGTTTGAAGGTACAGAATTTAGCAATTCCCAAAGAATGCAGGATATGGCGTTCATATAATTCTTCAATATCCTTCCTGGAGATCACATTGATCTGCGCATTCCAGAAACTATATAAATCAAACAACTGGTCAAACTTGCTGATCTGATCTGCACTGAGATCTTTAAAATACTTTTGTATGAGGGTTGAACTTATTTCCACTTTACTTTTTTAACAAATATAGACAGAATGCCATTAAACACTAAGAAAATGAACAGTAGAATATCCAAAATAGGAAACCACCATCTCAAATCAGGGTAATTCAAGCGTTTGAGCAAACGGGGATAAATAAAACTTCTAATGATCAGGCTCAATGCAAAAACACCGCCGGCCAGGTAATTAGCAGGTTTAAAAAACAGTAATGCAACGAACAGGGCGTAGAACAAAAATTGAAATATGATCTGTACCGATAAAATAAATTTATGTTTAGCCTTGTAAAATTTACCTGCACCAAAATGTCTTTTCTTTTGTCTCAGGTAAGCTGAGAAGCTGGTATTCGGCGCAGACCACACCTGTGTACTCCGGTTCATACGAATTTCTGTATTGTGACGGGTGGCATGTGCATTCACGAACAAATCGTCATCCCCAGATGGGATATGCATATGTGCTGCAAAACCTTTATTCTTAAAAAAGAGAGACTTTTTATAGGCCATATTCCTGCCCACGCCCATATAAGGCATACCTTGAATGGCGAATGCAAGATAGTTAACAGCAGTAAAGAAGGTTTCAAAACGGATCAGGCTATTCAATAAGCCACGTCTGCGGATATAAGGGGAATAACCCAGTACAATTGCAGTCTCCTCATTTTCGGGCTGCTGCATTCCTGACAACCAGTTTTCTGAAGCAGGCACGCAATCTGCATCGGTAAAGACCAGCCACTCATGGGAAGCTGCCTTAATTCCCATAGTCACTGCGAATTTTTTACCGGCAATGAACTTTTCTCCTTCGGCAACCGTTACTACTTTCAGATGTTTATATTGTGCAACGAAGCCTTTCAATACTTCGCGGGTTTGATCCCAGGAACGGTCGTTCACGACAATAACTTCAAAATCCGGGTAGTTCTGTTGTAAAACTGCAGGTAAGTACTGGGTCAGATTTTCTGCCTCATTACGTGCGCAAATAATTACACTCAATGGCTTAGAAGCCTGTGCTGGCAGCTCTTCTACTTTAATAAGGGCCAGTTTTAAATGTATAAATAAACTAAAATACAGCTGAACGGCAAAACAAAAAACGAGGGCACCCAGCAGGCAACTCTCTAGTAAGGTTAATTCCACAATGGTTTTTTTGACAAGCGTCAAATTTCTGATTTTTAATCTGTAATGCAGCCATATATTGATAAAAAAATCGAGAACCGGGTGTTTTTTCATACTTTTGCCGAGATTTTTTGAAGCGTACACACATTTATGAAATTTACCTTACAGGCAAACGACCCTCAGTCAAAAGCAAGAGCAGGAACAGTTACTACTGCTCATGGAGACATCCAAACACCGATTTTTATGCCCGTGGGCACCGCAGGAACGGTAAAAGCCGTGCATCAGCGCGAGCTTAAAAATGATATTGATGCACAGATTATTCTAGGAAATACTTATCATTTATACTTGCGGCCAGGACTTGACGTGCTGGAAGGTGCGGGTGGACTGCATAAATTTATAGGCTGGGACCGCCCTATTTTAACAGATAGCGGAGGCTACCAGGTTTATTCTTTAAGTAAAGTAAACAAAATCAAAGAAGAAGGAGTTACTTTCCGTTCTCATATTGATGGTTCAAAACACCTTTTCACTCCAGAATATGCAATGGATATTCAACGGACCATCGGCGCCGATATTATTATGGCATTTGATGAATGTACGCCTTATCCGTGTGATTATAAATACGCAGCGAATTCTATCAACATGACGCACCGCTGGTTAAAACGTTGCTGCGCACGTTTTGATACCACTGAACCTAAATATGGTTTCGATCAGACCCTGTTCCCTATTGTTCAAGGATCTGTTTATAAAGATCTGAGAAAGAAATCTGCAGAATTTATTGCCTCAATGGGCCGTGAAGGAAATGCGATAGGTGGTCTTTCGGTAGGAGAACCGGCAGAAGAAATGTATGGCATGACCGAAGTAGTCTGCGACATTTTACCTGCTGATAAACCTCGTTATTTAATGGGTGTGGGTACTCCGATCAATATTTTAGAAAATATAGCGTTAGGAGTAGATATGTTCGACTGTGTAATGCCGACCAGAAATGCAAGAAACGGAATGCTTTTCACCAGGAACGGGATCATTAACATTGGCAACAAAAAATGGGCTGATGACTTTTCTCCTATTGATGCAGAAAGTGATTTATACGCTGACCAGGTTTATTCAAAAGCATACCTGAGACACTTAATGCACTCTAAAGAGATGTTGGGCGCACAGATTGCGACTTTGCATAATCTTCACTTCTATCTTTGGTTAGTTAAAGAAGCCAGAGAAAAGATCATCAGCGGCGAGTTTTACGCCTGGAAGAACAAAATGGTGACTATATTAGGGAATAAATTATAAATGAATATCCTCAAGGGCAGATTTAAAATTATTGACCGTTATATTATTGGGAAATACCTGGGTACATTCATTTATACCCTGAGTATTTTCGTGGTCATTATTGTAATTTTTGATTTATCAGAAAAGATGGACGACTTTTTAAGAAGTAAGTTGTCTGCCTGGCAGGTTCTTTCTCAATATTATGCGGGCTCGATTCCGTTTTACGTGAATATGCTCTCACCGCTGATCAACTTTATTGCAGTAATTTTCTTTACCGCAAAGATGGCCGATCAGACTGAGATTGTCCCGATTTTAAGTGGAGGAGTAAGTTTCAATCGCTTCTTACAGCCCTATTTCATCTCCGCATTTATCATATTTGCAGCCAATCTCGGCTCCAATTTATATGTGCTCCCCTATACCAACCAGCTTAAAAACACGTTCGAAAACACTTATGTAAAAAAGAACGACCCCACAAGCAAACTCCAGATTCACATGAAACTGGATGACAATACTTACATCTACATGGAAAGTTTTGAGAATAAAACCAAAACGGGTTACCGCTTTATGCTGGACAATTTTAAGGGAGATGTACTGACCAAAAAGGTTATTGCAGATCAGATTAAATGGGATTCCTTAAAACGCAGTTGGAAATTAACCAATTATTCGATCAGAACGATCAACGGACTGAAAGAAAATATGTTTAAAAGCATTGATAAACCTAAAGATACGATTCTTGATATGCGTCCGGATGATTTCTCTGCTTATGACAATATTTATGAAATTTTAACAAACAAGGAGCTTTCCGATAAGATCAAGAAAGAAAAAACCAGAGGTACAGGTATAGAAAATGATTTACTTTTCGAGCAGTATAAACGCTGGTTACAACCCTTATCTGCCTTTGTATTAACACTGATTGGTGTCGCTCTATCTTCCCGGAAGGTAAGAGGCGGGGTTGGTCTTCCTTTAGGAATAGGGATTATTCTGAGTTTCCTGTATATCGTTATGAACCAGTTTGCGAAGATGTTTTCGCTGAAAGGCGGAATTCCTCCCCTGCTGGCTGTCCTGATTCCCACTATTTTCTTTGGATTACTGGGCCTTTACCTGTTAAAAAAAGCACCTAAATAATGAAACCGCTCTCCCCTTCAGCAATCAACAGAAATCTGCTGATCCTTCACGCTACTGTTTTTATCTGGGGATTCACCGGAATTCTGGGTGCGCTGATTTCGGTTGGTTCGGTCGAAATGGTCTGGTACAGAGTTTTAATTGCCAGCATTACTTTACTGATTTATTTTAAAGCTACCAAATTCAGTATCAGGGTAACCAAAAAAGAGTTCCTTCAATTTTTCTTTACGGGCAGTATTGTAGCCCTTCACTGGATTCTTTTCTTTCAGGCCATCAAGGTGTCCACAGTATCAGTAACATTAGTGTGCCTGTCCTCCTTCACCTTATTTACTGCCATCCTTGAACCCATCATCAAAAGGACTGCAGTTCAAATCAGCGATATCTTTATTGGAATAGTGATCATTTTTGGGATTTATCTGATCTTTCATTTCGAATCCAATTATACAGCCGGTATTATTTTTGGTCTTTCGGCCGCAGTAGCTTCAAGTTTATTCTCCATTATCAATTCTAATTTCGCACAAAAGAGCGATGCCAAACTGATTAGCTTTTATGAGCTTTCCGGTGCTTTTTTCTGGATTACTATTTACCGTTTATTTGACCATAGCCTGCTGCAGGAGAGTTTCAATCTGAGTGCATCCGATTGGATTTACCTGATGATATTAGGAACGGTCTGTACGGCACTTGCTTATATTGCAGGAGTCTCTGTAATGCGTACACTTTCCGCTTTCCGGGTTGCACTTATCAGTAATCTTGAACCTGTTTACGGGATCATTTTAGCCTTTCTTTTCTTTGGACACAAAGAGACGATGTCGGCTGGATTTTATATGGGTTCTGCCTTGATTTTAGGTGCCGTATTCTTATACCCTATCTACAAGAAACGTCAGAGCAAAAGCTAATTACCCTCCCGGATTACCAGCGCCTCCATTAAATTTAGCTGATAAATTTGTTTATAAATTGTGAGGAATAACTGTATCTTGAGCACAAGGAAAAAGGACCACTCTAAAACACAATTCTTTTAGTACAACAACATAATGCACTATAAAACAAAGAATAATAAATTTATAATCACCGCCTTCATACTACTAATTTCAATAGCTAACACAGATAAAGCCACCGCCCAGATTTTTGGCGGATTACAGAACCCTTTAGGTGTAAACTGGAGACAAATTAATACCTCAGGCTTCCAAATCATTTATCCTGTAGAAATGGAATCCGAAGCACAGCGGATGGCGAATAATATCCGTTATATTTTTCCCAAGGTAGGCCGCAGTCTGAACGTCAGGAAAACTACGATTCCGATTGTGTTTCAAAACCAGGGCGTGATTGCAAATGGCTTCGTCCAGCTTGGCCCCAAAAAGTCAGAATTCAACACCACCCCACCTCAACAATTTGATAGTCAGGACTGGTTGAATAACCTGGCCGTTCACGAACTGCGCCACGCAGCCCAGTTCGATAAGCTGACCAATGGCCGGCCTTACCCATTTCCAGAACAAGTATACTTTGCATGGATGGGTATAAGTATCCCTTTATGGTTCTTTGAAGGAGATGCGGTATCCAATGAAACGTCCCTTACCAACGTGGGACGCGGACGCCAGCCCAACTGGATCATGCCATACCGGACTGCACTGCTCCAGGGAAAAAACCTTTCTTACAGTAAAGCTAATTTCGGTTCTCAAAAAGATGTGACCCCAGGCTATTATCAGATCGGCTATCTGATGGCTTCTCAAATCAGACAAGCTGCGGGTAAATTTGTTTTCGACAGCGTATTAACTGATATTAAAGATCGTCCGGTACGCATTTATCCATTTGCTAAAAGTCTTAAAAAATTTAGTAGCAAAAACGGTAAAGGGTGGTACGAATATACCTCAGCAAAAGTCAAAGCAGATTGGGAAAAACAAGCCCTGCTTAGCCCTGCTAAAGATTATCCGGTATTGAATCAGGAGGCAAAATTTGCAACAGACTATTCCCTTCCGGTGAAAATGCCAGACGGAAAAATCCTGACATTGAAGCAAAGTAAAGCCATGGCAGCAGCTTTGGTACTGATTGATCAGGATAAAAAAGAGCATAGGATACAAGGAATTGGTCAGCAAGAACAGCCCTGGTTCAGTTATGCGAATAATTTGATCGTGTGGGACGAAGTCAGGCTCGATCCTAGATTTCAACAAAGGAGTTACAGCGTGATCTGCACCTATAACCTGCAGACTAAAAAACTGAATAAGTTAAGTTCCAAATCAAGGATCTTCTCTCCAACCCTTTCTGCGGATGGGTCTAAGATCGTTGCCGTACAAATTGACCTGAGCAATAAAGTACAATTAATCGTGATGGATGCAGCTAATGGTAAAGTCCTCCAGACGTACGCGAATCCTGAAAACCTGTTAATACAAACGCCGTCTTTCAACAATGACGGTACAGTAATCACTTATATCAGTGTCAAAGAGGCAGGTAAAGCACTCTGGACAGTGGATGCTGATGGTAAAACTACTAAACTAATCAGTGAAACCCCACAGCAGCTAAGCAGGCCCGTATTCATCGGTGCAGACATCGCTTTTAATGCCCATTACAATGGAATCAACAACATTTACAGCATAGACGTCAATTCCAAAAAAATAAGCGCGCTGAGTGCTTCAAAATATGGCGCTTTCAATCCTTCGGTTATTAAAGGGACAGACAGTATCTTATTTAATAACTACAACCTGTTTGGTTACGAGATTGCACAAACAAAAATTGAAGCGCAGCCCGCAGGTAAAGATAATTTCGTTTTCTTTGGTGCCGCTGCCGAAAAACAGGAAAACACAGGCAATGTATTTGATAACATTCCTGACAGCAGCTTTACTTCTATCCCTTACCACAAGCTGGGGCATCTGATTAATGTGCACAGCTTAATTCCAGTAGTCGAAGATGAATATAAAGGAGGCTTACAGTTCAACTCAAATAATCTGCTGAATACTTTTGATGCTTATGCAGGGGTAAATTATCAGCGCGATCTTGGCCGCTTTGAATATAACGCCGGTGCAAGTTTTAAAAGTTTGTATCCCATTTTCAACCTGACCTACAGTAACCGCCCACGCAGAACTTTTTATGCTACAGGCGCAGGCACAAAACAGGGAGACTGGAGAGAGAATTATGTAAAACTACAGGCAGTTGTTCCAATCAACCTGAGTGCACAAAATCACAATTACAATTTTTCGGTGAATGCCGGAACGAGTTATACGCAAAGGTATGATACGCAAAATCTACCTGCCAATTTTGTCACAGCTATCCGTTTCCCCTTAGAAACAGGTTTCACATTTACGCATACCACCAGAACTGCCGAAAGGGATATTGCCCCAAAATGGGCTCAGATTGTAAGGTTCTCTTATTATAGCCAGCCTTTCGATAAACAGTTAAGCGGTGATTTATTTGCAGTAGCAGGCTTTCTTTATTTCCCCGGTCTGGCTAAAAACCATTCTTTCCTGGCCAACTTTAATTACCAGGAAGCTACTGGTATCCGGACTTACAATAACGATATCAATACCGTTTATGGTTACAACAATATCATGGCGAAAAGCAGGCTTAAAAACACTTTACTTTTCAATTATCGTTTCCCGCTTTTTTATCCTGATGCAGAACTCGGCCCACTGGCTTATATCAGAAATGTAAGAGGCGGTGTGTTCTGTCACTATGAGAATCTGGGTACAGACAGCAATCTGTCACAGCCTAAAACTTATGGATTTGAATTACATGGCAATATGAATCTGCTGCGTTATCAGCCAAATGTTGATTTAGGTACAAGATTTGTGTTTGTGAACAAGGAATATCATCATAACCCTATCTTTGAATTAATTGTTAACTATACTTTCTAAGCTCATGCGTACTAAAACCATCCTGATCATCATTCTCACTGTATTAATCACCATTTTTCTGATGATGAATACAGACGCAGTACAATTCGACTTTATATTTGTTAAAAAGGACATTTCTAAATTACTGGTTGTAGGGATATGCACATTTGCTGGTTTCCTGCTGGGTTATTGGGCGGGCCGTCCAAGAACTGTCATCAGTACTTACGATAGAAATGAAGACGAAATTCTTCCCGTTAATTCACCTCCTGTAAAAGGTGCTTTGAGTGACGAAGACAGAGATTATATCAGTTAACCCTTTTTACAATTCAAATACGTCGTTATACCTTGCAATATGGAATCCGCTTTTAAGGACAGTTTTAGTCTGTCCGCTATCCGGATTCAATAAAGGATTAGTATGGTTCAAATGAATAAAATAGATTTTATCTTTTTCCTGTGACGTCAGATTTTTGAAGAGCTCCATACTTTCCACGACTAAAGGATGCGGAATTTCAGTAATAGGTCTGTTATTCATTTCAGTAGCATCGTAAAATGTAGCGTCAATAAATGCATAATCTACCTTCTTGATTTCATCCACAATGTTTTTGTCCCATTTTGACCATTTGTCAATATCCGGGATAAATAGTGCTTTTTTGTTTGGCCCTTCAATCTGATAACCTACCGTTTCAGAAAACTCATCCCGGTGCGGGACTTTAAAAGCTGTTACTTTAATATTGGAAGACAGCGTGTTTATCTGTCCGTTCTGAATAGGTTTGATGCTGATGTTATTTAAAGTAACTAATTGACTCCATGGCCCGTTATGTTCCAAAAACAACTTCATTTTTGGCATGGCATAAACAGGTACTTTTTTAGAGTTCAGTGCTTCCCTGCCCAGATACATTAAACCAGTATAATGACCAATATGTGCATGCGTAATAAAAATACCGTCAGGGACTTCCTTTGTATTGAATTCTGAGGCTTTTTTAAGTGCTTTCAGCTGAAAAGTAAAATCTGGAGTAGCATCAAATAACCAGTTTAATTTATTTTCCGGATCAATGACCCCCAAGGAGGAAACCATACGGGTTGGATCTGGATTAATAAACAAATCTTTACAACATGCCTTCGTACAACCGATATGTGGTGATCCTCCGTCCTGCACATTACCCAGTACAATAATAGACGGAGTAACAATTTTTAATTTAGCTTGCGGATGGATGATAGACTGTCCTTTTGCCTGGATAAAAATCAATGAAAGTAATACGATAGCAGCTGATATTTTCATAGTTTCGCCAAAGTAGATAAAAATAATTATTTAACCTATGTCCCACAGAGTATACTTGTATAACACCAGTGAGCCGGATGCTTATACTGATCAAAGCATAGAAATGATGGAATGGGGATATGAACTTTCTATTCTGCTTCACCCCTTATTAATCAGTGACGGTAGTATCATTGCGGACGGTAGTTTTGATGTCCATCTTAGTCTTAATCCAGAGGAACCAGAAGATAGTCCCGTTCTTTTCTACCACGCTGCGGCAGGTATAGAAAATTTCAAAAGATTCTACAATTTCATCGAAAAGTATCAGAATGAATTAATTACTCATATTGAAGCTTTTCAACTCGCTAAAGAAAATCTTTTTAATTATCTGGATGGCCTAGACCAGCCTTACTTCCTGCTCAATGCCTCTGATGTATTTAACATGAGCGAGGAAACACATGGCGATCAGGCACAGGAATGGCTGGAAAACATCAGGTACAACAATGCAATTCTTACCAATGCAATGGATACTGATGATGTCTCGCAGTTAAAACTTTCTTTGTTCTCCAAGTTCACCGGCCAGGGTTTCACTGATTTCAAAGCACTGTTAAATTACGAAGGATTTGATTATGGATGGGCAATGATTGATCATCCTGAACCCGAAGATGCAAAGATTTTCGAAGAAAACGGACTGAAGGGATTAAAGGATGGAGATGGAAAAATCTTACTTGTTCCGGTTTATGAGCACATTTATGATTTTAGCTATGATGATATTGCTGTGGTTTCCACAGGCGGTCAGTCTGGCTATGTGAACAAAAGTGGTCAGGAGATTATTAAGCCACAGTTTGACGATGCCTTTGATTTTGAAGGAGATTATGCAGCTGTAGTCAAAGCAGAGCAGTATGGCTTAATTGATAAAAAAGGATTGGTCGTTGTTGATTTTCAATATCAGGATCTGACAGATATACTTTCTGACGGCAGATATTTCACTGCCAGGTTAAATGATAAATGGGGAATAATTGATATAAAAAACACAATCCTTATTCCTTTTGAACATGAAGAATCTATAACCTCAGATGATTACGGATCTACCTTTACAACTCCCGTTCCAGATAAAGAGACAAAATTAATCTTTACTAACCGTTTTGTATTGCTAGCTGAAGGTGACCCTCATTTTGTGAACAGCTTCAATATCCCTGAGGAATCCTATCTCTATGAACTTATCAAAAGCGAAAACATAACAGAGAATTCATTATACAATGATCAGGCGCAACTGCTGATCAGCGGTTATGACAAGATAAAAGAGAACCTGTACACTATTTTCATCCTTAGAAAGCAGAAAAAACAAGGATTAATAAATTACAAAGGTGAGCTGCTGCTTGATTTCGTATATGATAAAATTGAAAAACTTGACCTGGTTTTAAACGAACCGATTCAGCTTTTATATCCGGCAATACCTGATGAAGCGAAGGATGAATATTGCACATTTCTCAAAATCAAGGAAGGTAAGAAATATGGGATTTATCTTTCAGTGGGTAATTTTAATCAGCAAATCACTGAAATCTGCTACGACCAGATCAATGTCTTAAATCAGACTACCCTTGCCGTTCAGCAAAATCGTTTATGGGGTGTAATCAATCCATTCGGAAAATCTCACTCACCTGTTATTTATGATTTTATCATCAGCAGCAATGATCACGAAGACTCTTGTTATGCTTATAAAGACCATGAAGTTTATTTGATTAATCAAGATACGATCACTGATGCCGACCCGCAAATATTGCAGGAATATATTGATTCGAATAGTGAATATGGCTATTACTATTTCAATGAAGAACAGGCCACGCAACTTCAAGCCTTCATCAATAAAGATCTTCCTCCGGGAGATTCTCTTTATAACCAGGCAAAAGCATTGCTTGCAACAGCAAAAAAAGCAGATGTAGCAAAAGCTGTCAGATTTTTTCAAGAGGCCGTAGCACTGAATCATGCCTATTCTATGAATGATCTCGCTCTTATTTATGAAGATGCGGATGACCTCTATCCGGAATATAAAAATGAAGAAGCATCCTTTCAATTATTTTTGAGCTCAGCAAAAGCAGGTTCTGTTGTCGGAATGTACAACACGGGTATTTGTTATTCGGCTGGTATGGGAATTCCGCCTGATGAGTTGCAAATGTGCTATTGGTATACACAGGCATTTGAAGCAGGTTATCAGCCAGCAGCTTTTAAACTCGGAACCTATTATTATGACGTTATGCCAAGAACCCATGAAAATTACGAACTGGCTTTAAAGTATTATTTGATAGCAGAAAGAGAAGGTGAAAACGTAAATGTCGAATTAGGCTGGTTATATAACCACCTTGGCGATACTGTTAAGGCACTGTCTTATTTAGTAAAGGCAGCTGCCGATAATGAAAGTTATGCCCATTGGCAACTCGGTACCTATGCACAGGATGGAATAGAAATGAAAGTTAATATTCCACTAGCCATTGACCGTTATAAAAAAGCAGCAGAATTAGGTTATGAAGAGGCTAACCTGAATTTATTCGAAGTTTACACCGATGTACCTGGTTTTGAAAATAAGGTTTTAGCAGAAGAGTATAGCAGAAAATTAAAAGCCTCAGGATTTGAGATCCCGGTATCGAAACAAACCCTGCTGGATAAGTTCATCAATATATTCAAAGGTAAGAAGTAACAGGTTAAAAGTGGTTATCCTCCAAACGAGGATAACCATTTCCATATTATTTTAGCTCAATGCCTGCTCAATATCAGCAATAATATCATTGATATGTTCCAGCCCGATAGAAAGGCGGACAGTTCCCTGCTCAATACCCACCTGCAATCTTTCCTCTTCAGTCAGTTTTGCATGCGTACTGGTTGCCGGATGTGTAGCAATAGAACGCGTATCGCCAAGATTCGCTGAAATAGAAAACATTTTCAGTTTATCCATAAAGCTACCTGCTGCTGTTACACCGCCATTAATCGTTAATGTTACAATACCACCACCAAGCTTCATTTGCTTTTTAGCAATATCATATTGCGGGTGTGATGGTAAAAATGGATATCTGACCTGTTTAACCTTAGGATGCACTTCTAAAAACTCAGCGACTTTTAAAGCACTTTCACAGTGTCTGTCCATACGAACAGCCAGTGTTTCTAGACTTTTAGAGAGTATCCATGCGTTAAATGGCGACATTGCCGGCCCGCTATGTCTTGCGAAACCTTCAATTTGCCTGATCAATTTATCAGAACCTAAAATCACACCACCTAAAGTACGTCCCTGGCCATCGATAAACTTCGTAGCAGAGTGTATAGAAATATCAGCACCATATTTTAGCGGCTGCTGTAAATAAGGAGTCGCAAAACAGTTATCAACGACCAGTAATATATCATGTTTTTTAGCCAGCTGACCAATCCACTCCAAGTCAATAATATCAATTCCAGGGTTAGAAGGGGTTTCAACAAAAATCACTTTAGTATTTGGCTGAATACCATTTTCCCACTGTTCTTTTTTATCCAGATCAGCATAAGTATAAGAAATATTCCATTTAGGAAAAATTCCATTCAACAACTGGTGAGAAGAACCGAAAACAGAACGGCTTGATAGAATATGATCTCCTGCACTCAGAAACGTAGCAAAAGTGGTAAAAATAGCGGCCATACCTGTCGCAGTTACCCAGCCCGTTTCAGCACCTTCCAGTGCTGCCATCTTTTCAATCAGCTCTGAAGTATTAGGATTTGCGTAACGACTATAAACATTTCCTTCTTTTTCATTTGCAAACAATGCCCGCATCTCTTCGGAATCATCAAACTTATAACTCGAAGTTAAGTAAAGGGGTACTGAATGTTCTTTATACTGGCTGCGCTCAGTTTGCAAACGGATGGCCAGGGTTTCAAAATTATCTTCTTGCATGATATTAATTATGGATAGTGTATGAAAAGTTGATGGTCGCTGAACGGCCTAAAATATTTGAAACTGAACAGTATTTGTCAAAAGTCAGCGCTAAAGCTCTTTCTACCTTTTGTTCATTCAGATTTCCGTAAAGACTAAAATGGATATCAATCACCTCAAAAATCGGAGGGACTTCCTCATCCTTACGCGTCGCGTTTATTTTGATTTTAATATCATTTAGTGGCTCTTTCTGTTTGGTCAGTACATTCACCACATCAATCCCGCTGCATCCGCCTAAGCCAACCAGTAACATTTCCATAGGCCGGAAACCTTTGCCTTCCCCACCTATCTTAGGATTTGCATCCAGTTCGACTGTTTTTCCTCCCGAGTTTTCGGCTTCAAAATTGAATAAACCGCTCTTGCGTATTAAGTTGATTTCCATTGCTAGCTAAATATTATAAAACACTTTATTATCTTTTTCCAGTTGCGGTAATGTTACTGCCTCCTCAAATATCGCAAATACACTTGAACCACTGCCACTCATTAATGCAAATGTAGCACCGGCGTGATAAAGCTGCTCTTTTATTTGAGAAATTTCAGGGTATTTGGAGAAAACAGAAAACTCAAAATCATTTTTCAGGGATTTTTTCCATTCAATGACAGGAAGTTGAATCAATTCTTTTAAGCCTGTTTCCGGAAAAGCAGGTTGTAATGTACCGAATGCTGCTGCTGTAGAAACATGTACCGGAGGTTTAACCAAAACCATGAAGTATCCGGACAAATCTATGTTTAAAGGTGAAAACAGATCTCCTTTACCTGCTGCAAATACAGGTTCAGCTTTGATAAAGAAAGGACAATCTGCACCGAGTTCCCCAGCATAATCTTCCATCACCTGAGTTGTCAATCCAAGTTTAAACTTTTCATTCAACAACTTAATCAAAAATGCAGCATCAGCTGATCCCCCTCCCAAACCGGCACCTACAGGAATATTCTTTAATAAGGTAATCTGCTGGGCTGGTATGTCAAAATCTCTCAGAATCAGGTTAAATGCTTTCAAACAGATATTATCTGTCATTTCACCAGGAATGTCAATTCCTCTGATCTGACAGGAGGTCTCCGCAGCATCAGTGATTTCTAATACATCATATAGCTTTACCGGATAAAAAACTGTCTCCAGATTATGATATCCGTCAGCTCTTTTCTCAATAACATTTAAGCCGAGATTTATTTTGGCATTGGCAAATGCGAGCATTGGCGTCTTTTTAAAGGTATGGATCGCAAACTTACAAAAGGACGGAATATTCTGCCCTATTATATTCGCCTATTTTTTACATTATTTGTTTTAGTTTTGTATTTTAAGCGAAATTATCCTCCAACATGAAACAATATCTGGACTTAATGCAATACGTGCTGGACCATGGGGCACAGAAACACGACCGGACGGGAACAGGGACCATCAGTACATTTGGCTATCAGATGCGTTTTAACCTCCAGGAAGGGTTTCCTATGGTGACCACAAAAAAATTACACCTTAAATCAATCATCCACGAGCTGATCTGGTTTTTGAAAGGTGAGACCAACATCAAATACCTCAAAGACAATAACGTCAAAATATGGGATGAGTGGGCAGATGAAAATGGGAATTTAGGCCCGGTTTATGGTTCGCAGTGGCGGTCATGGCCAACACCAGACGGCAGGCTCATCGATCAGATCAGCAATATCATCCATACCATCAAAACGAATCCTGATTCAAGAAGGATTATTGTTTCCGCATGGAATGTAGCTGATATTGACCAGATGGCTCTTCCTCCTTGTCATGCACTCTTTCAATTTTATGTGGCCGATGGTAAATTAAGCTGTCAGCTTTATCAGCGCAGTGCGGATATATTTTTAGGCGTACCGTTTAATATAGCTTCTTATGCCCTTTTAACGATGATGGTCGCACAGGTATGCAATCTTGAATATGGTGAATTCATCCATACCCTGGGTGACGCACATTTATATAATAATCATATTGAACAGGCAAAACTGCAATTAAGCAGGGATACCAAAACTTTACCTGTCATGGAAATCAACCCGGAAGTCAAAGACATTTTCAGTTTCAAGTTTGAAGACTTCAACCTGAAAAACTACGAACCACATCCGCACATTAAAGGCGCAGTTGCCGTATGATCGTCTCTATCATTGTTGCCATTGCTGAAAATAATGGAATAGGAAAGAATAATCAACTGCTATGGCACCTGCCAGGTGACCTGAAACATTTTAAGGATACGACCAGCGGTCATACGGTGATCATGGGCCGCAAAACATTCGATTCTGTAGGGAAACCGCTTCCTAAACGTCGTAACCTGGTCATTACCCGCGCTGCTGACCTGGAAATACCGGGTGTAGAAGTGGTCAATACCCTGGAAGAGGCTATAGCGCTTTGCGATCCTGATGAAGAAGTATTTATTGTAGGCGGGGCACAGATCTATAAAATGGCAATGGATATCACCGATAAAATCTATCTGACGGTTGTTAAAGGCCATTTTGACGCAGATACATTTTTCCCGGCCATAGACCCGGATATCTGGAAAGAGGAAAGCAGCAACAGCTATGGGCCGGACGAAAAAAACAACATTGGTTATACAATTTCAACCCTTGTTCGAAAATAGTTCCCAATCCTCAATAAATATTATATAAGGCTGACTATTAATTAAAAAATTAATTAGATTTGCCGACTTGTTGAAAAAAATATACAGCATAGACAAATAATTACAAACAAAAATGCAAGGTAAAGGTTTCATTAAATTTATGGCAATACTATTAGGTATTGTCTGCGTGTATTCCCTCTCGTTCAATTTCGTTACGTCGAAGGTAGAAAAAGACGCTAAAGCGTATGCTAAAGGCGATCTGACTAAGGAAAAAGCTTATTTGGACTCCATGTCAACCGTCCCGGTTTATCCAATATTCGGGTTTGACTATCAGTTCTGTAAAGGGAAAGAAATCAATTTAGGTCTTGACCTTAAAGGTGGTATGAACGTAACGATGGAAATATCGTTAGGAGAGTTAGTAAAATCTTTAGCGAATCACACAGATGATGCTAATTTTAACAAAGCACTCGCTACTGCCCAAACTCAGCTGAATGCTGGTGGTAAAGATTTCATCAGTTTGTTTGTCAATGAATTCGAAAAAATCAGCCCGAACGTAAAACTTGCAGATTATTTCTCTAACCAGGATAATGCACAGCAGTTAAAAGCGAATGCGAGCAATGCTGACGTTAAGAATTACTTATCGAAAGAAGCAACCAGCGCGATTGACCGTTCATTTATCATTATCAGAAGCCGTATCGACGGATTTGGTGTGGTAAGTCCTAACATGCAGAAACAAGAAGGTACTAACCGTATCCTGATTGAGATGCCAGGTGTTCAGGATAAAGAAAGGGTTCATAAATTATTACAAGGGTCTGCAGAATTACAATTCTGGCAGGTGTATCAAAATGAAGAGGTTTACTCGATCATGGAGAACATCAACAAAACCCTTGCCTCTACTTTAAAAGATACTGCTGCAGTAACAACTGTAAAAGACACTGCTGCAAAAGGAAAAAGTGCATTGGCTAACTTAGCTAAGAAAAGCACTACTGGTAAAGATTCTGCTGACTTAAAAACAAAAGAACTTTCTAAATCTAATCCATTATTCGCTTTATTAAATATCCCTACTTACCAGAATGAAAAAGGACAGCCTGCTTTACGTCCTGGTCCAACTGTTGGATGGGTTGCACAAAAAGATACTGCTAAGGTAAACTCTTACTTCAGAAGACCAGAAGTTGTTTCTATCGTACCTCAGAGTTTCAAATTCATGTGGAGTGTAAGACCAATGGATGGTACTAAAGTTTTTGAACTTTACGCAATCAAATCTGTATCTCCAGATGGAAAACCTGATTTAGGTGGTGAAGCTATCAGTGATGCCCGTCATGATTACGATCAGAAAGGTAAACCTGAAGTGACCATGTACATGACTGGTGAAGGTGCACAGAAATGGAAAAAAATCACAGCTGAAGCTTCAGCTGATCCAAACAACAAAAAATCTATTGCTATCGTCCTGGATAACGCAGTTTACTCTGCTCCTACTGTTCAGAATGAAATTCCTAACGGTATTTCTTCGATCACTGGTAACTTTACAGTGAATGAAACACAGGATTTAGCGAACATCTTAAAAGCAGGTAAATTACCAGCTCCGGCACGTATTGTTGGAGAGTTTGTAGTGGGTCCATCTTTAGGAGAAGCAGCGATCCACAATGGTTTATTATCATTCGTACTGGCATTCATCGTGATCCTTGTGTTCATGGCGTTGTATTACAACAAAGCAGGCTGGGTAGCTAACCTTGCCTTAGTGATCAACTTATTGTTCATCATGGGTATCCTGGTTTCACTGGGCGCGGTACTGACTTTACCTGGTATTGCTGGTATTATCCTGGTAATTGGTTTATCAGTCGATGCGAACATCCTGATCTTCGAACGTGTAAGAGAGGAACTGGCGCATGGTAAATCAACTGCTGTAGCAATCAAAGAAGGTTTCAAACATGCAATGCCTTCTATCATTGACTCGAACGTTACGGTATTAATTTTAGGTGTTATCCTTTACGCATTCGGTAGTGGCCCGGTTCAGGGTTTTGCAACTACTTTATGTATCGGTATCCTTTCTTCTCTATTCTGTGCGGTATTAATCTCACGTTTAGTTTTCGAAGGTTTATTGAACAAAAATGCAAATATCACTTTCGGTAACAAAGCAACTATCCACGCCTTTAAAAACATCGCGTTTAACTTTGTTGGCCGCAGAAAGATTTATTATACAATTTCTTCTATCATCATCATCTTAGGTATCATTTTCTACTTCAAAAATGGTGGATTAAGATTAGGTATTGATTTTAAAGGAGGAAGAACTTACATCGTTCATTTCGATAAAGGAATGGATACTGAAGATGTAAAAGCGAAATTAGCTCCAAGCTTCCAGAATGAAGAAATTCAGGTTAAAACTGCTGGTGCTGACAATGAGTTAAAAATCACAACTACTTATCATATCGCTGACCAGAATGCTGGTGCTGATAAGATTGTAGAAGATGCATTAAAAGCTGGTTTAGCAACAACAGGAGCTAAATACACCATTGAAAGTAACCAGAAAGTAGGGCCAATCATTGCGAGCGACCTTGTTTCAAGTGCTTACACAGCAATTTTATTCTCTTGTCTGTTGATGTTTGTTTATATCATCGTCAGATTTAAGAAAGTAAATTATGGTTTAGGTGCCGTTATCGCATTATTCCATGACGTGTTACTGGTATTATCATTCTATACAATCCTTGATGGTGTTCTACCATTCTCATTAGAGATTGGTCAGGATTTCATTGCGGCGATCTTAACGGTTATGTCTTATACCATGACTGAAACTGTAGTTGTATTTGATCGTATCCGTGAGAAACTTGCAGAGACAGGTAAAGATGATTTATATGGTGAAGAACGTAATACACTAATCAACTTCGCGTTGAACAGTACATTAAGTCGTACCATCTTAACTTCATTAACCGTATTCTTCGTATTACTTGTAGTCTTCATCTTCGGTGGAGAAAGTATCCGTGGATTTATCTTCGCCTTATTAATTGGTCGTGTTATCGGTACATACTCTTCGTTATGTATCTCTACTCCAATTGTAATCGACTTAGGCAAAAAACACGCCTAAGTAACATCATATCATTTAAAAGCCTTCTTCTGGAAATCAGAAGAAGGCTTTTTTGTTTTCAATCTATTTCATTACCAACCCATTCCATCCCAATAGAGTTGATCATTTAGCTAATTTCAGTTAATCTTTTCAGGCCGGATTTCTTTTCTTTTGTATAGAAGCTAAATCATTTTAAAAACCAAAACCTAACCAGCTAACCTAAATCTTAGAAAAATGATAGTAAAGAAATTAAAACTATTGCTACTGATCATCCTGCTCTGCGGCCCCAGTCTTTTCGCACAAAAGATGATCGGTAATGAAACTGCGGCACAAAAGCAGAAACGAATGGAATGGTGGACACAAGACCGTTTCGGAATGTTTATCCACTGGGGCCTCTATGCACAACCAGCCAGACATGAATGGGTGAAAAGTATAGAAGGCATATCAAATGAGCAATATCAGAAATACTTTGACCAGTTTAACCCAGATCAGTTTGAACCAAAGAAATGGGCAAAACAGGCTAAAGCAGCAGGGATGAAATATGCCGTACTTACCACTAAACATCATGAAGGCTTTTGTTTGTTTGACACCAAATTCACGGATTATAAAGCAACAAATACACAAGCAAAACGTGATCTGGTGAAAGAATATGTAGATGCTTTCAGAGCCGAAGGAATCAAAGTTGGCTTCTATTATTCGTTGCTAGACTGGCACCACCCGGATTATACCATGGATGAGAACCATCCACTAGTCAGAAAAGATAAAAGTGACGCAGCCTATGCCCGTTTAAATAAAGGCAGAGATATGGCCAAGTACAGAGCCTATATGCGCAATCAGATTACCGAGTTATTAACCAAGTATGGAAAGATAGATATTCTATGGCTGGACTTCTCTTTTCCTAAACCAAACGGAAGAGGTAAAGGTAAAGATGACTGGGCTTCAGTAGAGTTGCTTAAGCTGATCAGAAAATTACAGCCCGGTATCATTGTAGACAACAGACTGGATCTTGGCGAATACAAAGATGGCGCAGATTTCGAAACGCCAGAACAGGTGAGCACAGCAGAGCTTGCCAAATACAAAGGAAAAACCTGGGAAACCTGCCAGACCTTTTCTGGTTCATGGGGATATCACCGTGACGAGAACAGCTGGAAAACACACAAACAATTATTAGATCTGCTGATTACTTCGGTCAGCAATGGCGGTAACCTGATCCTGAACGTAGGTCCTACAGCCAGAGGCGAATTTGACCAAAGAGCTACGAATGCACTGGATAGCCTGAGTCAATGGATGCACGCGAATAACAAGGCCATTTACAACTGTACCTACGCACCCGAAGGATACAAGATACCAGAAGACAGTAAACTGACTTATAACCCAACCACAAAGCGTTTATATGTGCACCTGTTTGACTATCCAACCAATGGCAAACTGGTTTTACCAGGCTACAATGGTAAAGTTAAATATGCACAGTTTTTAAATGACAGTTCAGAACTGCTTTATAAGGAAAAAGGATCAGATGATCTGGTGGTTACGCTACCCACTAAAAAACCTGATTTCTCAATTCCTGTCATTGAGTTAATCCTGCAATAAACCAACCTTAATCCTCAGGCAGTTTTTCCACTACGGAAAGCTGCCTTATTTCTGTTATTTCGTATTTTTACTTACATTGAGCCGTTGCACAAATAACCAGCGTGCATTACAATGTATGAGTCAGAAAGCTATTAAACTAATCGAATGTCCGAGAGATGCCATGCAAGGCATCCATGATTTTATTCCTACAGACTTAAAAGCAGCCTATATCAATTTACTCCTGCAAGTTGGTTTTGATACCATAGATTTTGGCAGCTTCGTTTCGCCAAAGGCTATTCCGCAGCTTACCGATACCAAAGAAGTTTTAGCGCAACTGGATCTCAGCAACACACAAAGCAAATTGTTAGCCATTGTAGCCAATCTTCGCGGCGCCGAAAATGCCATGCTATTTCCTGAAATCGATTACGTAGGATTCCCATTTTCTATCTCCGAAACTTTTCAGCAAAGGAATACAAATTCCAGTATTCAGGAATCTTTGGTTACCGTCGAAAAAATGCTGGAATTATGTGATAAAAAGCAGAAGACTGCCGTAGTTTACCTGTCTATGGGCTTTGGTAACCCTTATGGTGATGCTTATCACACAGAAATTGTAGAACAATGGGCGTCAGAATTGGTAGAAAGAGGAACTAAAATACTTTCCTTATCAGATACCACTGGAGTTTCTACCCCAGAAAAGATTAGAGAATTAATGCCACTCTTGCTCCGCAGTTTTCCGGAAACAGAAATAGGCCTGCATTTACACAGCACTCCGGAGACGCGTAAAGAAAAAATTGAAGCTGCATACCATAACGGGTGCAGACGTTTTGATAGTGCTTTAAAAGGCTTCGGAGGTTGTCCAATGGCAGCCGATGATCTGACTGGTAACCTCGCTACCGAAGAACTGATTACTTATCTTCAGCAACAAGGAGAGTCATTGAATCTGAACATAGATAAATGGCAGGAGGCGATGTTGTTGTCATCGAAAGTATTTCAAGGAATGTAACCTCACCTGCTACCAGTTATTTATTTCTTAACCATTCTGAAGTGCTGTATTCCAGCTTCTTCAAACTGTTCGCCTTCTACTGCAAAGCCAAACTTAGCATAGAGGCTAACAGCTTCCACCTGTGCATTTAAATAGATCGAATTGGCACTATCTGGTATATCGGCTAAAGCAGCCGCTACAAGCGCCTGTCCTACCCTTTTACCCCTGTATTCTTTTAATACTGCAAAGCGCTCTAATTTATAACCATTCTCAGTTTTTCGCCATCGGCAAGCGCCACAAGGATGGTTATCCAGTAAAGCGAGGAAGTGATGAGAAACATCCTCATTTTCCCATTCCAGTTCTGGCGGACAGCCCTGTTCCACCACAAAGACTTGTTTACGAATTGCAAATGCACTTTCCAATTCTTCCTGCGTCCTGATCTTATTTACCTGAAGTAGTTCCATGATGTTTGGGTTTAAATAAATGCTTCGCTTTAATTGCACTCACTGCCTGCGCTGCATCAATAGAGTGAGAACAATGAATATCGGTTTCTTGTTTTGCCAATGCTGATAATGTGACATAGAACTTATGTAGCTGATCTAATTCAGCTTCTGTTAAGTCTTCAATATCCACCATCCTGTTACTTGCCCTTTCGTGTGCAGCCAATAGTTCATTCAGTTTAAGCTGTATCGCTTTGCCATCTTTATTCTGAGCTTTCTGGATTAAAAAGACCATTAAAAAGGTAATAATTGTTGTTCCGGTATTGATCACCAGCTGCCAGGTTTCCGAATAATGAAAAACCGGGCCGCTTACAGCCCAGACAATAACAATTAACAACGCAATAATAAAAGCTGAAGAGCTACCAGTAAACTTGGTTGCAGCGTTAGAGAACTGCTCAAATAAATTGTTTTTCTTTCCCTGAGTTTTCATAGATAAGTTTTCCAGCTAATTTGACGATTAAAACGCATTTACAGCGTATAACCGGAAAAAATAAATCACAAAAAAAGCGCTTCAGATTGACTCTGAAGCGCTCTGAAGTTTTTTTTCTTTACTTATAATTTATCACTTGCGTTTCTGCAGTTCAAATCTTCAAAAGCCTGAGTTAAACGTTTAACAAATGCTTCTTCTCCTTTGCGCAACCAAACACGTGGATCATAGTATTTTTTATTTGGTTTATCATCTCCATCAGGATTTCCGATTTGTCCCTGAAGATAAGCTTCATTCGCTTTGTAATAATCCAGAACGCCTTCCCATAATGCCCATTGCATATCAGTATCAATGTTCATTTTGATTGCACCATAAGAAATAGCTTCTCTGATTTCTTCCTGAGAAGAACCTGATCCACCATGGAATACAAAGTTAATTGGTTTTTCAGCTGTTAATCCTAACTTCTCTTTGATATAATCCTGAGAGTTTTTAAGAATTACTGGTTGCAATTTAACGTTACCTGGTTTATAAACACCATGAACATTACCAAAAGCAGCAGCAACAGTAAATTTATCACTTACTTTACTCAATTCTTCGTAAGCATAAGCCACTTCAGAAGGCTGAGTATATAATTTAGAGCTATCTACATCACTGTTATCCACACCATCTTCTTCACCACCAGTTACACCCAGTTCGATTTCGATAGTCATGCCCATTTTAGCCATACGGGCTAAATATTTAGCTGAGATCTCCATGTTTTCTTCAATTGATTCTTCAGAAAGATCCAGCATATGTGAAGAAAATAATGGTTTACCAGTTTCAGCAAAGAATTTTTCACCGTGATCTAACAGACCATCAATCCATGGCAATAATTTTTTAGCTGCATGGTCAGTATGTAATACTACCGCAACACCATAGTGTTCCGCCAGTAAATGAACATGTTTAGCGGCAGATACTGCGCCTAATACACATGCATTTAAGTTATCATTATTCAATGTCTTACCTGCATAAAATTGCGCGCCACCATTTGATAACTGGATCATGACTGGTGAATTCACCGCTTTAGCAGTTTCCATAACCGCATTGATGGTATTTGTTCCGGTAACATTAACTGCAGGCAATGCAAACTGATGTTTTTTAGCCTGCTCAAATAATTCCTGAACAGCATCTCCGTAAATTACGCCTTTATAGCCTTTTAAACTCATTGTTATTAGATTTTGTTTAAGCCGAAGTTAGGAAAAATATTAGCCCGGGCAAACCTTAGCCGGTATTATTTTCATCGGACAATGATGGTTTTAATAGAGATGAAGCTATCATGTGCTACGAAAGTTGTATATATCGGCTTCTTCACCGCTGCACATGATGGTTTCATCCTATCATTTATTGTTATAGATGATTATTTCAATTGCTATATCAATATAGCAAAACATAATACCCTATTATTTTATAAATTATAACCTGTTAAACTATTATAGAATTTATACGAAATCTAGGTTAAGCTGTTATGATTTTTTTTCGTTTCTTTGTAATCGCATTTTTCAACGAATAACATGGCTTGGTTTAAGAGAGAAAAAAAAGGTATCAGTACGCTGACAGAAGAAAAGAAAGAAGCGCCGGATGGCTTATGGAACAAGTGTCCTAATTGCAAGAAAGCATTACACAGCGCAGACCTTATCGAAAATAAATACGTTTGTCACTATTGTGATTATCATTTGAGAGTTGGTTCCAAAGAATATTTTCAGGTATTATTTGATAACAATGAGTTCAAAGAACTTTTTGCTGACCTGACCTCAGGAGATCCGCTTAACTTTACAGACAGCAAACCTTATACAGAACGTTTGGTTGACACGATGGCAAAAACAGGCCTGAAAGACGCTATCCGTTCAGCAGTAGGTAAAATTGAAGGAGAAGAATTGGTAATTGCCTGTATGGACTTCAATTTTATCGGTGGTTCTATGGGTTCTGTAGTAGGAGAGAAAATCGCGAGATCTATCGATTACAGTATCAAACATAAAATTCCATTTCTGATGATCTCCAAATCGGGAGGAGCCAGAATGATGGAAGCCGCATTCTCACTGATGCAAATGGCAAAAACATCTGCTAAATTAGCTTTGCTTAACCAGGCAAAAATCCCTTATATCTCTTTATTAACTGATCCGACTACCGGTGGTGTAACTGCATCTTATGCGATGCTGGGTGATATTAATATTGCAGAACCAGGTGCACTTATTGGATTTGCAGGCCCAAGAGTAATTAAAGAAACGATCAAAAAAGACTTACCAAAAGGTTTCCAGACTGCCGAATTTGTGCAGGAACATGGTTTCCTTGACTTTATTGTTGACAGAAGGGCGATGAAAGCCAAGTTGGCTACTTTCCTTAAAATGGTAAAGAACTAGATAACCTGCTGCCTGTTAACCAGGCTTGAATATTAAACAGAATACGCTGCTATAAAATAGAATGCCCTGCTGAATGGAAATTAAATTTCTATTCAGCAGGGCATTCTTATTTTATTCAATTTATCTTATCAGGGTCTTTTATTCCAACTCTTGCTTACAAATAGAATTGAATCCCTAAACGCGGATTAAAGAAGTCACTTCCAAAACTAAAAGATCTGAAATCAGTTAAGGTTGCCTCTTCAGTTTTCCAATGTTGCTTTGCATATTGGAATCCGGTAATTGACAGTTCTATCCCGATTTTTTTAGAGGGGAACAGGGCAAATCCCGGAGATAGGGTTGCGCTATAAAAATTACTCTTCAAATCTTTTTCCCCCGTTGCTTCATTACCTTTTATATTCCGCCAGTTTACAGCTGCTTCCAGCTGACCAAAAAATTTAAGTTGTGGTGTGATACCAACATAATATCTCCCAAAGGGGCTTAAGCTTACAGCATAAGCTTTTCTTCGTACAGATCCTATTTCTTCTCCATCTACCAAATTCTGGGTATAAGCAGAATGAACATACCCTAATCCGGTTCCTATGACCAGCTTGTCCGTCACAAAGATTCCCACCGTAGGATTGATTCCTAAGTTCGTATTTCTGCCAGTCATGCTTGTACCTTTATAGGTGTTGAAATTCGCATAACCTCCTAAAAGTATTTTTCCTTTTTCTGTCTGCGCCATGCAGCTAACTGATATTGATATCAAACCAATAAAAATTAATACTATTTTCTTCATATGATACAGCTCAGGATTAGAAATGAAATTGAATACCAATTTTCGGCGCGAAAAAGTTCGTTCCTAAATTGAAAGCATTATTCTTACTCACTTCGTTCGAATTCTTGTTTTCGGTTTTATTCCAGGCATAAGATAGCCCTTCTAAAGAAAGCTGTATCCCAATCCTTTTGGTAGGAAAATACGCGAAACCAGGCTCTATATTCACTCCTATCGATGTAGTTTTAGAATTTGAAGCAGGTGCAACACTAACAGCCGGACTGGTAGTCCCTGTTGCTGATTCCAGATTTCCCCATTTCATTGGAACAGATAATTGACTGAAGAATTTGAACTGATCAGATATATTTATATAGTGTCTGACAAAAGGGCTCACCATAAAATAATCAGTTGTATTCTTCTGGCTTAAAAGATACTGTGTTTTTTCGCTGCTCTGCGATGTTAGCCTAGAATAACCAATCCCTAAACCCAATGCCAGGTTATCCTTTACAAAATAACCAATACTTGGAAGCAGGGTTAAACTGCTATGCTTACTATCCATAGCATTATCATTACTTTTTTCATTGAAATAACCTATTGATCCTCCTACAATAGTCTTACCTTTTTCAGTTTGGGCATTAGCTGCCAGTGCAAATGCAGAAAGCATCGCCAGTGTTACTAGTTTTTTCATACAGTGTTTCATTTGTGTATTCAATATTAAACATAAAAGATGATACTTAATATTTAAATTAACATCAGAAGAAAAATATATTATAAAAATATCTTAAATAATTAATACAGTTTCAATTTAAAACACAAAAAAGCGCTTGATATACTCATTTAGCTATAAATGAGTATATCAAGCGCTTTATAAGCTGATCAGCTAAGCTGTCCGAGCCTTGACTTATTTTTGTTCTGTTGACATAGAGTAAGGAAAATCACTTTCTGCAGTACCTCTGGTCTTATTAGGTGCAGCAGTCATATCAAAATCCAGTGTAGCTCCTTTGACTAAATCAGAATGACTTAACCAGTTTTTACCATAAGCCTTACCATTATATTTCAACGCATTGATATACTTATTATCCACACTGTTTGCAGCAGCATTGATTACAATCTGTTTTCCATTATCCAGGTTTACCGTTACTTTTTTAAATAAAGGCGCACCAACCACATATTGATCTGTAGCAGGAGTAACCGGATAGAAGCCCATTGAAGAGAAAACATACCAGGCAGAAGTCTGTCCATTATCTTCATCTCCACAATAGCCATCAGGCGTAGCTTTATACATTCTGTTCATCGTTTCTCTTAACCAGTACTGCGCTTTCCAAGGTTGTCCTGCGTAGTTATATAAGTAGATCATGTGTTGTATCGGCTGATTGCCGTGTGCATATTGGCCCATGTTTGCAATCTGCATCTCTCTGATCTCATGAATCACAGAACCATAATAACTTGCATCAAAAACAGGAGGCATAGTGAATACAGAATCCAGTTTCTCTACAAATTTATTTTTACCACCCATCAGGCCAACCAGACCATTTACGTCCTGGAAAACTGACCATGAATAATGCCAGCTATTTCCTTCTGTAAAAGCATCTCCCCATTTAAACGGGTTAAAAGGTGACTGGAATGAACCATCTTTATTTTTTCCACGCATTAAGCCAGACGAAGGATCAAAAATGTTTTTATAGTTCATTGCTCTTTTCTTGTAGATATCAATCTCAGCAGCTGGTTTGTTCAGCGCTCTTCCCAATTGATAAATCGTAAAGTCATCGTAAGCATATTCTAATGTTCTGGCTGCATTCTCATTCAGTTTAACATCATAAGGGACATAACCCAACTCATTGTAATACTTCACACCCGCTCTTCCGACTGCTTCATTCGGTCCTTCATTATTCGCACCATGTTTTAGTGCTTCAAATAAACTCTCAATATCATATCCACGTAACCCTTTGATATATGCATCTGCTACTACCGAAGCAGAGTTGTTACCAATCATACAATTTGCATAACCCGGACTTGACCATTCAGGCAACCATCCGCCTTCTTTATAATCATTTACCAATCCTTCCTGCATCTCTTTATTAATTGCAGGATATACCAGGTTTAAGAATGGATACAGCGCCCTGAAGGTATCCCAGAATCCCGTACCAGCAAACATATATCCTGGCATAGTTTTGCCATTATAGGGGCTCCAGTGAACAATTTTATTATTCGAATCTATCTCATATAACTTATTCGGGAAAAATAAAGTGCGGTATAAACTTGAATAGAAAGTACGCGTCTGATCAACAGTTCCGCCTTCGATAGAAATCTTACCCAAAGTTTTGTTCCATATCGCTCTTGACTTTTGCTGTGTAGCTTCAAAAGTATCATTTGCCAGCTCTCTCTTTAAACTGATTTCGGCCTGTTCAACACTGATAAAAGACGAAGCGACTTTCATCCCAACCTTTTCTCCTTTTTCAGTCTTAAATCCTATGATTGCACCAGAATGATCACTTTTCAGCTCCAGCGTATCTTTTGCCAAAGTATTCCCGTGCCATGTATTAGCAGAAGAAATAGCTTTATCAAAGTAGATAACAAAGTAATTTTTAAAATTAGCAGGCAGCGGGCCACTTGCATAACGCGTGCTGTATCCTATAACTTTTCTTTCCTTCGGGATAACTTTGATATATGATCCTTTATCAAAAGCATCAATCACTACATAAGAACTATCAGATTTTGGGAAAGTAAAACGGAACTGAGCCGAACGCTCTGTAGGTGTAATTTCAGTAGTTACATTCGCATCAGCCAGATATACACTGTAATAATATGGCTTTACAATTTCTGCTTTATGGGAGAACCAGCTTGCACGCTCGTCCTGGTTGAATTTCATTTTACCAGTTACCGGCATCACCGAGAACTGTCCATAATCGTTCATCCACGGAGAAGGCTGGTGTGTTTGTTTGAATCCTCTGATTTTATCAGCATCATAAGTATAAGCCCATCCGTCACCCATTTTACCAGTTTGCGGAGTCCAGAAATTCATTCCCCATGGAACTGCAATTGTAGGATAAGTATTACCATTAGACAGGCTTGGTTTACTTGCCGTCCCCATTAGCGGATTAACCCAGTCTACCGGGTCTGTCACTTTACCTGCTTGCTGCGCTAGTACGGGCATAGCCGCAGAGATAAGTAATGCTGATAAGAAATGTTTCATCATTTGTTTTGTGTGGTTTATAGCGTATAATAGTATTCTAAATTATTGGATTTTCTGCATAAGAAGCCCATAATTCAGGCAAAGCTTTTGTCGTTTGTGTTTTCCAGAATTCTTCACTGTAGGTATGCGCTCTCATCTGCTGATCCAGAACTTTGACTATCCCCTGGTGATGCGCTTCCAGCCAGGCTAGAAATCTCGCTGTAATACGATAACCATTATCATAATTCTGTCCCGATTTATATTCAGGAAGTGTCCATTTAGCCCCTGCATTGTCAACTCCGTATTTATAACGTACATAGTCAGCTATCCCTTCAGTGATCCACCATGGGCCTGCGTTATTGCCATAATTTTGTACAATATGCATCACCTCGTGCGTAACCACATCTATATCGCCAGGATGCTGTTTAAACCAGACCGGGCTGTAAGCAACGACAGTTCCCTGGGTTGCAGCCACTCCTTTATAGGCAGTATCGATGACAAAAGTGATTTCTTTTGCAGTCTTTTCATTGTACGCAGCTTTTAAAGCCGGATAAACTTTAAAGAAGGTTTCGATCATTCTTTCTTTGACTACGGGTGAAAAACCCTTTTCCTGATTGATCAAGGTTAATTTCAAACCTTTTTTATAGACGACCTCCTTGTCTTTAAAAGTTTCCTTTTTTTGAGCAGATACAACGCTCGTGAGGGAGAATAATAGTAAGCTGCTTACAGCTAAAGTACGGATAGGATTCATATATGGTTAAAGAATTAAAAACGATTTAGCAAATCAATAAACACATATTATCCTTTTCATACAATAGCTAAATCTATCCTCTAATGTAATGGAGAAAACCTTAACAGACAAATAAATCCGGTAATATTTACGGGATAGAATTTATTAAATTCCCGTTTATAAACAAAAAACCCTGAATCAGCTGTTGAATCAGGGTTTTCTTTAGAAATAATATTTTTATCAGAAATCTCTTCCAGGTGTAGTACCGGGCTCATGACCCGCACCTAAAGGCTTACTTTTTCTTTCAGGTCTGTTCGCAAATGCAGATCTTCCAGATTCTGACTCAGAAGATGTTTCACCACTGCTCAAATCTTCATCATTGTCAGTTTCTTTATAAACCGTTTTCTTTTTTTCTTCTTCGTGATCGTGCTTATCCGGAGTATTCATAACCAATGTTTTAATTAAAAATTATTGACAATTGAATACACAACAAGCCGGAAAAAATATAGTTTATATTATTTTATAATAAATATGTACAATCACCAATAAATTAAAACGGGTGGTATAAATAAACCTGCTTTTTAACTCTGCGGATGATTTCATGAAAATACAACTCTTCTCTTTCCGGTACATTAGTCATCAGCACTAAAGAATGAGAAACATGAGAGTCATGATAAGAAGGATGGAGATAATCAAAAGGTAAACAAACCAATCCCAATCTTTCATAAAAGCCAATTCTGCGTATTGCATCCACAGAAGCAGGAGGCTCAACCTCTAACAATAATTTACGGTTAACCATGAAATCTTTCATCACACGCTCCCCAAATTTCTTTCCTCTGTTTACCGGATCAATCGCCAGATGTTCAATAAAACACCAGTCCTCAAACTTCCAGCTGGTTACAAAACCAATAGCTTTTTCTTCTTCCAGAATCACCTGCATAAACATTTCCGGAACTGTGCCGATCATTTTTAACAATTGTTCCCAGTTCCTGCGTTCCTCCATTGGAAAAGCAGCATGGTACAATTCCTCTATAAAAGACAGGTATGGGCTCTTATTATTCTCTATGGATACGTATTGCATAATTGTGCTATAAAAAAAAAGCCCTGACCGCTGGTCAGAGCTTTTCGTAATCAATAAAATTCTTAAACTGCGATATTCTGTTCTACAATATGTTTCACCTTTTCTATCACATAATCAATTTCCTCTTTCGTATTCAACTTGCTGAAAGAGAACCTGACAGATGGACGGTTCGGATCAGTACCGACAGCTGTCAATACATGAGATCCAATATTAGAGCCTGAAGAGCAGGCGCTACCACCAGATGCAGAGATGCCGTTAATATCAAGATTAAACAATAACATATCAGACATATCCATTGCAGGGAATGAAACATTAAGAACCGTATATAAACTTTTATCAGGATCAGTTTCTCCATTAAAACTAATGGCAGGAATTTCTGCAACCAGTTTATCTTTCATGTAAGTTTTCAATTCCTGGATATAAGTTTGATGCGCTTCCATATGACTATAAGCCATCTCCAGTGCTTTTGCCAGCCCTACAATTCCGTAGACATTTTCAGTTCCTCCACGCATATTACGCTCTTGAGCACCACCATAGATCATCGGACTGATTTTCACCGTATGATTTACAAATAAAAAGCCTACTCCTTTCGGACCATGCAATTTATGTGCTGCACAAACTATAAAATGCGCCTTAATCTTTCTGACATCGTGTACATAATGACCCATAGTCTGTACCGTATCACAATGATAAATAGCCTCGTAGCGCTCACAAATATCGCCCACCTTTTCCATATCGGTCAAGGTTGCCAATTCATTATTCGCGTGCATTAAGGAGACAAAAGAACGTGAATTCTCTTTTAACAGTTGTTCCAGGTGATCATAATCAACATTACCTTTAGCATCAATATTTACAAAACTCAGCTTATCAATAACACCATCTTTTAATAGCTGGTCAAGCGTATGCTCAACCGCATGATGTTCAATTTTTGAAGTAATGGCATGTTTGATTCCAAAAGCCGCGATACCACAACGTATAGCTGTATTATCGGCTTCTGTACCACCCGAAGTGAAAAATATCTCAGCAGGTGTCGCATTCAGTAATCCAGCTACAGTTTTACGGGCCTTTTCAATCAATGTACGTACCTCACGGCCCTGTGCATGAATTGAAGATGGATTACCATAATAATTCTCCATCACATTAATCATTTCAGCCATTACCTCTTTATCAAGAGGTGTAGTTGCAGCATTATCTAAATAGATCCTGTTCATTCTGTATTAATTCAATTTTAAAATTTCTTTGATGTCTGATATAATTTTGTTCGCCAGGTTTTCAGCTACAGTTTCATTTTCCGCTTCGCTGTAGATACGGATAATTGGTTCTGTATTTGATTTACGCAGGTGAACCCACTCACTATCAAACTCTATTTTCAATCCGTCGATAGTGCTGTTTGGTTGATTTTTATACTTTTCCTGTACTTTAACCAACAAAGCATCAATATCCATTTCAGGAGTTAATGTGATCTTATTTTTAGAAATATGATAATTCGGATAGCTGCTTCTTAACAAGGAAACAGACTTACCAAATTTCGCAAGATGTGTTAAAAACAAAGCGATCCCAACCAAAGCATCACGGCCATAATGTAATTCAGGATAAATAATCCCGCCATTACCTTCACCACCAATAATTGCATTTGTTGCTTTCATCTGGTTTACCACATTCACTTCACCCACAGCAGCAGCATTGTATGCTCCACCTGCTCTAAGGGTTACATCTTTTAAAGCTCTGGTTGATGATAAATTAGAAACTGTGTTACCCACCTGATTCTTCAAAACATAATCAGCTACCGCAACTAAAGTGTATTCCTCACCGAACATTGTTCCATCTTCACAAACAAAACATAAACGGTCTACATCAGGGTCTACTACAATACCCAGATCTGCCTGTTTGCTTTGCACTACTTTCGCAATTTCAGTCAGGTTTTCTGGTAAAGGTTCAGGATTATGGGGAAACTCACCATTTGGCTCACAATACAATTCAAATACTGTTTTTACCCCTAATGCCTTTAATAAAGCTGGAATAAAAATACCGCCTGTAGAATTTACACAATCAATTGCAATTTTGAAATTTGCTTTTTTGATCAATTCAACATCAACCAAAGGTAAAGCCAGAATTACATCAATATGCTTTTGCAGATAAGAATCATCATAGGTAACTTTTCCAAGATCATTCACTTCAGCAAAAGAAAAATCAGCTCTTTCTGCAATTTCCAATACTTCTTTACCATTTTCATCATTGATGAACTCACCCTTTTCATTTAAGAGTTTCAAGGCATTCCATTGTTTAGGATTATGGCTGGCCGTCAGAATAATTCCTCCCCCTGCTTTTTCCATTGGAACGGCAATCTCTACAGTTGGCGTAGTTGATAAACCTAAGTCTATCACTTCAATACCCAATCCCTGTAAAGTACCAGTCACAAGATTATTCACCATGTCTCCCGAGATCCGTGCATCCCGTCCGAGTACGATTTTCTTAATATTCGTATTTTTAATTACCCACGAGCCGTAAGCTGCGGTAAACTTCACTATATCAATAGGTGTTAGCCCATTTCCAGCGATTCCGCCGATAGTTCCCCTGATTCCTGAAATAGATTTTATAAGTGTCAACTGCTATGAATTTTGTTTTTCAAAAATAGTAAAAATTTAAGTAGTCATAGTCATATTAGCATAATTTGAGTTGAATGTCCACCCAGTTGCATTCCTAATCACTATATTTGCTTTTTCTAAATTTAAGACGGTCCTTATGCAGCGAAAGTGGTTTCAATATTGGTTCAATTCTCCCTATTATCATATCTTATATAGTCAGCGTAATGACGCTGAAGCAGAGTTTTTAATTGATAACCTGACAGCCTACCTGAAGCCTGCACTACACTCCCGTATGCTGGATATTGCCTGTGGAAGAGGTCGACATTCTGTTTATTTAAACAAAAAGGGATTTGACGTTACAGGAATTGATCTTTCTGAACAAAGTATCAAATACGCAAAGCAATTCGAGCAAAAACATCTTCACTTTTTTGTGCACGATATGCGTAAGCTAGGCTATATCAATTATTATGACATCGCGCTGAACCTTTTCACAAGCTTCGGCTACTTTGATACAGAAAAAGATCATGTAAACGCGCTTAAATCTTTCAGAAAAAGTATCAAAGAAGACGGAACAGTAGTTATTGATTATTTCAACACACAGAAAATTATCAGTAACCTGACCCACAGAGAAACCAAGACCCTTGAAGGTATAGAATTTGATCTTCGTAAATTCGTTGCTGAAGGTAAAATCATTAAGCACATCAACTTTGAACACAAAAGCAAACACTATGCTTTTGAAGAACGTGTACAAGCATTCAGTCTGGCTGACTTTGAACGTATGCTTGAAAAAAGCGGGTTAAAAATCGTTGATACATTCGGCAGCTATAGCCTGGAAGCTTTTGATGTAGCCAAATCGGACAGATTAATCCTTGTTTGTAAAAAAGCATGATAGAAAGCCTGCATAACTTCGATGTCGAACTGTTTCTGAAAATTCACAGAGGACTGTCGAATGGTTTCCTGGATTGGTTTCTTCCACTGATGCGCAACCGCTATACCTGGGCCCCGCTCTACCTTTTTATTATCATTTTCAGTTTCAAAGAATATAAAAAGAGAGGCTGGTATATTATAGGCGGCGTACTCCTTACGTTTGCCCTGGGAGATATGATTTCTTCAAGATTCATTAAGCCATTTGTTGCCAGGCTAAGACCTTGTAATGAACCCACACTGATTCATGATATTATTCACCGTGTACCCTGTGGCAGCGGTTATAGTTTCCCATCAGCACATGCAACCAACCATTTCGGTATTGCCGTGTTTTTAATTATGGTTTTCTATCCAAGATGGAAGCCAATTCTGCCTGTTGGCCTGGCCTGGGCATTTATTATTTCTTTCGCACAAATATATGTCGGTGTACATTACCCGATTGATACTATAGCAGGTGCTGCGCTAGGGTCAACTATCGGATTTTTAGTATCCCTGATTTATAAAAAATTACAACCAGCACTTTAATGGAAGTTTGGAAAATCTTAATCCTGTTCTTTTGCGCCTTTTTTGGAGGGTTATCTATATTTTTAGTCAAAAGTGATAAGTCACAATTGCTAAAACTTATACTTTCTTTTAGTGGTGCTTATTTATTTGCCATCACCGTATTACACCTGATCCCCGATGCTTACAGCGGGCCGGATCATGCAGAAATTGGTATTTACATATTAATTGGATTTCTTTTACAAATCTTGTTAGAACAATTTTCTGAAGGTGTAGAACATGGACATATCCATAAACATGATGACACTCAGATCTTTCCTTATGGAATAATGATCAGTTTGTGTTTGCATGCTTTTTTAGAAGGAATGCCACTTGCAGCAGATCAGCATAACGCATTAATCTTTGGTATTTCCCTGCATCATATCCCAGCGGCTTTTGCCCTGGCGAGTATATTGATGCAAAACAAATTTAAGCCTGCAGGTATTATCTTTTACCTGGCTATCTTCGCAATCATGGCACCTCTGGGGTTCTGGGTTAGCAATGGAATCAGCACAGGCAGTATTGGAGGGATAGAAGTGTACTTTCATAAGATGATGGGAATTGTGATCGGGATATTCTTACATATCTCAACCACTATCCTATTCGAATCCAGCGTAGATCATAAAGTTTCCAAAAGAAAAATGGTTGCTGTTTTATTGGGTATTGCGATTGCACTGATCGGTTTTTATACCTCAGGGCACAGCCACTAAATAAAAATATCAGGAAGGGCACCAAAAGGGTACTCTTAATAGAAATAAATCGACAGGCAGGGCCTTAAGCCCTGCCCCTTGCTTTTTCCAGCAGAGAGGTTAATTGCTCAGCCTCCTTAAGGGTTAAGTTAGCAGAAAGGATAGCAGACAGATCCATTTCTTTATCCATCTTCTTTAACAGTGCCAGTCCCTTCTCATTGATCAGAATATCTACTGCACGCTTATCATAAGTATTGGTTTTTTTACAAATCAAATCCTTCTGTACCAGGCGGTCAACAATTCGCGAAGCATCACACATTTTATCAAGCATCCTGGATTTCAGCAAATTGATAGTTGAAGGGTCCGGATACTGCCCCCGCAATATTCTGAGCACATTAAATTGCTGGTTGGTAATATCATACAATGAAACCGCCTGTTTCACCTGATCATTACACCAATTCTGTGTAAATGCCACGTTAACCATTGCCTCGTGGAATATGCTTTCATAGCGGGGAGCTTTTGTTTCTTTCTGCAACTGTATCACGTTATCTTTTTTCTGAGTTTAATTCACTATTATTTCCACTGTCCTTTTTCCTGCCGTATTTCCATGGACAGTGCTTACACCCATTTTTACAGCAATAACCACGTTTAAGGTGGTACGCTTCCGTAAAAACCATTAATCCCTCTTTATTGAAATAATAGTCGGCACTCTGTTCCATTAGTTAAGCAATTTAACAGTAATAATGTTTGTATAATAACTTTTTAGTTGAATTCCACTCCCATGTGTAGTCCAGATTTCTTTTGGCTTTACTTTTTCAATCGTATAAATGATATCATCCCAGTCCACATGGTCAGAAATGAACAATTGTAACTCATTATTGTTCTGTAAGTGTTTCCATCCTGTAGCAAAAACCCTGATCACATTTACCGCTTTGATATAACTTCTGTAAACCAAAGGCGGTACCAGGTAAATCATATCAGTTTTAGTATTCTTCATTACCTTCCGGTCATAAACCTCATACTTTCCCATATCAATTCCCATCTGTTCATAAATTTTCACAAAAGGAAGAATACTATGGTGTACCAGGATTCTTCGTTGCGGGCAAAGGTCGCTGATCAATTTAATCAACCGCTGACTCTTACCTAAAGCATAAGCACCCAGCATAATATTACTCGTTGTCGCATTTAGTTTTTTGATCTCCAGTTCTACATCCGGATGTTTAGTATCAGGATTTGCAAAAGTTGTTTCCGTAATCAATACATCAGCTTCCGCAAATTCTATAGGCTCACAAGTCGTATCCGGTTGAAGCTTATAATCTCCAGTATATAGATATTTAACCCCTTTATACTCCATCATTACCAGTGCCGAGCCCAAAATATGGCCAGCAGGGATAAAACTGATCTTTACTCCATTCAATACAAATTCAGCATGAAAAGCATACAGATGAAACTCACCCGCTGCAAATTTCTTATACCGTTGTATCATGAACAATGAGGTAGCTTTGGTACAATACACATTGAAATTACCACTAATTGCATGATCACCATGTGCATGTGAAATTACTGCATCCTTTACCATTTCTTTCGGATCCAGGTAAAAATTGCCATAGGCACAATACAGTCCAATTTTAGTTGGCACTAAAAAATCCTCTAATATCATTTATTTTGTAAGGTTTATAAATTGATAGTGCAGCTCCAATACCTGGAGTATCACCGATTGGCTTTCATCATTTGTAATTAAAAAATCAGCCATTTTATTCTTTTCTTCATCACTCAGCTGCTTATCCATCCGTGCTTCGACCTGTTCGCTGGTCACCCCGTCCCGTTCCATCACCCTTTGTATTTTGACCGCTTTGGGTGCGGTAACCAAAATACTATGGTCACACATTCTATAAGAACCACTCTCAAATAATAGTGCAGCCTCTTTCAAATTATAAGGTACCTCTGCAGGTATAGTTTGCTGCCAGCTTTCAAATGCTCTGAATACAGCCGGATGAACCAATGCATTCAGCTTCTCCAGCTCCACTTTATTATTGAATACGATCTGGGCAATATGTTTATTGTTCAGCTTCCCGGACAGCTCATAACTCTCTACGCCGAAAGCTGCTATAATCCCCTTCCTTAATATTGGGTCGGTTACCATAATTTCTTTCGCTACAGTATCCGCATAAAACACAGGAATACCCAATTGTTCGAATATTTTGCAAACCGTAGTTTTACCACTTCCTATACCACCGGTAATCCCAATTTTAATCATTATCTTTCTATAATAAAATCAATTTTTTCCGGGTCTACCCTCACCTTTCTGCAATAATCAGGAAAGCGGGTCAGCTTAACACTCAGCTGCCCATGATGCTTTAATTTCCACTCATTCAAATCTACCACCGCTTCAATGAAATCTTCATTTACCTGCTGATAACTGGATAAGGCGACCATAAAAGTTATCTTCACCTTTTTCGGATAAAGCTTAACATTATAATATTCACCATTATTGATAATCTTCAATGGCACCTCTAGTGTCTTCTCTGTAAACTCATCTACTGGCAATTTAACCTCGACACTCGCCGGGAATATATTTACATTTTTGAGCACGTTCTGTATCATCCCTATCCTGGTCACTGCCTGATTCTGAATATTATGCAACACCAAAGTATCAGTTTTCCATTCATTAATTTTTTCCAGCTCTTCTTGCGGCCCCGATACCGTTACGTAATTAGGCGTACACTGAATCACATCAGAAATACCAAACTGCTTCACAAAAGATAAATTAGAGACTAATCTGACCGGAACTCTTTTTACCGTCCTTTTAGAAAAATCAAAGTATAACGTATCAGGGCGTACAGATATAATTTTCTGTGAAGTTTCCAGCTGATTGTTCACACTATACAACTGTTCTGAAAAAAGGATAAAGTTCCTGTTATTCAACTTTTCAAGGTTGATGCTGATAAATTGCGGATTTACTCTTAAACGTGCAAACAACAACTGCCAGCCCGTTCCTTCTACCTGTAAATCTACCGTATCGGACTGTAAAGGATGAAAAGCTTTTTTCTGCGGAAAATTTTTATAAATCAGAACAGTCTTGGCCGTATAAACATATTTATTGTTCAACGCCAGAAACAACCATCCTGCAATAGCCAGAAGCACACAAGTGATCAATACTAAAAAGCGCTTTCGCTCTATTTTTGTAAGTTTAATGAATGGCATACGGGCTGTAATTAATCAAATTTAAGGTTTTATCACTAAACAAAAAAGCCGCGCCATTAATGGAGCGGCTTTTTAATGTCTATCAGCGAATTAAGCCTTAGGCAATTCAGTAGATGCTTTAGTTGCATCCAGAGAAATCGCTGACTTGTCAAAACGGATTTTAGTACCGCCTTCAACTTCGATTAGAAAAGTAAGTTCATTCATATCAACGATTCTGCCGTGAATACCAGCAGTAGTAACTATTTTGTCACCTTTTTTCAAGTCTGCAACTAATTTTTTGTGGTCTTTAGCTTTTTTAACTTGTGGTCTGATCATGAAGAAATAGAAAACTACCATGATTAATACCATTGGAACCAAGGTACTTAACGTACTGCTTCCGCCGGCAGCAGCATCTAAAATTACTGTTAATGTCATATTGATTGTATTATTATAAAATTATGTTCTTTCTTTTACCTCACCAATCAGATGTACTTCTGTAGTGGAAGGGTTACCATTTGAAGTGATAGTGACAACTTTATCCTGCATTCCCATTTTACCAGCACTGTTAAAAACTACTTTAATCACACCATCAGCTCCTGGTTTAATCGGCTCTTTAGGAATTTCAGGAATAGTACATCCACAAGTTGCAGTCGCATTGGTAATAATCAATGGGCTTTTTCCAGTGTTTGTAAATTTAAATTCATAATGTACCGACTCTCCCTGTACGATTTTACCAAAATTGTACATTCCTTGTTTGAAACTGATTACAGGTGCATCAGGTGAAGCCACTGTTTTAGTTTCAGTAGTTTTAACTACACTGTCAGTCGCAACCGCTGTAGGTTTTGTTTGTTGGCACGCAGCTAATGCAGCTGCTGCAAATGCAAGTAAAAATATCTTCTTCATTACTATATTTTTTTATTCTTCTATCAATCCGCGGCCAATTTTCTTAATACTGTTTGTACGCTTTAAATCGCCTAAAATTTTGTCCAATATACCGTTAATAAATGAATTACTTTTCGGAGTACTGTAATCTTTTGACAAGTCAAGATACTCATTAATGGTTACTTTTACCGGAATTGAAGGGAAATTCATCAACTCACAAATAGCCATTTTCATCAGGATAGTATCCATTAATGCAATACGTTCCGATTCCCAGTTTTTAGTACGCTCGGCGATTAAATTCTGATATTCAGTATTATTTTTCAGCGTATAAGTGAAAAGATCTTCCACAAATTTGCTGTCTTCTTTCCAATCCACACTGATTGGCGTAAGTTTGTTTTTAAACGGATCTTCCGAAACAAAGTTCTTCAGGGTTTTTGCAACCATACCCTGCATTACTTCCTTATCTACCGGCCAGTTGATAAATTTATCTTCAAAAGCCTGGATGATATTCTGGCTTTTAAGGATGATTTTTCTAAAGATAAATTTGATAATCTCTTTTGATCCTTCCAGACTATCATCAGTATCTGCCAGATAAGCGATATACTCAGGAGTAGCTTTCAGCTTATTGTAGATTGTTTTGATGAATTCAGGATCCGCATGCCAGTTAATCTGGTATTTGTTTACAGCCGATTTAAATTCAGGATTTTCCTGCAGCAAAACAATGAACTTGTTGCGCAGTAATTTCTTGTTAGGATTCAGATCTTCAGCAGTTGGAAAATGCTTGTTAGCTCTTTCAATAGCGTCAACTGAGGTGTATTCCGTGATCTCAGAAAGTAGTGCCAGCATTCTGACATACATTTCATAAACCTGGTCAATACTGTGCATCAATTCTTTCTTTGCAGAAAGTAGATCCTTTTTGTCTGTCATTTGCCACGCAAAGATGTTTTGCAGGACTTTAATTCGTAGGTGCCTTCTATTTAACATGAATGTAAGAACGAGTTGGTAATATACCGGTTATTAAAATGATGATTTTATTTTTTTGATGTCTATTATTCTTTGTTCTGCAATCCTGTTTGCTGCCAGAATTGTTGGGATATTTTCTGCCTTGGACAATTTAATTACGTTACGCGTTGCCTGATAGATATTTTCTGTCAGCTGCATCGTGCGTTTTCTTCCAAAACCTGTTAATTCTGAATAACAGTTAATCAGTCCACCTGCATTAATCAGATAATCCGGTGCAAAAAGTATATTCTTTTCCAAAAGCAACTTGCCATGCACATGTTCATCAGCAAGCTGATTGTTAGCTGAACCAGCGATAATCGCAAACTTCATTCTGGGAATAGTTACATCATTGACCGTAGCTCCCAGCGCACAAGGCGCATAGATATCAACGTCAAGACCGAATACTTTATTAGCCTCTACAGGTTTTGCTTTATATTTTCTTGCAATATGATGTAAACGTTCCTCATTGATATCACTGATAAAAACCTCAACGTTTTCATTTCTCAGTAACTCTACCAATTGTTCCCCTACATTTCCGATCCCCTGTACAACAACAGAGCGTCCTGCCAGCATATCAGTTCCAAAAACTTCCTTAACACAAGCTTTTATTCCCAGAAAAACGCCTTTAGCAGTGGTAGGGGAAGGATCACCCATTCCACCAATTGATTCAGGAACCCCCGTCACATATTTGGTTTCCATACTGATATACTCCATGTCTTTAGTCGTTGTACCAACATCCTCAGCAGTAATGAACTCACCATTCAGGTTTTGAATAAAACGACCAAAACTGCGCATCATCGCTTCAGATTTTCCTTTACGGGAATCACCAATGATTACAGCTTTACCGCCACCCAGGTTTAAACCTGTAATTGCAGCTTTATAAGTCATACTCCTTGATAACCGCAGCACATCTTCCAATGCTTCAGTCTCCGTAGCATAACTTAACATTCTTGTACCACCTAAAGCAGGGCCCAGTGTCGTATCATGAATAGCAATAATGGCTTTTAAACCGGTATCGGGATCATTACAAAAAACAACTTTTTTGTGTCCTAAAGCACTTAGTTGATCTAAAATTGAGGTTACCGCAGAACTATTACCAGACATAAGATTTCGTTTATCAGACAGCTCGCAAAACTAAGGATAAAAAACATTATTTACATTGTTTTAACCAAACAGTTTTCAAAAATCATGTGCAATTGGCTAACTTTACGCCACATGAAGCACCTTCGTTTTTTAAATAAACATTTCTATAAATATAAATGGTGGATCGTACCCGGGGTGTTTTTCGTTATTATCTCTAATATTTTCGGTGTAATTCCAGCACAGGTTATCGGCCATGCCTTTAATCTTATTACCGAGAACATCCAGATTTACGGCCTTTTCAGCGGTTTTGAAAGACAGCAGATCATTTATGATATCTTCAGTTACAGTTTGCTTTATTTCGGCTCGCTCGTATTGATCCTCTATCTGATCAGAGGTCTATTTCTGTTCTTTATGCGCCAGACATTGATTCTGATGTCCAGACATATTGAATTTGATATGAAGAATGAGATTTACGCACACTACCAAAAGCTGAGCCTTGGCTTTTACCGCCGCAACAATACCGGCGATTTAATGAACCGGGCTACAGAAGATGTCAACAGAGTAAGGATGTATGTTGGCCCTGCAATTATGTATGCCATCAATACCCTTGTTTTATTTCTGCTGATTATTACTTCCATGTATTCAGTGAATGCTAAACTGGCTACTTTCTGCTTATTACCTCTGCCGGTACTGGTCATCATTATTTACTTTGTAAACACCCAGATCAATAATAAAAGCGAACAGATCCAGGAACAGCTTTCCAGTTTATCAAGTTTCGTACAGGAAAGATTTTCAGGCATCCGGGTTATCAAATCTTATGTCAGAGAAGATTATACCCGGGAGATCTTCGCGAACGAAAGCAACGCCTATAAAAACAGTTCCATGGGGCTGGTACGCGTACAAGCACTCTTTTATCCAACTATGCTTCTTTTAGTTGGTCTGAGTACTATTCTTACCGTATATATAGGTGGAGAACAGGTACTCGATGGTTCTATTACCGCAGGAAACATCGCAGAATTCATCGTATATGTTAATCAGCTTACATTCCCCGTTACTATGCTGGGCTGGGTAACCACGTTAATTCAACGCGCGTCAGCCTCACAGAAAAGGATCAATGAATTCCTCGAATTACAATCAGATATTCATACCGGAGATGCACCTGCAGGAGAAGTGAGCGGAAATATCAAATTTGATCACGTTAACTTTACCTATCAGGATACAGGTATCAAAGCATTACAAGATGTAAGTTTTGATATTAAAGCAGGACAATTCGTTGCGATCATCGGGCGTACCGGATCGGGAAAATCAACACTGGCCAATCTGATTATGAGGATGTATGATACCGACTCAGGTCAGATTTCAATTGACGGAAATCCCTTGAAGAATGTCAACCTGAATTCTTTCAGAGATCAAGTTGGTTTCGTTCCACAAGAAGTTTTTCTCTTTTCTGATAACATTAAGAATAATATTGCCTTTGGACTGGATCAGGTAACCGATCTTGAAATCGAAAATGCAGCACGAAATGCAGCCGTATATCATAATATAATGGACTTTGAGTTGAAGTTCGACACGATGCTTGGCGAGCGGGGCATTACCCTTTCCGGCGGACAAAAACAACGTGTATCTATAGCCAGAGCATTGATCAAAGAGCCCAAAATATTGATTTTCGACGATTGTCTTTCCGCAGTAGATACTAAAACTGAGGAGGAAATCTTAAATAACCTGGGTAATGTCATGAAAGGAAAGACCAGCATATTAATTGCCCACAGGATTTCTACTATCAAAAAAGCAGACAAGATTCTGGTACTTGAAGAAGGCCGTATCGCAGAACAAGGCACTCATGATGAACTAATTAACCTGCATGGCATCTACGAAGAGATGTATCAGAACCAGTTATTGGAAGAAGAAAATAAATCTCTTTAATTTCTATTTTGATCTTATCTAATTAATACTTTATATTTACCCGAACCAAAAACCAACAGCGATACCAAACATGGGAGAATTTGACAACAAAGAGAGAGAAGAGGTTTTTTCTAAAAAAGTAAGGGCCGGTAAGAGAACTTATTTTTTCGACGTTAAAGCAACACGTTCAGGAGATTATTATTTAACCCTTACTGAAAGCAAGAAAAGACTGGAAGACGGTGTATTTGTAAAACATAAGATCTTTTTATACAAAGAAGATTTTGAGAAATTCGCTGAAGGTTTAAATGAGACGGTTGATTATATCAAGAATCACCAGGAAGTTGTTGAAAAACGCTATGAATATTCAGAAAATCATGAAGGTGCTGCAAAAGGCCAGAATGATGATTTTTCTTTCTAGGATAGGATTTAAAAAAGAACTTTTAGAAGCTCCTTACAGGGGCTTTTTTTATGCCCTGGATTTTTATTTCAGGTGCATATATTATAAAAAACAAGTTTTATTCCTCAACATGTCCAACTTACCATCCTGATTGCCCTCCCCTTTTACAGTGCCAATCTGATTTTTTGAAATTAATTCAGGATCAGTTGTAAGGTTTTAGTAATGACCGCGACAAAGCGGTATAAACGAAAAACAAACACAAAATGAATTTACTTCAAAACAACTGGAAATGGCTTATTGCAGCCACGATCTTACCTTTAACATTCACAGCCTGTAAAAAAGACTCAGTAACCCCTCCAGCTACTAACAAAACTACAATCACGGTACAAAACGTATTGAATTCAAGTAACCTGGTTGAATCAGGTACTTTTCAGGGCACAGGTACACCACCAGTTATACTCCCGGGTCAAACTATTTCCTTCCGCTTTTCGGCTTCTATCGGACAAGCAGTTACCTTCTCTAGTATGTATGGCTGGTCTAACGACTTATTCTTCGCGCCAGCAAATCCTGGGATCGCACTTTATGACCAGAATAAAAAACCAATTGAAGGTGATGTTTCAGCACAAATCAAACTCTGGGATAATGGAACCAGAGTGAACCAGGCACCAGGAGCGAACGTTGTTCATCCCGGCATTGCAGAAAATAATGCAATTACAGAAGTGAGTGGAAAAGATGCTCAGGGAAATACCTACCTACCAGCTTCATCTCTGGTCAAAGCGACCTTAAAATATGAAGGCGATTCTTATTTCACCTTAACCTTACAAAATACTTCGGGCGGTACAGCTAATGAGACTCCATTAAGTCCTGGCGTATGGGCAGTATCATACATTGCAGGTGGCAAACTACTTAACCCAGCACCAATTTTCACTAGCGGACAGCCAACAGCAAATGGTTTGACTCAGCTTGCTGAAGCTGGAAATAATGCACCATTATATGCTTACATAAAAAGCAATACCGGAATCTTCACTCCACTGTCTCCAATTCTGGTAGTGGTTTATAACGGCATAGATAATCCAATTTTCAAGACTGGTGAAAAAGACCGTAACGAAGGATTAAAAGAACTGGCACAACAAGGAAATGCGACTTTATTAGCCGCAGCATTGCAAGGCAGACCAGGTGTTAAAAATGTATACGTATTACCAGCACCCAACTCAACTGTCCTGCTTCCTATGATAGGAAATCAGGTAGGTGGTTCCGTTTCTCAAGAACTTTCAGTAGCCAAAGGTGACCGTATTGCTATTGCAACGATGTATGGCTTTTCAAATGACTGGTTTTTTGCTTCTTCAGAAAACGGTTCGGATGCCACACAAACGGCGGACATTTCAAGTTCCATCAAGCTATATGATAATGGCACTGCCGTTGATCAGTTTCCTGGCGCGGGAAATAACCAGTTTAACCTTGGCGGAGCTACTGCATCACAAAGCAATGTAATCGCTGGTGTACCTAATCCAAACCCATTTACAACTTTACCTGCTATTAATGATATCATTAAAGTGAAAATTAATGTGAATTAGAAAGGTATTGTTTTTACTGCAAATAGCCGTTTCTAAATCATAGTAACGGTTATTTGCATTTATGATTAAATGCACTAATAATGAATAACTAATAAACTCTCTTCTTTCACATTTCTGTCCTCAAATCAGAAATCACTATAATTTATCAAACAGCGAACAGCCTGTAATATGCTGACAGAAAATTACACAACATTCTTATCCACCAATAAATCAGACAGTTACTACCAGCTGTAAAATTTAATACTTCTTACCAAAACAGATGGCATTAATTTTGTCGTCAAATTTTGTTTAACAGATAAAATAAATATATTTTAACAATACAATTAATGATCCACAATAAATATACTATTAGCTAAACAATCTAATTAACCCCTTAAACAGAAATAACATGGAAAATTACAAGTACTTTGAACAGGATGGTGATAAATATCTTTTGAAAGCACAATTCGTATTTATTGGTTTTCTTGGTGGCCTCTTCCTGGTAGGAGGACTTATTCTTGCCTTTACTATCGGTGCAACTGATAAAGCCAATAGATGGGTTGGCTATATTATGGCCATACTCGGTGCGCTGGTCTTACTTCGCCTTACTGCGAAAACTACCATCGATATGGAATCCCGTCAGGTTTTATTGAAAAAGAACCTGTTCGCCTCTGAAGTAGCCTATAGCCTGGACTATTTTGAAACCTTCCTTGTAGCCAAAACGATCTCTGTTTTTGGAATTACGATGAATGCAACAGCAAGTATGGTTTTAAACATCGAAGGAAAAGAGAAACTTCTGATGTTGAACCAATCCGTATTTTCTACAGTACCACTCAACAACATGATTAATGAGGCGCTGTACATCATGAAAATTGAAGATTAAATAGAACAGAAATTATGGCGCTTTATAACTTAGAAATCTCAGATGGCCGGTTCAGTATTCAACCCAATCTGAGTTATTACACCAAAATAAAGATCTTTTTAGCAGGAATTTTTTTATGCTTTGCTGTCATTCCTTTTACACCAATAGCTCATGACGTCAAATTTTTCCTGTATTTAATTGGCACGGGACTTTGCTGTTATGTAGTTTATGAATTCCTGTTTTTAGCGAATGTAAAAATCATTTTTGACCAGGGTACCCGAAAAGTATATAAAAAGATACCCGGAATTTATACAAAAACACTGATGGACTTTGAGGAAATCAGGCTGGTCAATGATACCAGTTATGGTCTATTAGTCTACACTATTGGCGCTAAGAGCACGCGTTTTGTAAAAAACTATCCAATCAGCGAGCCCTTTTCAAATACGAAGAAAGGGCTTAGGGAACAGTTAGAGTTTGAAACGACCATACTCGGACCTTTAATGGAATTTGTAAAATAAACATCCAATAATATCAGCAAAAAAGCTGCCCGTCAATGACAAGGCAGCTTTTTTAATGCGCTATAAAGCCTACTTAACCGACAACAGGAACCCTATTGTAAAGTTAGCATCCCAATCAAAAACAAAAGTATCACAATGCGTCGCATACTTGATCGCTTTGTAAATATTTACACCACTTTTAATCTTTACCTTATCTGTATTATACTTCTCAGGATTATTTAATACAGTAAATCTTTCTTCACCATTACGGGTCTGTTTAGCCAGTTCAAATGGAACACCACCAATGATAAAACAAACCTCACGCTTAGCCGCAGGAATCTTTTCTGCGATAGCTTTAACCTGATCGTAAACAGCAGCATCCTTTAAATCTTTCTCATAATACTTCGCTCCTGGCGCCTCAGCAGATTTAACAATGCCATCCATCCAGGATATTTTAGTGTTACCAGAACCAATATCAACTACAAAAGAGTTATCATAATAAGAAGCAGGCAATACGCATTTTAAAGCAAGTTTACCTTCCTGTTCAGCAGTAACCAGGTTCACGATATAACCCATTTTTTTCAATTCAGAAGTAATGGCAGCCGTTTTAGGTTCTTTTTGCGCACCTGAACTAATTACGAAATGTATATTCTTAGACTTTACGCCTTTATCAAACATAGCACCTATATAATCTTTTAATCCAGTACGGATATCAGCAGTAGTTGCCATACCTTCATACACAAAAGATTTTCCAAAGTCCTTAGAAATAATTTCCCAACGTTTTTCCTTATCAATATTAACTACAAAAGAGTTAAAACCAGAAGCACCAACCTCAACTACACCTTTATACTCACCATTTACTGGTTTCTCCGGGGTATAATTGAAAGAACGTTTCTCATCACTAGTTGCAGCAGAAGGCGAACCCGAAGCATCTGCAGTACGGCTGATACCAGTACTATCCTGTGCTGCTTTAGTTGCACCCCCATCAAATTTACCAGTTTCAGATGCCCAGTAACCTAATCCTATAATTGGAATAGCAATAATTATTGCCTTTATCGGCCAGCGTAATCTGCCCCATGTTGATTTCTCTTCCATATTCTTTATTTATATTTTTATTGTTAATAATTTAATTTAATACTGCCCCCTTTAAAGCCAGTTCTAAGTCTAATCCAGCAAAGTAAAACCCTTATCCACCTTTTCTTCTGCTTTTAGTTCATAAGAAGCATCCGACATCTGGCTAACATTAAGCATTTTAAGATTACGCTGATCCACTTTTTGAATAAACTCTTCCAACTCACCTTGTGTTGGTGCCCCACCCACAGTGATATTGTTATTCTGATCCAGAAAATCAAGATTGGAACGGATTGAAGCAATGTTCTGGCTGATTGCACCTGTTGCTGCATTCATGGCCTCCTGAAATACCCAGCTATCTTTAATGTTAAAGACTTCCGCCAAACCATCAGTTGCATTTTTCATTTTCTGAGTTGCTTCCAGTTTTTTAGAAATGATAGAAATACTACTATCAAGCGTACTTACATAAATACGGGCAGCACTTTCATTGTCTTTTAAAACTTCCAGCACCTTGGCAAACTGATTCGCATATTGCACATAACTTCTTGCATTCTGCTCTTCAGACTCCCCCTCTTTCCCTAATAAAAATGCTTTAGTACGGGTTTCCTTCGCATCTCTGCCATACCCATTTGCTTTCTCTGTATTGTTATTAGCCGCTTCTTGTTTTCCCTTCTCGTCCAGGTTAGCTGCTTCAACCGTAAAGCGCTTTGCATAAGTATATTTTTCCTCTGCTGTTTTCTGCGCAGTCTCTCCACTCTGGATCATATCAATACGCACCCCGTCTACATTGGTGATCTTCTCTTTTACCCTTTTCAAAGTATCTTTAGCATCTTTTGATAACAATTGCAATGTTTCAATCGGATTGTTACGGATAATAGCCTTCTCTCCTTTAAAAATCAAAATAGTTCCCAGACGATGCAGCAAAGCAATAATTTTTGGTGCAAGCAATAATAACACAATCAGAATAATACTGAAAATCACCAGTAGAATGCTTTTAGCAGCATATTCCAGCATTATTGGCAGGAATTTAAAAAAGGCAAAAGCTCCGCCTAAAACAATTACCCAGAAAAAAATATTAGCCATCGTCTTTTTGGCTTCTGGTGTTTGCATCTGGCTAGGCAAATGATCACCCAGTACCTGGAATATTGGTAACTGGCTTTTCAATTCGGCCGGGATGTTTACAAATTGGGACTTATTTTCCATCTTAATTTTTAGTTTATATTGGTTTGGATTATGTTAAGTGCATTTTTAATATCAGTGATTACTTCCGCAACTGCAGTATTGCCTACAGCAATTTTTGCATCTATATCTTTAAGCTGAGGTTCATACTTACTATTGATGTCCTTAAGTTCTTTTTGTCTGGAGCCCAGTTTTTCACGCAACTCTTCCATATTTTGTTCAAGCCGCTGGATCTCTGCAGTCAGGCTGGCCCTTTCTGCCACCTGATTTTGTTCAATGTTCTCCTTTTGCTGTTGCTTCTGACTCGTTTCCTTATCAATTACCTTTTGCAGTTCGGCAGCATAATTCTGACCAGTTCTGACCAGCTTATCCTTATCCAGGGTTTTATCTACATATTTTAAAGAAGTAAAAGCTGCTTTTATAGAGCCCGCATTCACACTTCCCATCTCAGCAGCTGCATTCCAAACTTCAAAAAAGTCTAATCCTGGTTCATTAATTCTTTCTAATATCTCCAGCACTTTAAGCTTCATCTGCTTGACATCAGCCGGCGGCAGATCAGAAGTATTTTGTGTTAGATTAGTTGGAGGGTTGTTAGTTACACCTTCACCCTTTTTAGTTTCCATTACCGACGGTACAACTGTCTGTTTCGATTCAGGGACAGATGGCTCAGGGCTATCCTCAAAGATTAATTTCTTTAAGCTTCTTAAAATCCCAAAGGAGTTATTAGCTGGTTCCTCACTCATAATTAAATTTATCTGTTACGAAAATAACAAAAAACAGAGATAACGTGCTGATTTATTTAACCCGGTTTTTAAACTAAAAAACAAAGTCAAATTCTTATGCAATGCAGTGAAAAAAATTAAATATAAATAGAGGAAATCTGGTACATCAGCGGGAATGATAACCATCTGGAAGCTATGTTACCAGCAAAATTAAATTAAAAACCACCTTCAGCATTCAGACTGAAGGTGGTTAAGCAGATCGCTTCAAAAACAGCTTATTTCTCTTTAATAGCGCACTCTTTCACTTGTGCATCGGTTAAAGATATCCAGCTCTCCTGTTCCGATACATTAGTACCTAGCAAAATTTTCTGATCTTTTTGCAGTTGTTTTTCAAGTCGCAACAGCAAGTCATCTGGTATTGCTTTATTCAAGATCCTGACTGGCTCATCCAGCGCATCTGTTTTAAGTTCGAGATCATAAATTCCTGAAGTCAGTGTTTTACAAATCACCAGTTCCACTACTTTACCATGTGTAATGTTTTTCAAAGCCGTAAACGCATTAACTACCTGCTCTGCATGATCAGCCTTAAAGCCAAGCATTAGTATGGTACCTAGTTCTGCACTTTCGGTATCATTTGATACATATATTTTTTCAGCCTCCGCGAGGATTGATTCTATAACTAACCTGTCCATAATTTAATTTTTTAGAAATCTATACCATAAAAAGGAATGAAAAGGCTTATTGTTTGGTTAAAGATTAAATATAAAAGCCCAATTCCTGTAATATTCAATACATTGAAATCCATAGCCATCCAACATACGTAAACAAGAGGGTAATTTACCTTTCCCAAACCAAGCAATAAGATGAATACAATATTATATATGTTCAATAATATCAAAATAGGATTATCAGAAATTATGATTATCCTGCTGGCACTACTTGTTATCTTTTTAGTGATGCGTAATCTCATCGCTCCGCCTAAATACTAACCACAGCAAATTCTGACCTAAAAAAAATGCCTTCTTTACAGAAAGCATTTTTTTGAAACCGTTTCAATAGCTTCTTAAAAATTATATTAATTATTCTCTTAAACTAAACTAGCTTCCAGAGAAATAGCTACATTATAAGCCTTACTTACCGGACAATTTTCTTTTGCACCAGCAGCAATTTCCTGAAATTGCTCTTCCGTAATATCAGGAATACTTGCTTTCAGTACCAGATTAGAACTTGTAATCACTCCATTATCCAAAGATACTGTTCCTTTAGTTTCCAGCGATGTCGGGTTAAAACCAGCCTCAGTCAGATCAAGACTTAATTTCATCGTAAAACATCCTGCATGTGCAGCTGCCATTAACTCTTCTGGATTGGTTCCTACACCATCTTCAAAACGGCTGCTAAATGAATATTGAGTCTGGTTCAGTACAGTACTGTCGGTAGTTAAGTGACCTTTACCTTCTTTGATTGTGCCATTCCAAACGGCTGTTGCATTACGTTTCATCTATTTAGTTTTAAATTGTTTATCTTTTGTTAGCTAGAGCCTTTGATGAATAAAATAATTATTGCATTGCATGCTTATAATTATTTTATTCATGTCGGGTTCATCTATTTAGTTTTAAATTGTTTATCTTTTGTTAGCTAGAGTTTTTTGTTTTTTTAATAATATTACAAAATTACATTCACTATTAAAGACAGTTTAATTCATTTTATGTTTTAGTAATTTAAAACCTGACGCACAAACGACTAACAATACGATCAGCATTATCCACAACCAGTTGTACCCATATTTTTCGGCCAGATAAAAACCTGCCGAAGGGCCAATCACTTGTGAAACCGACCAGCTTAACGTATATCCGGCAGCGTACTGTCCGCGGTTAAATTCATTGGTTCTGCTCATTACAAAAGTATTGATAAAAGGAAGTGCGAACATTTCTCCAATCGTAAACAGCAATACAGATAAAAGGGCAACTATAACTGGTGTAATTCCAGGTAATAATAACATGACATAAGCACCGGCAATGAACAACACACCTTTGACGATATAATGGATTGGAGAACGCTTATTTTCAATTCTGCTGATCATGACCATTTCAAAAAGCGCAATAATCAAACCATTCATCCCCAATATCAAACCGATTTTCAGCTCATTGATATGCCAGACCTCTTTGTAAAAGAGAGGGACTACCCTGAACATCAGGTAGAAACAAGTAGTCAGCATGGTGGTCAGCAATAAAAACTTGATAAACAAAATATCCTCCCAAGGTTTGCGAACTTGCATTCCCTTAATTTTTTCGGCTACCGCTTTACGTGCTCCTTTGGCAGTTGCAGGTAAAAGCAATAAAATCGAGAGACCAGAAAGGGCACTCACCGATCCGTCCAGCACAAACAGCATAGGATAGCTAAAAGATGCAACAATTCCTCCTATGGCACTGCCTACAGCCCAACCCATATTTGTTGCCAGTCTGTTCAGCGAATAAGAACGGGTTTGAGTACCTTCTTTCGCATAAGTTGCAATCGCAGCAAAATTTGCCGGTCTAAAGGCCTCAGAGAAGAAACTGATGACAATAGTCAGCATACACAAGGCATGAAAATGCGTAATCGTAGAATACAGGATGAAAAACAGCCCTCCAATAATGGAGGAGATAATTTGTACTGCCCTGAAGCCGATCACATCGGTTAGTTTTCCGCCTGCAGTTGCCCCCAGAATAGACCCTACTCCAAACAGGGTGATAATTAATCCAGCATCAGACGGTGGTCTGTGCAAATATTGAGTCATATATAAACTCATAAAAGGTACAGCCATGCTGCTGCTCCTATTGATGAGCATCACTATACTTAATAACCAGGTTTCAGCGCTTAATCCAGAAAAAGAATCTTTATAGGTGGTATATACTTTTTTAATCATTATTATTTGTATCGTTCAAAAAATTCCATCGTCCTTAACATCTGGTCAGCACGCTGCCTGTTGTTTCCGGATCTGGTGAGCTCGTGAGTGCCACCTGGATGTCTTACATATTCAACTGGTCTGCCTAAAACTTTGAGCGCTTTATAAAGCATTTCAGATTGAACAACCCCAGTCCTTAAATCCGTTTCCCCATGAAAAATAATCAGTGGCGTATGGATCTGATCTACATAAGTAAATGGGGATTCAGCTCTGAGTAATTTTCCGGCTTCCTTTTCCCAGGGATAACCACCAAAATATTCCGGTACCAGCCTCCAGGCATTACCTTCTCCAAAAAATGTAGTCAGGTCATAGACACCGCGTTGTGCACAGGCCGCTTTAAACCGGTTGGTATGGGCGATGATCCAGGTTGTGAGGTAACCTGCATAAGATCCACCGGTAATGAATTGTTTAGTCGTGTCCGCCCAGCCCTCTTCAATAGTCAGATCAAGCGCTTTTATGACATCGCGCATTGGCCCTGCTCCCCAATCCTTAATATTAGCCCTTAAAAAAGCTTCACTATACCCACCCGATCCGCGCGGATTAGCATAGACAATCCCATACCCCAAACCAGTATAATATTGGAATTCATGCCACATACTGGATTCACCCGGTCCCCACATCGCTGAAGGCCCTCCATGAATTTCCAACATCACAGGATATTGATGACCAGCTTCTGCTCCGGCAGGCTTCATGACCCAGTATTCTACTTCCATTCCCAGATCATTGGTAAACATTTTTTTCACCGGATAACTCAGTTTCTTCCCCTTAAGCCATCCTGTATTGAGGCTGGTAATCTTCTTTGGTGTTTTATTCAGCAAATCTGCAGCAAAAACTTCCGAAGGATCTGATGTATTCATTTGCGAATAAACCAATTGTGTTTTATTAATATCAAATGATGTTATTCCGGTATCAAAAGCAGAAAGACGTTTTAAGGAATGATCAGCTAACTTATAACTATACAACACATTTCCTCCATTGGAACTGGCCGTAAAATAAAGCTGTGTATTTTCTTTGTTCCAGCTAAAACCATTAAAATTACGCTCCAAAGGTACCCGCAACTGTTGCTTTGACTTCAAGTTGTAAACAAAGGTTTTCCCTATATTTATTCCTCTTCCAGGAGTTCGTGTAAAACTTATCCAATTGCCATCTCCGGAGATGCTGGTTGCTTTAAACTGCTGACCAGCACCACTCAAAATTAATTCTGGTTTTCCTCCATTTATATTTAACCGGTAAATGGCAGACTCGGTACTTCTATCGGGATGTACTGAGGGATTGAGATCGGCATTGACCACAACTGATTTGCCGTCCGGGCACACAGCGATCAATTCATAACTGTAAAAACCACTGGTTAAAGGCACAGGAACTGCATCTGGACGAGCCAGTGATAAAGTAAATAGCTGGGTAAAATTCAACTCAGGATTAGTAACTGCTTCGTCCTGAAAATCTAACCTGTTAAAAACCTTTGCTTTCTTCTCCTTTTCATTCTGCTGCAAATAGGCCCTGATCTCCTTTAAACTACCATCAGCATTTCCTTTGGCAGAGTTTGTATAAATTTCAAGGGCAGTAACTTCAGGTTTTTCCAAATTCCATGATGGCGTTGCCTTTTGCGGATTCAGGACTGAATCTTTTTCCAATTCAGCCAGGTTTATCGAAGCAGAGAAAAATAAAGTCTGTCCATCTTTGCTCACCAACGGTTTTTCCACACCACATTGAAAATCTGTCAACTGTAAAGCTTCACCACCATTTAATGATAACCTGAAGACCTGCGACTTCCCTTTGACTGCTCTTGTAAAAAATAATTGCCGGCTATCTCCAGACCAGCAAACATAACTACTATTTTCTTTCTGGTTGGTGATTGCTCTTGGGGCAGCGCTAAAATCGGAAGCAGCCAAAAACCATTGCCGCTGATAATCATATTCTCCAGTTTTAGCTTCATTGGCAACTATAGACTGAACACTATAAATATACCACTTTCCATCGGGAGAAAATTTCACATTTGAAGCTGTCTTTATTTGATACAAATCGCTCAACAAAACTCTTTCTTTGTTTTGTGCGGAAGTATCCAGCATAAATAACCATAAAATAATGAAAATGAGAGGTTTCATAGGCTTAGGAATCAGGGAAGATTTAGAAACCTAAATTAAAGACAAAACCTCGAATTCTAGCTATAATTAAAATTAAAAGCCTTTAGCAAAGTAATCATAAAGTCAATTTTAGCCCAGTTGTATTTGCTTTGAAAATGTCTCATGATGGGCATTTAAAACCAAATCTCTAATTTCCTGAGGCAAGTCACTTTCTGGATAAAAAGATAGCTCGAAAGATTGATGATCCAATATAAAATGATCATAAATCCGCTCTGTCTGGCTTAATCTCTTTTGAATAGATTTAAGACCAAAGTATAAATGATAATCTTTCTCTATCTGATCTATAATACTATAGAATAATTTCTGTCTCTTTTGGAGGTCAACAGCTGTCATGTTTATATTTAGTATTTAAGCCAAGATACACTGAACCCATAAATTACACAATAGACAATAGTCCCATAAGTCTATTATGAATAAAAGGAACAAAAAGATAAGCCCTTTTGTTAGGGCTTTCATGCGTTAAAAAATGTTAATTTATTTAGAATATGTATCTGATCAGATAGCTTTGTTAAGCGGGGTTATTTATCCCCCCCGCTGCAAAAAAATGGATTTGAAAACCATACTGAGTTTAGTTCTCTTCAGCAGTATCAGCTGCCTTTCATCCACATCGCTTTATGCGCAAAAAACAGATCCGGATGCGGATATAAATTTATGGGTACAACAGCCCGTTAAAGTAGATGGAGTTTCGGACGAATGGCATGAGCCGCTCAACAACTACAACACAGATACCAAACTTGCATTTGCACTGGCTAATGACCAGCAAAATCTTTACATCATCATTGAATCACTTGATGAAGTGACTACCAGAAAACTAATGTCCGGGGGGCTTACCCTGGATATCAATACCGCCGGAAAAAAGAAAGATGGTATCAAACTCAATTTCTTAGGGATGAACCAACCTCCTGCTCCCCATGAGCAAAATGACACCTTATCACATCCTGACGCCGAAGCAAACGAATTTGAGCATGGTGGAGTACATACGATACAGGTCTCAGGCTTTAAAAATATTCCAGACGGAAGTTTAGCCATGCCAAATAAAGATGGCATAGCGGTCGCAGCGGCATTCAATAAACAGAGAGATTATATCTGTGAACTAGCAATTCCGTTAAATCAGCTTGGTTTAAAAGGAAATGAGACTAAAGCAGTAGCTTATAATATTAAAATAAATAGTGGTGTGGAACATCATCACAGAGAAACACCAGCGGGCGAAGGCTCAGGTGGTGGCGGTCATGGTATGTCTGGAGGCAAAGGCGGTGGCATGGGCGGCGGTATGCGTGGCGGTGGTGGTGGCGGAAGACATGGTGGAGGTATGGGAGGTAAAGGAGCCCGTAGTTCAGATGGCGGAAATGACCAGCGCACAGCTGCAGCAGATTTCTGGATCAAATATGAACTGGCCAAACCTGTTGCGTCTTACCGGACCAATTAAATTTCTCAAATTATTTTAATCTTACACAATAAATTGAAGATTTGGTCGTCTTATATACGAGAGCGTTAATTAGATAACGGGGACCGTCCGCCTGGATGGTCCCCGTTTCTTTTTCCATTAAAAATTAATTTTCTTATCATTTCCGACAATCCCAATTATTATTATATTTGATTACCTTGACAATACTAGTGAAGTCTGTATAAATACGCCCGGCATCACGACTATTGAAAAAAACATCTGATCTTATGAAACTATATCTATTCGGCTTTTTAATGGCCTTCCTTTCTTTTACTGCTTCAGCACAAATGCCTGCTACAGATATTCCAAATTTTCAGTTTTATAAAGGTGATGGAAAAGCCTTCACGAAGGCACAAATTGTTCCAGCTCACAAATCACTTTTTGTCTTCTTTGATGCTACTTGTGTTCACTGCCAGAAAACCATGATTGAACTGTCTAAGAAATACGAAGACTTAAAAAAATTGAATATCTATCTCGTTTCCCTTGACCAGCATATCACCATGAATGATTTCATGAGCAAATACGGAAAGAACCTGGTTGGAAAGAAAAATGTACTGTTGCTGGAAGACCGCGATCATGTATTTATCCCGTTGTTCCAGCCTACAAAGTATCCGTCTTTATTTTTATACTCTCCTAAGCATGCACTGACCTTCAAAACAAGTGGTGACACAGAATTACCCAAGCTCTTTGCTGCGATCGCAAAATAAAAACTTACTGCCTGTTTTCTATAACCGGTACAGTTTTGTGCAATGCAGCAGTACGTTGAGGCGTTCTGCTGCATTGACCTAAAGCAACATAAATAAGGACGAAAATAAGGATGGTAGACAGACAGCCTCCGCCAAGTTTTTTAGCGCCCCAGCCTGCGATGATTGTTTTGAAAAATGAGTTCATAATATAGATTTTCTTTACAACATCATTTCATCTATAAAGTTTTGCACGACTGGAATATCTGCTGCTGCCCAGTCCAATTTCTTTAATTCTGCAGGAAACAGCCATTGAAAAGCTGCATGCTCGGTAAGTTTGATCTCCCCGCTAATCACTTTACATTGAAAAGGTAGCAGACGTATGACCTGTTTTCCCTGATCATAAACTGAAGGCAACATCTTTTTCAGGATTTCAATTTCCACACCAAGCTCCTCCCTGATTTCCCGGATCAGACCATCTTCAGCAGTTTCGCCCGGCTCAACTTTCCCTCCGGGAAATTCCCACTTAAGCGGCAAATGCATACTCAAACTTCTTTGAGCAACTAAAACTTGTCCGTTCTGGCTAATAATCAGGGCACAGGATACATCTATCATCACGCTAAAATATTAAAAAAATCAGCCACGGGCGATAAGTATACCTTCTTCATCGGCAAATATCCATCATTCATAGATAAAGAGCCTGATATACTGAATGATGGCATCTGGTTTGGAATACCCTTAGCAAATAACTCAACCACACAAATGAAAAGAATTGTTTTAGCTGTCATTATCGGAGTAGCTTCGTTTAGCAGCATCAAAGCCAGTGCACAAATAAGCCTGAATATAAATATAGGATCCCAGCCTGCCTGGGGACCAACAGGATACGACCATGTGGATAACTACTACCTGCCAGATGTAGATTCATATTATAATGTATCCTCACAAAATTATACTTACCTGGTCAATGGAAAATGGGTATCGAGAAGAACTTTACCAACCAGATACAGCAACTATAATTTATACAATGGTTATAAGGTTGTGATGAACACACCGAATCCATATTTAAATCATGCTCAAAACCTTAAACAATATGGTAAATACAAAAATTACCATGGTAAACAAGGAAATATCAGAGATAGCAAAGACAAAAGGTACATTGCAGCAAGAAATAACAGACCGGGTCAAAATATAAATTCCCGTGCCAATGAGAGATCGCAAATGAAAGGCAGAGCTGGCCATGAGCAAGGAAACGGAAGGGATGACCACAGAGGAAATAACAATAACCAGCCACAAAGAGGTGGTAGAGAAAGATAACACGCACACACAATTAAAATTGCCGGCCTTACACAAGGGCCGGCTTTTTTTTGATATTTTTACCTGTAAGCTTAATGATACTACAGGCATATCCCAATTAAAATCTAATGACGATGAACATATCCCTTTCAAATAAAACCGCAGTAATTTGCGGAAGTACACAAGGAATTGGATTGGCTACAGCCACCATTCTTGCCCGTTTAGGTGCAAACTGTATTCTGATCGCAAGAAGTGAGGAATCATTGATCAATACTTTAAAGCAGTTACCATTAACTGAGGGACAACAACATGCCTATGCCGTTGCAGATTTCTCCGACCCGGCAACGGTCAGTACTGCAATCCAAAAAATCGTTGCACTTGATCAGGTAGAAATTCTGATCAATAACACCGGAGGGCCAAAACCAGGCCCGATAACAACAGCATTAGCCAATGAGTTTGAACAGGCTTTCAGTCAGCACCTGGTTTGTAATCAGCTATTAGTTCAGGCTGTTTTGCCTGGAATGAAAGCAGCAGGTTATGGACGGATCATCAACATTGTTTCCACTTCGGTAAAAACACCTCTTCCGAATCTTGGCGTATCCAATACGATCAGGGCTGCCGTAGCTGGTTGGGCAAAAACATTATCAAATGAAGTGGGAGAATATAATATTACAGTGAACAATGTATTGCCGGGTTTAACGCAGACCACGCGGTATACAAAACTGCTGGATAGTCTTTCTGATGCCACTAATAAGGACGACGTAGAAAAACAGCTAACCAATTCCATTCCTATGAAAAGAATTGGCCAACCGGAAGAAATCGGAAATGTAATTGCTTTCCTTGCTTCACCAGCTGCTTCCTATGTTACAGGAGTTAGTATTCCAGTAGACGGGGGAAGAACTCCAGCTATTTAGCCACTTTATCCCAGGAAACCTCTCCAAGATAAACACTGTCAGAAATACTTTTATAATCATCTGAGACAAAGGACAGATACAAATGTGCATTGCGCATTCTAGCACTCCTGTTCAGGTTGAACTTATAAGTACCCGCTGATCTTCTGACCGAGGTGGTAAAAATACGGGTCTTCCCATTTTCCCCCGGAAAATAGGCCAATAGCAATACCTGGTCATCCTGATGTGTTTGCCCATTAATGACCTGAGTATCCCAGCTCACTTTAAGCCTGTCGGTCAGGAGACTGGCTTTTGCCTTCTCTACAATGGGCATCTTTCCTTTGGTGACCAGTATTTTTGCATAATCAATTGCGACGTCCGGGAATGTACCTGTAACGTGTTTTCGGTTATATTTAAGCGCGTGATTGAATGCATTAGCAGTCGTGCCTTTAGCTTCTAATTCAAAACCGACTTTGAGAAACCCCTTGATTTCCTGTAAAAAAACATTCATCTTTTTAAGCGCCATCCTTGAATTCAGCTGATTATTTGTGGGTTTTTTATAGGATTTACCTATAGTTCTGGCAACTATCTGTCCTGCAAGAGGATAAATAACCATATTTCCTATTCTTCCAGTGAATGTTCCTAAATAACTGTTTGTAACAATAGCCATAACTTTTTTATTAAGGTGAAAAATGCTGTGAATATTAATCAAAGGGGTTTTACCATATATTTTAACAATTAATAAACTATTAAATAAATACAGAACAAAAACAAGATACACATTAAAAATCAATTAATACATATTTATTTATGTTAACTGATTAGAAAAACAAAGAATCAAGCTCTTAACCTGTTGAGAACTGTTTCAGTTGTAGTTAAACGGTACTCTGCTTAGCCTTTCTAACGACCTTACAATGTCGTTGCAATAAGGTTGGAATGACTGTGGTCATTGCAAGGTCATTCCAACGTCATTCCAACCTCATTCCAATGTCATTTCAAGGCACTATTCAACCCAATTTCAACACCTGTTCTGTACGTCAAGGCCACTTTTTTTAGAAGTCCACCCCTGTCTCAGGAATCCGGCTTCAATTTCATCAAACTCAAATAGGTTATCCACACAACCATAATATTGAATATCAAATACTTAACACGTTTATCAACAATTATTGTGAACAACTACTATTCTGACACACATACAGATAATTTCAGCTGCAAAAACTATATTCAAACGCTATCTTTTGACACTTACCCACAGTAAAAATGGCATAACTAACAGTTTATCAACAGTTAATGTGGATAAACTGTTAACTCCAAAAAAAATACTATTTTACACCCGATTACAGACCTCATTTATGAATAAATACGCTTTAATAACTGGTGCCAGTAAAGGAATAGGAAAGGCTATGGCAAATTCACTGGCCCGTTCCGGCTACCATTTATTACTGATTGCACGCAATGAAACTGAGCTTCAACTGCTTTCGCAAAGCATCGAACAAGCATATCAGGTTAAAGCACATTATTTATCTGCCGATCTTTCGCTCAGCACAGCTGCCAACCAGGTAAAAGAATGGTGTACCGGTATTACACCAGATTTATCCATTCTGATCAATAATGCAGGATACGGACTATGGGGTAATTTTGAGCTCTTAAGCCTTCCCGAACAACTCAACATGCTCAGATTGAATATAGATGCAGTAATTGAATTGACCTGGCATCTGTTACCCATTTTAAGAAAACAAAAACAGTCTTACATTTTAAATGTATCCAGTACAGCAGCTTATCAGGCTGTACCCACGCTGGCGCTATATGCTGCCAGTAAATCATTTATACTTTCTTATAGCCGTGCCTTACGGTATGAACTAAAAGATAGCCCGGTTAGTGTGAGTTGTTTATGCCCCGGCCCTACAGCTACTGGATTTTCGAGCCGTGCGGGGATGGATTCCTTAGCAGAATTAGCCGAAAAATTCAACATGACTTCAGAAAATGTGGCCAATACCGGCTTAAATGGTATGTTTAAAAAGAAAGCAGAAATTGTCCCGGGCTTCTTAAATAAGGTCTCAGTTTTTGGAACCTGGATACTTCCTAAGTCACTGATTGAAAGCATTACAGCAGGATTATACAAACAATAAAAAAAGAATCAATATTTATTTTCAAATATTTTTATAAACAAAATATTTTCCTACATTTGTAATGTATACTAAATTAGTATACATTACAATATATGAACTACAGCAACCCTATTTCCAGCGCGCACTTCATGCGAATGCCCTTCTCTGAAAGGGCAGGTTGTTGCTATTGTTGTTGTTAATTCTCTGAAAAAATTTCTTTGATTAATATCCTTTAGAACCTGCTAACCTAAGCAGCAGGATTTGCTATATCCAATCTTCAAACCTTAAACCTCAACGACCATGAACCCTACTTATACCAGATTCACTTTAGGCGAAACTATTACTGATGAACAAAACTATTTTTTCAACAAAAATGGCTTCATCCATTTTAAAAACTTCATTCAGCCAGAAACTGTAAATGATATTATACAGGCTTCTTTAAAAGTCCAGCAGGATTGGATAAAACAGGAAAAAACCAAGATAAACGGCATACCTATTAAATATGGCAAGGATCTGGATGGTTCCGCAATTGTGCAGCGTTTTGCTTTTCTGAATCAGCAGCATCCTTTATTTGCCGGACTAACCCATGATCCACGATTTGAAACTTTGTTAAGCCTGACCGGTCCGGGTGCCAGATTAGGTACGGAAGAAAAAGACGGGATGGTTTTAAATCATTATGTCAATGGCCCGGAAAGTAAGTTTACACAAATGGGATGGCATACTGATGGTTTACGTGATATCTTCCACGGACAAAAACTAAATCCGATGTTAAACGTGGGTATCCACCTGAGCAGCCTGAAACCAGAAAATGGTGGATTGAGAGTCCTGCCAGGAACACATAAACAGAGTCTTTATCATATGTTGTTCCGTAAGAAATATTTTCTGGACAATAAAGCTGATTTAAAAGAAGTAGCAATTGTACCGGAAGCCGGAGATCTGACTATACATGACGGCCGGTTATGGCACCGGGTTGCTCAATCTGCGGTTACTGGTGAACAAAGCCGCAGAAGGGTTATCTATTTACCGATTATTGCTGGTAAATATGAACCTAAACACGAAAATAGCCCTACTGCATTTTATCAGCGCTTTGCTAAGCTCGTTAAATAGCCTGGCTATGCTGATCGCATTAATTATAGGATACCTGATACGTTCAGGAAAACTGTCCGCCTTGCAGAGAATGAAATTAAATCCTTTTATACAAAAAAGAGCCGGATAAAATCCGGCTCCCGATATGGTATTAAAACGTATTGTAATATTATCTATTGAACAACTACACCTTCTTTATTAATTTTGATAAAGGCTTTTTCAGTACCTTTTGTCACATCAATCTGGTAGAATTGTGATTTATCTGCTGCTGTTACCAAAAATGCTGTTGTTGGCGTCCAGTCTTTATAAGCATCTGCTTTTAAAGTAGTAGTTACCGGTGCTGGAAGCTCTTCTAATTTCACAGGTACTTTTTGTGAACTATCTTGTTTTACACTCATTGTACTATCTGTTCTCATCGTAGTTGCACTATCCGCTTTCATTGTGTATGCACTGTCCATTTTCATGGTAGATGCACTGTCCATTTTCATGATAGACGCGCTATCCATTTTCATGGTAGATGCACTGTCCATTTTCATAGTGACTACTAACGGAGATTTAGTTTCTGACGCTTTTACTGTTGATATACCTGTAATTGCTAATAATGCTGCGGCTGTTAAAATGATATTTTTCATAATTTTAAGATTTGTGTTAAAGCATTCGAAATTTTCAATTCTGATAATAAATCTATACTTCGCTACTGTTGTGTATAATTCAGTTATTTAATCTGAGTGGTATAGTTTCATAATAATGCCAAAAACTGGCACACAAACCAAAACACTGAAAATCAGCAAACTAACATTTAATCTTATAAAAAACACTGTGGAATAATGCTACAATATGATGAGACAGGTAACAAAGAAAAATGCTGACATCCATCAGCATTTTTTTTATTAACTACCTATTTATAAGCCGAAGCTTATTTCTTTGCGCAGTTATTGAACTGCATATTTTTAAAATTCATCTATTATAGCTTAATAGAATTCAAATGAAAAACATGAGTAATAATTCAAACATTTGAGAGCGAATTATAACTATAGAGCGTTTTAAACCTGATTGAAAATAAAGATATAACTTTTTTATAAAAATGATAAACAATCGAAGTATTTTTTGATATAAAAATGATTTAGCATATAAATTGGAGACATCTGTCCTTCGGTAAGGATATATTTTAATAATTTCTGCACCAAATATTAGCAGCATCTTCTATATTTATTACATGGAAAATAATCAGCCTTTAATTTTATTAAACGCAGCCGAACAGCGCGTTTTAGGTGTCTTAATCGAAAAAAGCAGAACTACACCAGACTATTATCCGATGACTATTTCTGCGTTGATCACTGCCTGTAATCAGAAAACATCAAGAAATCCTATTGTAAACTATGATGAAGAAACGGTTACCCTTACCTTAAATACTTTAAAAATTAAAGGTCTGACCAGTACAGCTATGGGTGGTAGCAGCAGGAGCACAAAATATAAACACAATCTTGCTATTGCATATCCCCTGATCCCGGCCGAGCTTGCAGTAATTTGTTTATTGCTTTTACGCGGGTCATTAACTCCTGGTGAAATCAATACAAATGCAGCAAGATTATATGAGTTTGAAACCATCGAAGAAGTTCAGGAAATCCTGCATAAATTAGCAAAGGAAGAACCAGTTTATGTTAAACACCTGCCTAAAAAACCAGGGCAAAAAGAAGCGAGGTATAAACATTTATTTGGAGGTGATGTGGAGGAAGAAGAAAGTCCTGAGCCTGAGATAAGTCAGCAGTCTTCTCCCGATCTGGAAAACAGAGTCATTAAACTTGAGCAGGAACTGGAAGAAGTAAAGGAAATGCTAAACCTGTTAATGAGTCAATAATTTAGATTTTCGGCAGATAATCAATCTGTTATAATTGCTAACTCTGATGGATCGTGATAGCCGAAAATTTCTATTTCCTCTCCATGCTTTTGGATAAGAATCCTTAGATTTTTTAAGGATTCGATGCGCAGTTCATTATCCATCGCCATCAATGCAGCAAGTTCATTAACCGGATGATCTGTTATGAAAAGTTCATCTCTTAAATAATAAGCATCGCCAACATAAAATAGCCATTTATCTTTTTGTTGAATCGCAATACCACAATGACCTAAAGTATGTCCTGGGAGAAATACCAGATAAACTGCTGATTCAAAATTCAGATTTACCCGTTTAGCGGCTAAACCGAACCAGCTTTCTTCAAAATTGGGATACACTTTGAATATCGGTCTATGTGCTAATTGTTGAGGACAGTAACGCGGATCGCCTTCCAGAAAAATCTGCAGTTCGATTGCAGATAAATGCACTGTTGCCTGGGGAAAATCAGCAAGTCCGCCAATATGGTCCGGATCAAGATGACTTAGGATACAGTGTTTAACATCTTCTACTGAGAATCCTAATTTATTAAGCTTTGAAACAGCTGTATCCATGCAGTCAAAATTGAAACCTGCCTGATTAATTATTGCCTCACCAATTCTTTCTAAAGGGTATAAAATATCCTGAATACCTATCCCGGTGTCTATCAAAGCCAAACCATTAACATCTTCCAATAGTAAGCAATGGCAAAGAACTTTAAGGCTGTCCGGATCTCTTTGTAAAGAGCCGCAATTGATATGATGTATGTTTACCATGATTTGAATTTTTATTCAAAGCTCAGTAATTAAGAAAAGCTACCATAGTATAAAACCGGCATGTAAGTTTAGACTGCTAAAATTCGCTGGGGTATATTTTGACGAATATGACCAGATAATATTTGCTGATTTTGTTGGTTAAGCTTCAAATACGAATTCGGTGTAATTCCTGAATACTGTTTGAACTCCCGGATAAAATGAGACTGATCCGCAAACCCTGAACAGTAAGCCACAGCAGAAAGGCTTTGGGTCAGATTGAAATTAAGTGCTGTAAGGGATCTTTGAAATCTGAGAACTTTGAAATATTGATAAGGACTAATGCCTGCTGTCTGCTTAAAACGACGTTCAAACTGCCGCTCACTTAACCCGAAACTCTTGCTTAAATCCCGGATTAACGTATTGGGGTTATTGTTGATTTGCCTGATAGAATCTTTTATCAACTGATCTTCTCTGGCAGCGCAGTTAACTTTTTGAATAAGATAGCCCGATAAGATTTTAATTGCAGTATCAGCATTGGGAGCATCAAACAGCTTTTCATTTAGGGTAAAAGCAGTCAGATCATCAAGAGCTAGCATGTTATTGCTGCATTCAACACTGTCAATCTTAAAGATCCGGTGGAATGCCCATGGATATAAACTTACACCGATGGCAGAAAACCCGGTAGAGCTGTAATTGGTGAAAGCATGAGTTGAAAGACCATATATAAATGAAGAAGGTAGTTTTTGCCCGTCAGGCAATTCAAGTACCTGCTGGCCATTGTGATGGTGAAAGAGTAAGCCAGGTAAACCATCAGGAAAAATCCGAAAGCATTTCCTGCTATTATTCAGCGCATTAGCATCCATATACCAGAAATATTTAACATAGTTTCTGAGACATTCCGGAGGATGAAAATTCTGAATAGCAAGCATGGAATAGTTGAAATTGTTAAAGCTAAAAAATGATTAGAATTTATCACAGCACAAATTCAGTTTATCATTTTTTTCCCGATAGCAGCAGCTTACTTAGCACACACTTAATGCAACTATGTTTCATTAATAAATTTTTCTACTTACTTTGTGCGCATTATGAGATTCAAACTTTACCATCTATTCTTAATGGCAGCGGTAATTAATCTGTTTTTGCCAATAAAACTGAAAGCCCAATTGATAAACGCTAAAGGCTTAGCTATGGAAAATTCAAACAATACTTCAATTAAACCCCTGCAGGATGCCAGCCGGATTGGCCGTACTTCGGGATCGAAGGCTCCGGAATTTCAGGAGCTTTATGATTATGAAGTCAGCACTAAGAATCTGACCAGCGTTACATTTCCTTATCAGACCTTACTACATAAAAGCCTATGTAATCATGCTGTCCGAACAAAAAATCATCAGCGATAAGGAAGCTAAAAAAATACTTAATGGCCTCCTTAAAGTTGATAAACTGGCCATAGAAAACCCATCTTTACAAGTGTACCTTCCATATGAAGCACAACTGATCAAAGAAATTGGCAGCGTTGGCGGAAAAATGCATATTGGTCGCAGTCGTAATGATCTGGACAATACGATTAACCGGATGTATTTACGCGATCAGCTGCTCGAAGTTATCGGGGCGGTCAACAAGCTACGTATAGCAATTCACAATAAAGCAAAGGATCATCTGCAAAATGTAATGGTAATTTACACGCACAGAAAAGAGGCACAACCGGGCACATTGGGTCATTATTTAATGGCTATTGATGAAAGCCTGGCAAAAAGTTCAGACCGCTACCTTCAGCTTTATGAACGTATTGATCAGTGTCCGCTGGGGTCAGGGGCAAGCGGCGGTACGAGCTGGAACTTAGACAGGTACAGAGCAGCAGAATTAATGGGCTTTAACTAGCTTGTTGTCAACACCATAGAAGGGGCTGCAGGATGGGATCATATCGCAGAGTTTGCGGCTGACAATGCGATCTTCATGAGTGATCTCAGCCGTCTGGCTTCAGAACTGCAGCTTTGGAGTACGGATGAATACAACTCGGTGGAACTGGATAATTCATATGCTGGTATAAGTAGTATGATGCCTCAGAAAAAAAATCCTGATGCGCTTGAAAAAACACGTAAAGCAGCCGCAATAACCACGGGACAATTGATGTCTATACTGACCTCATTAAATGGGAATCGAATATCAGCATAGTGGTGTCAGAGTTATGCTGGAGCCGAAAACTCTGAATGCACTTCTGGCTGCAACCCATACCATGACGGGAGTGGTTAGTACCTTACATGTCAACAAGGAAACCATGCTCAGGTATGCAAAAGAAAACTTTTCTACCATGACTGATTTGGCAGACTTGTTGGTTAGGACCGCTAATCTTGATTTCAGAGACGCCCATGAGGTTATTGCCGCAGTCGTTAACCATGCAATAACAGCAAACAAAACTGCTGATCAAATTAAACTGGAAATGATCCAGACTGAAGCGAAAGAACGGTTAGGCCACGGATTGACGATATCAGAGAAGCAATTACAGTCGGCGCTTGATCCTGTACAAAGCGTAGCGCATAAAACAGGGCCGGGAATGCCAGCAATGTCATCTGTGATGCAGATGTTGACTAACGGACAAAAGGACGTGGCTGCTCAAGCGCTGTGGCTGGAAAAGCAAAAGGTATATTTAGATAGAAAAAACCATGAATTGATGGAGTTAGTGAAGAGCTATTGTCAATAAGTGTTTAGAAACAATAAATCCGTTTCTATAAGCTAGAGACGGATTCTCAATAGATTATCCTAATCCAGCGATACAAAAAGCTCAGATTGGGTTAGCCATTTTCCCTTGATTTTCCGCCACATGGCCGAATAGTTACCTCTGAACTTTTCTGTTTTATAATTCCACTCCCCTGTTTCCCATGCCAGTACGCCACTATCTCCAATTGTAATCACCGAAGGTATTCGTTCAAAAACAGGCCGGTCTTCCTGGAACATTTCTGTAAATACCTTTAACAGGAGCTTTTTTCCTGCATACTGTCCGCCTTCGCCAGAAATAACAATAATATCATCCATCCAGTACTGTGCAACCCCTGCCGCATCTCCTTTAAGAATAGCAGTATTAGAATTTTCGCGGGAAGCCTGAATAATTTTAACCTCGTTTTGTTTTTGATCCATCTTGAATATCTTATTTATCCTATAAAAGTTTCGACAGATAAATAAGGTACAAATATAAATGATTACAAAAATTTACAAATAATTATTACCGTGACTGTTGCGATAAAATTGATGATAATCATTCCTTTTCCCATAGAATTTCGCTTATTTGCCGTATATAATATTGAGATGGATATAGGAATTATTGGCCTGGGGGACATGGGCAAACTTTATGCAAAACATTTTGCTAAAGCAGGACATCAGGTTTGCGGTGCAGACCTCCCGGTCTTCAGAGAAAAACTTGAGGAAGAATTATCTCCTTTAGGTATAGAAATATTAGTGGACGGAAATGCTGTGGCCCGCAAATGTGACGTGATTTTTTATGCCGTAGAAGCTGAAAAAATAGCAGAGGTAGTTGCGCTTTATGGGGCTTCTACTAAATATGGTGCTATCGTTGCAGGCCAAACCTCCGTAAAACATCCTGAGATCGCCGCTTTTGAGAAATATTTACCTAAGGACGTTAATATTATTACGTGCCATTCGTTACATGGACCTGGTTTTGATCCTAAAGGACAAACATTAATTGTGATCCCACATCGTTGTGATGCGGATGCTTATACCCGGATGACTGGCTTACTTGAGGTTTTAGGTTCTGACATCGTAGAGATGAAAGATTACCACGAACACGATAAAATCGTAGCCGATACACAAGCAGTAACCCATATGGGTTTTGAAAGTATGGGTACCGCATGGAAAGAAGCAGGATTTTTTCCCTGGGAAAATGCATCTTACCTTGGTGGGATAGATAATGTAAAGATTTTAACTATGCTTCGGATCTTTAGTTACAAATCACACATCTATGCAGGTCTGGCAATTATGAACCCTTATGCGCGCCATCAAATCAAGCGTTATGCGCAATCAGAATCAGAGCTGTTCAAGCTGATGATTATGGAGAAAGAAGACGAATTCCGCCAGCGTATTAAAGAGGTTAAGCAATATCTTTTTCCTGATGACAAGCAGTTCTTGCTACTGGACAACCAGATCATGAAGGAGTTTTCGCTATCAGGAACCGGAGCACCACATACGCCAAATTCACATTTAAGTTTATTAAGTATGGCCGATGCCTGGTATCACCTGAAAATTAATCCATATGATAACCTGATCTGTCAGACCCCACCTTTCCGTTTACGTCTTGGAATTGTCGAGTACCTGTTCAGAAACGAGGAGTTGCTGGAAGAGTCTATTGTGGCTGCCCTTTATGACAAGCAGATCCGGGCAGACGATCTCGAATTTCATTCTTCAGTAAGAGAATGGTCATCGATTATTGGTTATGGAGATATAAATGGTTATAAACAACACTTCGATCAGACCAAAAACTTCTTTAATGACAGATTGGAGCAAGGCAGGTTACAGAGTGCAGAATTAATCAACAGGTTAAACCGAAATTCATAAACAGTATTGTATGAAGATGTTTCAGAACCCTATACCCGAAAACGAGCAGGAACGTATATTAACTCTGGCAGAATTCGACATTGACTACTCCTCTATGGAGAATAATTTCAAAGATCTGGCTCATCTGGCGGCCAAGATCGCCGGCACTGAAATATCACTGGTCAATTTAATTGATACTTTTACACAATGGACCTATTCCAGCTACGGGCTTGAGGGTATAGTTCAAAATCCCAGAGAAGAGACTGTCTGTCAATATACAATATCATTGTCGTCTACAGAGGAATACTTTGAAGTGCCTGATATGTCGGCCGACGATCGTTTTAAAGAATTTCCCGCGGTAAGTGGCCCACCTAATCTGCGTTATTACTTTGGCGTTCCTTTAACGACTTCTGATGGATCTCATATTGGCACACTCTGTGTAATGGATCAAAAACTGAGAGAACAAAGCCCAGAAAAGATTGAGCTGCTAAAAATTGTAGCTGATGAAGTGGTTAACAGACTAAAAGCATTAAAAGCTATTGATGGTCTTAAACATAAATTGGACGAGGTCAGAGAAACCCAGAAAAAGGTAGCGCATGATATCCGCGGACCCATTGCCGGTATTGTCGGTCTGGCTGCAGTTATTGCAGAACAGGGCAATAACAATAACCTGGATGAAGTATTGGAGTTTATTACAATGATCCATAAAAGTGGCAGATCTGTACTTGAACTTGCAGATGAAATTCTGACCGAAGGAAAAACGTCTGCATTAAAGAGTGATGAATTCAATCTGCTGGTATTCAAGGAAAAGCTGGAACGGTTGTATTTGCCACAGTCGTTGAACAAAAACATTACTTTTCAGATTAATATCAATGAAAAGAACGAACATATTCCTTTCATTAAAAATAAGCTGCTCCAGATTACAGGAAATCTGATATCCAATGCGATGAAATTTACGCCACAAGATGGTACGGTCATCGTAAACCTCGATCTTGAAGTAGATGTTGGTCAGCATAAATTAAAAATCAAAGTTGAAGATTCGGGCGTGGGTATGGATGAAGATACAATCAACTGTATTATGGAAGGAAAAACTGCCACAACAGACGGTACTGTTGGCGAAAAGGGCTATGGATTTGGACTATCATTGGTTAAACACCTTGTCAATAGCTTACATGGAAATTTTGACATTTATTCGGAAATCGGAGCAGGCACTACCTTTGAGATTACCCTGGTGCAACGCCACCTTTAAATAAAAAATAATTCTGAATTCCATATAGGACTTTTTGAATAATCGGTTGTCATGCTTATGAAAAATCGATTATTCAAAACCTGTAATGTTCAAATTATTTTCTTCAAAATCTAAAAAACTATCTTACGGCTGGTCTGGAAATTATTCCAATTGGAATGATTTAATCGATTCTATAGGCGGTTACAGCGAGGCCAGCATACTGGACAAAACCAGAAATGCCTTATTACAAGTTAAAAATGGCACTGCCATTTACGAACGAGATTCAGTTCTGTCTGATAAAATCGAACATCCATTTCCCTTATTAACTTGCTTATTCAAAAGTGCCGCCCAGCTTCAAAGACCCCTTCACATTATAGATTTTGGCGGATCATTAGGTAGTACTTATTTTCAGACTAAAAACATGGTTGGGACAGCGATCGCCAGCTGGAATATTGTAGAGCAGGAACATTATGTAACTGCTGGAAAAGAACATTTTGAAGATGACCATTTAAAATTTTATCCATCCATTGAGGCTTGTCTGCAAGTTCAGAAACCAGACTTGGTTTTGCTGTCAGGTTCTGTTCAATACCTGCAGGAACCACATCTCTTCCTTAAAGCGTTAGCAGCTTATAACTTCGATTTCCTGGTTTTTGATCGTACTGCTTTTCATCAAGGCAAGCAAGACCGGCTGACTTTACAAATTGTACCTCCCGAAATTTATAAAGCAGCTTACCCTTCGTGGTTTTTTCAGGAAGACGGTTTTTTAAATCATTTCACCACCAATTATAACAAGATCTGCGAATTCCCTTCTTATGTAGAAGGCGAAACAGTGCTCTCTATTGACCAACAACCAACTGGCTACAACAAAGGATTTTACTTCGTAAATAAATCAAAACATGCTTAAATTTTGCACCTTATTTAACACAACTTATCTTTCCCGTGGAATTGCAATGTACAATTCACTAGAACAACACGCTGAGGATTTCCATTTGTATATTTTCGCTTTTGATGATTATTGCTTTGATGTGCTTACGAAAATGGCCCTTAAAAACGCAAGTATTATTAGCTTATATACCTTTGAAAATGATCGATTACTGGCTATAAAAGACGATCGTACTGCAGGAGAATATTGCTGGACTTGTGCATCTTCTACTATTAAATATTGTATTGAAAAATATGCTTTGGATCATTGTACTTATATTGATGCAGATCTTTTGTTCTTCAGTAATCCAGCTTGCTTAGTAGATGAAATGGGTGAAAAATCGGTGCTGATCACAGAACACAGATATACCCCATGTTACGATCAATCAGTAACAAGTGGTCTTTATTGTGTTCAATTCATGACTTTTAAAAATACAAAAGCAGGTATGGAGGTCTTGAACTGGTGGGTTGATGCCTGTATAACGTGGTGTTTTAATCGTTTCGAAGACAATAAATTTGGTGACCAGAAGTATCTTGATGATTGGACTACCCGTTTTGATACTGTCCATGTATTAAAAAATATTGGGGGCGGAGTTGCACCGTGGAATGTACAGCAGTATGAATTTACGACTAAAGAGAAGCAAATTAAGGGCAGAGAATTGGACACACACACTTCATTTGATCTTGTTTTTTATCATTTCCATGATTTTCAATACATTACAGGTGATGCTTATCGCTTATCTTCGCCGGGTTATTATTTGCATCGTAAGGTAGCCAGGCACATTTATAAGCCATACACCAAAGCACTTTCGGTTGCTGAAGCGGAAATATATCAGGTTAATGCCGAAAAAACCGCTCACGAATTATCAGAAGATAATATTTGGATTAAACTAAAGACAAGAAAATATGTCTTATTCACATTATTGGGTTATTATAAGAATTTCCATAGTAAACGCTCTTTGGAATATGGGTTCCTGAGTATGAGAACATTTAGATTTAATTAACAATACGTTTAAGCTATAATTAGTATTTTAGCCTCCTGTATTAAATGGAATGAGGTTTAGGAAATCAAGCTTATATAAGGTTTTAGGGACGATTTTAATTTTGATGGTCGTATTGCAAACATCCTGCAAAAAAGAGCCATCAACTGGGGAAACGAAAATTAACCCACCAGTAAAAAGTTATATCATCACGGCCAGAATTGATAAAAAAGGAACAAATACAAATGCCGAAGGCACAGGTATTTTAAAAGGGACATACGATGAAGGTACCAAGCAATTGACCTATACACTTAATTTTGAGAAAATTGCACCCACAATCATCACGCTGAGAAGCGGCATAAAGGGATCAGTTGGAGAACTGGTTAAGGAGATTTACAAAAGCAATGGACAAATCTCCGCATTGGAAATTACCGGCAGGCTTAGTTTAAACCCACTGCAGGAACGAAATCTATTAAAAGGATTATGGTTTGTAGCCATGAATACGGTGTCTGATACTCCTGATATTTCAGGAGGTCTGACTTTGAAGCAAAAATAGTGACCGGATGAGCGAGGAACAAAAACACTCTCTTCCGGATGAAGAAAGGGCATTGATTGCCGCGCTGAAAACGCATGATCGAAAAGCCTTTGAAAAACTGTATAAACAGCATTACAGACAGTTGTTTGCACTAGCCTACCGATATGTTGGACAAGCACCGGTTGCTGAAGAAATTGTACATGATGTGTTTTTGACAATCTGGAAAATAGCCGGACAACTTAACGTTGAGTATTCCATTAAAAGCTATTTGTCCAGGGCAGTGATTAACTCTTCTCTGAACTTCATTAAGAAAGAGAAAATTAACAATGGAAAGCAAAATGCCTACCTGGTAGTGGAAAGTGATCCGGACGCTGAAAATGAACAGCGGGACAAAAAAGAGTCTTTGCTGAACAGCCTGGAGGATGCAATGGCTATTTTGCCTCCAAAATGTAGGGAGGTGATGTATTTAAGCCGTTTTGGAAAATTAAAACAACAGGAAATCGCAAGACAAATGAATATATCTATTAAAACAGTTAAAAATCATTTGACCTACGGTTTCCAGAAATTGAGAGAACTATTGGAAAAACAACAGCAAACTTTACTATTGCTGCTTCTGATACTTTATAAATATTAGCGCCAGTACAAATTATACTATGAAAGCATTTGAAAGTAACGAACAGTTTATTTACTCCTTGATTCTTGATGATCTCGAAGAGACTATCAGTCCGGCGCATAAGATCCTACTGGAGAATTGGAGGGCTGCAAGTGACCAAAATGAGAAGACATACCAGGGATTTGTTCAGGTTGAGCAAAATATTAATCAACTATACAATACTGAACCTTATACGACCGAATCTTCCTGGGAAAGTCTGGACTATAAAATTGATAACCTGGAATATGCATGGAAACAAAAAGAAAGAAATACGCATACTAAAATCTGGTATGGCATCGCTGCATCTGTATTGCTTGTTGTTTCTTTAGGTTATTATTTCATTAATAAGAATACTTATACAGTGGTTAGCAATGAACAGAGCGCTGCCGCTAAAACGATCACATTACCTGACGGCACATCGGTACAGCTTAACAGCGGTGCAACGATAAAATATGCTGCTGGTAGTTTTAAAACAAATAGAAGAGTTCAGTTATTAAATGGAGAAATTTTTGTTAAAGTTATCCATCAGACTAAATATCCATTCCTGATAGACCTTGGCGATGTACATGCTTTGGATCTGGGAACAAGTTTTAATATTTCTAAACGTAATCGCGATATCGTATTGACTGTTGAGGAAGGACAAGTTGCCTTACAGCAGCCACTAGCCTCGAAATCCGTACTTCTGACTGTTGGAACAACTGGCCGTTATTCTTCTGCCACCGGAAAACTTACCGCGGAGAAAAACACAGATATCAATTATAAATCGTGGTTAAATAAAGAGTTCATCTTCACTGAGACCCCTCTTGATGAAGTAGTTAAACAACTAAGCAGGGTCTATAAAAATTCTATCACCATTGATGGAGACAGTCTTGAAAACCGAAAGTTAACCGCACATTTACATTACCAGACACCAGACAGTGCATTAAAAGTTATTGCCGCAACTTTACAATGTCAGGTCATTAATGAAGAAGGAAGTTATATTTTAGCCGAAAAATAACTAAATTTCCAACCCGCTTCTGTTCCCTGGTAAATGATGTATGTTAAATAAGGTTTTTGCATTGCTTCTTTCTGTATGTTTATTACAAACGGGCAAGCTTTGTGCGCAAAAAAAAACAATTCTCGAACATCAGGTTAGTATTGATCTAAAAGCTGGTGCTCTGGTCAGTGTACTTTCTAAGTTACAGGCAAATTATGCCGTAACTTTTTCTTATGAGTCTGACTTACTCGGAGCTTATCAGATAGCTGATATGCATTTCGTAAATACACCAATGTCATCGGTCTTAAAAAAGGTTTTCAAGGGCACTTCCCTAACATTTAATCTGATTGGAAATAACATCGTAATTACAAAATCAAGACCTGATATCTTTACGATTCATGGGCATATACGTAATGAGGAAGATGGGGAAGAGTTAATTGGTGCTACGCTATTCATTCCAAAACTCAAGGTGGGTGTAGTCACCAATCAATATGGTTTTTATTCGCTAAGTGTACCCAAAGGGAATTATGAGGTACTTATTTCTAATCTGGGTTACGAAACTGAGCGAAAAACTATTCATCTGACTGAAAATACAGAGCTGGAAGCCGAGTTGTCTGCACAAACCAAGTCACTACCTGAAGTAGAGATTAAACAAACAGTTACACCAAATCCAATCTTACAGAATCAACAGGATTACAGTCCTTCGGCGTTAGATATGAAAACTTATTATGCTGGTGAAACTGATGTTATCAAGGCTTTACAGATGCAAAATGGTATAAAATCGATTTCTGAAGGAAGTTCAGGCTTGTTTATACGGGGTGGAAATTCAGACCAGAACCTGATTTTACTAGATGAAGCAGTGGTTTATAATCCTTCACATTTGTATGGGCTGGTTTCTGTTTTCAACCCGGATGCCATCAATAATATTCAGGTCTATAAAGATTACATTCCGGCTAATTTTGGTGGAAGACTTTCTTCTGTTATTGTGAACCGTATGGCTGAAGGAAATAACAAGGAATTTCATGTCAATGGGGGAATTAATATGCTGTCGGCCAGGATTTCAGCAGAAGGCCCTATTGTCAAAGATAAAGGCTCATTTATTTTTGCCGTCAGAAGGAGCTTGCTTGATGTTTTTAGAAGTAAGTTTAAATTATTTAACCCGAATTCTATTTATTACGATATCAATGCCAAGGCAAACTACAGGATCAATAAAAATAACAGTGTGTTTTATTCGGTATATGCTGGTCAGGACAGGCTGCTTTCAGAAAACTCATTCCGTAATGACTGGGGTAATCTGACCTCTACTTTAAGATGGAATCATATTTTTAATTCCAGGTTGTTTATGAATGCTTCAGCAATTTACAGTAATTATAGTAACCTGCTGGATTTGAATTCAGATACCCTGTCGCAGAAAAGTCAATGGAGTACTGGAGTAAGGGATATCACCGTTAAGGCAGATTACACTTTTTACAGCAGTCCCGTTAACCTGGTCAAATTCGGAATTTCAACTACTTACCACCAGTTTACACCCGGGCAGACAAAAAACAAGGAAAGCAACGAGTTTAATATCGCAAAAGATAAATCTGTAGAATCTGCTCTTTATTATAATCAGGAGATTTCCTTTGACAATTCTTTTACGCTGAATTATGGCCTGCGCCTGGGACTGTTTCAGAATGCAGAGGAACGCCTTGATGTTTTTGATCCGCAGGGAAACAGAGTAAAGCAAAATGATTATAAGACATTTATCAACCCGGAGCCGAGAGTCAATATAAGTTACTTATTAAATGATAAAAAGCGGCTGTTCATTACTTATAACCGTAGTTTTCAATATCTGCAGCTGGTGCAAAATAGTACATTGGCATTTTCTTCTCTGGAACCTTGGGTTCCTGCTTCTGCGACCATTGCCCCACAACGTTCAGATTTATTTTCAACAGGCTATAATTATTCACCAAATGGCTTCTTCTTTTCTTTAAGTGCATATTATAAGAAATTACATAATCAGCTGGATTTGACCGGTCATGCACAGATTATTCAAAATCCTGATATCAGAAATCAGCTCAAGGCAGGCAAATCTGATGTTTACGGGGTTGAGGTGGAGATTAATAAAACAACTGGAAAGTTAACGGGCAGTCTGGCCTACACTTATTCAAGGGCTTTCAGAACGATCCAGGGTATTAATGATGGAAACAGGTTTGCCGCAAATTATGATATTCCACATGAGGTGAAACTGAGTGCCTCTTATCTTTTCGACACAAAGTTTTCTGTTCAGGCATTTTTCACTTATGCGACTGGCAGGCCGTTAACGTTGCCAGTTGGTTATTATCAGCATGACGGAATCAATGTTCCTATTTACGAGGGCAGGAATACTTCTAGATTCCCTGATTTCAGCAGACTGGATATTTCAGGTCAGTATCATTTTCAAACTCCATTATCCAGAAAAAGAGCTTTATCAAGTACGCTTTCTGTAGGGATATACAATTTATACGATAGAAAAAATCCTTTATATTATCATTTAACCACGGACTCTTCAATTGACCAGAAAAGTTCGCTGGAATATGCGTTTGGTGTTTCTCCATGGATTTCATACAGTTTTAAACTCTAATATGAAAACGCAGCATTATCTCCACATTTTGTTTTTCTGTACAGCGCTGCTTAGTGCTTGTAAAAAGAATGATAAGATTTCGTTTGATAATCCTAAACATCAATATGATCTTGCTGTGGAAGGGGGGATTAATACGTTAACAAAAACTCAGTATATTAAGCTGAGTAAACCTTCTTTAGCACTGGGCGCAATGCCAGCAGCAATTTCAAAGGCAGTAATCACCGTAAATGATAGTAAAACGGATATCATTTTCAAAGAAACAGCAACGCCCGGTTTATATTCTGCAACAAATAACAATAGCCCAAATTACAATAAGGCTTATACACTGACTATTACCTATAACAGTAAAACTTATACAGCAGTTGATACATTAAGGCAGGTGGTTAATATTGTAGATGACTTTTTACCATTAAAGGTAAAAATCAATAGCAGCGGTTCTTATGATGGAACTATACCAAAACATACTTTTGGCTATCTGAATCCTAATAAATGGTGGATAAATTATACGGGAATACCGGTATGGAATCCTTCAAAGTTTGATGGGATACAGTATTATAATTACACCCACTTTCTGGGTTCGCCTAACTCTTTATATCCACTGAACAATCTTAAACGCGATTTTAATTTACTGAGCGAGGATGTGATTACCATTTACAAATTCTCTCTTTCCAAAGGATATGCGAGGTATCTCTATGATGTTTTCCTGGAAACGGACTGGAGCGGTCTTTTTTCCAGTGTGCCGGTAAATGCACAAGGTAATGTATCTGGAAATGCACAAGGTTATTTCTATGTTACAGACATAGATTTAAGAAGATACAAGGCTAAAGAATTATAAGCGTTATGTGTGTATTTCTATAAATGTCTTTCTATAATTCCTTGTAACTGATTTGCAGGAATTACGCCAGACTGCCTCCATTTGATCTCTCCATTTTTGAAAAGGATTAAAGTAGGTACACCCTGAATTTGATATTTACTGGAAACTGCCTGATTTTTATCGACGTCAACTTTTAAAATTGTTGCCCGGTCCCCCAGCATCCCTTTAAGTTGTTGCAGGATCGGAGCCATCATTTTACAAGGGCCACACCATTCGGCAGAGAAATCTACCAATACTGGTTTATCTGAATTAATAATTTCTGCGAAGTTTGCCATAAAAATATTTGTCTAAAAAGAAGCGGGGACCCCACTCTCGCAGTATCCCCGCCATCTAAATTAACGCTCTCAAATATATAGACGTTTATAATTTGATATTATTATGTATGACTTTAAATATTTTTTAAGATTAATCTTTTTAGCGCCATAATGTAGCCTAAGTGCATGCCTTCGTGGAAACTAAGGAAGTTTGTTGCATCGTCAATACTGTTCAAATTAACACCATAACGGGTAGTCCATCCTTTATAGTTATCAAATATCCGATTATGATAGTCAACTTTAAATTGATCGAGTGTAGTGATTAATAAGGACTTGATCTCCGCAATTTTTTCTTCAGAAACAATGCCATTTGGTTTGGTTCCTCCGGTATAACTCAGATAAAATTCTTTGTCCACGAAAGTTTCCAGTCCTGCTCTGAGGTAAGAGATTCCCTGATGAGCAGCAACCAGATGTGCCATATTCCAGATGATGTTATTATTAAACCCTTCTGGTATTTTATTTAATTGTTCGGCTGATAAACCGCCTATACTTTCAATAAAATTTGTTCTGACTTGCTTGACGTTATCAATGAGCTGATCCATATATTTTAGTTAAATTATTCAGTTCTCCTGGGTTATATTTCCTTAGGCTACTATACTGATTTTCTATTCTATTTTGCTATTCTATTCTATTCTATTCTATTCTATTCTATTCTATTTTGCTACTCTGGTTTCTCGGACATAGTCGTCATTTTCTTCTGATACCTGAAGAATAACTGCGAAATCGGTATCAGCATTAATCCGCTGAAACCAAAAATAATAAATGCGACTCTCAGCCCGAAAGCGTGTGCAAGGTATCCTATAATCGGCGGTCCAAGCAACATTCCGGTAATTGCATAAGTGGCAATAATTGAGATAGCCATTCCTGGCGAATATTTGCTGGAAGCACCTGCTAAAGCATAACTCATAGGCACCACTGCAGCTGTACCAAAGCCAACCATCGAAAACCCAATCATAGCTGGCCAGAACTGCGGTACAATAATAGCAAGCGAAATTCCCGAAACAACAAGGAATGCACACATCAAAAAGGTCGCTGGCATTCCAATTCTTGAAATGATCAGATCGGACAAGAATCTTGAGGCCGCCATAAAGGTCATGAAGATTAAATAGCCATAAGTAAAGATTTCTACATGTAGTACTTCCTGGAAGTAAATCCCACTCCAGTCAAACATTCCTCCTTCACATATCGCAGCAAAAAAGATGATAAATCCGAGATATAGAATATAAGGATCAGGCTTACCTACAATAATTTTATTACCCTTTTCAGACCGGTCTCCTTTTAACAAAAACTGATAAGAATAACAGGTAATCACTAAGCACATGATCGCTACAATCAATAAGTGCATGTGCAGGGAAACATTGTAGGTCAGCAACAGTGTCGAAAATGCGACTCCGGCAATTCCGCCGGTACTCCAGAAGCCGTGAAAAGAGCCAATAATTTTTTGACTGAATTGCTTTTGCAGTGTAATAGCCTGTGTATTGACTGAAATATTAAAAATTCGTGTCGTAAAAGCAAACAAGACAACCGCAACAACCAGACTAAAGGTGTTTTGAGAAAATCCGATAATTGCCAGTGCAACCGCATTTAAGCCATAGCCAACAGCAAGGGGAACACGGCTATTGTATTTGGAAACCAGCCAGCCCGATATTGGCAGACCGATTAAAGAGCCGATTGGCATAGCCAGTAAGATCGTCCCGAGTTCAGCCTCATTAAAGCCAAAGGCCATTTTGATAGTTGGAATTCTTGATGCCCAGGTTGCAAAACTGAATCCGGACATAAAGAAAAAGAGACTTAGATATATTCTGTGTTTGTTTTTAGTGATTGTATCCTTCATTTATACCGCAAATATAAGAAGGAGTTTATATTTAAATCGTTAAATTATTGCTTCTTATAATTTAACATAAGGCAGAAGCTCCTTCCATAGCTCCAACTTTTGTTCAAATGTTTTTGAGGCATTTGCACGGCTTGGAGAGGGTAACAAATGATAATTCTTATCCTCACTTTTCTTTACGTGCTTAAGATAAAATTGTTCTGCTTTCCTGCTATCAAAAAATATTTCTGTGATAGCGGGATATTGCTGGTAAAAGGCCGCAAAGTCATTGACTACTTCATTCTTAATATTACTATCCAGGCTACCTTCGCAGGTACAGGATTCCAGCACATCCCATAATGCAATTCCATGATCGAGCAAGAATCTTTTCCTGGCCTCATATTCCGCTTCAACGGGTTGCTGAAAAAGTGTATAGATCAATTTCCAGAAATGATTACCTCCATGACCGTAGTATTGCTGAAGACTTAGCGATCGGTCACCAGGCATAGTGCCCAGTAACAGTACCTTACAGTTTTGATCAACAATTGGTGGAAAGGCAGTTTTCAATGGAGGAATAATTGGGTCGTTCATTCTTTATATCGGTTTATGATCAGGGTTTAATGATATATTTATAACACATGTAGTGGAAAGATGTTCTCATATTCTTGCTGATATTGCTACCTTTGCAGATTGAATATTAAGAAATACCAATGATACAGATAGGACAATACAACGAGTTAAGAATTATAAACAAGACAGAATCAGGACTAATACTGTCTGATGGCGATAAGGAAGCGCTATTGCCCTACAACCACGTTCCTAAGGATGCGGAAATTGGAGATAATATCAATGTTTTTATTTACATGCATAAAGATGGAAAACTTCATGCAACCACACAAAAACCTCTGGCTTGTGTAGGCGATTTTGCTTACCTGACTGTTGTTGAAGATGGTGAGAATGGTGTTTTCATGGATATCGGTATCGATAAAGATGTATATGTACCTGAAAAGGAACAAAAACGCCCGATGTTCAAGGGTGATAAACATGTAGTTTATGTTTTCCTTGATGATAGCAATGACCGTATGGTGGCTTCATCCAGATTAACGAATTATGTGGAAGAAGAAGAAATCAATTTTGAAGAAGGTGATGAAGTAAGCTTATTAATTGCAGACCGGAGTGATTTAGGTTACAACGCAATTGTTGATAATAAGTATATAGGATTATTATATCAGAATGAATTATTTGATCAGCTTAATCCTGGAGAAGTAAGAAAAGGATGGATTAAAAAGGTTAGAGTAGAAGGAAAGATTGACCTGAGTTTACAGCCTATGGGTTATGGTCATATTCTGGATACTAAGGAAGTTCTGATTAAAATGCTGGAAGAAAACCAGGGCCTGATCGCTTTAGGTGATAAAAGTTCCCCGGAAGAGGTTTATGACCTATTGAAGATCAGCAAAAAAGCTTTCAAGAAAACAACAGGCGCGCTTTACAAAGAGCGTTTGATTACCATCGGTGATCATGAAATCAGGTTATTATCTGAATAACATTAAAAAGGCCTCTTATATGCATATAAGAGGCCTTTTTAATGTTACCTATGTTCTTTTTCTTCCCGGTGTGGGTTACCTTCATGAGGCTGATGACCTTCATGTTGCGGATGAGGTTGTTGCATACGATGTTGTTGATTAGGATGTGGCTGCTGCACATGATTTGGTTGTTGTAGCTGTTGTTGCATAGCATTTGGATGCCTGTTAATTCCAGGATGCCATTGCTGAGGTGATTTAGCACCATTAGCCAGTTTATCACCTTTCATCGCATTGTCTCCATTAACCTGCCTGTCATTTTTCATTGGATTATTCTCATTCGCCTGATGGTTGTTCATTCCTCCATTGTGATGTATTCTTTCCATTGCTGGATTTCCAGGCTTACCATGATTTACATTAGCGAACTGATTATGATCCTTACCTGCCGATTGCTGATGAGATAATTGAGAGGCAGTTGGCTGTATATGGCTTTCGTTCATTGCCCTGCGTTCTTCTTCACGTGGCTGAACATTTACACCTCCCTGGCCATTAAAGCTTGTACGGTTGTTATTTACTGTATTGTTATTGATTACCGTCTTATTGATATAGGTATTATGAACGACAGTAGTATTTACATTGGTGATGGCTGTATTATACCTGTAGGATCCTCCCTCCCATCTTCCGCCATAAAAACCTGAACCACCATAACCAAAGCCATAATTTATACCGCCGTAAAAGCCAATATGAGAGCCCCAGTAGCCAGAGTGAAAGCTATAGACCCCACCGTCAAAGCCCCAATACGCAGGCGTCCATAATACACCTGCACGTGGTGGGTGCACCCATACACCCGGAACCCAGTAATAACCATCAGCGTCGTCATAAGCCCAGTAACCTGGAGTCCATAAATAACCATCTGCCGGACAAGGAGGTTGTGAATAAACCGGGAGTGTTGGCGGAGCAATTCTTGCAGATATGTTAATGCCTACACTAATCTGCGCAAATGCAGCTGTTCTGGCAAAAGTCATTGCTAAAAACAAAAGACTAATTTTTGCGATCTTTTTCATAAGTATGAGTTTTAAATTTCATAGCTATAGGAGTTAAAGAATATTGGATAGTTTAAATTAGAATTCCATTAAAATTCGATGAGTAGATTTTAATGAGCACTTTATCTATTATTTTTTTTAAAGGTGTTATTATAAATCAAACACCAGCGGTACAGTAAAGTATTTTCTTAATGTCAAGATAGAAATCCTTATTCTGGTCTTAACTGTACCAATTGGAATATTAAGGAGCTTAGCAGTTTCAGCATGGGAGTAGCCTTGAAAATAAACCAGATCCAGCACTTCTTTCTGAAAAGGGTTTAATGTGGTAGTCAATTGTCCGATCCCTATAGTATCAGGATTGTAATAACAGACGTAATTCATTTCCACCAGATCCATGATTTCCTCTATTTTTATGTTTTTGGCACTGTTAGCCGATCCGCGTGCCTTTATCTGGTCCAGGGCTTTATTTCTTGCAATCCTCGCCATCCAGGTAAATAATCTGCCTTTAGTTTCATCATACTGGTCAATTCTCGATGCCACTTTCGAAAAGGTTTCCTGTAAAACATCTTCTGCTGTTTCTCTGGATTTCACAATCTTTATGATAATGGATAACAGTGCTGATGAATACTGCTGATATAAGAAAGAGAATGCTCTTATATTCATTAATTTCAGATCTTTGATTAATTCTTTTTCCTGGCTACTGGCAATACTAATTACAGAAAGGGGATTTGTCTTTATAGGGAAGACTACAATGAGTAGAAGCATAGCTTGTGATTAAGTATCTATTTAAATAATCGCGTATTATATTACACTATTAATTAAATAGTCTATAAGCGTGCCATTTACTTTATCTATTCATATTACATAAAATGAACAACATACCTTATTTAGGTTCCCTTAACTCAAAAAAGGCTTTAAACATACCGGGATGAACAATTCATCATGTATATCAAAACCCCGTTCAATTTATTCATTAAATTAATAAACAAATACTTAGAAAAAAAATTAATCAATTGACTAAAATAAGGTCAGCAGATTTAGCGGGGAACTACTTGGTATAACATCCAGATGGAACAGGAATAATGTCCTGTGTTACCAATTGGCTTATCCAATAGTTTAAAGCCCAATTTCTCATAAGCAGAAACCGCAGCAGAAAGTTCAGGCATGGATTCAAGATAAATATTTTTATAGCCCAGTTCTTCTGCCAGCGCAATACATTTTTGCATCAATATTTTACCTAATCCCTTACCTCTGTGTGCTGGTGCCAAGTACATTTTTACCAGTTCAACTGTATCTTCAGGCAGTCCATTTGAAGGGTACAACCCTACTCCACCCAAAATTTCGTTTCCCTGTTCAGCAACAAAATATTTACTGCCTGCCACAAGAAAAGATTCATATAAATGATTTGTACTCTCATCAAAATAAGCTGTTCCTGGAATATTCAGACCAAACTCTTCCAGACTTGTTTTTAGAATTACTGCCATTGCAGCATTATCCTTTGGCTGAATTTCTCTTATTGTTATATTCATAATGCCCAATCTAACTAAACTGTTCAAAAAATAAAAGTCATTCTTCAAAACATATGGGTAGCAGTACTTGTTATAGCTAATCAGAATAAAAAATTAAATTATATATTAATAATTAATGAAATATATCTTTTTCATCGTCCTTTTATTCTCTTCGCAAAAAATATTCTCTCAGTCGGCTACTTATAAATTAACAAATAAGGAGAATGGTACTTCGAGTAATATATCAGTCAGGAGAACCGACGATCAGGTGGAAATAAATATTCTTGCTAACTGGAACAACAAAGCTGGAACCTATGGTCAGTTTACAGGGACAGGAATATTGACAGATAATAAAACCACCATCAAGGCAGATAAAAAATCATTAATATGCAAAGTATCTCTCACGTTTCTCAAAGATTCATTAGCAGCAAATTTTCAGGATTGCGATAATTATCAACTCACAGATCGTTTCAATGGCATTTATGTCAAGATTGCGGATAATGTGACCGGGGAATATATTGTTTCCGCAGATATTTGCTATTTCTACAGCAAACCAGATGACAAATCAAGAAAGAAAGGTTATGCGAATACACCTGAGGTCATTAATATCGAAGAACTTTATGAAGGAGACTGGGGTTTTGCGACCATGATGTCAAATGGGAAACAACTTTTCGGGTATGTCAAATTATCAGACCTGAAGTTTAAGAGGACTTATTTGTATGATTAAGGGAATAGAACTTACTTATTTAATACATACTTTAAGTTGTCAAAAAACCTTTGTACTAAACGCCTGTCATTCGTAATAATTTCAGCTGTGCCTTTAGCTTCCGCCCTAAAGTCTAACTCTTTCCCATAATTGGTTTTTAACTGATCGGGAAAATCGACCAGCACCATATAGGTATCAATATTACTATTTTCAGTTTTAGTGATATTAGTTGTCAATGAGATAGAATTTACCCGTCCTTTGATTGATCCATATTCCATATAAGGGAAGTTATCCAATTTCACAATTACCTCTTGTCCGATTTTAATCTTACCTGAGCCTATAGCCGGTAATGAGACTTGCCCTAGCGCCTTTTCTTCTTTAGCAACAATCGTAAATACAGGTTCACCACTTGTAATGAACTGATCATCTGTGTAAAATTTCAGGAACTGAACTTTCCCGGAAAAAGGAGACCTGAAAATATATTTCTGCTCCCAGCTTTTAATATTATCCTGGAGGTCATTAAATGCCGAAATAACCGCCATGCGCAATTCAATCTGTTTTTCAGGTTTCTGAACTGAAAGTTCTTGTCTTTTACCACCGGTCTGCTGTTCCGATTGCTTCGCATTAATCATGTTATTTAAAGAAAACTGATACCCATCTTTGGCCGCAATGTAGCTCAGGTTAGTTTTGTCAAACTCAGATTCACTAATGACTTTTTTAATAAAAAGTAAAGAATCACGCCAATAAGATTTGTAAACATATTTTAAATTATTGATACTCATCTCTACACGTTTCTCTGCGGATGTAATTGCATTCCTTTGTTCTGATTGCAGGATTCTTAAATTAGAATCTTGTTTGTCCATCAGTTTATTGTCCCTGTAGTTAATGTAGTTTTGCAAGCTATTGACAAAAGAATAATACTTTATATTCAGGTCACCCATGGAAAAATTGGGTGGTAGTTTTGCAAAAACACGCGTAATTGTATCTGCATTGGGATTATAGTCTTTAAGGATACGCTCGATCAAAAGAACATTTTCTAACCGTGTAGGATTTTCAATATAAGCGATCACCTGCCCCTCTTTGATCTGATCCATAGACTTCACTCCGTTCAGCTTTAGCTTGCCACTGTTGTTCGCGATGAGCTTTAAAGGCGCATTATTTGCATTGATAACAATTTGTCCTGTTACAACGTCCGGATAGCGTACTAACCAGCCGAAAAGAAGCAACATGATAAATATAAACAGGACTATTAAGCTTACCCAGAATCCAAATCTTATGGGCATACGTTCTATAATATCCTGTACTTGTTCTGTACGCTGATTGGAGTGATATATTTCTTCTTCGTTCATTTGTGTTTGATCAATTAGTGGGAAAAAACCGGATGCGCCTGCTTAATTGTTTTCCGTAATTAATGGAATAGGTGGAGTATCTATAGCAGTTAATTCCATTTGTGATTGTACGAGTTGAAAATACCTGCCTTTACTTTGCATCAATAGCTCATGATTGCCAATTTCAACCACCATACCAGCCTGCATGACAACAATCTGATCTGCTTTGCGTATCGTACTTAACCTGTGAGCGACAACGATAACCGTTTTTTCTTTAAAAACATCATCAAGTGCATTGACTATTTTCTGTTCATTTAAGGTGTCCAGTGAATTAGTCGCCTCATCGAAAAACAAATAATCCGGATTTTTATAGAGTGCCCTGGCAATTAAAACACGTTGTTTTTGGCCTCCGCTAAGCCCTCTTCCCTGCTCGCCCATCACTGTCTGATAACCAAGCGGCAACTGCTCTATCTCGGAGGCAATGTTTGCTGTCTCTAAGGCTTTTTTTAGTTTGGAGTAGTCTATTTTCTCATCATCCAGGACAATATTATTCAATATAGTATCATTAAATATTTTCCCATCCTGCATAACCGCACCGCATTTGTCACGCCATTGCTTTAAGCTAATATTGTTCACATTCATATTGCCTATCTGTATGTCGCCATAGGATGGTTTATAGAGCCTCAGCAATAGTTTAAGTAAAGTCGATTTCCCACAACCGCTATCACCTACAATAGCTGTTACTTTTCCTTCGGGAATCAATAAGCGTATTCCTTTGAGTATCACCGGGCCAGTAGGGGTATATTGAAAAGACACATTATTCAGAATCAGGCTTTTGTTCTCTGGTAAATCAATAGCATTTGAACCTACATTTTCGTGTTCATCTTCCAATTGATGAATCTCATTCAGACGGAGAAAACTTATCTGTGCAAATTGAAATGAAATGATAAATTGTATAAACTGCACCACAGGCCCGTTGAGCATCCCAATAATAAACTGAGTTGAAATCATCACCCCAAAAGTCATTTCACCTTTGATTACAGCCTTAGCACAGAAAAAAGTAATAAATAGATTTTTCAGACTATCTATAAACTGCGCGCCAAGGTTTTGGGTATTGGTCACATTTAGCACTCTGAGGTTTACTTTATATAACCTTGCTTGTATATCTTCCCATTTCCACCTTTTTGATTTCTCGTAGTTATTGATCTTGATATCTTGTATTGCTCCGATAGTTTCTACCCAGTAACTCTGATTCTTACTCACCAGTTCAAAATATTCCCAATCTAACTTCTTTCTTACTTTTAAAAAAGCAACGACCCATAGCACATATAATACACTTCCTGCTAAGAAAATTCCAAAAATCAGGGTATTGTATATGAATAAAATAACACCAAAAACAAAAAAGGTTAAAATGGAAAAAACCATATTAAGCGAATTATTCATGATGAAGCTTCGGATACGTTCGTGATCCTGTGCTCTTTGTAAGATATCACCAGTCTGCTTATTTTCAAAGAAGGTAATTGGCAACAGCATGAGCTTAATCAGGTAATCAGAAATTAACGCAATATCAATTCTGGAAGTAACATGCAGCATAATCCAATCCCGCACGATATTGGAAAGAAGGATACTGATATAAATTGCCACGTTAGCAAGGAGAACTATATTGATAAAGTCCAGGTCATGTGTTTGGATACCAACATCTATAACTGACTTGGCAATAAAAGGTAAAAATCCCTGAAGTATCGTAACGAGCAGCATCACGATAAACAGATTTATAAAGCTCTTTTTATAAGGTGCGAAATAGCTTAAAAAATGACTTAGTGTTTTTCTCCGGTCTCTTTTCTCATTGGGTTGTCGTTGATAGAAATCAGCCTGTGGCTCTATCGCCATTAAAACTCCTTTTGGCTTTCCTTGTTCAAGCCATTTATCAGCAAATTCCTTTACTTTGTATTTCAGATGCCCCCTTCCGGGATCTGATACATAAATATGTTTAGGTGTTACTCTGTAAACAATGATAAAATGGCTATTGTCCCAATGAATGATCACTGGAAGAGGAATTTTGTATTGCAAGTCTTCAATACTGCATTTTAGAGATAAGGTACGTAAACCTATGCTTTCCGCAGCATGACTCAGATCCAGAAAAGAAATACCCTCTTTAGTAATCCCGCATTTATCCCGCAGGTATTGAAGGGAGTAAAATTTACCATGGTACTTGGCTATCATTTTCAGGCAGGCAGGTCCACAGTCCATCATATCCAGTTGCCTGTCTGATGGAAATTTTCTTAACGTCATAGGTAATCAATAGAGAGCACTAAAGTATAATTATTTATTTATAAATTATTAAATGATAATATATTTTATAATACCTTTAGCCATCTGATTAACCTACGTAACCCGAAAAATAAAAAAACATGAAAAACACAACAACAAATTTGTCGTTCGATGAGTTAGAAAGAGAGATGGAAGTACTTGATCGTGAGTCAGTAAAAAGCATATTGGGAGGTAAATTCCCACCAAAGGATCCACCAATTGATCCGGATTCAGTTTATACAGGTTCATTGGGTGGTGGAGGCGGCTATGTAAGTGACGGTAAAAACAGTGGATTTAATAGTGGATATGGTTTAGGTGGATTTACTGGTGCTGGAAATACTCCTTCAATGGATAACAGTTCTTCTTCAAATCCTAACGGGAATAATGGCCCAGGGCCTGTACCATCAATTGTATTTGGACCTTTAACAGCCTCTTCAATCTCCCAAGAAATGACTTTAGGTTTTGGTTTTATTGATGGCGTAGGTGCTTACTTACAAGAAAACCAAGGAATTAGTATTGCAGCTATGACTGCTACAGGTGGTATAGGAGTCGCTAAAGACATTTCTGGAAATTGGATTGCAGCTGCTGGATTTAATGTAAAAATACCAGATGGAACAAATCCAGAGGCTCATGGTACTGTTAATGTATATATAAATGGAAACTATTACAATTCATTTAGCTTAAATGACTCAAAATATTCTACAAATGGTATGTCATTCTCAGATCCTAATATGATACCTACAAATGGGTCTATTATCTTACCTAATTCGTTTGATGGATCTCAAACTGTTAAATTTGAAATTAGACTTGGTACAACGACTAGAGACGCAGCAGGATTATTATTAACTAATACCAACCAGAGTGGACAAGCAACCTTAAATTTGCACAATTAATTTAGAAAAATGAGGATTTTATTTACAGCCATATTATTTATTTCTATTGTAAATATTTCATATGGACAGAATACAATTGATAAACAAGCGGAGGCTGGCAAATTACTTAATCAAGCAAGTCATTTAATGTATGATATTGGCGATGGAAGTCTAGCGCAACAAAATAGTAATCTCAAACAAAGTATTGTTTTGGCAAAAAAATCAATCCAGCTAGGCAACGATAGGCGAGTAGCATATGAAGTTCTAATCGGATCTTATTCAATGCTTAAGGATACTCAAGGGGGTATAGATGCTTGTTCAGAATGGATAAATAGTCATCCTAATGATATTGATATGCGTTTAAGAAGAGGCATAATATATCATAGAATAAAAAAACAAAAGCTTGCTGAGCAAGATTTCAGGTTGATTAAAAATACATTAGAAAAAGAACAAATAAAAATTAGCAATAAATTATCCAAGAAAGAAGTAGCCGGTGTTGTGTCAAATGCATATACGTATCTCTTAATGGGAGAAAGAAAAAAGTCTTTAGAGATAATGAACAATCTTTCTAAGGCATTTCCAGATGATAAAAAATTTAATGAGGGATATAAGGAAATCCGAGATGTAGATATTGAAGAGAAGATGTTTAATTTTACAGGGGTTTAGAGTACAAGAGATTACCTTAAAACAATTCCCAATTAATGAAATAACTTGTCGGAAAATCCTCAGGTTATTTCATTATATCGCATTCCAGAGCAACTATAAGCTATAATTTGTAGATAAAAGGTGACGTTTTCGATAATAGTATTATATCTATGTGCAGATAAAATCAACCAAATTCTAATTACTTCAACCGTGTTTTTTATACTACTTAGTCTCAATATCTCCATAGTCAATGCGCAGAAAAAATTTGATTACAATTACAAATTCTTGAATCAAGAAGTCAGAAAAACAAATAACGATGCATCCAAAATGCTTTTCTAAATGATTATTCGTAAAGTTGAGAAAATGCACTTATCTCTGCAAAGAAAGATTTAAAACGTACTAGATGAAAGCATACGTACTGCCGCTAATTTTATCCTAAATACTGTTAACTTATTGCGCTTATCAATATGGCACTAATTAAAATATGTTTTTTTTCAATATAAACCCTGATGGCTTATTTTTTCTTGAAAATTTCATAAAGAAAATCAAGAAAAGTTTATTTGTTTTTGTACCAATAATTTTTGGTCTACTAGGAATTGTCGTATTTGTAAATTCTTTATCTACTCCGCCAGGGGAGAAAGGTTATTTAGTTGGTGCATTTGTAGGTGTAGTCCTTATTGTGAAAATATTTATTATTAGTGGGATACAGCTTTTATCCATAGTAAAATATACCGTTACAGAAATTAAGTTAACAAACAACAAAGTGATCTTTGTTTGTTCTAAAGGATTACAGGGACAAGAGTATAATTTTGAGACTACTATAGACAAGATTATTATTAATGAAGAATTAAACCCTAAGAAGGCGTTTAAGGATGATAAAATTCTTACTTTTAAATTCGATGGTAACAAAAGACTATATTTTGTTCCGTCATTTTGGGACAATCAAGAAGAAATAATACAATTACTAAAACCTAAAAATGAATAACAAGATAAAAATCATCATTGCCTTACTATTATTTGTCAACTTTAACTTATCGGCTCAGACAGATAGTCTGGTGAATGGCAAGTATATTAATAAGACAATTGGATGGAGTATGGATGTTCCGGCAGGCTGGCATATAGAAACTTCAAAGGATAAAGCAGAATTGTTTAAACGTTTAGAAAAAACTGCCAATCACAAACTTAATGGCTCAGCAGCCACTCAATTGATGAGCTTTAGCAAAGGTGACAACACAGGGCCAATGTTCAGAAGCATGATTGAAGACAGTGTTTCATTAGCCAGTAAAAGCGTGAAGAACCTTGATGATTTCACCAGGAATATTTTAACAGTATTAAAGAAAACCTATCCATCTACTAAAATGGATACAAAGGTTCAAACTTTAACAGTTGGTTCACAGGATTTCAGATCAATAATTTATACAAGAGATGGATATACAGGCGTAAATCAAACCATACTTGCCTACAGAAAAGGTTATCTCTTTACGATGACATGGTACTTTGATAAAGTTGAAGATAAAACAGCAATCGAAAACGCAGTTCTTAGCTCAACTTTTCAATAAATAGGAATAGCCTGCGGAGCTTTATCGACGCAGGCTATTCTAAATATTAACAATCTATAATATCCTTACTTCAATAAGAAAAAATCTGGCAAATATCTATTCAGTCTAAATTTGACAAAATACAACTACTACATTTCAAGATAAAGGCATCTAATGCAATACTATAAAAATGAGAATCGTATTATTCATTATGTTATATTTCTCTCTCACAGGCATGTCATATAGTCAAAACACAACTGCTCAGAAAGCTGAAGCTCAGAAATTAATTAATGAAGCAGGTGATTTACTTTATAAGCCTGGTAAGATGCCAGAAAGAAATAATTACGTTAAACAGAGTATTTCTTTCGGTCAAAAAATGACCGATAAAAAAGCAGAGGCTCAAGTTGATTAATTAGGCTGGCAACTTGATATATGATGTTGGAGATGGAAGTCTGATTCAAAAAAATAACAATCTTAAGAAAAGCATTCTCTTAACAAAGAAAGCCATTCGATTGGATAGCACCAAGTTTGTTGCTTATCAGGTTTTGATGGGGTCTTATCAAATGTTATATGAGCCACAGGGAATAATCAATACCTGCTCGGAATGGCTTAAAAATCATCCTCAAGATGACGAAACCCGATTAAAAAGAGGTGTATTGTGACACCGGACTAAAAATCAAGAACTTGCAAATAAAGATTTTAAAATCATTAAAGATAAACTTGATAAAGATCATATAAGTATCAGTAATAAAATGCCTAAACAAGAAATGACGCAAGTGATCACGAATGCACATACCTATCTGATTATAGGGGAACGTAAGAAATCTTTAGATATAATGGAGAGCCTTTGTAAAACATTTCCAAATGATAAAAAACTTGCAGAAACCTACAAAAAGATTCAAACTCTTGATGTAGAAAAAGAATCAATTTAGTTCTATTTATTTCCTTATGTCGCTTGATCTAATTAAAAAAAATCTATTTACTCCAATCTTGACCCTAATACTATTTAATAGCTATATATCCGTTGCTAATGCACAAAAAAAAATCGATTACAATTATAAAACATCGAATCAAGAAGTCATAAAGATAAATAATAGTGCTTCAAATACACTTTACGAAACAATTAGTGGTAAAGTCAGAGAATCTGTACTTATATCAGCGAAAAAGGATTTAAGACATGCTATTCTGCTCGATCCGGATTATAAAAGATCGTATCTGAATCTACTCGACTGTATAAAATCCATGAACGAAAAACCTTATTCAGTTAAAACAGGCTTCCTAAAGGAGCAAATTGATATTTGTAATTTATGGTTAGCCAGGCATCAGGATGATCAGGATATGAGAATTAAAAGAGGTATCCTACATGAAAAAAATAAGGAAATAGTTTTATCTAATCAAGATTATGAAATTGTAAAAAACTATCTGGGTAAATTAAATATCAAATGTATTTCTGGCATGTCTGAGCAGGCAATACAAGATAATTCCGGTTACTCACTACTATTTTTTATTGTTCGGGAAAGAGAAAGAGGGTTAAAATTAATTAGTGATTTCAAAAGAATTTATCCTGATAATGCTCATGTAAATTCTATATACAAAATCATTGCAGATAATAATAGAGAAGAATATATATTCGAGTCAACAACAAGAACGATCAGTCATTAATCTTTGCTTTGCCTATATCAAATAAATGAAAAAAAGAATCATAACACTAAGCGCAATACTCTTTATTAGTTTATTGTTTTTTTATGCAATTGCTGCATTAAATAAAAATTCCACAGCATTACTTCCAGTTATATCTACTAAAATTACCATTATAAGTACTTATCCCGCCGCATTCTTTAATAAGATAACCAATATTAAATTAAACGGAATATATCTATCATTCAACTTTATTCTGGTTTCAATTATATTGGCATTTGTGATTAACGCAATTGCCAATATAAAGCATAAAAAGAATAGCATAAAATAACCTTACAGGTTTTTTTATGCTTTATCTCGCTTATTTAGTCCCCGTTATCTCTTTATAAACACCGTTCCACAAATTGATCCGCTGCTGCAATGAAGCTACAGTAACCTCTTCTGCGGCTTTCCACGCTGCTTCATCATCTCCGCAAAGCTCAGCGGTCATTTCCAGTGCTAAATGACTATGGTGATCTCCATCCACCTCAATATGTCTGTCCAGATAATATTTGATCAGGGATAACTGATCAGGGAATTTCTTATTTAAATCGCCTACTATAGATATAAACATATGTGGGATCAGATCTTCCCTGCCAAAAGTAAAAGCAGCTGATTGCAAATGAGATTTTCCACCGTTAATCACCTTAAAAGTAAAGTCAACAAAAGAACGTGCTTCTTCCGGCACTCCTGCTGCTTCATAAGCAGTGGTCAGTGATCCTGTTTCTTTTAAATTCTCTACAAATTTATAGATAGCTGTAACATCAGCACCACATTGTGACATCGCCTCCAAATACATCTCATAATGACTTTTACGGATACCTGCTCCATCAACGTCTGATTCTTCACCAGCAACAATTTCATTGATCAGATATCTTGTATTTGCATTTCCCACAGGAAACCACGGCGTAGTTGTACAGGTTAAACCGATTTGTAACGATTTAAGCAATGACATGAAGTCCCACACCGCATAAACATGGTATTGCATAAAAACTTTAAGATCATCCAGATTATTGATTACTGAATAAACTTTATGATTAATAATTTCTTGTCTTAGCGGCTCAATAACCTGCTGTATTCTTGCGATATGGTGATTCATTACTGTATTATATGATGATCCAGTCACAAATGTAATTAGTAATTGATCTGTTTTTACAGCTACCAATTGTTTTTTTTCCGATCATACAGAATAAATTACTTTTCAAAGAGGATTGCCCTCAATTACGCTATTTTTAATACGATTTTGCCAATATGTGTACTGCTCTCCATTAATTGCTGTGCATCCCCGGCCTCTGCCAGTGGAAATACTTTATAGATAATTGGTTTTATTTTTCCTGTTGCAATCAGCGGCCATATAGTTTGCTCAATTTCTGCTGCAAGCATCGCTTTATAGTCAGCTGTTCTGGGCTTAAGCATGCTTCCGGTAAGCATTATCCGCTTACTCATCATCTGCAAAATATCGATCTCAGATTTAGCCCCATTCATTGCATTAATGAAAATAATCCGTCCGTCCGGATTCAGTATATCCATATTTTTCAAAGTATTGTCCCCTCCCGTCATATCCAGGATCACATCAATCCCTACAGGTTTAAGCAGGGCTACAAAGTCTTCTGTTTTATAATTTACCGCTATAGTTGCACCGAGGTCTTCACAAAACTGACACTTTTCTACTGTACCAGCGGTTGCATAAGCTTTTCCACCCATAGCCACAATCATTTGTATAGCGGTTACCCCTATCCCACTGGTTCCGCCATGAATCAGAAAGTTTTCACCAGCTTTAAAAGCAGCATCTTTAAATACATTAGACCAGATTGTAAAAATGGTTTCAGGCAAAGTTGCAGCCTCTTCAAAAGATAAACCATCAGGCACAGGAAGACATAATCTTTCATCTACAGCTCTGTATTGAGCATATCCTCCGCCAGCAATCAATGCACAAACACGATCACCAGTTTTCCAGCGCTTTACCTCTGGACCGATAGCTTCCACCACACCCGATATTTCCAGTCCGGGAATTTCCCTGACCGTATCTGTTCCATAAGGATTACTCTTTCTTGACATAATATCACTCCGGTTTAACCCCGCTGCATATACTTTAATCAAAACCTCGTTTCCCTGGGGTACAGGATTAGCTACTTGTTCTAACTTAAGAACTTCAGGCCCACCTTTTTCTGTAATTACTATAGCATCCATAATCCGTGTTCTCTAAAAAATTGATTTCTTCTTAATCCGCGTAATGCTTTAAAAATTTCCTGATGAGAGGAAACATCATAATGATGATCACCCGGTAAGATCTTTAACGTAAAATTCTTTTTCTGTAATTTCTCCATTGGCTTTGGATCTTCCTTCTTTCCATAGAAACAAAAAATCGGGACGTTTACAGCTTCAATTTCAGGCTGAACCTTATATTGCCTGTCATCGCCGGCTAAATTCAGCAGATCGGACGTATGCACCTTAAAATCAGATGTGAAATAAGGAGACATCAGCTCCAATGCGACAACTTTGTTTTTCATTGCCTCAGGTAAACGGTTATAGATGAAAGGGACAACATCTGCCCCAAAAGAATAACCTGCCAGATAAATTACCCTGGTATTGTAGAGCGTAGAATATTTGTAAATTAATAAGGCAACATCATCTGCCGTTTGCTGCGGCGTTTTACCGTCCCAGAAATAGCTTCTGGAATTAAAACCAATGGTATGAAATCCTTTTTGTGCAAAGCCTGTAGCCAACTGATCTTCAAAGTCCAGCCAGCCCCCGTCTCCGGAGAAAAGAAGAAGTAACCTTTTGGATGATGGAATAGCACTTGGGTAATTAATTACCGGGAGATTAAAATCGTCAGTCTCAACCCCATGGTGATTGGTTGCCCTGGTTTTTACCAGGATTCCACATCCGGAAAAAAGAAAAATGTAAAGAAGGCATAAACCTCGTTGCCAGTAACTCATTGTAGCTTCAAAAATAATATAGATTCAGTTTATACGACGTATTTATGACAACAAACGTCAATTATAGTTTAACGGTTTTTCAAAATTAAACCGGACTCGCTTAAATATAGAGAAATAATGCCTAAAACAGGTCTAATTGACCTCCTTTAGGCGGTTTTGCATCACCAAAAATCGTTTTTCCTCCATATTTCCAAGAGTTATTCCGTTCTCTTTCCAAAAGTTCCTCAAAATTATCATTTGGAATAAAATCTTTCTCTGCCTGCCGGGACAATTCGCCCAGTTTTTGAATCGCTTGCAGTTTATCAGATTCTCCGATCTTAGCCTTGTTAACTGCTTTTGTTAAAACACTGATGGTCTCGTCATAAACTTTCAGTGGTACTGGAAAAGGGTGCCCGTCTTTACCTCCATGCGCGAAAGAGAAACGCGCAGGATCTTTAAAGCGGGAAGGCGTGCCATAAATGACCTCACTCACTAATGCCATAGACTGTAAAGTTCTTGGTCCCATTCCTTCCAGTAACAGCAATTCTTCAAAATCGGCAGGCTGTCTTTCATGGGTCAGCCACAACATCGCGCCCAGCCGCTTCAGATCTACATCTTTGGCTTTTACCTCATGGTGGTTTGGCAAAACGAGATGCTGTATTTCAGCAATCATCCGCGAGGGATGTTCTGTAGTCATAGATAGCATGGATAAACGGGCGGGCTGAGCTGCCTGAGTAACCATATTCATAATTGTCCCCTGGTTAACCCCACAAATAGCAGTATGCGGATCATCAACAAAAGACTTCATTTCTGCCGAATGCCAGTGGTAACGACGGGCTGTAGAACTTCCATCCTGCATGCCTTGCTGAACAACTGACCATAAACCATCGGTATTGACAATAAAGCTGTGCATGTACAATTGAAAACCATCCTGTATAGCTGTATTATCTACTTTTGCGCTTAGTTTACTGCAACGTACCAGGTCTGTCCCATTGAGACCGTTACGGTCGCTGTAATGCAGAAGTTCCTGTGGAGTCTGGCGGGACGATTTACCTTTTCCTCCGCAGATATATAGGCCAAGTTCTTTGGAAAGCGGATTAATTGCACTTTTCAAAGCGCCCATTACCGAAGTTGTAATCCCCGAAGAATGCCAGTCCATTCCCATGACCGCGCCCAGGCTTTGAAACCAAAACGGGTCACTTAACCTGCGCAATACTTCGGCAGTGCCATATTCTGTAATAATAGCTTCCGTAATAGCCAGTCCAAGACGTGACATTCGCAGGGAAAGCCATTTCGGAATATGGCCATAGTGAAGCGGTAAATCTGCTGTCCCTGACCTTTTCATCTGTTTATTTACCCGAATTTAAACTGATCAATCCTTACCCAGTGCATTCCGGCAGCTTCCGCGGCATCAGTCCCTGGTTTTCCATCTTCAAATACCAGGCACTTTTTCGGGTCAACACCCAATAGTTCTGCTGCTTTGAGAAATGGATCTGCAAAAGGTTTACCTCTTGGTGTTTCTCCGGCGCAAACCATGGCTTCTACATAATCACTCACGCCAACTACATCCAGCGTATGCTGCACTGCTCTGCGATCTCCACCAGAAACGACAGCAATACGCACTTTACCTGCATTCGCTTTTAAATGTTCAACAACATAGGTGATCGGCAATGCTTTCTGAAGATACTCTTCGAAATAAAGCTTCGCTTTTCTGGCGGTGAATTCTGCCGGATCCATATCAGCCTGGTAACGCCTGTTTAATTCTTCTACGACATTGAAGATTGGCCAGCCTGCAAGTTCATCTATAATTGCAGGATCCATATCCACGTTATATTGTTTAGCTATGGCTACATAAGTCTCTGTATGTGCGGGCATATTGTCGGCTAATGTGCCATCACAATCGTATAAAAATGCCTCGTAATCTCCCGCTGTTAGCTTACTAAGCCTTGAAAAATTAGTCTCTTCCATAAAATAATGTTTAACGCCTCTTTAAACAGGCTTAATGTGCGTTAGTACTTCCCTTCTTTTGCTGAAAGCTATAAATAAGGTAAACCAATGCAGGTATAATAAAAATACTGCCAATCAGCAGTGCATAACCTAAAGTTTCTATTGTTTTGAACTGTCCCTGATGGGTTAGTAAGGAAAGATTGTCACCGCCTTTAAGCAGGATAATATCCGGAAAATGGCTATAAGTAGCAGCAAAAAGGATCATCGTCACCTGAAAACCAGCCAATAAACGTAACATAATCGGTTTATTCCTGTTTAGCAGGACAAAAGTAATAATGAGTGAAATGGTCGCCATAATCAACGCTATAATTCCAGGAACATCACTAAAAATCCAATTTAATAAAGGGATACCTTCTGAGTGTGCGGCTAAAAATACTAATCCTCCTGCTGCCATAACTACGAAGATGGTACGTCTTGCTTTACGGGTGAACAATTGTCTGTCCTGCTCGTCTTCTGCTTCACCGATGATAAATACATTAGCGAGATAAGCACAAATAGTGACCGTAAAGATGCCTACACTGACCGAAAACCAGCTTAACCAGCTAAAAACATAAGCCGAAAGGAAATCTTTGGCTTGCAGATCTATCTGTCCTGACACGGCACTTGCAGCGATAATTCCCAAAAAGAAAGGGGTGACTACGCTCGAAATAACAAATATCGGGGTATATACTTTTTGCATATCATCTTTTACAGCGTCGTAATTTCTGAAAACAAAAGCTGTACCCCGGGCAATAATCCCCATTAACATACAAACCAGCGGAATGTGCAGATAAATGGAAACTGTTGTATAGATTTTAGGAAAACCAACAAAAAGAATCACGATTACAATGATCAGCCACATGTGATTGGCTTCCCAAACCGGGCCAATGGCTTCATACATCTTTTTACGCATTCTCGGTCTGTTAGCTCTGGAAGTAAATAATTCTATAATTCCGGCACCAAAATCAGCTCCTCCCAATAAGATATATAACAGAATGGCAGTCCACAGGAAAATTATTACGACGTATACCATATGCTATTGTATTTTTTTATCAGTGGAAGAATCATAAAGTTTATCGACCATCGTGATCTGGCGGAATAGCAGCAGACTCACAATAACGGCGAGTGAAATGTAAACGGCTGTAAACAGATAAAATGAGTACGCAATTCCGGGCATTGGAGTAACCGCATCGGCAGTACGCATCACACCATAAATTATCCATGGCTGACGGCCTACTTCTGTGACTGTCCAACCTGCTTCGAGCGCAAGAAAGCCCATAGGTGTTGCAATAACAAAGAGTTTGAGCATCCATTTACTTTCAGCCCAGTTTTTCTTTTTGATCAGGGCAATAAAATAAATAACAGCTAAGCCTAACATGGCCATCCCCAGACCTACCATAATCTGGAAGGCATAATGTACCACTACAACTGGCGGCTGATCCTTTTTAGCGAACTGATCCAGTCCTTTGACTTCTGCATTAAAGTCCCCTGTAGCCATAAAACTCAGTGCTTTGGGTATTTTTAACGCATATTTTACAGTTTTAGTCGCTGTATCCGGAATCCCTCCAATGATTAATCCAGCCCCTTTTTCGGTATGAAAGTGAGCTTCCATTGCGGCAAGTTTTGCGGGTTGGCGCTTTGCAACATCCTTCGCTGAAATATCACCGCTAATGGGTTGAAGACATGCGGCTACAGTACCGAATATAGCTGCGATCTGAAATGCTTTACGGTGAAAGTTTACGTTTTTACCTTTTAAAATCATCAGGGCATGAACTCCTGCAACCGCAAAACCTGTGGATACAAAAGCAGCAACACACATATGGAGTGCTTGTGAAAACCAGGCTTCATTAAACATGGCTTTCATCGGATCGATATTCAGGTATTGCCCTTTAACAAAATCAAACCCCGCAGGACTATTCATCCAGGCATTGGCTGCAACAACAAGAATACCGGAAAGTAATCCGCTGATCCCTACGATGACTCCGGTGAACCAGTGAAACCAGGGATGAAAACGATTCCACCCATACAGGTAAAATCCGAGTGCAATAGCTTCGATAAAAAATGCTGTCCCTTCGAGTGAAAATGGCATCCCGAAGATCGGGCCTGCATGTTCCATAAATTTAGGCCAGAGCAGGCCGAGTTCAAAAGACAATACAGTTCCTGAAACTGCACCAGTAGCGAAGAAAATTGCTACTCCTTTACTCCATGCTTTAGTGACATCGAGGTATACTGCTTTCTTTCTTTTTAACCAAAGATAATGAGCGGTACACATGAAAAATGGCATCACCATTCCGATACAGGAGAAAACGATATGAAAGCCTAGTGAAAAGGCCATTTGGAGTCGTGCGGCTAAGAAATCATCCATGTAGCAAATGTAATAGTTATGGCTTATGAAGCCATAAATCAAGAGGCAAGAATTGCCTTATAATTGTAATATTAGCAGCTTTATAGCTTCTTACTTGCCGGTCTGACGATCATTCGTAAGGATTGGTCTTTTGTAAAGTAAGCAATCATCCAGTTATATAAAGTTTTGATCCTGTTCCCCGAGTTAATCAGAGAGATTAAATGGATAAACAACCACATCACCCACGCAATAAATCCACTGAAAAATAGCTTGGGTTTTGGCAGATCGGCTACGGCTTTATTTCTTCCGATAATCGCCATTGTACCTTTATCTACATAACTAAATGCTTTAGGAAATTGGTTTTCTTCAACCCGGATCATGTTTTTACCGACATTATCTCCTTGCTGAAGGGCAACTTGTGCTAATTGCGGATGTCCCTGTGGAAAGCCGGGATCGGTTAACTGGATACAGGTATCGCCTATGGCATAAATATCTTCCAGTCCTTTTACTTTGTTGAATTCATCAACTTGTAATCTTTTGCCTTTTCCATAAGCTTCTTCTGGCATACCTTTAAAAGTCATTGCGGTAACTCCGGCTGCCCAAATCAGATTCTTAGCTTCAATTGTACTTCCATCAGCGAAATGAACGGTATCGTCTACGAAATCTTTCACCATCACATTCAGCTTTACTTTGACCCCCATTTTTGTCAGTGTATCATAGGTGTATTGCTGAGATTTCTCACTCATGGGTGCAAGTACTGATTTTAGTCCGTCCACAAGATGAATTTCACCTCCTGCACCTTTAAGTTCAGGATAATCTTTAGCCAGGATCGTTCTTTTCATTTCGGCAAACATCCCGGAGATTTCAACTCCAGTGGGGCCACCACCTGCAACAACTACAGTCAGCAACTTTTTACGCTCCATAGGATCTGCTGAGCGGGAAGCTTCTTCTAAACGTTCTAATAAGGTATTCCGCATTTGCAGGGCATCAGCAACTGTCTTCATTGGGATAGCATGTTTTGCTACATTGTCCATTCCGAAATAGTTGGTTTCACAACCTGTGGCAAAAACGAGGTAATCGTAGTTCACCGGGCCTGTGGAAAGGATAACTTGCTTTTGTTCTGGCAAAACTTCTTCAAGTTCTCCCAGTCTGAACATAAAGTTCTTCTTTCCCCGGAAAAGCTTACGAAACGGGTAAGTGATGTTAGAGGTTTCCAGATAACCGGTAGCTACCTGGTAAAGCAACGGCGGAAAAAAGTTATAATTATTTTTATCTACGAGTGTTATATCAAATGATTCATTACCTGCTAGTTTTTTAGCAAGGTTCACTCCTGCAAATCCACCACCTATAATGACTACTTTCTTTGGCATATAATTGAGATTTAAAAGATCAGATCAATTCTAAACAATATGTTTACTAGCCTTAGAACAACAACAAACGTGCTATGTTTGAAGTTATTTAAATTTAGATGAATTTCATATACCTTCCCTTAACAGAATAAAATTTTGTGAGATGAACGTAAAATAAACAGGCAAGCAGATCGCTTGAAAGTTTCCTTTGAATAGAATTTTATTACTATTACTGACGTTAAAGGTTTAAGTTTACAAAAAATTCAAAATGAGCAGCAAAGATCAACCATCAGCAAATGTTTTAACATTCAAAAAAGGCCATTATGTATTTACTGACCATTTAGAAGAAGTACATCCTGAGGGAGCAAGTGTTCCTTTTTTGACTGCAAAGGCAATTCTGATCGCAGCGGAAGAGAATTATTTTAAAGGCGATATCGCCACTGTAAAAATCAGTGACCTGATCCTGAAACAATCAACCTTTATCGATGACAATGGAAAGGCTGTAGAAGCGCACAAGTTATATGTATGGCCACGTAATTTAGGGAGCACTAAGGAATGGACAGCAAACAAACTTGAATTCCTGAATGAATTCGTATTGAACTTCCCCATTGAAATCATCTCTTTAGAAGAATCGAATGGGGTAACCTGGAAATATATCACACCTGAGAATTTCAAAAAGATCCCTGAAGGTATTGAGGCTTCTTCCAGCTTTCAGGAGTATGTTGCGCATCAAAGTGAATACTTCTTTTTGCGCCGTCCTTTGAACGAGCCAAAATAACGGTTCAACTCTTTATTACCATCTTTCTCTGTCATTTTGAATTGCAGGCATGGCCCTGACTATGCACAGAATTATTTATGAACATGAATGAAAATCAACAATATTTATTTCAGGTAAACCTGAAGGGAATGATTTCCCTCTTGTCAGAACATTTATACAGTAACCCGGGTACTTTTGTAAGAGAGCTTTTGCAAAATGGTGTGGATGCAATAACAGCATTCAGAACGCTTCATGAAGACCATGAAGGTTATTTGCGCGTTTATTTGCCAAACAACCAAAACGCAGAAATGAGCTTCGAAGACAATGGAATCGGATTGAAAGAGGAAGAGATCCATAAGTTCCTGGCAGTGATCGGAGAAAGTTCTAAAAGGGAGTCATTTGAGGCTAAAGATTATATTGGGAAGTTTGGTATTGGCTTGCTTTCCTGTTTTGTAGTCAGCAATGAGATCATCGTAGAATCCCGGTCAGCTTTAAGTGAAAAAGCGGTAAGGTGGACGGGAAAATCTGACGGAACTTATCAGATTACTGAAATTGAAGAATCAAGACCAATTGGGACTAAAGTAATCCTGCTGCCTAAAGATGAGTTCAGACATTTATTTGAACCTGATACTTTCCGAAAGAATTTAGAATATTATGGCGAAGCGTTGCCAATGCCTATTTACCTGCATTACAATGAAAATGTAACCTGGGTGAATGAATCCGGCGCGCGCTGGCTCGATCGTGGAACTTCTAAAGAAGAGTTGCTTGCGATTGGAAAAAAGACATTCAACACTAGTTTTCTGGATGTGTTTCCCATTTCAGCAACTAATGGAGGTGTTAAAGGAGTAGCTTTTATATCATTGTATAAAACGCAATTTAGCGGAAAGCAAAGCCATAAGCTCTATTTAAAACGCATGTTTATGAGTGAGGATGATTGCCATCTCTTACCTAAATGGGCATTTTTTATTCGCTGTATCTTGAATGCAGATGGTTTAGACGCTACAGCTTCCAGAGAATCATTGGTATATAATGATACCCTTAAAGATGCTAAAAAAGAAATTTCAGATTCTATCAAATCCTATCTTAAAACTATAGATATGGTGGATCCTGATATTTATCAAAGATTGATAAGTACACATTACCTGCATCTTAAAGCCATTGCTGCTGAGGATCATGAGCTGCTTTTGGTATTTATGGATGATCTGCTTTTTGAAACCAACAAAGGGCCAAAGAGTTACAGGAGCATCAGACATTTAGAGCAGACTATCTATTATACGCCTAATGTTAATGATTTTAAACAGATTCACCGGATCGCGGGTTCGCAGGGTATTCTGGTCATTAATGCAGGTTATACATTTGAAGAAGAGCTATTAAAAAAGATCAGCCAGTTGCATCCTGAGCTGAAGATCAAACAAATCTCACCAGAAAGCCTGTTAAATACTTTTCATTCTGTCGACGTGCAGAATTCGGCAGAACTGGTAGATTTTGAAAACAGAGCAGCGGTAGTCCTGCAGCCCTTAAATTGTAGTTGTAGTCTTAAGCATTTTAATCCTATAGATACACCAGCAATTTACATCGGTGCCTACGAGGACATTGATGCTAAAAGTACTCAGGGTTCCTCCGCTTTTAATCCGCTGGAAGCAACGCTCGGTATGTTTACTAAAAAAACAAAAGTCATAGAGCCGTTGCTTTGTTTCAATGTAGACAATAAACTGGTTAAGAGCATTATTGGGATCAAAGATCCCTATTTGTTCCCTTCAATTATTCACATTTTATATGTTCAGGCATTGATGTTAGGGAAATACCCAGTGAGTGACAGAGAAATGAATTTATTCAATGAAGCACTTCATAACCTGGTGATTATGGGGATGGAGAATTTTATCAATCTATAATGACAATGAGTTATACTTTAGAAATACAAGAATTAACAGACAACGCGAATCAAGATAGCACAAACCCAAAAGATGCGCAAAAATTACTCATTGCCGCGATCCAGCTTGCGGATGTGCATGAAGACACTGTGCTTGGCTATGAATTGAGGTTAAATCTGCTGAATAAACAATGGGGCCTTGCAGACCGGCCTTATTTTGTGAGTGCTTTCAGCTGGATGCTCAATGCTTTTGATGCGGATCCTGAGCGTTATGCTGCGAGTACTTTATTATGGAGGTACAAATGGATTATTGGAGAGTTATTTTCCAATCCAGAAGTTCCTCTGGAGCAAATTAAAGTAGTCCTGGAAGATTATAAGCGCAGAATACAGGAGCAAGGTTATAATCTCAGGTCTTATTATACGAAACACCTTCATGAAGCGCTTAGTCAAAAAGACCGGGCAGCAAGCAAGAAATATCTGGATTTAATGAATGCTTTGCCGACTGACGGAATGAGTGATTGCAGTGCTTGTGAAATGGACAATGAGGTTTCATTTTTAATTAATGAAGGTGACTTTAAAGCGGCTTATACCAGGGCTCTTCCTTTAATTGAAAAGCGATATAGCTGTGCACATGTACCTTTCATCACACTTTGCAATTTATGTTATATGGCGATTAAAGATAACAGGATTGAGGAAGCTGCCGCACTGTTCCTGAAGGCAGAAGAAGAGTTACAAGGAAATGAGTCTGATTCTTCACTGGTCACTTCCATGGGGCTACTAATTGTCTATCTTTTCCATACTGATAAAGCTGCTGGATGGAATTACCTGGAGAACTATCTGCCTTGGGCTATGGAGTGCGAAGCAAACCTTAAGTTTTTCTTTTCGATGCATGTGGCTGAAGCATTAAAACTGGAAGATCAGGAAAAGACGGTCGTTATTAAGTTGCCGTATGCGCATTCACGCTATAAGCCTTCCAATACTTATCAGGTAAAAGAGTTAGCTGATTTCTATACGCAGCAGGCTTTTACCTATGGTAAAATGTTTGATAATCGCAATGGCAATTCAAGTTTTTCTGTACAACTAGAAAAGACCCTTTAAAGGGTTTTTTCTAGTTTATCCTCATCAATCTCAGGTAGTCGAGCATGGCCTGGTTAAGCTCGCCATTCATATTCTCGTTCCAGTCTTCCAATGATAGTTGAAATTCATGTGTTCCCTTAGTTAGTTTCACTGTGTTTACATTACTAAACCCCCAATCAGACCATTCTTCTTTTCCGCGTTGTGGAAATACAAAGGTTCCTGCAAACTGACCATCCACATTAAATGTTCTGATGGCGCATTTGTTCTCCGTATTGGTTGGGCCGTTCCCATTGGCATACCTGAAATCAATGGCATAAGTACCTGCTTCAGCTATATTAATTTTAAGCGTTAGTTTCTTATTTTTTGTTTTACTGATCTCGATAAAACCATTTGTGGTATATCCCTGATAAGTTAACATTGATTTGGCAGCTACGGTTTCCATCGCAATGGTCTGTAATTCTTTTGCGTCTGTAATTAAAACAGGTTCACTGGCAAATGAGGTAACCTTATTTTTATCCGCAGCGATGACCTGATATTCTCCGCTTTGTTTTGCGGTATAGTTCAATTCCTGAGTTTTAGCAATTTCTTTCCCGTTACGGATCACATGATAAGTTTCAGCTCCTTCTACCTTTTCCCAGCTGATCCGGTTATTCTCTTTTTTCAACGCAGGTGCAACGACTGAGAAGTAGTCTTCAGATTTTGCAACTTTATCTTGTTCCAATTTGTTATCAGCGAGTATAATATCAATTTGATGTTTTCCTTTTAGTGTGGCAGGGACCATAGCCTCCGGCAAAGACTTACCATCCATCGTGATGGATTTAATTTGATTTCCGAATCCGCTCAATTTAATATCCAATACCGCATTGCGGTATTTAAAATTATTCAGCGATCTTTCTCCTTTTAGGATTTCAGGAATAAAAGGTTTAAATACCAGGGCTTTTGCTTGCATATCCATACCAAATAATACTTTATAAACGAGACTGATATTTCCAGCCAGGCTCCACAACATATTACTGGAATTAATTTGTGTACCTGCAAAATCTCCAGAGGTAGAGACGAAATTCTCTTTATTGGTCAGAAACAATGCTGCAGGGCGATAAATTGCGCTCATACTCTGCATAAGAGCTTCTGCATTTCCAGTTTTTGCTGCAGCAAGTGACCAGTAAGCTTGTACAAAAGGCCATATTGCATTGTTATGATAGGGTGGAATATTCGGAATCTGCGGATAGATACAAGGAATACCAAATTTAGTAACTGGTGTGTTTGCAATAATTGATTTCTGCTGCTCTGCAGCAGCAATATCAAATAATACAGTCAGTGCTTCTCCTAGTGCTTCGGAACGGGGAGACAGAAGTTTAAATTGCCTGCCGTATAAGTATTGTCCATAATATCCTTTTTCTGGCATCCACAGGTATTTGTTAATCCCTTCTTTTATTTGATTGGCAATACCCGTATATTTTTCAGCTGCATTTTTATCTTTCAGCAGCATCGCCATTTCGGCAAGTACTTTATTGGTTTGATAGTGAACTGCGTTAGTGCCCAGATTTTCTGAGGCATAAATATCGGCAGACTGCATCCATTTTGGATAGGTCTGGTCTCGCCAGTCTAAAAAGGAGGATTCACCTCTGACCATGCCTGTTTGTGGGTCATATACATTTTTCAGATCATCTTCAACAGAGTTTTGAATAATTGAATAAGCTTTGGTAAGCCATACCTGATCACCTGTGGTTTTATAGACTTCCCAGGCTGCAACTGCCCAGATCATCCGGTCAGAAGAGACTGGCCATGAACCTCCTGTTCCTGTATCCTGAATGATACGGTTGTTTTTAACTTTCCTCAATAAACTATTCCGGGCAACTTTGGGTTGCAGTGCAGCCATAGAAAGGATAATACTATAACTGATATCTCTTGTCCATACACCTGCCCATTCTTTTCCGGTTCTGAAAGTACTGTCCGGTTCTATTGCATTTTCCATTTCTTCCAAACCGAGGTTGTACAACGCGTCCATAATTGGAACAGCAGATTTATATTGAGGAAAAGCAGAAATGTCTTTGGAAAGTTTCCAGGAAGAGGCCGTAGTTTTTTTCTCCTGTGCATTATTCATTTCCAGCGTAATTGTATAAATGCCATCACCATCGGCATCCTTTAATTCCAGCTCTTTATGATTGTTCAGGTTATCGAAATCCCAGATAAGCGGGCTGATACTGCCGGCTACAAAAACGCCTTTGAAGTCTGCTTTGTAAATTTTTGTTCCATCATAAGTAGTATAAAAACCTTTGGAGGCAAAAGCAGCCAGCACTTCACGCATATCAAGCTTGATTGTGAATTTAGTATCTGGCCTGAGAAATATACCTTTTGATAGTGGTTCTTTAAGTTGTTGTCCAAAACGAATTACTGGTGTTTCAAATTTTCCATTAACGGCAATAATACTGATCTGGTGATTTTTTCCAGAAACCATTTCATTGTCTTTACCATTGATACTGAACTTGAAGGACAGATTTGGACTGATGTCCAGGTTAACCGGACTTTGATAATTAGAATGTAAGGCTGTTGGAGAAAGTGCAATCGCCTGGAATGCTCCTTGTGTAACTCTATCTTTTGATAAGGTATAAGTGTCAGATTGATATAGGTTGTTCATAGGCTTTTGCGCCATAGCGGCAGTGAAAGAGAGCATTAACAACGTAGGAACAGTGATTTTATAATGACGTAAATTCATTTTTGATCTCGTTTACTGCACAAAAATATAATTTAAAACATTACAGGCGATTTAAATATTAAAAGGTGCTTAATTTCGAATATAAAATTCAATTATATACTATTTTATATATACTTCACCTAAATTCCAATCCATTTCACGTAAAAAAATTGCTTTCAACTTTATTTGAAATTAAATTAGGTTTACAAAATATAACGCTTCTAACTCAATTTTAATTATCCCCGGGAATACAGAAACCAGATTCACCGTCGGGAATTGCTGAAAACAAAACAATTATTATCAACCTAAATATTGTGTGTAAAATATTCAGTTCGCTACTGGAGGCTCGCTTTTGCCTGGGATTGGCCGATCCATAAAAGCAAAATACTCATTTCATCAACTTAAAAACCAAAATTATGAAAAAGATCGTATTAGGAGCTTGTCTTCTTTTAGGCGTAACATTCGCTGCCAACGCTACCAACCGTACCAGCACTATTATTGTAACATCTTGCGGAACTGCTTATGAAGCATCTTGCAATGGATGCAGTGCACTTGATCTTGTAAATGCAGCTTTAATATTAGATGCTATTGATTGTGGTTAACAACTACTATTAATCAAAGGGGGCATATCATGTGTCCCCTCTGATTATATTTATTTAATCTCAAAACTCGTTATATGATAAAATCATACCTCATTTTCACCTGCTTTATAGTATCCTCTTTCTGTTTAAATGCACAGACTATAGATAAAACCACAATTGAATGCCAGTATAAGTTAACATGGGTACCTGATACCTTACGTCCTAATCAAACTAAAGAAGATTTCATGATCCTTAAAATAGGCCGCAAGCTTTCCGATTTCTATAGTTACAATTCTTTCAGGGTCGATTCTTCGATACAGGCAGATGCAAAAAGTGGCATGTCTACTGCACAAATTTTAGCTCAGCGTGCTAAATATGGCAAAAAGGGAATGGAATATCATATTTACAAAAACTATCCGGAGGGAAAAATAACAGTGACTGAGAAGCTGGTATCTGATACTTATAGATATGAAGAAACTTTAAAGCTTCAGAAATGGGCAGTAGAAAAAGAAAAAAAGAAGATACTGGGATATAATGCACAAAAAGCAACTTGCAGTTTTGGTGGAAGGAAATATATTGCATGGTTTACAACTGAAATACCAGTAAGTACAGGACCATGGAAATTCAGTGGTCTTCCTGGTCTTATCCTGCATGTTGAAGACAGCAATAAAAACTACGTATTTGAAATTGCCGGCCTCAGAAAAACTAAAAAGGAGGAACCTATAGTTATGGAGGAAAAAGGATATATCGGTTTGACTAAGGCTGAGTTTTTTAAACTGGATAAAAAGATGAAAAAAGATCCTGTTGCATTTATCAACAGCAATACATCGATGACTATCAAAGCCAGTGCAAGTAATCAAAAAAAAGACAGACCTTATAATCCAATTGAACGTTAATTCTCTCTTCTTTGCTATCCGCGTGAGTGCGATAAAGTACTTCTTGATCACTTTACTGGCTACCTTTGGTCTGTTCACAAAAGTAGCTGCACAGGCTACTGTGAACGGGTACATTAAGCAGGAAAATACGGGAACAGCTATTGAAGGAGCCATTATTACGGTAACATCTAAGGACGATACCAATTTACTGGGCTACACCACTACGAATGAAAAGGGATATTATTCTATCCAGTTTACCCCTGATGCGGGTGAATTCGTTTTAAAAGTATCCATGTTAGGTTATGAAATGCGTTCCCTGCTACTGGTCAAGAAAAATACACAGCAAATTAATTTGTCTCTCAAAGAAGAGATCAGCAATTTAAAAGAAGTCTTCATAAAGCCGCCCCGGATTTCTCAGCGTAAGGATACAATCAGTTATCATGTTTCTTCTTTTGCCAGTGATCAGGACCGCACGATAGCCGATGTACTCAAAAAAATGCCTGGCATAGATGTGCAGACGGATGGAACTATATTATATAATGGAAAAGCGATTAACAAGTTCTACATAGAGGGGCTTGATCTGCTCGACAATAAATACAGTCTGGCTGCAAACAACATTTCTTTTAAAGATGTCAACAGTGTTGAGGTACTGGAAGGTCATCAGCCAATAAAGGCTTTAAAGTCTACTGTTTTTTCCGATAAAGCAGCATTGAATCTCAAACTGAAAAATTCTGCTAAAGCAAAATGGCTGGGTACAGTGGAGATTGGAACCGGAATCCCTGTTCCGCTTTGGAAAGCTAGTTTGATGGCGATGAAAATATCAGCATCAAGCCAGAGTTTAAATCTTTTGAAAAGTAATAATACTGGACAGAATATCAGCACCGAATTGAAGGCCCACACTTTGGAGGATCTGATTAACGGGCAGGATAACAATATAGAACGGGGCAATCTGGTTCAGCTTTCCCAGGATGTTCCTCCGGTCAATGAAGATCGTATCCTTTTTAACCGCAGTTATCTTGCTGCTGTGAATACGCTCAGAACATTAAAAAATGATTATCAGCTGAGAACTAACATTAGTTATATCAATGATCAATTAAAAAGTAATAGTCAGTCTGAGTCAGCTTACTATTTAGCTGGCAATGAACCTATTCTTATTCAAGAAAACAATCATAATATTATTCAAAGAAACCGTGCAGAGGGCACAGCTGAATTAAACAAAAATACGGAGAAGATTTATTTAAAAGACAAATTCAGAGCACAACTATTTTGGGAGAACAGTACTATTGGTAATACCGGAACAAGTCCTAATGAGCAATATGGAAAGACCCCTTATCATCTGCTGGAAAATGATTTGAACTGGTTAAAAGTGCTCGGTAAAAACATCCTTAAATTCAACTCGTTTAACCAGTATAGCTATTTACCACAAGAGCTTGTTGTTTCTGCAGCTGATCAAGCTCTGCCTTTTACTCAACTAGCGAATTTACGTACATTTTTCAGCCACACTAATCTCTCTTATGGTCAGAATTTCAGTGGTCTGGCAATTGATTACCAAGCTGGTGTTAAATTGAATATACAAGACCTGAATACTGACATCCTGCAATTGCCGGCATCATATCCGGTAAAAGATTCATTAAAGAACGATTTGCAATGGCAGTTATTAAATTATTATTTAAAACCCACTGTTCGTTACAACACTGAAAAAATCAACCTGACGCTGGCTCTTCCGCTCAACTTTTATGATTCAAAAATCACCAACAGGCTAACAGCTATTATGCTGCATGAAAACTATCTCTATTTCAATCCGGAGTTTACACTTTTCTACAAGTTCAATCCATTCTGGACTGCTAATTTCAGGACAAATTTATCAAGTGTCCCCGGAAATATTGACCGCTTAAATCAAGGCTATATTTTCAGGAGTTATCGCTATCTGGAACTAGGTAACAGTAGCCTGTCCATAGAAAGGAGGCAATCTTATTCAGCAGGATTAAGTTATCGGAACCCTGTAAAATCTCTATTCGCAAGTCTATCCGGAATTTATTCGCCTACGCTCTTTAACCAGCTAAGTCAACGTAATTTTTCAGGTTTTATAAGTGTGGGGGAAGTTATTCTTAGGAATAACCAAAAGTCAATGTGGCGCCTGATCAGCCGGGTAAGTAAAGGAATTGATGACTGGCAAGCGACTGCCGCCATTTCCGTTAACTATACTTCCACAAGCGGAGAATTAATCCAGCAGGATAAACTATTAGAAAACAAAACCACTACCCTTCAGCTCACACCAAGTTTCAACACCGATATCCTCAGCTGGTGTAGTTTATTATATAAAGGAGATTTTTCAAGAAATAGTCTGTCAGTATCTGGTACAGCAAATACCTTATCACTCCACAGGATAAATCAACATATAGAGATGGGTTTGATTCTTAGCAAAAAACTGAATCTGAAAGCTGGAGTTGATCATCTGTATAACCAGGTATCAGCAAATAAATCTGTCTCCCTGGTTTTTGCAGATCTGGGCTTCCGTTATATACCTGGCAAAAATATAGAGATCAATTTAGATTGTACGAACCTGTTTAATAAAAAGACTTATGCCTACACCTTATATGATGGCGCTGGGTATACTTCCAACATTGCTATGATCAGACCTGCGAACGTTATGGCAGGAATTTATTTCAGGTGGTAAACAAAGTTCTTATTCTTCGTCTTCCAGGATATTTCTATCCTCCCAGCTCAGATATGCTCTATACCATTCCGCGCATTGTTTAAACACTTCAGTCAAATCACCCTCTTCCAAAGTAAAATGCACTGCGAAAATATGATTTTCGACAACCCCATAAAGGTTCAGGTATTCAAACTCATAAGTTTTAGTCTCCGCCTTAAAATTAAGTCCTTCAACTTCATCTGTCGCAATAACTTCCATGATCGTATGTGAGCCCGTATGCTGTATCACAGTGCGGCCCCCCATTTCGTCCTCAAGATGTTCACTTGGCTCTAAGAAAACTATTTCGGGAAGTGTAAAGTCTATTAAATTCATGCCGCGAATCTAAGAATTTTACGTTACAAAAATAAGGTAATGCTGGATGAGGATCTGGCAAAGTTATACGGCGTTGAAACCTGCCGTTTAAATGAGCAGGTGAAACGTAATATAGAACCGTTCCCCGAAGACTATGTTTGTTCTGAATGAGCAGGAGTTTGCAGACTTGATGTCTCAAAATGCGACATCAAGTTGGCGTGGACGAAGAAAACAACCTTACGCTTTTACTGAACATGGGGTATTGATGCTTTCCAGTGTGCTCAACAGTAAACAGGCCACCAAGGTTAATATCCAGATCATGCGTGTTTATACTCGTATCCGGGAAATGCTGCTGGCACATAAAGATGTATTTACATGATCAAAAAATTGAATGCAAAAATCAAAGTATTGATAGAATCCAGCCCTGCTTTAACCCCAAAGTTCTCCCTTAACCCTTGTCTTTAATTCTATTTTAATTTTTTCTCGTAAAGATTTATCCCTAATGCTCGTCTCCAACTTTATTCTATTTTTTCTTCTCAAGGTTTCTTTCTTTCTTTCTTTCTTTCTTTCTTTCTTTCTTTCTTTCTTTCTTTCTTTCTTTCTTTCTTTCTTTCCTCTTCCCAACCACTTCTCCCGCTTTGAAATAGAAAAAAAACACCTATACTAATGTGAAGGGCATTCGTTCCGAGCCTTTTCGGCGACGGCAATGTCGCCCGAACATAGTATAGGTGTTTTTTTATTGGAGAAGCCTATCCCAATCCTTCCACACCGCCTCATACCCCTTTTCCTTCAACATTTCCTCAATCTCTCCCGGCGTCCTTTCATCACAAATTTCAAACTGTTCCAGCGATTCCGGTTCTACCGCATACCCGCCCGGATTCGTCTTAGACCCAGCGCTCATAGAAGTAATCCCCAAACCAATAACATGGTCCCGAAAAACAATAGACTCCCTTGTAGAAATAGAAAGCTCCACCTCCTCATTCAGCAACCTGTACGCACAGATCAATTGTACCAACTCCCTGTCTGACATTTCAACCTTAGGCTCCAACCCTCCACTAAACGGCCTTAAACGGGGGAAAGATAAACTATACTTCGTCTGCCAATACTTCTTTTCCAGATACCCCAGATGCAACGCCGTAAAAAATGAATCCGTGCGCCAATCCTCTAACCCAATCAACACCCCCAGCCCCATCTTATGCACACCAGCTTTTCCTAACCTGTCAGGTGTTTCCAACCTGTACTCAAAATTCGACTTCTTTCCTTTCGGATGATGCTTCTTATAATCCTCCCGGTGATACGTCTCCTGATAAACCAATACTGTATTTAAGCCCAAAGGAATCAAAACTTCATAATCTTCCGTATCCAACGGCTGTACCTCCATTGAAATCAGTGCAAAATGCGGTCGCAAAAGTTCCAGTACTCCTTTAAAATATTCAGTATGAACCGTCTGATTAGCCTCACCAGTCACCAGTAATACATGTTCATAACCCATTTCCTTTAGTACAGCAACTTCTTGCATAATCTCCATAGGAGACAGCGTTTTGCGCCTTACCTTATTATCCAGGCTAAACCCACAATAAGTACAAATATTATTACACTCATTAGAAAGGTAAAGTGGCACATATAACTGCATTACTTTACCAAAACGCTTTAAAGTAGCCAGTCTGCTCAACTGTGCCATTTGTTCCAGGTAAGGAGCTGCAGCAGGAGAAATTAATGCTTTGAAATCTTCTAAAGTCCGCTTGCTATTCCCCAAAGCACGTTCTACATCGTGCGCTGTCTTTTCGTATATACTTTGCTTAGTCTGTTCCCAGCTATAAGTATTAAAAAGTGTAGTGAAATTATCATTCATCCAAAAAAGACGTTAAAGGGCTGCTTGACACAGCATATGAATTGATAGATCCTAATTTTGCTTCAAAAGCCGTCCTTCCCGCAATAACTGCCAGCCTAAACGCTTCAGCCATTTTAACAGGATCTCTCGAAACAGCAATTGCCGTATTCACTAATACCGCATCTGCGCCAATTTCCATAGCCTTTGCGGCGTCCGAAGGCGCACCAATTCCAGCATCCACAATCACAGGAACATTACTCTGACTGATGATAATTTCCAGGAAATCGATAGTCTTCAATCCCTTATTACTCCCTATTGGCGAACCTAAAGGCATAACCGCAGCAGTCCCAGCACTTTCTAAATGCTTGCACAATACCGGGTCAGCATGAATATACGGCAAAACAATAAAACCCAATTTCGCCAATTCTTCAGTTGCTTTTAACGTTTCAATCGGATCAGGCATTAAATATTTAGGATCAGGATGAATCTCCAGCTTAATCCAGTTAGTTTCTAAAGCTTCTCTTGCCATTTGCGCTGCAAAAACAGCTTCCTTCGCATTCCTTACACCCGAAGTATTCGGCAATAAATTAAACTGCGGATAATTTAACCGGCTTAATATATCATCTTCCTCATCCTTCAGATCAACTCTTTTTAAGGCTACAGTAACCAGTTCTGAACCAGAAGCCAGCAACGCCTGCTCCATAATTTCTGCTGAACTGAACTTTCCCGTTCCTGTAAATAAACGGGAGTTAAATACTTTATCTGCAATAGTTAACATATCGTTTGTTTTGAATTAAGGTTTAATTTCTGATAGATCAAGCTGATATTTCCAGCCAGATCAGCACCCTGTGTGAGTAACCCAGAGACTGCAACCCCATAAATCCCAGCTTGAAGAATACTCGTGATATCCTGAGTTGTAATACCACCAATAGCTATAATAGGTAATTTAATACCGGCATCTAAAACCTGCTGCATAAGCTGCTTATAACCTTCAAGTCCAAGTACCGGGCTTAAATTTTGCTTAGTTGTAGTAAAACGGAAAGGTCCCAAACCAATATAATCTGCACCTTCTTCTACCCTTCTGCATATATCTGCAAAAGTGTTCGCCGTACCACCAATACACTTATCCTTTCCCAGAATAGTCCTTGCCTGAGCTACAGACATATCATTCAAACCCAGATGCACGCCATAAGCACCTGATTTTAAAGCTAATTCAGGATAGTCATTTACTATTAATTTTGCGCCATACTTTTCGCATAAACGACTGGCTTGAATGGCGAGTTCAAGCACAACATCTTCGGATTGCTCCTTAACCCGCAGTTGTATCCATTGACCACCTGCCTGCAATACTTTCTCAATAGCAGTAAGGTGTGTCCCATTTTCCGGGGGCTGTGATATATAATGTAACTGATCAATTAACATCTCTTTTTTCTTCTAATGATGTGAGCATCTTTTCAAATTCTTTTAATGCGCCAGACGGGTGATTCCAAAGTGCACCAAGAACAACAGCACCGTCAAACTTCATCCGCCGCAATTCTTGAAACAGTGCTGCTGTAACCCCTCCAATACCAAATACCTTTAGCCCTTCAGGAACAGCAGACAAACTAAAATCCCTATCCACTATACTTTGATAACCTACTTTAGAAATACTATTAAATACTGGCCCAAAAAAAACATAATCCAGAAATGCCGTATCCTCCAGCAGCGCCCATTCATGAACAGAACGGCTTAAATGAAAACCTTCCGTAACAAGTTCTGTTCTTTTTTGCTGACTTGTAAGTTTCCATAGTTTTTCAGGATAATGAAGCCTGCGGATTGAAAACCTGTTTGCCAATTCATGATGCTGATGAATTGAAATTGCCCGGTAATAATCCGGGTTAATTTCTAACATCAGCCTCATAAATTCAGCCTCATTATTTTCTGGTTTCCGGAGATGCAATAATTGAAGTCCTGCCTCAAACAAGCCATTAATCAATTCTCCTTCTCCCTGGAAATAATCCGGACGTGTAACGGCTATAAGTTCCATTTACAGGTATATCTCACTTCCTTTTTCGGTGAATTCGCGCGATTTGTCTTCCATCCCTTTTGCAAGCGCCGCAGCTTCGTCCAAACCTTGTTTAGCCGCATATTCCCTTACATCTTGCGTGATTTTCATCGAACAGAAATTCGGACCGCACATTGAACAAAAGTGAGCGATTTTAGCACCATCAGCAGGAAGTGTCTCGTCATGAAACTCCTTTGCGGTATCCGGATCAAGTGAAAGATTAAACTGATCTTCCCATCTGAATTCAAATCTTGCTTTACTCAATGCATTGTCACGGTACTGAGCTCCGGGATGTCCTTTTGCTAAATCTGCCGCATGTGCTGCAATTTTATAAGTGATCACACCGTCCTTTACATCTTTCTTATTTGGTAAACCCAAATGTTCTTTTGGCGTCACATAACACAACATCGCAGTTCCGTACCAGCCAATCATAGCCGCACCAATCGCTGAAGTGATATGATCATATCCAGGTGCGATATCCGTAGTCAGGGGGCCCAAGGTATAGAATGGAGCTTCACCGCAATGTTCCAGCTGTTTCTCCATATTTTCCTTAATCATGTGCATCGGTACGTGACCCGGCCCTTCAATAATAGTCTGTACATCATGTTTCCAGGCAATTTTAGTTAGCTCACCTAATGTTTCCAGCTCTGCAAACTGCGCAGCATCATTTGCATCAGCCAAACATCCCGGTCTTAGTCCGTCACCTAATGAAAAGGCAACATCATAAGCTTTCATAATTTCACAGATTTCTTCAAAATGTGTATACAGGAAACTCTCCTGATGATGCGCTAAACACCATTTTGCCATGATTGATCCACCTCTTGAAACGATACCCGTAATTCTTTTAGCAGTTAGCGGGATATATCTTAACAACACTCCTGCATGGATGGTAAAGTAATCAACTCCTTGCTCAGCCTGCTCAATTAACGTATCTCTGAATAATTCCCAGGTCAGGTCTTCTGCTTTACCGTTCACTTTTTCAAGCGCCTGATAGATTGGAACAGTCCCGATTGGAACCGGTGAATTCCTGATAATCCACTCTCTTGTTTCATGGATATTCTTGCCTGTTGACAAATCCATAATATTATCTGCACCCCAGCGGCATGCCCATACTGCTTTTTCAACCTCTTCTTCAATACTGGAAGTCACTGCTGAATTACCAATATTTGCGTTGATCTTAACCAGGAAATTCCGGCCAATAATCATAGGTTCAGATTCAGGATGATTGATATTTGATGGAATAACAGCTCTGCCGCAGGCCACCTCCTGACGTACAAATTCCGGTGTAATAAATCCCTTAGGTGTATTTGCACCAAAGCTATTTCCTGCATGCTGCTGACTCATTGCTTCAGCCTGCTCCCCTTTTTCATTATTCCAAAGTTCGATTCTTTGATTTTCTCTGATCGCGATATATTCCATTTCAGGAGTAATGATCCCTTTTCTCGCATAGTGCATCTGAGAAACATTCTGCCCTGCTTTTGCACGGTACGGCTGATGCTGAAAAGCGAAACGCAAATGATCCAGTGAGGGATCTGCCAACCGCTGTGCACCATAAGCAGAGGTAACCTGATCCAGTTTTTCTACGTCACCCCTATCGGTTACCCAACGTTCCCGGATTCGTGGCAAGCCCGCTTTAACATCAATATGTGCATTCGGATCTGTATAAGGCCCACTTGTATCATAAACTGTTACGGATGGGTTTTTCTCTGTCAGGCCAAAACCATTATGTATTTTGGTTTCGCTAAGGCTGATTTCACGCATGGCTACTTCAATAGCATGAAGTTCACCTTTTACAAAAACTTTACGGGAAGCCGGGAACGGCGTCCTGCTGATGACCTGGCCATCTGGAATTTTTTCTACTTTCATCGTTATGTGATTTTGTGAGATTGCAAACAGAAATTAATGGATTATCCTCCTTGAGTTGCCTTGATCAGCATGACCTGATCTCCGGGTTGAAGATGGTATACAGACCAGTCAGATTTAGACACGACTGACTGATTAACAGCCACCGCAATACCGCTCTCTGAAATCTGTAAAACAGCAGTTAACAGCTGTACTACAGAGCATGAACCGGCAATAGAATAAGTTTGATGATTTACAGTAATTTCCATTCTTTTCATTTTTAATAACGATAGGAATGACCTGTATAAGGAATGGAAAACCAACAACATAGTTGTGGCCTTACTTTTCCCTTCGGCAGTACTAACTGCATCAGGTTCAAAGGGTATATCTCAGCACAAGGCACCCCTAAAGTTTTTTGTAAACCTATAACATTTTTAAGAAGAAAAGAAATTTATTAAAAGATCACCTTCAAAAAAAACAGTTTTTCTTGTCACTTTTGCATTACAAACATCAGACGTATAATAGGATTACATACCTTTGAAACATCAGATGTTTAAATCATAAACCCGACATGATTAAAATAATTATCAAACCCGAAAGGCAATAATTATTTTAATCATCAAAGGCTCCATCTGACAAGAAAGACAATAGATAAAACAGATGAAAAGAATCAATTTATCAGACAAAGTAATCGCTGCACTCAAAAGCGATATTGCCTCTGGAAAACTCAAAAAAGGCACAAAAATCCCATCAGAACCTGAACTGATGGAGCGTTATGAAGTTGGCCGTTCTACCATCAGGGAAGCAATTAAAACTCTTGCGATCTCTGGCGTACTTAAAGTACAACAAGGCTCAGGTACTTTTGTCGCTTCAAAAATAAAAGAGGAAACTCTTGCACAGCGTCTGCGCCGGGCAGACTTCGAAGAAATAAATACTGTCCGCTCTTTACTTGAAAAAGAAATCGTAAAACTTGCTTGTCTGAACAGAACTGAAGAAGATTTGACTGCCATGCAAAATCATCTTTCGCAGCGAAAAAAAGCTATCGATACCGATCAGCAACAAAAATGCACTGATGCAGATATAGCTTTTCACGTCAGCATTGCAAAAGCCTCAAAAAATAAGGTATTAATTGATCTGTATCAGAACTTCACTGCAGTAATCCGGGATTTCTTTACCAAGCGCAAAGAACAAAACATGGCTTATTTTGCCAGAAGCCATGTTTGGCATGAAGAACTTGCCCTTGCCATTGTCAACAGAGATCAGGCAGCGGCAGAACAGCTCATCAAAACTTTATTAGATAACAATTACTAAAAACTATTATTAATCATACAGCTCATGACAATTTTAACCTTTACCCTGATCCTGTTATTAGGGGCTTATCTTGCAGGACTTGCTGGTTCACTAACTGGTCTTGGCGGCGGCGTGGTAATTATACCCTTGCTGACCCTGTTTTTTCACGTTGACATTCGTTATGCAATCGGTGCTGCACTGGTCGCATCAATCGCTACCTCTTCTGGTTCTGCGAGTGCTTATGTGAAAGAAGGCATCACCAATATCCGTCTCGGAATGTTCCTGGAGATAGCGACCACAGCGGGTGCTGTTATGGGGGCTATTCTGGCGATCTATACACCTGTTAACATTGTAGCTATCCTGTTTGGTGTTACTTTGATCTTTTCTGCGGCAATGACCCTGAGAAAGAAACATGAAGGTGCATTAGCGGAAGGTAGTAAACTATCTTATTTTCTGAAATTAAACAGTAGCTACCCTACAAAAGATGGTGTTGTAGACTATAAGCTAAAAAATATAGGCGGTGGATTCTCCATTATGACCCTGGCCGGAATGCTTTCAGGCCTATTAGGAATAGGTTCAGGTGCCTTAAAAGTGTTGGCAATGGATAGTGCCATGCGTGTCCCTTTCCGGGTAAGTACTACAACCAGTAATTTCATGGTCGGAGTAACTGCTGCTGCGAGTGCTGTGGTGTATTTACAAAGAGGTTATATCGATCCTGGAATTGCTTTTCCAGTAATTATCGGTGTACTTGCAGGCGCTTTTACAGGCTCAAAGTTATTGATGAAGATCGACGTCAAATGGTTGAAGATCATCTTCAGTTTTGCGATTACAGCTATCGCCCTTAACATGATTTACAATGGTTTTAATCACAAATTCTAGGAAACATGAATAACAGTAAAGAAACTAAAAGAGTAACTGACTACGATATGCAACAACTGATCGGTCAGGTTTTAAGATATGGTGTATTAATTTCAGGTCTTGTTGCAATCATCGGCGGAATCTGGTACTTATTCCAACAAGGCTCCGGCCTTCCTGACTACAGTACATTTCATGGGGAAGGCGAAGGCTACACTAGCCTAACAGGGATCATTAAAGGATTAGGGCAAGGCAGTGCAAAAGAAATCATCCAACTCGGTGTAGTCATTCTGATTGCGACCCCGATTATAAGGATTGTATTTTCGCTGGTTGCGTTTGGGATGGAAAGAGATAAACTCTATGTATTGATTACATTGATTGTACTTTCAATTATTCTGTTCAGTACTTTCGGAGGATTGAGTATTTAAAACACAATGCGCGTGTCATTCTGATACGCGCATTGTCTTAAAATTATATAGTTTTAACTGCTGCCTGCCTGCTTTTGTAATAGGCAAAGATACCGGTAGCAGTGATTCCGATGAGTCCTTCAATCATAACCGCTGGTCTTGGGCCAATCAAATGCGCAACCCAGCCAATCAGCAGGCTACCTACAGGAATCAAGCCCTGGTAAGCCATTACATAGTAACTGATTGCACGTCCGCGCATTTCGGGAATAGCATGTGTTTGAATATAAGTGTTAATAGCTGAAGACTGCGCCATCATCCCTACTCCGGATAAACCCATAAACACAAGTGCAATTGGCAATTGCGGTGCATAAGCAAGAAACAACAAACTACCTCCCATTACAGCTCCTGCAATAGTAGTTAATTTGATCATCGTACTACTGTCTTTTAAATTGGCCAGATAAATAGCACTGATAATTGAGCCCAGACCAGCTGCACTTTCAAACCAGCTAAAGGTCTTGGCATCTCCATTAAAAATATCTTTAGCAAAAATCGGCATCAGTGTATTGAAAGGAATTACAAAAAGACTGCTGATTCCGATCATCATGATCATGCTGCTTAATTCTTTATCTCCTGATACGTATCTGAAACCTTCTTCCAATTCCACCCAAATGCTTTTAGTTGATTTCGTAATAATTTGCACAGGTAAACGCATCATGAACAAACAGATCAAAACCGGGATGTAACTCAGGAAATTTCCTAGAAAACAAATGTCTGTACCAAAGGTACTCAGGATGATCCCTGCAACAGCCGGTCCTGCAATACGTGCAAAATTGGCCATCGAAGAGTTCAGTGCAATCGCATTCGGTAAATCATTTTTATCATTCACCATCTCCACCATCAGTGATTGCCTGCAGGTTACATCAAAAGCATTGACAATCCCCTGTACCAGGCTCAGCCCGATGATAAAAATGATATTATTATATCCAAAATAGATAATTGCTGCCAGTGCTCCTGCCTGAATCATAGAAACAACCTGTGTAATGACCAGGATGCGGTACCGGTTATGCCTGTCTACCAGACTTCCTGCATATGGCGATAAAATTAACGAAGGAATCAAACTTACAAAACCAACTACCCCTAGTAAAACAGCAGATCCCGTAAGCTGATAAACCAGCCAGCTGACCGCCGTCTTTTGCATCCATGTGCCTACAAGGGAAATTGATTGTCCATAAAAGAAGAGTTTGAAATTACGTGATTTTAACGACCGAAAAACATTCATGATATTACTTTACTATTTTGAAGGTCTGAGAGCTGATGTACTGCATCTAATTTTCTCATTAGCAGCTTCATCAGAAAGACTGTTACAAATTTCGGCATAAACTATCTATTTATAAAATTGATAGTTTTAATGATATTGATTAGTTTTAACGATCGATTATGGAAATCAGACAACTCAACTACTTCATCAAAGCCGCAGAACTTCTGCACTTTACAGATGCCGCCGCAGCCTGCTTTGTGACGCAATCTACCCTATCGCAGCAAATCAAACAACTCGAAGAAGATTTAGGTATGCTCCTATTCGACCGGATGGGTAAACAAGTAAAGCTAACTGAAGCCGGCAATGTGTTCCTCACGCATGCCCATCAAATCATGCTTGACATCAAAAAGTCCAGACAAGCCATATTTGAGCTCGCCAACATGGTTAACGGAGAACTAAAAATCGGAGTAACCTATGCCTTCAGTTCTTTGCTGCTCCCGGCATTAACTCCTTTCTCAGAGAAATATCCAGGTATCATGATCCACATCGAATACGGAACAGCAGGTGAACTGGAAAATAAACTAAAAATGGCTGACCTGGATATCATCCTGGCCTTCCACGAACAACGTGACAGTAGCGGTTTTGAGATGCAGCCTGTTTTCTCTTCCAAAATCATCATGGCTATCTCCAAAGAGAACCCGCTGGCCAAGCTTCCAAAAATCTCCCTGAAAGAACTCGGAAAACTAGACCTGATTCTCCCGAGCAAAGGCTTTAGCTCGCGTGATCTATTCGATGAAATATTTAGAAAAAACAACATCACGCCCAATACAAGAATCGAAATGAACGATGTACATTCCCTGTTATCCATGGTTGAATCCGGGAACTGGGCAACCATCATTAATGAAAAGGCAATAAGCACCTGGGAAAACATTGCTGCCGTACCTATATCAGATAAAAAGCTCTACAAACAGGCTTTCATCCTCTGGCAAAAAGGAGTGTACCGTAAAAAATCAGCAATGCTGTTTGTCGAAGAATTCATGAAAGTAGTATAGTGAAGCAACAAATTATCCACTGAAGTAATCCAAAAAGCTATCCAACAAGGCAATCTAAAAAGCTATCCAACAGACAATCTAAAAAGCTATCCAAAAGCTATCCAACAGACAATCTAAAAAGTATCCAACAAGGCAATCCAAAAGCTATCCATCGGTGCAATCTAAAAAGCTATCCAACAAGGCAATCAAAAAAAACATCCAACAGGGCTACTTACCAAACCATGTAACAAGTTATCCACCGGGTTATGAATCCAATTATACATCCTGCAACAGGAGAAACTGTAAAAAAAGGAGTATGCTAATGTGAAGGGCATTCGTTCCGAGCCTCTTCGGCGAAGGCAATGTCGCCCGAACATAGTATACTCCTTTTTTTTACGTTCGAAGAACGCGCATAAAATTATTTCAGCAGCGATAAACGATATTGAAAAATATCTTCGATAGAAACCACAGTAGACTCATACTTATCCGCAAAAACAGAAATCTCAGCCAGCCTTGCCATCGTACCATCCTCATTCGTCAGCTCACAAAGCACAGCTACAGGTCTGAACCCAGCCAAAACCACTAAATCAATGCTCCCCTCAGTATGCCCGCGTCTGCCGAAAACCCCATCCTCATTAGCCCTTAACGGGAAAACATGACCAGGTCTGGAAAGATCACCAGGCTTAGCCTGATCAGCAATAGCCGTTCTGATTGTCTGTAAACGATCCGCAGCAGAAACACCGGTAGTCACCCCCTCCTTAGCCTCAATAGACACCGTAAAAGGCGTATGATACTTACTCGTATTCACCTGTACCATAGGCTGCAACTCTAAAGAATCAACCTTATCCGGCTTCAAACAAAGACAAATAATACCACTGCACTCCCTGATCATTAAAGCCATATCCGACACCGTCATAGACTCCGCAGGAAAAATCAGATCACCCTCATTCTCCCTACTCTCATCATCAACAACCAGTACCCCTTTACCCTTTTTCAGACAGTCCAGCGCATTTTCAACTCTTTCCTTAAACCCTTTTCCGAAACGGGACAGCTCATAATGATCTTCCATATATTATAATTTTTTTGACCGTGCAAAGGTGACTAATTAAACTTTCAATTCAAATGCAAAGCAAACAAATCATTCTGCGACGAAATCTGAAGGCTTATAAAAAAAGTAGTCCCTACATTCAACGTACTCTCCACCCAGATTCTCCCCTCCTGCAACTCAATAAACTCCTTACACAAAACCAAACCCAAACCTACCCCCTTCTCCTGATTCGTTCCATAAGTACTCTGAGAATTCAAAGAAAAGATATGATCAAAATCAATCTTATCTATTCCAATTCCCGTATCCTGGATCTTAATCCAGCACTCTTTACCATGTACCTCAGAAGAAATGGTGATCTGTCCGCCAGGTGGCGTAAACTTAATTGCATTATTCAGCAAATTGCGGACAATCAATTCTAACATATCATTGTCAGCAATTACAAAGATATTCTGCTGCAGCCTATTGTTCAAAATCAATCCCTTTTCTTCCGCAAGACTAGTTTGTAAAAGCAACGTCGTTTCCAGCGCCCAATCCAAATTAAGTACAAGCATTTTCACGCTCGCCCCCTCCATCTGCGTTTTACTCCAGGAAAGTAAATTGATTAACATCTGCCCCGTATACTTGGTTTCTTTCAGTAAACTCGAATTTATGCTTCTTTTCTCCTCCTCCTCAATTTCAACCTCCATAGAAATTTCCAGAAAACTCTGGATAGAATTCAAAGGTGACCGGAGATCATGTGCCAGAATAGAAAACAACTTATTCTTCGACTGATTGGCAATCTCCAATTGCTCAGCCCGCTTTTCTGCCAGCAACCGCTCCCGATTATAACTTGTTATAATACTCGTCAGAATAAAGTAAATGATAATTAAAGTAAAGAAATATACATAACTAAAATCCAGGTGCCTGCTCAGATTATCCTCATAATTAACAGGTACCAACTCAGGATAACGGTACTGAAAAAGGATAAGGCTGATCGCTACAATGATATTAACGGCCATCCATGCAAAGCGCTGATTTTTAGGTACAATACTAATCACCAAAAAGAAAAAAAGCAAATAAATTACCAGCCCGGGGCCATTAATACCAGAGTTCTTCAGGAAAAAAGCTATAAATAACAAATTGCCCAGTGTACAAAAAATGGTCACCGCCAAATTAAGCTTGTATTTAAACTTTGATAAATAGTAAACAAAACCAACAGAGAATACAGCTGGTACCAATAAGATTGATAAAGTATATAAACCTATCAGATAATTAAAAACTATGCTGCAAATAAAAAGCAAACCAGTAAAAATGCAGGCAGTATGAAATATGATTGCTTCCAGCGTATGGGTATCAGGACTTCCCATAAGTTGTGACCATAACTGCATTTTATCTTTTTTCATCAATAATAAAATTGTTTCTCGGTTGTGATGAAGCTATCATTTGCTAACGATTTTGCTCATTTCGCGATATATTCTGCTGCAAATCACAGTTCCATTCTATAATAAGACTCTGCAGTGGGCAATAGTTTTTAATTTCACGAAATAAAATATAAAGTTATGGAAATAAAAGTGACATGCGTCACTTTTTAAGGTTTCTGCTATCATTTTACACCTGAGATTATGCCCCCATTTTTGGAGGAAAGAATTTCAGCATGAAAGAAACAAATAGCTTAGCGGTGGAAACACATTGTTTTCACTGTGGTGACCATCTTCCAGAAAAGCCTTATCCTGCGGACGATAAACAATTTTGCTGCCTGGGCTGTAAAGGCGTTTATCAAATTCTTTCCAAACACAACCTTTCCAGCTATTATCTCTATAATGACGTACCTGGGAGCTCTCAGAAGAAGAAAACATTACATTTCGATTATCTGGATGAACCCGGAATTGCTGCAGAACTGGTCGATTATACTGATGCAAAAGTTACTGTTATTACACTTTTTATCCCGGTGATCCATTGCAGTTCCTGCATTTGGTTGCTCGAACATTTGCATAAAATCAATCCCGCAATTGCACAGTCGCGCGTTGACTTTCTCAAAAAGCAAGTCAGTATTACTTTCAGAAATCAGCAAATCTCACTCCGTGAGGTTGTGGAAAACTTAAGCGCAATCGGCTATGAACCGCTGATTAGCTTACAGGATATGATCAAAAAACAACAAACTGATCATTCTGAACGTAGTCTTTTTACTAAAATTGCAGTTGCAGGATTCTGTTTTGGCAATGTAATGCTGTTAAGTTTTCCAGATTATTTTGGTTTAAATAGCCTTGACCAGGATTTCAAAAACTTCTTCGGCTGGATTAATCTTGCTTTCGCCATTCCGGTACTCCTTTATAGCGCCAGAGATTACTTTATCTCTGCCTGGACAAACCTCCGAAATGGAGTCCTGAATCTCGATTTCCCACTTGCTCTGGGTATCGCAGTTATGTTTATCCGCTCCGCCTATGAAATTATTACCCAAACTGGTGCTGGCTTTGTAGACACGTTGTGTTCACTTGTATTCTTCCTGCTGATCGGTAAATGGATGCAAAAACGAACCTATCATTATCTTTCCTTTGAGCGCGATTTCCGCTCTTATTTCCCAGTAGCAGTAACACAGTTAAAAGACGGCAAAGAAAAACCACTTCCTTTAAATGAGCTGAAAACCGGCGACCGTATTCTGATCCGCAGCAATGAAATTATTCCAGCCGATGCGATCTTATTAAAAGGAGATGCTAAACTTGATTTCAGCTTTGTAACCGGAGAATCTATTCCGGTAGAAAAAGTTTTAGGGGAGATCATTTACGCAGGAGGAAGACAACTCCATGGCGCCATTGAATTAGAAGTTGTCAAGCCCGTTTCTCAAAGTTATCTAACCAAATTATGGAACAATGAGGCCTTTAATAGGGAAAGAGACCCTATAAAAACTTTCAGTGACACCGCTAGCAGGCACTTTAGCATCGTTCTGGTTGCCATAGCTCTTTCGGCTGGCCTGTATTGGATAAATACTGATGTCAACAAAGCTGTGGCCGCATTTACAGCAGTACTGATTATTGCCTGCCCTTGTGCATTAGCACTAAGCTCGCCTTTTACATTAGCCGCTGTACTGAGCATTTTTGATAAAAATAAGTTCTATTTAAAAAACACATCAGTTATAGAAGAACTTGCCCGGGTGGATACGATCGTATTTGATAAAACCGGAACGATTACCAACCCGGAAGCCAAAGGTTTCGAATTTAACGGAAAGCTCGATCAATATGAGCGCCAATTAGTATTTGATCTGGCCAGGAATTCGGGACACCCCTTAAGCCGCGAACTGGTGAAATGGCTAGCAGAAACTCCATTATTCCAAGTCGGACACTACATGGAAAAAGTAGGCCGCGGAATTAGTGGCTGTGTAGATGGTCACGATATAAAATTAGGCAGCGCTGCTTACCTGGGGTTGAAAACACAAGATGAAGGCAGTGTGGTCCATATCCTCATTGAGAAACGTTATTGTGGTTATTTCCGCTCTGCCCAGCAATGGAGAGCAGGATTTAAACCCTTAGCTTTAAAATTAAGCCAGACTGCTGACCTCCATTTATTATCAGGAGACCAGGATCACGACCGGAACTCGCTGACCCCATTTTTCCCAAGAGCCCAGCAATTACATTTTCAACAAAGCCCACAGCAAAAGCTGGATTATATTCTTCAGCTGCAAAAAAATGGGGCTAAAGTAATGATGCTCGGTGACGGTTTAAATGACGCAGGTGCCTTAAAACAAAGTAATTTAGGGGTAGCAGTCACAGACGACATCAATAACTTTTCACCAGGTTGTGATGCCATATTGGATGGAGCTGCTTTCCAAAAAATCCCACAGTTCATTAAACAGGCAAAAGATGCAGTAAAAGTGATCCATATGAGTTTCATTATCTCGTTGCTATATAATATGGTGGGCTTGTTCTTTGCCGTACAAGGCTTGCTTTCCCCATTGATGGCAGCGATACTTATGCCAATGAGTACAATCACCATTATTTTATTCACCAGTTTAACCGCCCGGTTTTACGCCCGTAAAAACCAGTTATTATGAACATGATCTATATGCTGATTGGCTTCAGTATTCTATTGGCATTGCTATTTCTGCTCGCCTTTTTCTGGGCAAATAAATCTGGTCAGCATGATGATCTTTTTACACCAGGTGTACGGGTACTTTTTGAAGAAGAAGACCTTCAGGAAACCCGGAACGAAGAAAAAAGTGATGAAGATCATTCCGGGACATAACTCCTGTCACTCCCCAGGATAACACCAGAAGCTAATTTTACCCCCATAAACAACTACAAGTTTTTCTCATGACTGAAAAATTCCACTACGACAACAAGATCGTCAGAAACTTCGCATTAGCCACCATAGTCTGGGGTATAGTGGGAATGACGATTGGACTTCTGATTGCCATGCAGCTATTCAAGCCTGCCTTGAACATGGGTTCCCAATACACAACTTTCGGCCGGATCAGGCCATTGCACACCAATGCGGTAATTTTTGCATTTGTAGGTAATGCGATTTTCATGGGCGTTTATTACTCCCTGCAACGACTCCTCAAAGCCAGGATGTACAGCGATATACTCAGCAAGATACATTTCTGGGGCTGGCAATTAATCATTATTGCAACGGTAATTACTCTTCCTTTAGGGTTAACCAGTTCTCATGAATATGCAGAAATGGAGTGGCCGATTGATATTGCCATTACTGTTATCTGGGTAGTATTCGGTTACAACATGTTTGGTACTATTATTAAAAGACGAGAGAAACATATGTATGTGGCGATCTGGTTTTACATTGCAACCTTCGTTACGGTAGCTGTCCTGCATATCGTTAACTCTATCCAATTGCCAGTCTCTGCTTTCAAAAGCTACTATGTTTACGCAGGCGTACAAGATGCACTGGTACAATGGTGGTACGGACATAATGCGGTTGCATTCTTTCTGACTACTCCTTATCTGGGTATGATGTATTACTTTTTGCCTAAAATGGCAAACCGTCCTGTCTACTCTTATAAATTAAGTATCCTGCATTTCTGGTCACTTATTTTCATCTATATCTGGGCAGGTCCTCACCATTTATTATATACTTCTCTGCCTTCGTGGGCACAGTCTTTAGGGGTCGCTTTCTCTGTGATGCTGATCGCTCCAAGCTGGGGTGGTATGATCAACGGACTGCTGACTTTACGCGGTGCCTGGGACAAAGTAAGAGAAGATCCAAAACTGAAATTTATGGTCGTAGGTTTAACAGCCTATGGTATGGCGACTTTTGAAGGCCCTTTGCTTGCTTTTAAACAGATTAATGCAATTGCTCACTATACCGACTGGATAGTTGCACATGTACACGTTGGTGCTTTAGGCTGGAATGGGTTCTTAACCTTCGCTATTTTATACTGGTTAATTCCAAGAATTTACAATACCACTTTATACTCGGTAAAACTAGCTTCTTTCCACTTCTGGATTGGTACTCTGGGAATTATATTTTATGCTGTTCCTTTATACTTTGCTGGTTTTACACAGGGGTTGATGTGGAAAGAGTTTACACCAGAAGGGTTATTGAAATATCCTAACTTCCTGGAAACGGTGCTGCAGATTATACCGATGTATGTGATGAGAGCTATTGGTGGGGCTTTATACCTGACAGGTGTGATCGTGATGACCTATAACCTGATCAAAACCATGAAAGCTGGTAAGCTGGTAGCGAATGAAGCTGCCGAAGCACAACCATTACCTCCGGTTTATGTGGCACAGGGTGATGACAAGAAATTGCACCGCATGCTGGAACGCAAACCAATGATCTTTATGGTGCTTTCTTTAATTGTAATCCTGATCGGTGGAATGATTGAGATGATGCCAACTTTTACAATTAAATCAAATATCCCTACAATATCAAGTGTAAAACCTTATACGCCATTAGAGCTACAAGGCAGAGATGTTTATATCAGAGAAGGTTGTGTGAACTGTCACTCTCAGATGATCCGCCCGTTCCGTTCTGAAACCGAACGTTATGGAGAATACAGTAAAGCTGGAGAATTCGTTTATGACCATCCATTTCTATGGGGTTCAAAACGTACAGGACCAGATCTGCAACGTGAAGGTGGAAAATATGGTAACGCATGGCATTACAATCACTTGTACGATCCGCAAACGATGTCTCCGGGCAGTATTATGCCTCCATACGAATGGCTTGCGGAGCAAAAACTGGATACCACCACAACCCGCGTAAAAATTAATGCGATGCGGACTTTAGGTGTCCCTTACGAAAAAGGTTATGAGCATCAGGCCAATGCCGATTTAGAAAAGCAAGCCAAAGCAATAGCTGCCGATTTACAACAGAACAACATTAAGGTAAAAAGTGATAAGGAGATCATCGCGATCATCGCTTATCTGCAACGCCTTGGAACTGATATTAAAGCCAAATAAAGCAAAACATGTTTAAGCAATTTTTAGATAAGGTTGATGGAAACCAAGGGTATCTGCTCAGCTCACTCGGCATCTTCATGCTATTTTTCTTACTGGTCGGCGTGTTATTGCTGACCATGAAAAAAGACGATATAAAATATATGAGCGAACTCCCTATAAAAGACGATCAGGATGAAAGAGGTAATTAACAGCAACTGGTCTACTGGAAGTACATCGGCTGATATTGTGATCGGTTTAATGCTCATCACTGCGGTTATGATCCTTTGCGTAGCCATATTAATGCTAAAGGTGATTAAGTTTTATGTGAAGGAATCTGTCAATCCGACTCCTTTTGCAACACCAGAAGAAAAAGAAAAAAGAAGGCTTGAACAAGAAGCATTACAGGTAATCAAGGATAAAAAGCCTTCTATCTGGACTAAGCTGATGCAGCTGAAACCGATGGAAGAAGAGAAAAACCTGGTTATGGAACATAAGTTCGACGGGATCGCCGAATTGAATAATCCGACTCCTGCCTGGTTTATGATCCTGTTTTATGGTACGATTATTTTTGCAATTGGTTATTTACTGACTTATGATGTATTGGGTTTCGGTAAATCGCAAGAAGAAGAATATATCGCAGAAATAGAGCAGGCAGCGGAGTCGAAAGTTGCTTTCCTGGCCAATCCGGCAAATGCAAAGAACGCGGTCAATGAAAACAATATGGAACAAAGTAAGGATGAAGCCGTCATTAAAAACGGCGCATCTCTCTTTGCCAACCGTTGTACGCCTTGCCATGGAGAACATGCAGAAGGTCTGGTAGGCCCTAACCTGACTGATGAATATTGGTTACATGGTGGAAAAGCAAAAGATGTTTTCAAAACGATCAAGTATGGTGTTCCTGAAAAAGGAATGATTGCCTGGGAGAAATCACTCAGTGCGCAACAGATATCTGACTTAACGAATTACGTTTTGTCACTCCAGGGAACAAAACCTGCGGGAGCGAAAGCCCCACAAGGTAACAAAGAATAAGCTATGTCACAAAGTCCTGCACATTTCAGAGATCAGCCCGGTACGATTACCGATGACGGGAAAAAGAGAAAGTGGATCTATCCTAAAATCATCAAAGGAAAGGTTTATCAGTACCGCGCCGCGGTCAGTTATTTTTTCCTGGCTGTGCTGTTTTCTGCTCCATTTCTAAAATTAAATGGAGAACAGCTGATTTTACTGAATGTGCTGGAAAGGAAGTTTGTCTTCTTTGGAATAATTTTCTGGCCACAGGATTTTTATCTTTTTGTACTGGCTTTACTGATATTTATCATAGGTGTGGTGTTGTTTACGGTAGTTTTTGGCAGGGTCTTCTGCGGATGGGCCTGCCCACAAACTATCTTTCTGGAAATGGTTTTCCGGAAAATTGAAAACTGGATAGAAGGTGATCATTTGAAACAAAGGAAGCTGGACGAAGGCCCGTTGAACATTGATAAATTTTGGAAGAAAACGACTAAACATGGTGTGTTCCTGGCTATCTCTTTTCTAATTGCCAATATCTTTCTTTCTTATCTGATCAGCACAGAAGTGTTGTGGAAAATAATGACCGAACCAGTCTCCATGCATGTGTCGGGGTTTATAGCGATTTGTGTATTTACCATGGCATTTTATCTGGTGTTTTCAAGAATGCGAGAATTGGTCTGTACGGTAGCTTGTCCTTATGGACGTTTACAAGGGGTACTATTAGACAATCAAAGTATCATTGTCGCTTATGATTACCAACGTGGTGAGCCTCGTGGAAAAAGAGTTAAAGAGGTGGAACAGCCAGAGGGAGATTGCATCGATTGTAAGTTATGTGTACAAGTTTGTCCTACGGGCATAGATATCAGGAATGGTACCCAGATGGAATGTGTGAATTGTACCGCTTGTATTGATGCTTGTGATATGGTGATGGAGAAAATTGACCGTCCACTGCGTTTAATAGGTTTTAAATCTGAAGATGAAATTGCGACAAAAAAACCTTTTCACCTGAATAAAAGGATTTATGGTTATGCCGGAGTACTGTTTATGCTAATGGCCGTACTGGCTTATTTGCTGATCAGCCGCAGTGATGTGGAAACAACGATACTCAGAGCAAGCGGAACATTATATCAGCTTCGGGATAAAGACAAAACCGTCAGCAATCTGTACAATTCAGAGTTGATGAATAAAACAACTCATCCAATAAAATTTGAGATTGTTCCCGATAACAAGGAAGCTAAATTACAGTATATCCAGAAAGAGAACATAGTGAAACCCGGGGAAACGATCAAGCTGACTTTTTTTGTGATCCTTCCGCAAAAATCTATTCAGAAATATAAAACAGCTATAGGTTTTAAACTGATGTCTGAACATAAAGTTGCCGGACAGTTCAAGACCACATTTATTGCACCTGCTAATGATTAAGCTATGAATTGGGGAATAAAAGTACTGCTCGGCATGGGCACTTTCATGAGTTTTATTATCGTACTGGTTGTCATTATGTTTAACAGTAAAACTGATGCACTGGTAGACAATGATTATTATGAGAAAGGGATCAATTATGACAAAGTCTATAACCTGAAAGAACAGGTAAATATTGATCATGCAAAGCCAGAAATAGTGGTAAGCAAAGAGACAATCAGCCTTGTTTTTAAAGAACAGGCCAAAGGGAATTTACGCCTGATGCGTACTTCGGATAAAAGACTGGACAGAGCGATGACTTTTGAAACAGATCAAAACAGACAGCTATTGATTCCTGCCCAGCATTTACCGAAAGGATCCTGGCGCTTAATCGTGGAATGGGAAAGTCAGTCTAAAAAATATCTTATCGAACAGGAAATTAATATCAAATGAGTGATCAGTATTTAGCATTTCTGATAGGTTTGATGGGCAGTGTGCATTGTTTAGGGATGTGCGGCCCGCTGGCTTTTGCAGTCCCCACCTTAAAAAAAGGCTGGGGATTCCTGATACTGGATAAGTTAAGTTATCAGGGGGGCAGAATAATCTCCTATTGCATTTTAGGTGCTGTGATCGGTCTCGTTGGCCGTCAAATCTGGCTGGCAGGTGCGCAGCAATATATCAGTATTTTAAGCGGTATACTGATTTTGATTGCCGCAGCTTCAAGACTATTTAACTTCTCTGCCGGAAGGATGAATGGGAAGTTGCTGCAACCCTTTAACCAGTTATTTGGTTACGCATTAAAGCATAAAGCGAATCACCTGATTATTGGGATCGTAAACGGTTTTCTGCCTTGTGGTTTAGTTTACCTGGCTTTAACCGGGGCATTGAATACCGGAGGTGTAAATACAGCTGTTGAATATATGTTCTGGTATGGAATGGGGACAGTCCCTCTGATGTTTATCGCTGGAATAAGTGCTGGTTTTACTTCTGCGATTTTCAGAAGAAAGCTGAATCAAATGATTCCTTACTTAATGGTAATGCTGGGGGTCTGGTTTATCCTTCGGGGAATGGAATTGAATATTCCATATTTGAGTCCGGCCGGAGCCGGAACTGCTATATGTAACTGATCCGGATTTGATTATCTTATCCGGCCATACTAAATAACTGGGTCTGAGGCTGATTGGCATAAAGTCTTGAATCCAGTGCCATACAGATATTCCTTAAGAACCTTTTACCTAATACGGTTACTTTTAACTCGGTACCTCTGATCATCACCAGACCATCATCTGCAATTAAAGTCATCCTTTCCAGGCCTTTGCTGAAACCTTCACTTTGTTCCTCACGTTTAGCCCATGAGGTCTCCCCTTTACACATCAGGTTTAAGATATGTCTTCTAATCACCAAATCTTCCTGATCCAGGATATGGCCTTTAAAAACAGGTATTTCCCCTTCATTAACCAAGCTCATATAATCTTCTACCTTTTTTACATTCTGCGCAAAAGCAGTCCAGCTATCACTGATAGAAGAGACGCCTAATCCGATCATCAGCTTACTATATTGATGGGTATAGCCCATAAAATTACGATGTAACTTACCTTCTTTTTCAGCCTGGTACAGGCTATCGGTGACAAGGGTAAAGTGATCCATTCCAATCTCCACATACCCTCCTGCTTTTAGCATTTCGCGCCCCAATTCATATAATTCCTGCTTTAATGCAGCAGAAGGAAGATCCAATTCTGTATACCTGCGCTGTCCCGGTCTCACCCAAGGTACATGTGCATAACTATAAAAAGCTATCCTGTCTGGACGCAAGGTCAATACAGAAGAAATAGTAGCAGATAAGCCCTCAATATTCTGCAAAGGAAGGCCGTAAATCAAATCGTAGTTGATAGAATGATAACCTGCTTCTCTGGCCTGCTGCGTGACTAAAGAGACTTCTCCGACGCTTTGTATTCTGTTAATTGCAAGCTGTACTTTAGGATCAAAATCCTGAATACCTAAGCTCAGACGTCCAAAACCTAATTGATACAGTGTATCTAAATGCGCCTGGGTTGTATTGCCAGGATGCGCTTCAAAGCTGAACTCCGCATCTTCATGGATAACCGCCACACTCAGAATTCCATCTATCAGCAACTTCAGATTTTCGGGACTGAAAAATGTAGGTGTCCCCCCTCCCAAATGCAGCTCTCTGATCACAGGTTTACTATCGAAAAGTTTCTGATATAATTTCCACTCTTTCAAGACAGTTTCGATATAAGGATGTTCCACTTTGTGGTTGCGTGTAATACGGGTATTACATCCGCAATAGGTACAAAGACTTTCGCAAAAAGGCAGATGGATATATACGCTGATTCCGTCCTGTTGATTGCTATGGGTAAATGATTTGCGAACTGCATAAGCCCATTTTTCCTGATCAAATCCTTCGGTATCCCAATAAGGAACTGTAGGGTAACTGGTATAACGGGGCGCTGCAACATGGTATTTCGCAATCAGTGTTTTAATGCTCATGATCAGGTGTTTTAGGGTGAACCTGATCACAGGCTTTTGAACAAACACAAGCAGAGCCTAAACAACGGTTCTGCTGCCATTTATCAAGGTTTAAGATAGTCTCTCTGGCTAAAGCAAGCGATAGCTCATCATTGGTATCTGCCATTAAAGAAACTGCCGGAACATTTGCAATTTTAATATTGCGCAACGCAGCCGTTTCCTGGTTAATATGCTGGGTAGAGGTAGACCGGGTTGCGATATACTTCACGCCCAGATCAGCAAGGCTATTGATCACAGCTTCAGAAACCACATCATCTGTAAAGACAATCACAGCTTCTTTTCCTGCCGCATAGCTAACTGTATCTGGGCTTAGCGAATTAGATATTAACGTAATATCGTGTTTCTTGTGGTTGGCTATTGCCAGTGGCTCTTTTTCAAAAGATTTTATACTATAGGCTACTACTCTCATTCGGATCGATTTGTTAATGAGCAAAATTAACCCGAAAACACATCAGAGAGAATGAGGCTAGTCAGCCATAAATATGATCTGGATCAGTTTTTCATTTGCTGAAGTTTCGTCTGATCGAGGATTCCGATTTGACTGCCTTTTCTTTCTATAATGCCTTCATCTTTGAAATCGCTTAAAATACGGCTCACCGTTTCGGTAGCCATTCCTGCCATTGCTGCGAGATTATCTCTGGAGATCTTAAGGTTAATCTGCCCTTCCTGTTTTTCGAGTTTACACAGGCGCAATAACACCTCTGCCATCCTTTTACGGACAGAATGGTAAGCTAATTGTAGCAACTGTTCTTCTTTATCAAGCAGGTTATTCGAAAGGATGTGGATAAACTGTCTGCCCACATCAGGGTAACGGTTCAGTAATTCTTCGAGCATCTCTTTTGGAAGCTGGCATACCGTTGTATCTTCTAAAGCCTCTGCAGTTTCGGCATAAGGTTCATTCAAGAGTAAGGCAGGGATACCAAAATATTCATCAGCTCCATACATTCCTGTCAAAAGTTCTCTGCCGTCTTCAGTAAGTTTAATGGTTTTTACCTTTCCACTTAAGACCAGGTAAATTCCTGAAACACTATCTCCTTCGTAATAAATGATCTGTTTCTTTTTAATGGTACGGACTTTACGGTCCTGCATGAGTTTGTCAAGCTCTTTCACGCCCTGGCTGGAAGAAACCAGTGTATTCAATTTATCAATTGACTTGCTATAAAAAAGTTCTTGTTTTTCCCTCTTGCTAAACCTGCTTTCTATCGCATTCAGCAGTTCAACATCGTCGAAAGGTTTCACCAGATAATCATCTGCGCCCATCTCCATTCCTTTACGCATGTCCATTCTTTCGGCTTTTGCGGTTAAGAAGATAAAGGGAGTGGCAGCAGTTTCCGGACTTTTATTCAAGAGATAAAGTACGCCGTAGCCGTCCAGTTCAGGCATCATAATATCGCAAAGAATCAAGTCTGGCAAATGACTATGCGCCATTTCAACACCTGTTTTCCCGTTGTCTGCCTGGAAAACCTCGTAATCGGCCAGTTCTAGTATTTCCGCTGTGCTTTCTCTGATATCGTCATTGTCTTCAATAATTAATATCCTTTGTTTCTTATTTTCCATCCTACTTGAATTCTGCCTATTTGTTGAAAGATAGGGTGAATTTAGTTCCTTCGTTAATTTTACTTTCAAATTGTACCTCACCATTCATTAAGCCCACATACCGGAGTACAATATTAAGGCCTAAGCCTGTACCTGGAATATTCCCTGTATTATGCGCTCTGAAAAATGGCTGGAATAAATGTCTTTGATCGGTATCGGGAATACCAATACCGTTGTCTTTCAGGGTAACCAAACACTGATGTGCATTGATTTCAGTGTTAAACTCGATAAAAGTATTTTCCCCCGAGTATTTGATTGCATTATTGATCAGGTTGATCATGCAATTTTTCAGCAGGTTCTGGTCGAGTAAGACCATACTTTCCAGCCCTGTATGCTGATAAATAATGTTCTGATCCTGCTTGGCAATCATCTGCATTTCTTCGGTAATTTCTTCTGATAATTTAACCAGATCAAAAGGTTGAAATGCAGGTTCTACCCTGCCGGCTTCCAGTCTCTCCAGAGACAGGAAATCGTTAAGGATAGTAGTCAGGTTACCGACCGCATTCTTTATTTTATGTACGTGTTTCTCAATATTTGCATTCTGAAATGGTTGTGCGTATTTTTCAATGAGAGAAGCAGAAAGTTGTACCGAACTTAACGGGGTACGGAATTCGTGGGATGCCATAGAGACAAACCTGCTTTTCATCTGGTTCAGCTCTTTTTCCTTTTCAAGCGACAAACTTACTTCCTCTTTTGCTTCTCTTAAAGCGGTTACTGTTTTTTTTAATGATTTAGTCCGCTCCTCTACCAGGTTTTCCAGTTCGGCCGCATAGTCCTGTAAGCGTTCTTCTGCTTCTTTTTCTTTGGACAGATCATGAATGAACCCAGTATATATTTTACGGCTTTCATATTGTACTTCGCTTACAGCAAGCCTGAAAGGAAAAGTAGTACCATCTTTCCTCAATCCTTTAACCTCTCTCCCTTTACCAATAATATGTTTCTCACCAGTATCATGATAATTGGCCAGATAGCCATCATGCCTGCCTTTGTCTGGTTCAGGCATGAGTTTAGAAATATTTTGTCCGATTACTTCCTCAATGGTATAGCCAAAAAGCCGAAGTGCCGCAGGGTTAAGGCTTTCTATTTTCCCTCTTTCATCAATGGTAATAATTCCATCAATGGCTGTTTCAATAATCGCCTCTAATAACCTTGCTTTTTCCATAATCGATTTTTACAAATATAGAAATCTATTAAGAGATTATTTAAAGCTAGAGACCTGCTACCGTAATTAAAAGGATTGCTGCATGGATCAAAAGGCTCAGGTAAAATACACCTATCGTTACTCTGGTACTAGCACTGCTCATATTTGCCACAATGTTGGCAAAGAAGATCAGCATACTCACTGCTAAACATGGAATTACATAGCCACCTAAAGAATAGACCAGTACAAAAGTTAATGGAACAAGGATCGTAGCGTGTAAAACAATAGAGACTAAAAACCAGCCTAAGTGATTAGGTTTCTGACTATCAGCAAAGTTTAAATATTTAGACCATAGACTGATGGATGGGGCGGTGTTTAAGGTTAAAGTTGCCATAATATGTTGTTTTTCTTACTACAAAGATCTGTGCATCTGCCGGATCTATCTATGACTTCTGTCATGCCGGGTACCCTTATAAATCATAAAAAATAATGATCCATGTCATATTTTATCCCCGGATTTCTCCCCTATTTTGCCGTCCTACAGATAAAATAGAATTGCATGAACCACACTTTTCATATACCCGTTTTGGGATTGGGTTACTCCATTGATACTCCTTTAAAAGTAGCTAAATATGGTATTTCTTCAGTCCTTTCTATCGTTGATGATGAATTGACAGAGCGAATGAGAAAGTTTCATTCCCAGGCAAATAAACTTGATTATGTCCTGATCAAAAAAGAAGAAGAAGATGGGCGTGCAAGACGGGTTACAGCCTACCTTAATTTGATTGGCAAATTGGTTGAGCAGCAATTTGAGGCTTTAAAAGCTGAACCTTTTAATGAAGGCGCAGCTATACATACTTATTTTGAACTTCTTCCGGAAAACTCTGCATTGAAGAGTCAATACCTGGAAATGCTTCAATTGGAAGAAGGTATAGTAAAAGCAAGTCTACAAGACAACTTGCGTCAGCAAATGAAAGCCGGAAATATTGATGTGAATATCATGTCGAAGGTGGACAAAGCTAATTACACAGCTAACCAGGAAAATCTGGGCAACGATTATACAGATGCGCTGGCAGCGATGCGTGGTTTTGGAAACAGTACTTTATCATCTGCTGTGGTGATTTCGGCCGGGCTGAATCCAAGACTATATACTTATATGGAGAATTGCATTGATTTTTATCCGGATGCAAACGGCAGGATTAGAAAGAAGATCATCCTGAAGGTTAGTGATTTCAGGTCAGCGCTTATACAAGCGAAAATGCTGGCCAAAAAAGGATTATGGGTAACAGAATTCAGAGTGGAATCTGGTTTGAATTGCGGAGGTCATGCTTTTGCGACCGAAGGTTTATTGCTCGGGCCAATATTAGAAGAATTTAAACAAAAGCGGAATGAATTGCGCGAAGAATTATCGGGTATTTATCAGGCTGCCTTATTAAATAAAGGGATTTCACTGGAAGAAACCCCGGTACTTAAATTTACTGCTCAGGGAGGAATTGGTACAGCAGGAGAAAATGAATTCCTGCTTAATTATTATCAGTTGGATGCGACAGGATGGGGAAGTCCATTTCTGCTGGTTCCGGAAGCGACTAATGTGGATGCGCAGACTTTGGAAGCTCTGGCGAATGCACAGCAGGATGATTTCTACGTTAGCAACTCTTCACCTCTGGGGGTATTATTCAATAATTTCAAAAACAGTACAATTGAAGAGCAGCGTTTACAACGGATAGAAAAAGGGAGACCAGGCAGTCCTTGTACTAAAAAGTTCCTGTCTACCAATACAGAGTTTACTGAACTGCCTATCTGTACTGCTTCCAGAGAATATCAGCGACTGAAGATTAAACAGTTAGAAGTAACAGAACCAGATCCTGCAATTTTTGCAGAGAAATTTGAAGCGATTACAGAGAAAATATGTTTGTGTGAAGGATTATGTGCTTCCGCTTACCTGAAAAATGACCTGTTAAAACCAAGGGAAAATAAAGCAGTAAGTATTTGCCCGGGCCCCAATCTCGCTTATTTTTCTAAACAGTATACACTAAAAGAAATGATCAGTCATATTTACGGAAGAGAGGCCATCACTTTTAAATTCAACCGACCGAATTTATTTGTCAATGAATTGCATTTATATGTCGATTATCTGAAGAAAGATCTGACTGCGCAACTGCATGATCTGAATGCGAAAAAGACTAAGTATTTTGAGAAGTTCAGAGCAGAATTACTCAAAGGTATTGATTATTACAGAGAGCTGATTCCAGAATTAAAACTTCAGACAGATATAGCCACGCAAGAATTGCATCAGCAATTACAAAAGGCAGAAGAAAAGTTAAGATTAATTACACAGGTACTTGACCCCGTTAAAGTTCAGGGCTAAGAAGGAAGGGCATTTTGTTGAATTACAAAATGCCCTTTTAATTTCCGGTTTTAATCCTGCGAAAGCAGAGATCCAAACAGAATTATTATTTCAGCTTCGCCTGAATAGCTTTTGCTTTTTCATAATGGCCGGTAATAATTGGCAGCATCTTTTTAGCAAATTCACTAACTTCTTTTGAGGTGGATGCCGAAGCTCCTTTAAATAAGGTAATGGTTTTATCATGATCGGTCACCATCATATCAATATAGTGATGATCAAAGGCCGAACCAGTCATGGTTTTCATCATATCCATATGTGCTTTATCGTCTGCAGGAAATGCTGAAGGCAAAATAATTTTCTCTTTCTCTGCTATCGCTTTAAGTTCTGCATTTGCTTTAGAATGGTCTTTAACCATTTCTTCTGCAAAAGCTTTCACATCCGGGTTAGTAGATTTCTGAGCGATCTTGCCTAAATCAACTTCCATCATTCCACCAAGAGCAGCTTTTTCCATAAAGGTTGCTTCATCGCCGGCAACTTTGGATTGATTGGTTGGATCAGATGGTGTGGTACCGCTCATTTTTGAGCCCATTTTAGAACTATCTGATTTGCTGGAATCCATGGCGGTAGAATCGCCTTTAGTGCCACGGTTCTCCGGACTTGTACAGGCCTGAATAGAGCAGGCACCAATAACTAACAAGCCAAATAAACTTAATTGTTTCATAATCGTGTTATTAAAATAAGTTTTGTTTACACCAATTAACAGTTATGGGTGGAAAAGGTTTCTATTATAAATCAAAACATAACTGTAATTTCGCATAAACAAAACTTATTCTAATGAACACAATACTCAAAACAACGCTTTTGGTTGCACTGGCTATCAGCTTAAATGCAGACTTGAAAGCCCAGGGAATCAGTATCCCCCAACCAAGCTCTGGCCAGACTTTAATACAGGATTTCGGCCTTGGAAAAATAACTGTTAAATATTCCCGCCCAAATACTAAAGGACGTAAAGTATTCGGAGAACTTGAACCTTATGGATCAGTTTGGCGTACTGGTGCAAACAGTGCAACAACAATTACATTTACTGATAACGTGACTTTAGAAGGTCAGGCAGTACCTGCGGGTGACTACGCTTTATTTACTATTCCAGGCAAAACTGAATGGACAATAATTCTAAACAAGACCACCAAACAATGGGGTGCTTATGATTACAAAGAATCAGAAGATTTTTTAAGGTTCAAAGTTAAACCAGGTACTGCAAAAGATAAAGCGGAAACATTTACCATCGGATTTACTGATGTAATGCCAACAAAAGCAGTGCTGCAATTAACTTGGGATAACGTTGTAGTACCGATCAATATGACCACAGATATTGATGCAAAAGTGATGGCTAGTATTGACGAAGCGATGAAAGGTGATAAGAAACCATACTTCCAGTCAGCTATTTACTATTTGGAAAATGGAAAAGACCTGAACAAAGCAATGGGATGGATGAATGCAGCAGACGCAGCAGATGCTGGCAAAAGTCCATGGGTAAAATTATGGAAAGGCCGTGTTCAGCTTAAAATGGGCGATAAGAAAGGTGCAGCGGAAAGTGCAGCGGCTGGTATTAAAATAGCTACTGAAATTAAAAACCCTGAATACATACGTTTAAACACAGCTTTATTGGCTGACGCGAAGAAATAGTTTTTACGAATTTAAAAAAAGAGGGTGTGTCTTAACTAGTTTAAGGCACACCCTCTTTTTTTTGCCTTTATTCCTGGAAGTTTTACATTAACTATAATGAACAAACTGAACAGAAATATCAGATAATCAATTAATTATTTATTTCTAATTTTAAAAGTATTAGACCATACTTAACATTACACAATTGAAAAATAATGTCAGGTTAAACCAATTTCAGCCCCATTAACTACTAAATCTATATCTATGAAAAAACGTTACTCTCCTTTTCAAAAGAAACCTGAAGCTTGTTCATTATTCAATTGATATTCCAATTGCTTCAGGTCTGAGTTGTGTTCTTTTTAAAAGCACAATCACCAAATCATAATTTATTTCCTTTTAAATATTAAAAAGCTACGTCAAAAAATTTTACGGTAAGGCAGGTTTTTCTCTAAAAAATCAGGAGGGTGATATAAAATTAAGCGTAGACATTACTATATGGTAATACCGCCATAGCAGTATTAAGCTCTTCTGCGATGAAAAGACTACTCTCCTCACCTCTGTCTGCAAAGTTATTTGCGCTCTCTCTTTTCTTCTTCCCATTTTTGAGTTTAGCTCAAAATCCGAAGACACTTGAGTTATTTGCTGGCTCAGGCAGCACCACAACGACCGGCCCTTCTGTTCTTCCTCAAACGTTTACGTTATTAGAGAACACGAACAATCCAACCGGAACAACTTCTGCAGCTTATAATGCAGGCGGCTCCCCCGTCACGGTCACCTATAGTCTCAGCAATCAGCAGTTTAACACTGCGTCCTGGCCGCTGGTTCCATTAGCGGTTAACCCGGGTCTTTTCTTTGGAGGGACAACAACAACCGGAAGTGACCAATACGCGGCAAGCCCCTTGTATCAAACAATAGGGGCTTTTGGGGGTTCAACGGATGCCACTTTTACTTCAAGTCCGATAAATACAGGTGGACCTGCTAATGGGATTAGTGCTGCTAATAATTACGGGATAGCACTTTTCGCTTCTTCAACTGTAATCAGGAACGCTGGTTTAGCAGTTCCAGGAAGGGTACAGATGGCAGATTTAACGATTACTTTTAGCAGGGCAGTTAGTAATCCTGTATTACATTTTGGTGGAATGGGGGGCTCTGTTACTTCAGGTACCGCTGTTACTTCCTTAACTCAGGAATATAATTTACTGACCACTGGCATTACCATGTCTAAGCTATCTGGTTCTACAGAATTAACGGTAAGCGGAACGCAGATTAATAATGGTTCAACGGCTCCTAATGCGGCTTGTGGTGGCGGTGGAGCTTGCGGAAGTGTGTTATTTAGTGGTAGAAATATTACGACGATCACCTTAAGGGTATTCTTAAGGTCAACAGGTCCCGGAGTAATATGGGCAGGTAATCCACAGAGTGCAGGTGATGCCGCTGTAATAGGGATTTCACTTGATTCACCGGTAGATCTATCTATTGTCAAAACGCAAAGCAGTGCAACACCTGCAATTGGCAGCAATACAACTTTTACATTGACTGCAAGTAATTTAGGAAATAATAATGCAACGGGAGTTACAGTCAATGATTTGCTCCCCGCCGGTTATACATTTGTAAGTGCAACACCATCCATCGGAACCTATAATTCCGTCACCGGCGTCTGGACTGTAGGTAATCTTACTGCAAGTACGGGGACGGCCACTTTAAATATTGTGGCCAAAGTTAACCCGACTGGTACCTATTCAAATACAGCTACGATTAGTGGAAACCAGGATGATCCGGTCGCCGCAAATAATACATCAACAGTGAATCCGGTACCGGTATTGGTAACGGATCGCCAAATCACTAAAACTGTAGATAATTCAACACCAGTAGTAGGCAGCAATGTAGTTTTTACCTTAAATGCATTGAATAACGGTCCAAGTCCGACCACAGGAGTTTTAGTAACAGATCTGCTTCCGGCAGGTTTTACCTATGTCAGCAATACAACCCCTACTGCGGGTACCTATGTTAACCTGACTGGTTTATGGGCTATTGGCAACCTGGCAAGCACGGCTGGTGCGTCAATGACCATTACTGCCAAGGTCAATGCAACGGGACCTTATACAAACACCGCTGTAGTTACAGGTGTCGAACCCGATCCTGTAGTCCCCAATAATACCTCTTCCGTCACGATAGTTCCATCTGCTGTAGCAGACCGGGCTATCGTAAAAACGGTCAGTAACCCAACCCCAACGGTAGGAACCAATGTCATATTTACAGTGACTGCGACCAATAACGGGCCAAGTGCAAGTACAGGAACCACGGTCACAGATTTACTTCCGGCTGGTTATACTTATGTGGCTTCTCTTCCTTCTCTGGGAACAACTTATGTTCCGGGCACAGGTTTATGGACAATTGGTACTTTACCGAATGGAGCAAGCGCGGTATTAACGATTACTGCTACGGTAAATCCTACTGGCCCCTATGCCAATACTGCAACGATCACAGGAACCGAAGTTGACCCGGCTGCAGGTAATAACACTGCAACGAGCACACCAGTACCAGTAGCTGTTACCGACAGGGCTATTGTCAAAACTGTCGATAATTTAACGCCAGCAGTAGGTAGCAATGTAGTCTTTACACTGGTTGCAACAAATAACGGAATAAGCCCGGGTACTGGAATTACAGTGACAGATTTGCTTCCGGCAGGTTATACCTACGTGAGTTCAACTCCTCCGGCTGGTACAACTTATGTTCCTGCGACAGGTTTATGGACAATCGGGGCTTTAGCGGCTGGCAGTAATGCCACGCTGACCATCACCGCAACGGTCAATCCAACCGGCCCTTATGCCAATACAGCGACTATTACAGGTACGGAAACGGATCCGGTTATACTGAATAATACAGCTACAATTTTACCAGTACCTGTTCCGACTACTGACAGGTCAGTTGTCAAAACTGTGAACAACCCAGCTCCTGCTGTAGGAAGCAATGTGGTATTTACATTGGTGGCGACTAACAATGGACCGAGTCCGAGTACGGCGACTCTGGTCACTGACTTGCTGCCAATTGGCTATACTTATGTAAGTTCTACGCCTCCGGCAGGTACAACTTATATTCCGTTAACCGGATCATGGGCAATTGGTACTCTGGCCAGCGGAGCTTCTGCGACCATGACTATTACCGCTACCGTAAACCCGGTTGGCCCTTATACCAATACAGCGGTAATCACAGGTCTTGAGATTGATGGTATTCCTGGAAACAATACTTCAACCAGTACACCTGTTCCAATACCAGTTACCGACAGATCGATTGTAAAAACAGTCGACACACCCAATCCTATAGTAGGAACCAACGTGGTGTTTACACTCATTGCAACGAACAATGGACCAAGTGCAAGCACTGGAACCACGGTCACTGATTTGCTTCCGGCAGGTTATACTTATGTGGCCTCCATTCCAGCTATCGGTACAACTTATGTTCCGGTAACAGGTTTATGGACTATTGGTACTTTACCAGCTGGACTAAGTTCTACCTTAACGATTACTGCTACCGTCAATGCGACTGGCCCATATGTCAATACGGCTACCATTACAGGAAACGAGAATGATCCGGCTGCTGGGAATAACATAGCAACCAGCACACCTGTTCCAGTAGCAGTTACCGACAGAGCTATTGTTAAAACTGTCGATAACTTAACGCCAGCAGTAGGTAGCAATGTGGTGTTTACACTCGTTGCCGCTAATAACGGGTTAAGTGCAGGTACAGGAATTACGGTTACCGATTTACTCCCTGCGGGTTATACTTATGTGAGTTCTACTCCACCTGCAGGTACTACTTATATCCCTGGTACAGGTTTATGGACAATCGGGGCTTTAGCAAACGGTGCAAATGCTACAATGACCATTACTGCTAAAGTCAATGCAACCGGCCCTTATGCCAATACAGCTACAATTACCGGCAACGAAACTGACCCGGTTACGCTGAACAACACTTCTACAATTTTACCAATACCGGTTCCGACTACAGACAGGTCAGTTGTCAAAACAGTGAACAACCCTGCTCCGGCAGTTGGAAGCAATGTCGTGTTTACCTTAGTGGCGACTAATAATGGCCCAAGTCCGAGTACGGCAACTGTCGTAACTGACTTACTTCCAATTGGCTATACTTATGTGAGCTCTACTCCTCCGGCAGGTACTACTTTTGTTCCGTTAACCGGATCATGGGCAATCGGTACTTTAGCAAGTGGAGCTTCTGCAACCATGACTATTACTGCTACTGTAAATCCAGTTGGCCTTTATATCAATACTGCGGTCATCACTGGTCTTGAGATAGACGCAGTTCCTGGAAACAATATTTCAACTATCACTCCTGTTCCATTACCAGTTACAGACCGGGCAATTGTCAAAACAGTGAATAACTTAACTCCACCTGTAGGCAGCAACGTGGTGTTTACATTGGTTGCCGCAAACAATGGGTTAAGTGATGGTACAGGAATTATAGTGACAGATTTACTTCCGGCAGGTTATACTTATGTGAGTTCAACTCCACCAGCAGGTACAACTTATACTCCGGCAACAGGTTTATGGACAATCGGTGCTTTAGCGGCAGGCAGTAATGCCACGCTGACGATTACCGCTACCGTAAACCCGGTTGGCCCTTATGCCAATACAGCGACCATTACCGGAACTGAAAGTGATCCTGTTACACTAAATAATACTTCTACAATTTTACCGATACCTGTTCCGACGACTGACAGGTCAGTTGTCAAAACAGTTGATAATCCAACTCCGGCAGTTGGAAGCAATGTCGTATTTACTTTAGTGGCAACCAACAATGGCCCGAGTACCAGTAACGCAACTGTGGTTACCGACCTGCTGCCAATTGGCTATACTTATGTAAGTTCTACACCTCCGGCTGGTACAGCTTACATTCCATTAACCGGTTCATGGACCATAGGTGCTTTAGCCAGCGGAGCTTCTTCGACCATGACTATTACCGCTACCGTAAACCCGGTTGGCCCTTATACCAATACAGCGGTAATCACTGGCCTTGAAGTTGACGGGGTTCCCGGAAATAATACGTCAACCAGTACACCTGTTCCTGTTCCTACCTCAGACAGGTCTATCGTGAAAACAGTGAGTAATCCAAATCCTGTTGTAGGAACCAATGTCGTGTTCACACTCGTTGCAACGAACAATGGGCCGAGTACAGGCACAGGAATTACTGTTACTGATTTACTTCCTGCAGGTTACACTTATGTAGCCTCCCTTCCCGCTATCGGTACAACTTATGCTCCGGCAACAGGCTTGTGGACTATTGGTACTTTACCAGCAGGACTAAGCTCAACTTTAGCGATTACTGCTACCGTCAATGCAACTGGCCCTTATGCCAATACCGCAACCATTACAGGAAATGAGAATGACCCGACTCCGGGTAATAATACTTCAACAAACACACCAGTTCCGGTAGCCGTTACCGACAGATCAATTGTTAAAACAGTGGATAACTTAACACCGCCAGTAGGCAGTAACGTAGTATTTACACTGGTTGCTACTAATAACGGATTAAGCGCAGGTACAGGAATTACAGTTACAGATTTACTTCCTGCGGGTTATACCTATGTGAGTTCTACGCCTCCTGTGGGTACAACTTATGTTCCTGCAAGCGGCACCTGGACAATCGGGGCTTTAGCAAATGGGGCTAATGCAACCATGACCATTACCGCTAAAGTCAATGCAACAGGCCCTTATGCCAATACAGCGACTATTACCGGTACGGAAACTGACCCGGTTACCCTGAACAATACGGCTACAATTTTACCAATACCTGTTCCGACTACAGACAGGTCAGTTGTCAAAACTGTAAACAACCCTGCTCCTGCTGTAGGAAGTAATGTCGTGTTTACCTTAGTTGCGACAAACAATGGCCCAAGTCCGAGTACGGCAACCGTAATGACCGACTTACTTCCAATAGGTTATACCTATGTAAGTTCTACTCCGCCAGCAGGCACAACTTATGTTCCGTTAACAGGATCATGGGCAATCGGTACTTTAGCCAGTGGAGCTTCTGCAACCATGACCATTACTGCTACTGTAAACCCAGTTGGCCCTTATGCCAATACTGCTGTCATTACAGGTCTTGAAATTGATGCGGTTCCCGGAAACAGTATTTCAACTGTAACTCCAATCCCATTACCAGTTACAGACCGGGCAATTGTAAAAACAGTTGATAACTTAACCCCTCCTGTAGGCAGCAATGTGATGTTTACGTTGGTTGCAGCAAATAACGGGTTAAGCCCAGGTACAGGAATTACAGTTACAGACTTACTTCCGGCAGGTTATACTTATGTGAGTTCAACTCCTCCGGCTGGTACAAGTTATGTTCCGGCAACGGGCCTGTGGACAATCGGGGCTTTAGCGGCAGGCAGTAATGCCACGCTGACGATTACCGCAACGGTTAATCCAAATGGCCCGTATGCCAATACTGCTACGATTACAGGAAATGAAACTGATCCTGTTACACTAAATAATACGTCTACAATTTTACCAATACCTGTTCCGACGACTGACAGGTCGGTTGTCAAAACAGTTGATAATCCAACTCCGGCAGTTGGAAGCAATGTCGTATTTACTTTAGTGGCAACCAACAATGGCCCAAGTACCAGTAACGCAACTGTGGTTACCGACCTGCTGCCAATTGGCTATACTTATGTAAGTTCTACGCCACCGGCTGGTACAGCCTACATTCCATTAACCGGTTCATGGACCATAGGTGCTTTAGCCAGCGGAGCTTCTGCAACCATGACTATTACTGCTACTGTAAACCCGGTTGGCCCATATGCCAACACAGCGGTTATCACAGGTCTGGAAATTGACGGGGTTCCCGGAAATAATACGTCAACCAGTACACCTGTTCCAATACCTACCTCAGACAGGTCGATCGTGAAAACAGTGAGTAATCCAAATCCTGTTGTAGGAACCAACGTGGTGTTTACACTCGTTGCCACTAACAATGGGCCAAGTACGAGTACCGGAATTACCGTTACTGATTTACTTCCGGCAGGTTATACCTATGTAAGTTCTCTTCCTGCTATCGGTACAACTTATGCTCCGGCAACAGGCTTGTGGACTATTGGTACTTTACCAGCAGGACTAAGCTCAACTTTAGCGATTACTGCTACCGTCAATGCAACCGGCCCTTATGCCAATACCGCAACCATTACAGGAAATGAGAATGACCCGACTCCGGGTAATAATACTTCAACAAACACACCAGTTCCGGTAGCCGTTACCGACAGATCAATTGTTAAAACAGTGGATAACTTAACACCGCCAGTAGGCAGTAACGTAGTATTTACACTGGTAGCAACGAATAACGGCTTAAGCCCGGGTACTGGAATTACCGTCACTGATTTGCTCCCTGCGGGTTATACCTATGTGAGTTCTACGCCTCCGGCTGGTACAACTTATGTACCTGTAAGTGGTATCTGGACAATCGGGGCTTTAGCCAATGGTGCTAACGCGACCTTGACTATTACCGCTACTGTGAATGCCACAGGACCTTATGCCAATACGGCGACCATTACCGGTACGGAAACTGACCCGGTTACACTAAATAATACAGCTACCATTTTACCAATACCAGTTCCGAACGCGGACAAATCAATTGTCAAAACAGTGAACAACCCTGCTCCGGCAGTTGGAAGCAACGTTGTATTTACACTGGTGGCTACAAACAATGGCCCAAGCCCGAGTACAGCAACTGTAGTGACTGATCTGCTGCCAATCGGTTATACGTATGTAAGCTCTACCCCACCAGCGGGCACAACTTACACTCCACTAACCGGATCATGGACAATCGGTGCTTTAGCCAGCGGAGCATCTGCTACCATGACTATTACTGCTACTGTAAATCCGGTTGGCCCTTATACCAATACTGCGGTTATCACTGGTCTTGAAATCGATGGTACCCCTGGAAACAATATTGCAACGGTAACACCAACTCCAATTGCAACGACCAACCTGAGTATTGTTAAAACAGTGAATAATCCTGCCCCTTATGCTGGAAATCAGGTGATTTTCACTTTAGCAGCAAGCAATGCAGGGCCAAGTAATGCTACAGGAGTTACTGTAAATGATCAGTTGCCTTCAGGATATACTTTTGTATCTGCTGCTTCATCAACAGGAACCTATAACAGTGGAACCGGATTATGGAATATTGGTAATCTGGCTAATGGCGGCAATGCTTCTCTAGCGATTACAGCTACTGTAAATCCAACAGGAAACTATGCCAATACAGCTAATATAACTGGTGGACAGAGTGATCCTGAATCAGGAAATAATACCTCTACTGCAATCACAACCCCAATAAGTCTTCAAATTGCAAAAACAGGACCTGCAACAGTAAGTGCAGGAGGTGTAGTTAATTATGTTGTTACTGTGAGTAATAATGGCACAGGAGATGCACTGGCACAATCTATTATTGATAATGTTTCAGCTACGCTGACAGGTGTAAGCTGGACGGCGACCGGAATGGGCGCTGCGACTGTAATTACAGGTGCAACCGGTTCAAGTAACAATGTTGCTGTAACCGGTAATATTCCTGCCGGTGGTGGTAATCAGATTCGCATCAATATTACCGGAACCATCCTTTCTTCATCTGCAGCAACTTCGGTAACTAATACAGCCAGTGTAAATACTGCTGGAAGTCCTGTTATCAATTCCAATACGGTAACCACCACGATCACCAAAGATGCCAATGTACAAATCCAAAAAACAGGACCTGCAACATTAACCGCAGGAAATAATGTGAGTTACCTGCTTAATGTAACGAATACCGGATCTTCGGATGTCAACAATGTGAATATTATTGATAACATCCCGGCCGGCTTAAATGGCGTAACCTGGACAGCCACCCCATCAAACGGAGCGGTGATTAATGGTGCTGCTTCGGGAACAGGAAATGTGAATCTGTTTGCTCAGATCCCTTCAGGAACAGCTGCTGTTCAGGTAGCAGTAACTGGTGTGCTTAGTTCTACTTATACTGGAGGTACTCTGTTAAATACAGCAACGGCAACTCCTGAGCCTGGGGTTAATAATCCAGTACCAGCAACGAGTACAGTTACCTCAACGGTTTCCAGACAAGCAAATGTTCGTATTACTAAATCCGGCCCTGCAAATATTGCAGCTGGTCAGGCCATTTCTTACACGCTGCATATTATCAATGATGGTCCGAGTGATGCTCCCGGAGTAATTATTCAGGATGTAATTCCTACACAAATCTTAACCCCAACCTGGACAGCAACTACACAAAATCTGGCCACTGTAAGTGCTCCAAGCGGAACAGGTAATATTAATATCACCGGAGATATTCCATCTGGAAATGGTGTGATTGATATAGTGGTTAGCGGAACGGTTAATCCTGCTATAGCAGATGGGGCTACGTTCTCTAATACTGCTACCGCAACTTTCCCTGCGGGCAGTCCGGTTACCGATCCTGACGGAAGTTCAAATACCAGTTCAGTTGGTACAACAGTGAACAACTCAGCAGATGTAAGGGTATCTAAAAATGGTCCTACTACTGTTAATATTGGTGACCCGATCACTTACACCATTGTAGTTTCCAATGGAGGCGCGGGAGATATAACCGGTGCTTCGATTAGCGATAATGTCCCAACTTCTGTAACGGTAAGCAATTGGACAATTACTGCCGCAGGCGGAGCAACATTCCTGGGCCCGAATACGGGAACAAGTCCTGTTATAAATATTACAGGAGACATTCCTGTACCGGGAACTTTAACCCTTGTTATCCAGGGAACGATCAATTCAGGTGCTTTACCTTCGTTCACAAATACGGTTACCGTAACAACGCCAACGTCTGCACCTACAAGTTCTGTAACGACAGCTGTTAACCAGTCTACTGATTTGGTTATTGAAAAAAGTGGCCCTCAAACAGCAACAGCAGGCTCACCAATTGCATACACAATTAAAGTAAGTAATACTGGCCCGAGAGCTGTTACCGGATTGACAATTAATGATATAATCCCAACAGATGTACAAGGTGTAACCTGGTCAGCAGTAACAGTTGGTGACGCTAACGTTGTCCCACTTTCAGGAGCTGGTAATATTGCTCTGACAGGAGATATTGCAGCTGGCGCAGCAAATTACGTGCTGATTACAGTAAATGGAACTGTAAGCGCTTCACCTGGTGCAGCAACAATAAGTAATACAGCCACTGTCGCCTCTTCTGGTACAGTAGTCGATTTCAATCTGGCCAATAATACAAGCACAGCGACAACGTCTGTTGGAAAACAAGCAGATTTTGAAATTTTAAAAACTGTGGATAATTCTGCTCCGGCTGTAGGTAGCAATGTTGTATTTACATTAGTTGCCAACAACAAAGGGCCAAGTGATGGCACTGGTATCTCGGTCACTGACTTATTGCCTGCGGGTTATACTTATGTGAGCTCAACGCCTGCGGCAGGGACAACTTATGCTCCTAGAACTGGCTTATGGACTATTGGTTCACTACCAACAGGTACAGGAAAAAGTATGACAATTACGGCTTCAGTTAATGCTGCCGGGTCGTATGCAAATACTGCAACCATCACAGGAACAGAAAGCGATCCTGTTCCTGGAAATAATACAGCTACAGTAACAACTACTCCTACAGCAACTACCAATTTAAGCTTGGCGAAAACGGTAGATAACCTTACTCCTGCTGTTGGAAACAACGTTGTGTTTACATTGGTTGCTACTAACAATGGCCCAAGTGATGGTACAGGTATCGTGGTTACTGACCTGCTTCCGGCTGGTTATACCTACGTGAGTTCTACGCCACCAGCGGGTACGACTTATGTTCCTGCAACTGGTCTTTGGACAATCGGTACGCTAACGAATGCTGCGACCTCGACAATGACCATTACTGCTACCGTAAATGCAACTGGCCCTTATGCCAATACGGCAACCATAATAGGTAACGAAAATGATCCGACATCGGGCAACAATACTTCAACAGCAACACCGGCTCCTACAGCAACCACCAATTTAGCACTGGTGAAAACGGTGGATAATCCTACTCCTGCTGTTGGAAATAGTGTAGTCTTCACACTGGTTGCCACCAATAATGGCCCAAGTGACGGTACAGGTATCGTAGTTACGGATCTGCTTCCGGCTGGTTACACTTACTTGAGTTCAACGCCACCAGCGGGTACCTCTTATGTTCCTGCAACTGGTCTGTGGACAATCGGTACTTTAACGAATGCTGCAACCTCAACAATGACCATTACCGCTACCGTAAATGCGACTGGCCCTTACGCCAATACTGCTACGATTACGGGTAACGAGAATGATCCGACTCCTGGTAACAATACTTCTACGTCAACACCAGCTCCTACAGCAACCACCAATTTAGCACTGGTGAAAACGGTAGATAATCCTACCCCTGCTGTTGGAAATAATGTAGTCTTCACCTTGGTTGCTACGAATAATGGCCCAAGTGACGGTACAGGTATTGTGGTTACTGACCTGCTTCCGGCTGGTTACACTTACGTAAGTTCTACGCCACCAGCGGGTACGACTTATGTTCCTGCAACTGGTCTTTGGACAATCGGTACACTGGCTAATGCTGTGACCTCGACATTGACCATTACCGCTACCGTAAATGCAGCTGGTTCTTATGCCAATACCGCAACGATAACAGGTAACGAGAATGATCCGACTCCGGGCAACAATACTTCTACTGCGACACCTGCTCCTACAGCAACCACCAATTTAGCACTGGTGAAAACGGTAGACAATCCTACCCCTGCTGTTGGAAACAACGTCGTGTTTACACTGGTTGCCAACAACAATGGCCCAAGTGACGGTACAGGTATCGTAGTAACAGATTTGCTTCCGGCTGGTTACACTTACGTGAGTTCTACGCCGCCAGCGGGTACAACTTATGTTCCTGCAACAGGACTGTGGACAATCGGTACACTGAATAACGGCGTTACTTCTACCCTGACCATTACCGCTACCGTGAATGCAACTGGTTCTTATGCCAATACTGCAACCATTACCGGTAACGAGAATGATCCGACTCCAGGCAACAATACTTCTACTGCGACACCAGCTCCTACAGCAACGACTAATTTAGCACTGGTAAAAACAGTAGATAACCCTACTCCTGCTGTTGGAAACAACGTTGTGTTTACACTGGTTGCCACTAACAATGGCCCAAGTGACGGTACAGGAATTGTCGTAACTGATCTGCTTCCGGCTGGTTACACTTATGTGAGTTCTACTCCACCAGTGGGTACCACTTATGTTCCTGCAACTGGTCTGTGGACAATCGGTACTTTAACGAATGCTGCAACCTCAACAATGACCATTACCGCTACCGTAAATGCGACTGGCCCTTATGCCAATACTGCTACGATTACGGGTAATGAGAATGATCCGACGCCAGGTAACAATACTTCTACTGCGACACCAGCTCCTACAGCAACGACTAATTTAGCACTGGTAAAAACAGTAGATAACCCTGCTCCTGCTGTTGGAAATAACGTTGTGTTTACACTGGTTGCTACTAACAATGGTCCAAGTGACGGTACAGGAATTGTCGTAACTGATCTGCTTCCGGCTGGTTACACTTACGTGAGTTCAACGCCGCCAGCGGGTACGACTTATGTTCCTGCAAGTGGTCTGTGGACAATCGGTACTTTAACGAATGCTGCGACCTCAACAATGACCATTACCGCTACCGTAAATGCGACTGGCCCTTATGCCAATACGGCAACCATAACAGGTAACGAAAATGATCCGACTCCGGGCAACAATACTTCTACTGCGACACCTGCTCCTACAGCAACCACCAATTTAGCACTGGTAAAAACAGTAGATAACCCTGCTCCTGCTGTTGGAAATAATGTAGTCTTCACACTGGTTGCCATTAATAATGGCCCAAGTGACGGTACAGGTATCGTAGTTACGGATCTGCTTCCGGCTGGTTACACTTACTTGAGTTCAACGCCACCAGCGGGTACAACTTATGTTCCTGCGACTGGTCTGTGGACAATTGGGACACTGACTAATGGCGTTACTTCGACACTGACTATTACCGCTACCGTGAATGCAGCTGGTTCTTATGCAAATACAGCTAGTATCACCGGTAACGAAAATGATCCGACTCCAGGTAACAATACCTCGACTGCAACTCCTACGCCTACAGCAACCACCAATTTAGTACTGGTGAAAACGGTGGATAATCCTACCCCTGCTGTTGGAAATAATGTAGTCTTCACACTGGTTGCCACCAACAATGGCCCAAGTGATGGTACAGGTATCGTGGTTACTGACCTGCTTCCGGCTGGTTACACTTACGTGAGTTCAACGCCGCCAGCGGGCACCTCTTATGTTCCTGCAACTGGTCTGTGGACAATCGGTACTTTAACGAATGCTGCAACCTCAACAATGACCATTACCGCTACCGTAAATGCGACTGGCCCTTATGCCAATACTGCTACGATTACGGGTAACGAGAATGATCCGACTCCTGGTAACAATACTTCTACTGCGACACCAGTTCCTACAGCAACCACCAATTTAGACCTGGTGAAAACGGTAGATAATTCTACTCCTGCTGTTGGAAATAATGTAGTCTTCACGCTGGTTACCACTAACAATGGCCCAAGTGATGGTACAGGTATCGTGGTTACGGATCTGCTTCCGGCTGGTTACACTTATGTAAGTTCTACGCCACCAGCGGGTACCTCTTATGTTCCTGCGACTGGACTATGGACAATCGGTACTTTAACGAATGCTGCGACCTCTACCCTGACCATTACCGCTACCGTAAATGCGACTGGCCTTTATGCCAATACGGCAACCATTACCGGTAACGAGAATGATCCGACTCCAGGTAACAATACCTCTACTTCGACACCAGTTCCTACAGCAACCACCAATTTAGACCTGGTGAAAACGGTAGATAATCCTACCCCTGCTGTTGGAAATAATGTAGTCTTCACACTGGTTGCCACTAACAATGGTCCAAGTGACGGTACAGGAATTGTCGTAACGGATCTGCTTCCGGCTGGTTACACTTACGTGAGTTCTACGCCGCCAGCGGGTACGACTTATGTTCCTGCAAGTGGTCTGTGGACAATCGGTACGCTAACGAATGCTGCAACCTCAACAATGACCATTACCGCTACCGTAAATGCGACTGGCCCTTATGCCAATACTGCTACGATTACGGGTAATGAGAATGATCCGACGCCGGGTAACAATACTTCTACTGCGACACCAGCTCCTACAGCAACGACTAATTTAGCACTGGTAAAAACAGTAGATAACCCTGCTCCTGCTGTTGGAAATAACGTTGTGTTTACACTGGTTGCTACTAACAATGGTCCAAGTGACGGTACAGGAATTGTCGTAACTGATCTGCTTCCGGCTGGTTACACTTACGTGAGTTCAACGCCGCCAGCGGGTACGACTTATGTTCCTGCAAGTGGTCTGTGGACAATCGGTACTTTAACGAATGCTGCAACCTCAACAATGACCATTACCGCTACCGTAAATGCAACTGGTTCTTATGCCAATACTGCTACGATTACGGGTAACGAGAATGATCCGACTCCTGGTAACAATACTTCTACGGCAACACCAGCTCCTACAGCAACCACCAATTTAGACCTTGTGAAAACGGTAGATAACCTTACACCTACAGTAGGTAGTAACGTCGTGTTTACACTGGTTGCCACCAACAATGGCCCAAGTGATGGTACAGGTATCGTGGTTACGGATCTGCTTCCGGCTGGTTACACTTATGTAAGTTCTACGCCACCAGCGGGTACAACTTATGTTCCTGCAACAGGACTGTGGACAATCGGTACTTTAACGAATGCTGCGACCTCGACAATGACTATTACCGCTACCGTAAATGCAACTGGCCCTTATGCCAATACTGCTACGATTACCGGTAACGAAAATGATCCGATTCCGGGTAACAATACCTCGACAGCAACTCCTACGCCTACAGCAACCACCAATTTAGTACTGGTGAAAACGGTGGATAATCCTACCCCTGCTGTCGGAAATAATGTAGTCTTCACACTGGTTGCCACCAACAATGGCCCAAGTGATGGTACAGGTATCGTAGTTACGGATCTGCTTCCGGCTGGTTATACCTACGTGAGCTCTACGCCGCCAGCGGGTACCACTTATGTTCCTGCAACTGGTCTGTGGACAATCGGTACGCTAACGAATGCTACAACCTCGACAATGACCATTACCGCTACCGTAAACGCAGCTGGTTCTTATGCCAATACTGCAACCATTACTGGTAATGAGAATGATCCGACGCCGGGTAACAATACTTCAACAGCCATCACTACTCCTACAGCGACCACTAATTTAGCCCTGGTGAAAACGGTAGATAATCCTACTCCTGCTGTTGGAAATAATGTAGTCTTTACACTGGTTGCCACCAACAATGGCCCAAGTGACGGTACAGGTATCGTGGTTACTGATCTGCTTCCGGCTGGTTATACCTACGTGAGCTCTACGCCGCCAGCTGGTACCACTTATGTTCCTGCAACTGGTCTGTGGACAATCGGTACGCTAACGAATGCCGCTACCTCTACCCTGACCATTACCGCTACCGTAAATGCAACTGGTTCTTATGCCAATACGGCAACGATAACAGGTAACGAGAATGATCCGACTCCAGGTAACAATACCTCTACTGCGACGCCAACACCGACAGCAACCACCAATTTAGACCTGGTGAAAACGGTAGATAATCCTACTCCTGCTGTTGGAAATAATGTAGTCTTTACACTGGTTGCCACCAACAATGGCCCAAGTGACGGTACAGGTATCGTGGTTACGGATCTGCTTCCGGCTGGTTACACTTATGTGAGTTCAACGCCACCAGCGGGTACGACTTATGTTCCTGCAACTGGTCTGTGGACAATCGGTACGCTAACGAATGCTGCTACCTCAACAATGACCATTACCGCTACCGTAAATGCAACTGGCCTTTATGCCAATACGGCAACCATTACCGGTAACGAGAATGATCCGATTCCGGGTAACAATACCTCGACAGCAACACCGGCTCCTACAGCAACCACCAATTTAGACCTGGTGAAAACGGTAGATAACCTTACACCAACAGTAGGTAGCAACGTCGTGTTTACACTGGTTGCTACTAACAATGGCCCAAGTCATGGTACAGGTATCGTGGTTACTGATCTGCTTCCTTCTGGTTACACTTACGTGAGTTCTACGCCACCAGTGGGTACCTCTTATGTTCCTGCAACAGGACTGTGGACAATCGGTACTTTAACGAATGCTGCGACCTCGACAATGACCATTACCGCTACCGTAAATGCAACTGGCCTTTATGCCAATACGGCAACCATTACGGGTAACGAGAATGATCCGGCTCCAGGCAACAATACCTCGACAGCAACACCAGCTCCTACAGCAACGACTAATTTAGTATTGGTAAAAACGGTAGATAATCCTACCCCTGCTGTTGGAAATAACGTCGTGTTTACGCTGGTTGCTACTAACAATGGCCCAAGTGATGGTACAGGTATTGTCGTAACAGATCTGCTTCCGGCAGGTTACACTTATGTGAGTTCTACTCCACCAGCGGGTACCACTTATGTTCCTGCAACTGGTCTGTGGACAATCGGTACTTTAACGAATGCTGCAACCTCGACACTGACCATTACCGCTACCGTAAATGCAGCCGGTTCTTATGCCAATACCGCAACGATAACAGGTAACGAGAATGATCCGACACCAGGTAACAATACCTCTACTGCGACGCCAACACCGACAGCGATCACCAATTTAGCACTGGTGAAAACGGTAAACAACACCACTCCTGTAGTAGGCACAGATGTAATCTTCACCTTAGTTGCCACCAACAATGGCCCGAGTGATGGTACAGGTATTGTCGTAACAGATCTGCTTCCGGCAGGTTACACTTATGTAAGTTCTACTCCACCAGCGGGTACCACTTATGTTCCTGCAACTGGTCTGTGGACAATCGGTACGCTAACGAATGCTGCAACCTCAACATTGACCATAACCGCTACTGTCAATGCAACTGGCTCTTATGCCAATACGGCAACCATTACCGGTAACGAGAATGATCCGGCTCCAGGTAACAATACCTCAACGGCCACAACAACACCTACAGCAACCACCAATTTAGACCTGGTGAAAACGGTAGATAATCCTACCCCTGCTGTTGGCAGCAACGTTGTGTTTACACTGGTTGCCACTAACAATGGGCCAAGTAACGGTACCGGTATCGTGGTTACTGATCTGCTTCCTTCTGGTTACACCTATGTAAGTTCAACGCCTCCAGCGGGCACGACTTATGTTCCTGCAACTGGTCTGTGGACAATCGGTGCTTTAACAAATACCGCTACCTCTACCCTGACCATTACCGCCACTGTAAATGGAACTGGATCTTATGCCAATACGGCAACCATTACCGGTAATGAGAATGATCCGACGCCGGGCAACAATACTTCAACGGCAACAACAACGCCTACAGCAACGACCAATTTAGACCTGGTAAAAACCGTAGACAATCCTACTCCTGCTGTTGGAAACAACGTTGTGTTTACATTGGTTGCTACTAACAATGGCCCAAGTGACGGTACAGGTATCGTGGTTACTGATCTGCTTCCTTCTGGTTACACTTACGTGAGTTCTACGCCACCAGCAGGTACGACTTATGTTCCTTCAACGGGTCTGTGGACAATCGGTACTTTAACAAATGCCGCTACCTCTACCCTGACCATTACCGCTACCGTAAATGCAGCTGGTTCTTATGCCAATACTGCTAACATTACCGGTAACGAAAACGATCCGGCCACGGGTAACAATACCTCAACAGCAACAACAACACCGGGAACAAGAGCACATCTGAACGTAGTGAAAGCGTTGAAAAATCCAGCGCAAACTAACTTTGTTCCGGGACAGGAAGTCGTTTATACGATTAATGTAACCAATAATGGCCCAAGTGATGCTGCTGCAGTAACCATTGCTGATACGGCTCCGGCAGGAACGACAATCGGCAGCTGGACTGCTGTAACTTCAACAGGGGTAACTTATCCGAATGCTTCGGGTACTGGTAACCTGAATGAAACGCTGACTACCTTAGCTAACGGACTGACCGCAACCTATGAAGTAACTGTTCAGACACCGGCCAGCTTCACAGGTAATCTGAGCAATTCAGTAACGGCTATAAGCACAACAACCGACCCTGCTCCGGGCCCTTGTACTACTTGTACCACGATACCACTACCTGGTAGCGGAATGGCTCACCTGAATACTGTTAAAACACTGAAAGACCCAGCACAAACCAGCTTTGTTCCTGGTCAGGCAGTCGTTTACAGAATCAATGTGACTAATAATGGCCCAAGTGATGCTGCTGCAGTAACCATTACTGATACGGCTCCGGCAGGAACAACAATCAGTAGCTGGACTGCTATAGCTTCTGCGGGAGTTACTTATCCGAATGCTTCGGGTACAGGTAACCTGAACGAAACGGTAGCAACATTAGGCAACGGCCTGACTGCAACTTATGAAGTAACAGTTCAAACACCAGCCAGCTTCACAGGTAACCTGAGTAACTCGGTAACAGCTACCAGTACAACAACTGATCCTAATCCAGCACCTTGTACTACTTGTACCACGACACCACTACCTGGTAGCGGAATGGCTCACCTGAATACTGTTAAAACACTGAAAGACCCAGCACAAACCAGCTTTGTTCCTGGTCAGGCAGTCGTTTACAGAATCAATGTGACCAACAACGGTCCAAGCAGCACAGCGGCAGTGACTATTACTGATACAGCTCCGGCAGGAACGACAATCAGTAGCTGGACTGCTATAGCTTCTACAGGAGTTACCTATCCGAATGCGTCTGGTACAGGTAACCTGAACGAAACCATTGCAACTTTAGGCAACGGCCAGATTGCAACTTACGAGGTAATTGTTCAGACACCAGCCAGTTTCACCGGTACATTAAGTAATTCGGTAACAGCTACCAGTACAACAACCGATCCTACACCAGGACCTTGTACCACTTGCACCACAACACCACTTCCTGCGAACGGAATGGCACATTTGAATACTGTTAAAACACTGAAAGACCCAACACAAACCAGCTTTGTTGCAGGTCAGGCAGTCGTTTACAGAATCAATGTGACTAACAACGGCCCAAGTAGTGCAACAGCGGTAACTATTACCGATACTGCTCCGGCAGGAACGACAATTAGTAGCTGGACTGCTATAGCCTCTGCGGGGGTAACTTATCCGAATGCATCGGGCACAGGTAACCTGAACGAAACCATTGCAACTTTAGGCAACGGCCAGATTGCGGCTTATGAAGTAACTGTTCAGACACCAGCCAGCTTCACCGGTACATTGAGTAATTCGGTAACCGCAACCAGTACCACACCTGATCTTAATCCGGCACCTTGTACTACTTGTACAACCCCGGGATTACCAGCAAGTGGCCAGGCCCACCTGAATACTGTTAAAACACTGAAAGACCCAACACAAACCAGCTTTGTTCCAGGTCAGGCAGTCGTTTACAGAATTAATGTGACCAATAACGGCCCGAGTGATGCAGCTGCAGTAAACATTACGGATATCGCACCAGCAGGAACAACGATCAGTAACTGGACAGCAATAACTGCTGCGGGTGTAACTTATCCGAATACATCGGGTACAGGAAATCTGAATGAAACGCTGGTTACTTTGGCTAATGGGAAAACTGCCACTTACGAAGTTAATGTTCAAACACCGGCAACCTTTACAGGTAACCTGAGTAACTCGGTAACTGCAACCAGTACAACCCCTGACCCTACACCAGCACCTTGTACCACTTGTACTACTGCACCGATCAGCTCTAGTCCGCAAGCAACACTTGTGGTGGTTAAAACACTGAAAGATCCTGCACAGCAAAACTTTGTTACAGGAGATGCGGTGATCTACACCATCAAAGTGACTAACAACGGACCAAATGATGCGCTTGATGTGAATATCAAGGATGTGGCGCCAACAGGAACCAGGATTACCAAATGGGCAGCCATACCAGTAACCGGATTAACCTACCCTAACATTGGCGGAACGACCGATCTCAATGAAACTATAGCTGTTCTGCCAAACGGATTAACAGCAGTTTACGAGGTAACCGTTCAAACGCCGGTAACCTTTACAGGTAGTTTAATTAATACAGTAGTGGTCAATAGCAGAACGAATAATCCTAATTCTTCTAATTGTCCTAACTGTACCACTAACCCACTGAGTTCAGTTCTGCCTGATATCATCATTCCAAACGTAATCACACCAGATGGTGATGGTAAAAATGACAGGCTTGTCATTCCTGGAATTGAACATTATCCAGGCTCTGTACTGCTGATTTATAATAGATGGGGTAACCAGGTTTACAGGGCTACAAATTACGATAACAGCTGGACGGGCGAAGGCTTAAGCGGAGGTACTTACTACTATGTACTTCAGTTGAAAACAGGCCAGAATACCAAAAGCTATAAAGGTTGGATTGAATTATTAAAATAACAGAACGATAGATTGAGTCCCGGGCTTACCGGGACTCTTATAAAAGACTTATATTATGAGAAAGGTTAGATTAATGAGATCGAAACTATTTTTGCTGTTGTTCTTTACAACTTCCAGTCTGGTAGCTACTGCGCAACAGGACATACAGTTCAGCCAGTATATATTTAACGGTTTAAGCGTCAACCCTGCTTATGCGGGCTACAAAGAAGACATGTATCTGAATACCACCTACCGGAAACAGTGGGTCAGTTTCCCAGGAGCACCTGAAACCGGAACGGCCTCAATAGACGGAGTTGCAAACTTATCCGGTAGTAAAACTGTAGGCCTGGGCGCCCAGGTATTATGGGATAAATTAGGACCGCAACAGTCTTTATCATTCTATGGCTCCTACGCTTATAGAATAAGATTGAATGATGAAGATGATAGCAGGTTATCTCTGGGACTGGGTCTTGGGATCAATCAATATTCTATTGATGGAAACAAATTCTCACCTATTGACCAGAATGACCCGAATATCCCGGTTGGTAAAGTGAGTACACTGAAACCCAATGCCAATTTTGGTATTTACTATTATAATCCAACATTCTATGCCGGTTTATCGGTACTGGATCTGTTTCCAAACAATATGTACGACAATATATTTATAGGAAGCAATGACTATGGCAACCTTTCCATTAAGAAAACCAGGCACTATTATTTTACAGCGGGTACTATGCTGACTTTAAGAGAAGATATCAAGATGAAACCTTCAATTATGATTAAAGACGATTTTAAAGGGCCAACCAATCTTGATTTCAATGTTTTCTTTTTATATGCTGACCGCTTCTGGTTAGGGGGCTCTTATCGTACAGGTGTTAAATTATGGAGCAAAAGTGCCTTGCAAAGTAGTTTAGAAAATGCAGATGCGATGAGTATAATGGCAGAAGTTATGGCAACTGACAGATTACGTTTAGGTTATGCTTATGACTTTACAACAAGTAAACTGGCTAATTATCAAAGTGGCACACATGAAATCTCTATTGGGTACTTGTTATTCAACAAAAGAAGAGGAGAAAGGACAAGCAACCCCCGTTATTTTTAATTAAGATAACTAGTCAGACCATATTAACATAGAATTAAATATAAAAGCCAGATTAAATATAATCTGGCTTTTTCAATGTAAAAAAAATAGATATTTTTAACAATAATTAAAATTCATTACCTTCAGTATATATAAAGAAGAATATATGAAAAGATTAATTTTATTATCAGTATTCGTTTGCAGTATGCTTGGATCTCTTTCCATACAAACCGCAAACGCTAAAACCATATCCTTTACAGAATCAAAAAGAGAAAGGGTTTATTTCGGCGATCTAGAATATGGGCAGTTTAGAATTGCACTCTATGGAGAAAGACGCACAGGGAAGATAGAAGTAATTCAACTGTATGATTTTGCTCAGCAGAAATCTCTTCCCGCAACCGTTTCCAATGGCTTCGTTTCTTCAGGTCTGGCAACACTTGCGATTACTTATTCTGACAATGGGACAAACACAACGCTGAATATCTATCAACAACCATTATTAGAATTTAATTAACCTGAATCTCTGGAAGAGATAAACTCTTTCAGAGATTCTTATCAAATGGAATGATTAATGTATAACTTCCCTATACATTAACTACCCTACCTACATCATGTTCTTCCAATCTACCAACCGTATGCAAGGAATATGTAAAAACATTACTTTATTACTGTGTTTAACTTATGCCCTAATCGCTGTATCCTGCAATTCTGTACCTGAGCCATCACAAAACCATAAAGCACATTTTGATACGGTAATCAACCAGGCTTCTACCTTTATTGGAAACGGTAAGCCTAAGCAAGCCGCAACTTATCTTGATTCGGCTTATCACGCGTTTGTAAAACCGGGGGTCAAAGATTCTTATAGAAAATATGAGAATATGATTAACATTTACCTGCACTATGACTTCGATACAGATAAAGCCAGACTCTATACTGATAGTATCTTTCAACTCGTAAAGGGCAAAGAAACACTGTATAAAGAAGAATATACAAATGGATTTTTTTTTCTTGGGGAAGTGCTGATGGCAGAAAAAAGATATACTGAAGCATTCAAAAGTTATTACGACGGAAGATCCTTTGCGGAAAAGAACCTGGAAGATTGTTCTCTTTCTATTTTCAGCAATAAATTGGGATTAGTCAGGTTCTCACAGGAACAATATCGTAAAGCTATCCCCTATTTGAAAGAGGCCATTAAAGAAAATAAGGAGTGTAAACCGAACATGGGATTTGATTATCTCTTTATCTTTCCACAAACCTGCATGAATACAATAGCCATGTGTTTTGAACGCTCAGGTCAACCCGATAGTGCTATTTTTTATTATCAAAAGGCCCTCACATTTATCGCAGGTAAAAAAGGTCATTTTCCAGGGAGGGAATCATTCATTTCTTCTGCCAATGGGGTGATTTATGGAAACCTTGGAGGTATCTATGCTAAAAACAACAATTATGATCAGGCCGAAAAACACCTGACACAAAGCATTTTGATCAATGATCATCAGGGCTATGATATTCAGGACGCACAAACTGCCAAACTTAAATTAGCAGAATTGTATATCAGGTATTCAAATTTTAAGGATGCAGATCGTCTTTTAAATGAATTGCAAGTTTATTTATCCAGTAAATCAGGTACAAATCAGGTAAACTTTGGAACCAGGTTAAATTGGTTCAGGCTCAGATATGAATATCATGATAAAAGAAAAGAGCCATTAACCGCTTATCCTTACCTGAAAAAGTATCACAAAGGCCGCGATTCCATTTATAAGATTGATAAACATCAAAAAAATATTGATATAGACCAGGCATTCAAAGATACTGCACAAAAGTATCGGATGACTTTGCTCAATAAAGACAACCAGTTAAAAACAGCCTATCTCTCTGCTGCAATTATTTGTATGCTGATGGTCATGATTATTCTCTTTTTTATTTGGCATAACCTGAAGCGTTCCAGAAAATTGAATAAACAAATCAGTGAACAAAATATAAACATGCAGCAGACCCTGGACTCACTTGAGCAAAGCCAGGAGGAAAATGTGAGGGTGATGATGATCGTGGCGCATGATCTGCGAAACCCGATTGGAAACATTACTTCAATTGCTAATTTAATGCTCACAGAACAGGGGCGTTCTAAAGATGATCTGCAAATGCTGGATATGATAAAGACTTCAGGACAGAACTCTCTTTTTCTAGTGAATGACCTGTTAAAATCAAATAGTAAAATAGAAAATCTTCAGAAAGAACCTGTTGATTTATATGTACTGCTGAATTACTGCGTGAACCTGCTCCGGCACAAGGCAAAGGAGAAAAATCAGCAATTGATTTTACATGCCATACAAGTAACCACTTTACTAAATATGGAGAAAATGTGGCGGGTAATGAGTAACCTGATCGGAAATGCAATTAAATTCAGTCCCGAAGGGGCTACGATTACAGTCAGTATGGAAGAAAAACCAGACTCGGTATTAATTGCCGTGAAGGATCATGGTATAGGCGTACCAGCAGCTATTCAAAACAAGATCTTTGACATGTTTGGTCAAGCCAAAAGATCTGGTACAGCAGGCGAGCAACCCTTTGGATTGGGACTAGCGATTTCGAAACAAATTATTGAGACGCATGGTGGAAGAATATGGGTGGAAAGTGAAGTGGGTCAGGGCTCTGTATTTTACGTAGAACTTCCGCTTAACTAGTGGGCTGTTTTTTCTTTAATACAGTCTGAAAAAACAAAGAAAGCAATACCACAAGTAAACAGCCTATCACGTTTAACCATAAATAAGCTACTACTTTCTGATAACCACAAATACAAACTACAGCCTCAGTGGCAATTGCAGCGTAAAACACCGCTCTGCCATTGACATTTTTCAAGTAAAAAGCGACTAAGAATACGCCAAGGATAGTTCCATAAATGTAAGAACCCAGAATATTAACAGCTTCAATCAGGTTCCCTATTTTACTGGCGTACAAAGCCATTGCGATACAAACCAGGCCCCAGATGACCGTTGACCATCTCGACGCTTTTAAATAGTTTTCTTCAGTTGCATCCTTATTGATCAGTCGTTTATAAATATCAATCACACTGGTCGAAGCCAATGAATTTAAAGCACTTGCTGTAGATCCCATAGAGGCCAGGAATATAATTGCAATGAGCAATCCTATCAGCCCCTTAGGCAGATACTTAGTAACAAAGCTTAGAAAGATATAGTTATTATCATTGACATCAGCACCGGGGTCATTCTGCAACATCAGGTCCGTCACCTGTTTACGAACAACCTTTGTTTGCTCATCGGCTTTCTTCAATGCAATCCTTTGCTGATCAATTACAGGCTTGTTCTGCTGATCTAAAGCATCGTTTAATTTATTAACTTCAGTTTGTTTCTCTTCAAAGGCTTTCTCATAATCCTTTTTCAGCTGATTCAACTGAGGATTATATTTACTTTTCTCCAGTTTATTCAGCTCAAAACTATTGAAGAATACTGGCGGCTTATTATACTGATAGAAGGTAAAAACCAATACGCCAATTAAAAGTATCAAAAACTGCATTGGTATTTTCACCAGGCCGTTCATAAGTAGTCCCAGCCTGCTTTCACTTACCGATGCACCAGTTAAATACCTGCCTACCTGGCTCTGATCTGTTCCAAAGTAAGATAGCTGGAGAAAAAAGCCACCTATTAACCCACTCCAAACCGTATAGGGATTATTCCAGTCAAACTTAAAATCAATGGCATTGGTCCTGCCCATCTTTCCGGCAATACTGATGGCCTTACCAAACCCGATATCTCCCGGGAGTAAGTGCACAACCATGATCCCGGCAGCAAACAGTCCACAAAAGATAATACTCATTTGCAACATTTGCGTATAAGAAACAGCCTTAGTTCCTCCATAAACTGTGTAGGCAACGACAATACCGCCAATAACTAAAGTGGTATAAGTGGTATTGATATCCAGGATAGTAGACAAGATAATTGAGGGAGCATAAATGGTAATCCCCGTAGACAAGCCTCTTTGTATTAAAAACAAAAAAGCAGTCAATGCCCGGGTCTTTAAGTCAAATCGCTGTTCCAGATATTCGTAAGCTGTATACACTTTTAGCCGGTGAAATATAGGAACAAAGGTTACGCAAAGCACAATCATAGCCAGTGGCAAACCAAAGTAAAATTGCACAAAGCTCATTCCTGAAGAATAGGCCAGTCCTGGAGCAGATAGAAAAGTAATCGCACTGGCCTGAGTAGCCATCACTGATAAACATACGCTATACCATGGCAAAGACCGGTTCCCCAATAAATATCCATCAATGTCTTTTGCACCCCTGCTTTTGTAAACGCCGTAAGCGACAATTGCAATTAGTGTACAGCATAAAACTGCCCAGTCAATATAACTCATTCAAAATATCGGGTAAATAGGTAAAAGCACAGGATCAGGAAAACCAGCCAACCTGCAAGCAACCAGTAAAACTGTTTCCAGCTTTTTACAAAAGGTGGCAATTCAGTGCTGCGTTTTTCTGTTTTCATTTTATGCTGTATTATTTAGAGATCAGGTTTACAAATAATCTGTATGCCCCGGGAACACCAGCAGGCAGCTCTCTGAAAAAGGCGAGAGAAGTATAAACAAACTTACCTTTTCCAAAATCAGTGACGAGTAATGAACCATTACTTGCCTGTTCTCCGGTATCATTCATCTGTAAAATCGGGGTATAATGTGCATCAATGCCTGTGGCAAAATATAAACCGCGTTCCTGAACCCAACCTTCAAAATCTTTAGCTGTAATTTGATTAGGGAAGTTTAATGCAGGATGAGCAGGCTTCAGGAAAGTAACTTTCGCATCTTCCTCGGTAACTCTGTCGCGGCTAAGCTGAAAAGGATAAGGCCCCAGGTCTGTAATTTTGAGCGGAGAATTTACATTGTACTGTACCAACAAAACTCCACCCTCTTTAACATAACTCATTAGCTTTGGCTGCATGAGTGCTATTTTATCATTGATATTATATAACCGTACACCGGTAATGATCGCATCATAACCAGAAAGGTTACCGTTGATAACCTGGTTTTCAGTTAACCTGGTCACCTGGTAACCGATTTGCGTCAGTGACTCCGGAATTAAATCTCCGGCACCTGCAATGTAACCAATTCTCTTACCGGCAAATTTCAAATCAACTCTTTCTACGCGGGCTTCTGCTACAGGAAACAAAGTCTGTACAGGAATATGATCATATCCAATCACCTTCAGCCCTTTTTGATAGGTTTCTCCATCCACCTTTACGGATAAAGAGAATTGACCACCAGAAACCTGACCAGCAGGTGTTACCGTGAATTCAACGTTTCGCTCCTCTCCTTTTCCATGAAGTTCAAAATCAAGCTTTTCCGGAGTAACTTTCCATCCGGAAGGAATAACAGGCTGAAGTACACCTTTAGCATTTGCTTCAAAACTCTTCAGTTGTACAGTAATAGTTTTAGGAGAATTATTGGTAAATACAAAAGAATGTTCGGCCAGTGTAGCTGTAACGGGAGGCGCAACCACTAAAGGTTGGTAGAGTTCCCCTTTTACCGGGTCCGTATGTTTATACACTAGTGGTCGGGTAACTTCAATAGACTGATTGCCAAATAATACCCTGAATACTCCGGCCGCAGGAGCTATAGCTTCTGGTAAACTTAAGTTCTTTAAAGAATCAATAATATAGCTGCCTATTGGGTGCTTTTTCTCCAACCAATAAGGTTGAGTCAAACCGATTTGACGGGCTGAAATTTTGAATTCAGCAGTCAGCATCCGGTCGGGGATCAGTTCTTCGGTATGTTCCGGATTTAGTTCCTGTAAAGAGATTCTTATCGGAAAATATTTTCTTACTCTTGATATTGCATTAATAGTGACAGGAATTGAATCGTTAATAGCATAAGATGGTTCAGGAACAGATGTCTCTATCCAGATACCTGCACAGGCCAGGATCAATTCATCAAGCTGCTCATGTTTAAAAGGTAAATTCCTGACTTCTTCTCTTAGTTGTAATAAGGCATTGATCGATTTTGAAGGATCTGAAGAATCATAGTCAGCAATCAATGTATTAAGTATTTGTTGTGCTTTTTCCGTCCCTTTATTTCTGTCAAGATTCAGGTTCACTCCGTCAAACAGGTCTGTTTTGGCTGCCTGTCCATCTACCGGGCTAAAAAACTCTATAGCTGAGCCACGCTGTTTTGCTGATCCGAAACCTTGGCTTTTATGATTGGAACGGCTTTCGGCTGCAATTTCCCCATAACTTTTGCCTAATAAGGGATTAAAAACACCAACATCTATTTTCAGCTGATCATCGGCAGTGGTATTGGTAGAACCGAAGTTGAAGGTATTCCATAGAATGCGTTTCGCTTGCCAGACTTTAACTTTTTTCAACTGTTCAGGAAAACGATTGGGGTCTGCCGCGGCAGTAAAAGCTTCTCTTGCAAGAATTGCTGAAGCCGCATGATGGCCGTGCCCCGCACGTGCATCTTCCGGGAAACGGGTAATAATCACATCCGGTTGAAACTTACGGATTACCCAGACCACGTCCGAAAGGATTTGTTCTTTATTCCAGATCTTAAAGCTTTCTGCTGAGTTTTTAGAGAAACCGAAGTCGTTTGCCCGGGTAAAAAACTGTTCTGCACCGTCCATCCGCCTTGCAGCTAAGAGTTCCTGTGTACGGATTAGTCCTAATAACTCTCCTTGTTCAGTACCAATCAGATTTTGTCCGCCATCGCCTCTGGTTAATGATAAGTAACCTGTCCGTACTTTTCTCTCCTTAGCGAGATAGGCCAATAGCCGGGTATTTTCGTCATCAGGGTGTGCCGCGATGTATAAAACACTTCCAGTAACGTTTAGGCTAGCTAATCCTTGCCTGATTTCCGCAGCATTCAATTCAACTTGCTGGGCTTTTCCAAAAAATGGGGCATAGGATAGTAAACAAAGAAAAAACAGACGATTCCGCATAACAGGGTTAGATCAATTGTCGAAAATAATTAAAATAACCCTGTCTATCCGTTTATTTGGAAATAAATATTGGTAACAATGTTGTCAAATTATAGCAGGATTTTACTGCTAACTTCTTTATCAATGCTAATAAAGCCAGGATATTTCACTAAAACCCCTCCTACCATAATGCTAGGTCTGATTTTGAGTGTCACTAATCCTTTTCTTTCTGAACCACCATTCGCACCACCACGCAAAAAGTCTGAGATTTCAGACATCACTTTCTGGTTAGAAATAAATTGGTAAACGTTTACATTCAAATCTACTGGCACCACTACAGACTGACCTGCAGGAATACTTACCTGCTGATTCACGAAGCCATTAGCCAGTTCTTGTTTATTAATCAGCACTTTATATTCAAACTGATTGATTGCAGCAAGATTGCCCGATGGATTAGAAATTTCCATATTTAATCTGGCGCGGAAAGGAACATCTCTTCGAAGCAGGCCAAATGCCAAACCTGGCAAGCTCGCCAGATTGATATCCTGACCACTTACTATTTTTTTCACATCTGCGCCGGCCACTGAAAGGTTTTCAGCAGAAACGATTCTGTATTTACAATTTTCAAGTGCTTTGATTTGCTGAGCTTGTTTATTCACGCCGCATCCCATCACTGTCATTACCGTCAGGCAAATCAATAGTATCTTCTTCATATATATTTCTTTAATAATCTACTAATAACGGTTTAACCGGGAATTATTGTCCAGTTAGTAACCTCTTCTTGATCTGGCAGACTTCTGGCTGATCAGGCTATCGATGCTCAATCTGCCGCCGCCGGCAAATAGTAATACAATGTAAGTCAGCAGATAATGAATAGCCGGCTCTTTTTCGCTCAGTCCATCATTACCATGAATGACAAAAATAGCCATTAACATGGTGACCATTAAAGGTATTACAGCTAAACGTACCGCAAGCCCCAGAAGAACCAGTACAGAACAGATTACTTCGGCAAAAACAGCTAAAGCTAAAGTTGCAGTATCACCAAGGCCAATAGGGTCCATAAATTTAATTTCACCACCAGCAAGAAGCGTTTCAAGTTTAGGTAAACCATGAGAAAGCATCAGGCCAGCGATACCAATCCTTAAGATCAGTAAAACAAAATCAAGGCCTCTGTGATTGTAATTGGTATTAAATAGTCTGTTCATCGGTCTGTATGAGTTTTAATTTAAGCGTAAACTTAATATTTTTCTCTGAACCAACAACAATCCTGCCGCTTCTTATAGTGCCAGGGATTTACAGAACCCGCTGATGGCATCCTTTAAAATCATCTTTTTAAAGGCATCGGTTTTACCGCTATTTTCAATCATTTGTATAGAAACAAGGCCATGCAGGATTGACCAGTAGCCATGATATTTTAAGAAATAATCAGCTTCTTCATTCTTGTTCTGGATTAAAGCTTCCCGTATCGTAGAAACCAGGATACTGGTCATTTCTTTGATTTCTGTGATCTGATTGACCATTTCACAAGCTGGAATGCCCAGACCAAACATCAATTGATAGTATTCTTTATTTCCAAAAGCAAAATCCCAATAGGCAATTGCCATCACTTCGAGCTGATCTGCGGGTAAAACCACCGAGTTTTTTGCTTCCTGTAAGGCTAAAGCCAATTTCTGATAACCTTCTTTGGAGAATTCAAGTAATATTGCTTCCTTATTTTCAAAGTGATTGTAGATAACCGGAATACTGTATTCTATTGCATCAGCAATCTTCCGGATGGAAAGTGATTGCCAGCCATCAGTTACTACCATATGCCACGCGGCTCCCAGAATTCCAGTACGGATTTCTTCTTTATGACGCATTTTGCGTTCCACTATTCCCATTTAATCTACCTAAGTTAACACTGTTAGCAAATGTAAGCCTATTATTTAATCATTCAGAATGGAGGCGGAATTTTGACTTAGCTGCAACAATCGATTATAAATGACCGGGGTGATTTGTGATTGAATAGATTATGTGATTGAATAGATTAAAGGGTATCAGAAGATCCCTTTTTCAGGGTCAGCTTAAAAGTTAAACTAATCCTTGGCCCTACCAGGACTGAAGTTTTTGGTAAGCGCTGCTCCCAAAATTCCTGAGTTTGTCCTTTTACGAATAAAATGCTGCCATGCTCCAATTCTAAAGAGACGACCGGCATCTTTTCTTTATAATCCCTGAACTGGAAAATTCTTGTTGCCCCAAAACTCACCGTAATAATAACAGGGTATTCGCCTAATGCATGTTCATTATTCCTGTGCCATCCCATGTAATCTTTGCCGTCCCGATAATAATTCAGTAAACATTCGTTAAATGAGGTCTCAAATTTAGCTTCAAGCTTCGCTTTGATGCTTAGCAAAGGCACTGTCCAGTATTGGGCTTTCAGGGTTAAGCCATCAGCATGATATCCGGTATGTTCATCTCCCAAAAAAGCTGTTAAACGGGGCTGCAATCTTTTTTTACCAAATTGAACAACAGGCTCCTGTATCCATGAAACATCATTCTTAAAGTGGTCAAAATAAGTATCACTCTCTTGTGTGGTAAAGAAGTTGGGGAACAACAATGCTTCTCCATGTGATGGAAGGATATTGTGGTGATCTGCGTCAATCAGATGTTGCATAAGGTACGAATTGAGATACTTTGCAGGATCAAATAACGTCTTTTATGCTGAACAATCATGCAGCTTATATTGTTGAGAGAAATACTGAAAAAAATATCGGCCAGTATGTTCTTTATAGGAGGCTACAAAAAGCACGCTGACCGACGGGTATAGCTTACCCTGTTAAAACAGGATAAGTGAATCTATTCGTTAAATCAGAACAGGGGATTAAGCTGTTTCTAATTTTACTATGTTTCTGTAAGGAAAAGAATTGAAGATATGACGACGTGCAAATCTTCCTGGAGAATCTGCATTTACCAATTTCACATAAATTGCTTTTGGAACTTCAAAATACTCATATCCGCTTCCATCAAGGAAATGAACTGTAAGTACCAGGCCAGCCCAGTTATAATCAGCAATACCACATGAAGTGATTGTACTTGTATATTCTTCAATTGAGCCAGCAAGTGTTTCAGGAGCAATACTAACCAGGAAATGATAGGCTTCAATAATTTCTTTACTTTTTGTTTCAGCAGCTAATTTAGCTTCATCACTTTCCTGAAATTTATCAGGATGATATTCCTTCATTAAATTTCTGTAAATAGTTTTAAGCTCTTTTAACTCGGCATCTTTTTGAACACCTAACAATTTTCTGTAATCGACAATCTTCTTCATAAATATATTTAATGCAATTATTGTCAACATTTAACAGGCTGAAATTCAGGATCAACCCATAATAATGGCTAACAATTTTGCAAAGGTACAATTTTATATGGGAAAGAAAGATTAAGGTTTGATTATCATTAAATTAATAATCAAATTGCTTCAAAGTGTGTAGCAATTTGATTAAATGCACTGAATAGGTTTGTTATTAGCCTCAATGAAACCTATGCACTTGTTTAGAATTTCATAAATTCCCTAGTTTACAATATTTTAACCCCATTTTAATCCAGTTTTAACAAGACTTTAATTACCCCATTTTACATTTGCTTCAACAAAACACACCATAAGCCTGTCCGGGCCATGTTTATAAAACCCGGACAGGCTTTAAATTAAACCACTAACCAAAATAATATGCTTCAGCACCCTATTTTAGCCGCATTGGGCACACCAGAAATCCTTGTTATCCTGGTCGTTGTATTACTCCTTTTTGGAGGCAAAAAAATCCCTGAACTGATGAAAGGCCTGGGCCAGGGCGTCAAAGAGTTTAAAGACGGTCAAAAAGGGAATGAATGAGTTTGGATTTAGATAGTTATCTTTGTAGCTCAACAAACCCCGAGCAGCAAATGTTTAATATCGGATTAGCAGAAGATGATGTAAAAATCGCCAGCCTGGTTAAAACCGGACTGGAAGAACATAATTATAATGTCACTACTATCCCTGATGGCATAATGGCCCTTTATACCTTTCAGGAAGAGCAATTTGATCTGCTAATCCTGGATGTGATGATGCCCGGAATGAACGGGATTGAAGTTTGCCGCCAAATCAGACAAACCAATAAAGAAGTTCCGATCCTGATGTTAACCGCATTAGGCTCCATTGATGATAAAGTGCTGGGCCTTAATTCCGGTGCTGATGATTACCTGGTTAAACCTTTCCACTTCAAAGAATTACTAGCCCGTATTGAGGCTATGCTCAGAAGACAGCAAACCGTACAAAGCCAGCTTAAACACACCCTTAGTTTTGAAGATATCCTGATGGATACCTACTCTAAAACTGTTCAGCGTGCAGGTAAAGACATTACACTTACCGCGAAAGAATTTACGCTGCTTGAACTCTTCCTCAAAAACCCTAACCGCCTTTTATCCAGACAATACATCGCCGAGAATGCTTGGGATATCAGTTTTGATACCGGCACCAATGTAATTGACGTTTATGTAAACTTCCTGCGCAATAAGATCGAAAAAGGATTTGATAAGAAAATAATCCATACGAAAATTGGTATGGGTTATATCATGAAGTAAACAATTCCATGAAGATCAAAGACCGCCTGGCTTTATATTTCACGCTGATCAGTACAATTACACTGTTATGTGTATTATCAGTTACCTACTTCACCTTTAAAAAAGTGATGGAGTCAGAGTTTTTTGATCGCCTGACAGACCGGACTATGGTAACGGCCAAGCTATACCTTGAAGCAGATGAAATTTCGGATGATGCTTTAAACAAAGTAAGAACCCAATATCTGGAAAAGCTGAACGGAGAAGTCATTCGCATTTACAATGAGCGTAATAGTGCCGCTTTTATTGGTGATGACCAGCAATTCTGGAGCAGTCAGACTATTGACAAAGTAAGAGAACTGGGAAAAGTCCGTTTCAAAGAGGGAGAAAGACAGGTAGTCGGAATTTTCTATAAAGATAACCAGGGTGATTTTGTGATTCTGGCCTCTGCAATAGATCAAAGTACAACGCTAAGAATCCATAAATTATTAAAAGTAATGATTGGCGTGTTCATCGTCATCTTTCTTGGCTTACTGCTTTCCGGCAGATGGATCGCTAAAAGAATATTAGCTCCGCTTGATGTATTCATTGAGCAGGTCAAATTGATCAAGTCAAATAATCTCCATTTCAGGGTAGCAGAAGGAACCAATAAAGACGAAATTACTTTACTGGCACAAAATTTCAACAACCTGATGGAACATCTGGAACACTCTTTTATTCTGCAAAAGACATTTGTTGCCAATGCTTCTCATGAATTGCGAACGCCCGTTACCCGGATGATTATCGGTACTGAAATCGCGCTTTCTAAAGACAGGCAGAAACAGGATTATGAAAAAGCATTGCACTCGGTACTGGAAGATGCGGAAAAGTTAGAAAATATCATTACTGCTCTTTTTAATCTCGCACAGGCCGACCTGGAATACAGTTCTTCACTCGCTGAGAAAATCCGTATGGATGAACTGATCTGGCAATTGCAAGCAGAATGGAACAAGCGTAAAGGCCCGAACAAACTACTGGTAGAAATGACAAATCTCCCTATGACAGATGATGCTCCGTTAATCATTACTGCAAATCCCACCTTGCTGCAAATCGCGCTTGACAACATCATCAGCAATGCTTTTAAATTCTCAGATGACCAGCAAGTTAGCTGTAATCTGGATATCTCATCTGCTGGAATGACGGTAACGATCAGTGATCATGGCGTAGGCATAGCTGAAAATAAATTGAAAGAAATCTTCAAACCATTTTACAGTTCTTCACACAAAGTAGAACATGCAGGTAATGGTATGGGGTTATATATGGCACATAAAATCATCACCCTGTTTAAAGGAAAAATCACAGTAACGTCATCAAATGCTATCGGCACTACTTTCCGTATTGAATTTCATTCATTTTAATCAGTTTTTAATATCACTTTAATTCACCTTTAATTTCTCGAAATTAGATTTGTTTAAAATATTAAGCAAATGACCTCTAACTTCCTGAAATATCAACTGTTAATCTTCGGCTTCGCTCTGCTAGGCTTCTCCGAAAATGCAGCAGCTCAGGCAACTGACACCCTAAAAATCAGTCTGCCCGAAGCAGAAAAGCTATTTATACAGAACAATTATCAATTAATCGCCCAAAACTATCAGACAGATCAGGCAAGGGCAGAAATCATTACCGCCAAATTATTTGACAACCCGGAACTCAATGTAGAGACCCAGTTATACAACTCTAAAACCAAAAGATTCTTCGAAACTTCTAAAACAAACGGAGAATATCAGGCCTCTATTTCTCAACTGATTAAACTTGCCGGAAAAAGAAATAAAAACATCCAGCTCGCTAAATCAGGCGTAAAATTAGCAGAATACCAATATTTCGACCTGATGCGTACGTTAAGATTTAACCTGCGCTCTAACTTCTACAAAACTTATTACGCACAGCAGTCTGCCAAGCTTTATCAACAACAAATTGGCTCCTTAAAAAAATTGCTTTCTGCCTCAGAGCAGCAATTGAAAATGGGAAATATCGCGATGAAAGATATTATCCGGATCAAATCGCTGGTATATAGTTTGCAAACAGAATATAATAACCTGGAAAACAGCATTGAGGATATGGAAACAGACCTTAAACTGATGACCAATCTTAAACCAGATGCAAATCTTGAGCTGACTGTAGACCCTGCAGAAGAACAAGCTTATCAATTAGATAAAGCAGTTTATACCAGCTTGCTGGATTCTGCCCGTACGAACCGTGCAGATTTAAAAATGACCCAAACCGGAATTGATTATGCACAAAAAGCACTCAGCGTACAAAAAGCGAATGCAGTCCCTGACGTACAATTCTCGTTAACCTACGATTTACAAGGAAGTTATCCGAACAACTATACCGGATTAGGCATGCATATCCCACTGCCTTTATTTAACAGAAACCAGGGAGAGATTAAAAAAGCGAAAATTGCTATTGATGCTGGAAAAAACCAATTGAACCAGCAAGAATCTGCTTTACAAAATGAAGTCTTCAACAGCTATAAATCAGCTTTAAGGACAGAGAGTCTGTATAAAGGTTTCGATAAGGACTTTAGCAGTGACTTTGATAAACTGATTGGCGAAGTGATTAAGAACTTCAAAAGCAGAAACCTGAGCCTGCTTGAATTTATGGACTTCTATGATTCCTATAAAGAAAGCACCCTGCAAATGAATGACCTGAAATATCAGCGAATGAATGCTAAGGAAGAAATCAATTATGTAACTGGTACTACAATTTTCAAATAATACAAACATGCAAACCCAAACCAAACAATTTACCAGGCTGACCATTGGCGTAATAGCCGCTTTAGTATTTTTACAAAGTTGTACAGAACACGTTAAAGAACCGCCTAAAGATGAACAATTCGTTGTTACTGATTCCCTGATCAACAGGTTACTGATTGATACCGTTAGAAATCCAAACAGCGAAACCGACTTAAGCTTCTCTGCCAAGATAGCTCCAAACGATGAAACCACTGCAAAAATATTTCCCATGGTAAGTGGTAATGTACGTTCAGTTCCTGTTAAACTCGGAGACCGGGTGAGCAAAGGACAAGTATTAGCCACTATGGGAAGTGCGGAAATGGCTGGATTTGATAAAGAAGCTATCAGCTCTTCTGCCGAGTTGAGAAACGCTGCAAGAAGCATGAAACTTGCTGAAGATTTATATAAAAGTGGCTTATCCTCTGCCAGAGATATGGAAGAAGCTAAAAACAATTACCTGGTTAAACAAGCAGAAGAAAAACGTAGTAAAGCAGTGCTGAATCTGAATGGCGGAAGTACCAATGGGACTTATACTTTAAAATCACCGATCTCAGGATTTGTCATCGAGAAAAATGTAAACAGCAATATGCAGCTCAGACCTGACAATAGTCAGAGTTTATTTACCGTAGCTGATTTATCGACCGTATGGGGCCTGATCAATATCTATGAATCTGATATTTCCAGTGTTAAACAAGGTGATGAAGTAAAAATTTCTATACTCTCCTATCCTGATAAAGTTTTCACAGGAAAGATTGATAAGATTTATAACATCCTTGATGAAGACAGTAAAGTGATGCATGCCAGAGTAAGCATCCCGAATCCTGGTTATTTATTAAAACCAGGCATGATGGCCACGGTACAAATCGCTTCAAAATCTGATGTGAACTTGCCGTCTATCAATGCAAACAACATCATTTTTGACGAGAATAAAAATTATGTCCTGGTACTGGATAAGGTAAAAAAAGTACGGATACAAGAAGTAGAAATAGGGAGAAAATCGGGAGATAAAGCTTATATCAGCAAAGGACTTCAACCAGGTGACCGTATTGTTGCCTCTAAACAAGTATTCCTTTATGAAAGCCTTAAAGACTAATTTTCTTACACCAGATAAAAATCCACTATAATGAATAAATTCATTAAGACGATCATAGGTTTTTCCCTAAAAAATAAGATCTTCATTTTCTTTGCTACCCTGGTGATGATCGTGGCTGGTTACCTGAGCTTTAAGCACACCACCATCGAGGCTTTTCCAGACGTAACCAATACGAATGTTACGATCATTACACAATGGCCGGGCCGTAGTGCCGAAGAGGTAGAAAAGTTTGTGACCAGACCGCTGGAAATAGCGATGAACCCAACCGAGAAAAGAACCAGTATCCGTTCTTCTTCATTATTCGGTTTATCTATTGTTAAAATAACCTTTGAAGATGATGTAGATTATGCCTTTGCGAGAGTTCAGGTTAACAATCACATTGCTGAAGCAGATATCCCGGCAGGTGTAAACCCTGAGGTTGAGCCTCCATACGGACCAACAGGTGAGATTTTCCGGTATACTTTAAAAAGTGATAAGAAATCAATCCGGGAATTAAAAACACTGCAAGACTGGGTAGTTCAAAGAGAACTGCTTTCTGTACCCGGCATCGCCGATGTAGTAAGCTTTGGTGGAGAGGTTAAAACTTATCAGATCACCGTCGACCCACAGAAATCTATACAATATGGCGTAACTGCATCTGAACTTTTCGAGGCAGTATCCAAAAGTAACATTAACGTAGGTGGTGATGTGATCAACCAGGGCGGTCAAGCTTATGTTGTCCGCGGAATTGGTGTACTTAATAATATTGATGAAATCAATAATGTGATTGTAGACAATGTAAACGGAACACCAGTTTATGTAAAAACCATTGCCGACGTTACAGAGAGTGCTTTACCAAGATTAGGACAAGTGGGCAGGGACAATGACCCCGATGTTGTTGAAGGGATTGTAGTCATGCGTAAAGGCGAAAACCCGAGCGAGGTACTGACCAGGTTAAAAGAGAAGATTAAAGATATCAATGATAATATCCTGCCGCCAGATGTGAAGATCAGTACTTTCTATGACAGAGAGAACCTGGTAAATTTCGCAATCCACACGGTAATGCACAATATGATGGAGGGAATTATCTTCGTTACCGTTATTGTGTTCTTATTCATGGCAGACTGGCGGACTACGCTGATTGTGTCTATTATCATTCCCCTGGCCTTACTGTTCGCCTTTATTTGTTTGAAATTAAAGGGAATGTCTGCCAACTTATTGTCGATGGGGGCGATTGACTTCGGTATTATTATAGACGGGGCCGTGGTGATGGTCGAGGGGATTTTTGTTGCCCTGGATCACCGTGCACAGGCTACCGGAATGCAAAGATTCAATGGTCTGAGTAAACTCGGGATCATTAAAAGAGCTTGTTTAGAGAATGGTAAAGGTATATTCTTTGCCAAACTGATTATCATTACAGGGTTACTACCTATTTTTACCTTTGAGAAAGTTGAGGGGAAAATGTTCTCACCACTGGCATGGACATTAAGTTTTGCCTTACTGGGTGCATTGATCCTCACTTTTACTCTGGTACCTGCACTGGCAAGTGTCCTGTTAAATAAAAATGTAAAAGAGAAACACAATTTCTTTCTGCGTGCAATTACCAACGGAACAATCCGGTTTTACAATGCTTGTTTCAAAGCGAGAAAACTGGTATTCGGAATTTCATTGGTTATCCTGGTCTTAGGTTTATTCAGTTTCAAATTCCTGGGTACAGAGTTTTTACCATCGCTTGATGAAGGCTCTATTTATGTCCGCGCAAGTGCGCCGCTGAGTATATCCTTAGATGAAACTAAAAAGCTATCAAACGAGATCCGCAAGATCTTCCTTCACTTTGATGAGGTCAAACAAGTAGTCTCTCAAACCGGAAGACCTAATGATGGTACAGATGCGACAGGATTTTACAATATGGAATTCCTGGTTGACATTTATCCGAAGGATGAATGGAAACGCAAAGAGAGTAAGGAGCAGCTGATTGAGCGCATGCAAGAGCGGTTAAAAGGATATCCGGGGATTAGTCTTAACTTTTCTCAGCCGATCTCTGACAACGTAGAAGAAGCAGTATCAGGCGTCAAAGGATCGATTGTAGTGAAGATGTTTGGAAATGACTTCCATTTCATTGAGAAACAGGAAGAGAAGATCGAAAACATCCTGAAAACAGTGAAGGGAATTGAAGATTTAGGAATCTTAAGAAACTTAGGACAGCCTGAATTGCAGATCAACCTCGATCAGACTAAAATGGCACTTTACGGGGTAAGAACTGAAGATGCGAATGCAGTTATTGAGATGGCGATTGGTGGAAAAGCAGCGACCCAGATTTATGAAGGTGAACGTAAGTTTGACCTGAGGATCAGGTATCCTGATTCCTTCAGACAAAATGAGGAATCTATTGGTAACCTGAGAATCCAAAGTCTTTCGGGTGCAAAAGTACCACTGAGTGAAATTTCCACAATTAAAAAAGTAACTGGCCCAAGTATTATATACCGGGATAAACACCAGCGGTATGGTGCGATTAAATTTTCAATCAGAGGAAGAGATATGGGAAGTACCATTGCAGAAGCACAAGCGAAAGTAAATGCAGCAATCAAATTGCCTAAAGAATACAAATTGCAATGGGCAGGAGATTTTGAAAATCAGCAGCGTGCGACAGCGAGATTATCTCAGGCAGTTCCAATCAGTTTACTGCTAATCTTCTTTATCCTTTTTATTTTATTCGGGAATATTAAAGATTCATTGCTGGTCCTGAACAATGTTCCTTTCGCCATGGTTGGAGGTGTTTTAGCCCTGCTTGCCTCTGGCGTCAACTTTAACATCTCGGCAGGTATTGGTTTTATAGCTTTATTCGGGATTTGCGTGCAGAACGGGGTAATTTTACTAACCAAGTTCAAGTCAAATATAGCAGAGCTGAAGTACCACCCTACCTGGTCATTTCCAGATGCTTTAAAGGATGGTATTGCGACCAGGTTAAGACCCGTAATTATGACCGCCATGATGGCTGCAATCGGCCTGATGCCTGCTGCATTATCAACAGGAATTGGTTCTGAGGCTTCAAAACCTTTAGCGATTGTAGTGATCGGAGGCTTAATTACGAATACCTTATTTAGTTTGTTTGTCTACCCGATTGTATTTTATTGGGCTTATCATAAAAAAGCCAGACACCTGACAGAAACCAGGGATACGGCAGGAGTAGCGCATCATTAAGAATGCGCAATCCTAAAAACTTTTTTTTCAGTTGGTTAGGGTTGTGTTTGCATTAAGCCATAGAATTGGCAGATTTTTGAAGCTTAATTGTGCAAACACTTTAAAGGGGTACCGCGAAAGCGGCTACCCCTTTTTAATTTTTATGCATCTTTTGTGAAACAGTCCCGCGGTTAAGGTGTTAAGTAATTAGAATAAGCAATTAAACTATGGCAGATTTAGAATTACACAATCCGGAATTTGAAATTACAGCAGCAATAAATGGAGCAAATCAAACCATCCAGGTACAACCCGATGAAACGAGCGACGGCGTTGAGTATTTTATCTGTAAATTGGAAGGTCAGCAACTCACCCAGATCAGAAAAGACGAGGATAGTAAATGGGAGCAAATATGGGGGGAACTGAGTCAGGAAGATATTGACAGCATTGGACATAAAATTGAAAATAAATCGTAATTATGGAAGCGCCAAAGACACATCTTAAACTACGTTCTGGTAAGTTCTCTATTGAAAAACATGAATATTCAAATGTAGGTTTAACAGAACGTTTTGTCTCTGTATTTGCCGGAGCTATCTTATTAAGCAAGAGTCTGAGTAATCCATTCAGGCCAAGATTTTTATATGGCGCATATCTTACCTACAGAGGTTTTACAGGACATTGTTTGTTCTACGAGCAATTAGGTATCGACGCCAGGAGACCGCAAGCCATCAATGTACGTGGTGAATTTGTGATCGACAGACCTGCTGCCGAAGTATATAGTTACTGGAGAAATCTGAAAAACCTGCCGGGAAGTTTGAATTACCTGATGGACGTGAAGATGATCGATGAGCATTTATCACTTTGGAAGAGTAAGGTACTAGGAAATTTAATCCCGGTTGACTGGAAGGCAGAGATTGTAAAAGATGAACCGGGACATTTGATCGGCTGGAAATCAACCGCTGATTCTGTACTGCGTCATGTTGGAAGAGTAGAGTTTGAAGAGACTCCGGATGGATTGGGTACTGTTCTTAAGATTGTTATTTCTTATCATCCACCTGCAGGAGGTCTTGGAATAGGTGTTGCCAGGTTATTAAATCCTTACTTAGAGCATTTGCTGACTAAGGAGATTAAAACTTTCAAACACCAGGTAGAATTACCTGTATAATATTATACAGGTAATTTTGTCAATGATTAAGCTGGTGCTTGTCCTCCTGTTGTGACAAATAAAACGATCATCAATATATAAAGTACGATGATTACAATAGTTAGTATTCCCCAGAATTTAAAGAATGATTTCAACTTGTTTATCGCTTCCCCTAAACTTGGTTGATCGGCAAATAACACAGCTTTAGTGGCCGAAGTAGAGAATTTATAAAGTAAAAAGCTCGGATAGAACTGCAATAATGCAAACAGTAAATAAATTATTGTCCATACACTAGATCCTAATTTCAACATTGGACTGCCTGGCATTGTCGTGCTTAAAGCGGATAACATTGCACCAACGCTAAATGCAGACATCACAAACATCGTAGAAAGTACAAAGCCTACAATTGATAGAAATCTTGTCCATTTCGCGGCCTGATAGATATAACTGCGTATATCCTCCGTAATCCATAATGCATCTACCTCCGCATCCTTCTGCAATTCTGGTGTTATTTCCTCAAAGTTGTCCATGATCTTCTATTGTATTGAAAAATGTATTTTAATTTTTTAAACATAAAGAATATTTGGGTGTACCACAAGTTTATTGCGGGATGGATTTAAAAAAATTGATACCTTTGCGCCAAATCAAGAAAAAAATCATTCATGGCATTACAATGTGGGATAGTTGGTTTACCAAATGTTGGAAAATCCACCTTATTTAACTGTTTATCAAACGCAAAAGCTCAGGCTGCAAATTTTCCTTTCTGTACAATAGAACCTAATATTGGTATCATTACGGTTCCTGATGAGCGTTTAACCAAGCTTGCTGAGCTGGTAAAACCAAATCGCGTAGTTCCGAATACAATCGAAATTGTTGACATCGCTGGTTTGGTAAAAGGTGCATCCAAAGGTGAAGGATTGGGAAACCAGTTCTTAGGAAACATCAGAGCTACCAACGCAATCATTCACGTTCTTCGTTGTTTTGACGATGGAAATGTAATCCATGTGGATGGTTCTGTTGATCCTATCCGTGATAAAGAGATTATCGATACTGAATTACAACTTAAGGATTTGGATACAGTAGAAAAACGTATTCAGAAAGTGGAGAAACTGGCTAAAACAGATAAAGAAGCTAAAAAGACTTTCGAAATTCTAAGCGTGATCAAACCTCATCTGGAAAGCGGACAATCTGTTCGTTCGGCAGCTTTGACTGAAGAAGATTTCGACTTTATCCAGGATTTAGGTTTATTAACTCAGAAACCTGTCATGTACGTTTGTAATGTAGATGAGAATTCTGTAATTAATGGAAACGCTTATGTTGACCTGGTAAAGGAAAATGTAAAAGGCGAAAACGCAGAAGTATTAATTATCTCTGCTAAAATTGAATCTGAAATTGCTGAACTGGAAAGCTATGAAGAACGTCAGGAGTTTTTATCTGATTTGGGATTAACTGAATCTGGTGTAAATAAACTGATCCTTGCGGCTTACCGTTTACTGAATTTATATACTTATTTCACTTCAGGTGTTCAGGAAGTAAGAGCATGGACAATTACTAAAGGTTTTACTGCGCCTCAGGCTGCTGGTGTAATCCACACAGATTTTGAAAAAGGGTTTATCCGTGCTGAGGTAATTAAATATAATGACTTCATTACTTTAGGGTCAGAAAATGCTTGTAAGGATGCTGGAAAACTTGGTGTTGAAGGTAAAACTTACGTAGTTGAGGATGGTGATATTATGCACTTCCGTTTCAACGTATAATCAATTTACAAATGAACTCCGGCCTGTTGTTCAGGCAGACCGGAGTTATTAGACCCTAAGGAGTTATAATGCCGGCTTAAGAGCATGCTATAGTTTCTTACTCTCTAAGAGTTTATGACTTCTTCATCAAGACGACCTGCGATCATCGCTTTTTCAAGATGTTTTAATCTTAATTCCAAACGTTTTTTCTCTTTCCTTCCTGTGAAGAAATTGACAATAGCTGGCAGAATAGAATCCCCTTCTCCACTAAAATAATCTGCAACCATAAAATTTGACACATCGACGCTAAATTCTTTGCCAAACGCAACGATAAGTTCAAATGCATCATCACCAGAGATACCCAGATCATCTTCTAATAAAGCTTCATCTGATAATTCTTCTATGGTTACACCAGCCTGTTTTATTAAAAAGCTATAAAGAATGTCTTTGTCCATCGGGTTAATTTTAAACAAGTTTTTTTTTACACAGTTTCAACTATAATATAAAGTTTTTTCCTGGTAATATCCAGTATTGTAAGTTCATGGCTACTGTTAAAGTTTGATGTCCCCCAATTTTAGGACACGCTAAATTCGAAAATCAGGGTGTTAATTGTTTTTTTGCCACATCTCCTGAGTCGTTAAACCTCCTAAGGAACTATGTGATCTAAAAGTATTATATTCTGCTTTCTATGCTTCAATTTTTTCTATAGCATCTTCCATTGGCAAGAACCAGTTGGTATTAAGGCACTCATCTCATAAGATTCCATGCCATCTGGCAAACCACGCACCACGCGCACGATCGCCCCGCCAGCATTCAACAGGAAACCAGCACCTACCCAACCTGGGATTTCGCGCTGATTAATTATTTACTTTCAACAACATCTCTTTTGTTTCTATTTTCTCAATTTCTTCCCTATGCAAGCCTTTAAATGAGACATGCAGCATTCCTGTCTATTACGCTTGTTCAGCTGTATTTCTGCAGTATTCAGTTACTGGTTCACGCGCTTTTAAGGCAGGTGGTGAGCTAGTTACTGGCTATGTTCTCCAGCAGTTTGATACGTATCTGAAGCGTAGTTGATACGGGGTTGAAACGCTTCGACCCGTATCAACCCCGTATCAACTACGCTTGAAGTGCGCATTAAACGGTAACCAGAACTTGCCGGAAACCTTATTTTAAAGTAATTATCTTACAATTGAATTAAACTAGTATCTTGTTACTATATAAACTTATTAATTATGTAAATTTTATAGTTATGGCGATATTTAGAAAAGGTTCGAATGATGGTTCTACCGGGAGAACAGGTAATACTGTAACTTATCTGCTTTATGGAAAATTGGTAAAGCGAACAATTGGTTTACGTACGGATAAACCTACAGTCCCCGTTTTGATAAGCAGGCAGGTAACAGCGTTGACTACAGCGTTTCTGAAGCCTGTTAAAGGGTTTCTTACTATTGGGTTTGGACTGGAAGGGAAACTTAACTCTAAAAGTTATTATGCCATAGCTAGTTCTTACAATAGATTATATGCGATTTCTGGTAATTATCCCGACCAGCAAATAGATTTTACAAAAGTTTTATTCAGCCAGGGTAAAATGCCGGTTACTCCTGGTGTTCTGGTAAACAGGGCTGAGAAAGGTTTAACTTTTAAATGGGATACCAGCTTCACTGCAAAAGGTATACACCACAATGATCAGGTTATGCTGATGGCGTACGATCCGAAGAAGCGAGGAACACAATTTCAGCTGAATGCTGGCAGAAGAAGTGAAGGGGAGGCACTTTTAAGTATTCGAAAAAAGAAAAAGCCATTACTACTGGAAACTTACATTTCATTTATCTCTGAAAGCCGAAAAAGTGTATCTAACAGTGTGTATGTGGGGCAGATTTTACTAAAAAATACTTTTCTGATAACTGCATCAAAAAAATTGATGCAGTTATCAGAAAAGTATTTTTTAGTAAAATCAGTCTTTATTTACAATAAGACTCCGGTCAGGAACATCACCGCCACTGAGAAATAGATAATCAGTCCGGTAACGTCAACCAATGTAGCTACAAAAGGAGCCGATGAAGTTGCAGGGTCAGCACCCAGCTTTTTAAGTAGTAGAGGTAGCATGGAACCTGCAAGAGATCCCCATAATACAACACCAACAAGAGCTACACCAACGGTAACACCTATCAATGCCCAATGCGGTCCATATAAATTAGAGAAGAGTGTCCAGACAAAAATTCTCAGGAAACCTATCGAGCCCAGTACAAGCCCCAGCATTAACCCTGAGATAATCTCTCTGCGCATAACACGCCACCAGTCTCCAATCGTAATTTCTCCTAATGCCATCGCCTGAATAATCAGCGTTGAAGCCTGAGAACCGCTGTTACCACCACTGGAAATAATCAATGGAACGAACATCGCAAGCACAACCGCTTTAGCGATATCGGCCTCAAAATGGGCCATCGCTGTTGCTGTTAACATTTCTCCAAGAAAAAGTACAACCAACCAGCCGATACGTCTTTTAAACAGGCCAAAAATAGGCATATCAAGATAAGGTTCATCCAGTGCCTGGGTACCCCCTATTTTGTGCATATCTTCAGTGTATTCCTCATTCGCAATCCACAAAATATCATCAACAGTTACAATACCAAGCAGCACATGATTATCATCTGTTACCGGCAAAGCCACCCTGTTATTCATCCTGAACACATTAATTGCTTCTTCCTGCGGATCATTTGCATTCAGTGCGATAGATCTGTTATCGGTAAGTTCGCCTACAGGGACTTCAGGATTAGCGAGTAAAATCTCTCTGATCCTGATATCATCCAGTAAAATACCATTTTCATCTATGACGTAGATCACATCAATCGTTTCCGAATCTTTTCCGTATTTCCTGATATGTTCCAGGACTCTTTTCACAGTCCAGTCAGTTTTGACAGCTATATAATCGGGTGTCATTAATCGTCCGACACTATCTTCTTTATAACCAAGCAGAGATAGGGCTTCTACCCTGTCTTTGGCTGGCAACAAAATGATTAATTTCTTTACCGCATCTCCTTTAAGTTCAGAGAACAATGACGTTCTATCATCAGGAGGCAGCAAATTAATAAGCTGTGCAAGTTTTTCTCCGGGAAGTTTCTTGATGATTTTTTCCTGAGTAGGAAAATCCAGAATTCTAAAAACATTAACTGCCCTTTTAATAGACAGTGTATCTATGAATTTAACCGCATATTGAGGAAGTTCGTCTATAAGATGTTCAACGTCCGAGATATTAAGCGCGTCTAAATATTCCCTTAACTGTTCATCGCCTTCACGCTCAATTAGTTCAACAACTTCTTCAACAACCTTTTCTTCCATAAATAGCGCTTTTATTATTTACATGTTTCTTTTGCTTTACCAAGATTGCAAAAGTGATGTTTTATTTTTAAAAACGCATTACCTAAACTATAATTAATTGTAATCCTTATCGTTTATAACATCTCCGAATGTCCATTCTACAATCTTTTCCATAGAATGCTGCAATTCATTTTTAGTTTCACTATGGCTTCCTAAAACAAGATGGTTAGTGCCTGCTACGAGTAGTGTAGAAACTATATTAAAATAAGTAATGCAATTATCGAATCCCTGTTCTTTTGCTGGCTGTAATTTTCTTTTGCGTAAACGGTTACTGCCTGATCTTTTTTTAATGTTTAGATTATAATTGCAAGTATCATTTAATAACGCAGCCTGCATCTGGCAGTGGTTATAAAAATAACCAAACCTCTCTTTTAAAAGTGTATTGATCAATTGCTGCATAGAAACGGTAGCATCTTCAGATGCAGCTGGCTCTGTCAGATTGTTTGTCCAAAAGTTATTTTCTACTACGCAAGATTTCACTAGTTCATTGAAATCTCCAAAATAGCGGTAAATAAGGATTTTTGAAACCCCTGCTAATTTAGCTACTTTATTAACACCCAATCCGCCAAAGCCATCCTTTTTAAGGATCACACCTACCGCATCTAATAACTTTCTTTTTGTATTCTCTTTGTTTTTCATAGGTCGGATATTATTTTCATGATTCAGTCTCGCTTCATCATACATAAATGAAATGTGCATGAGCGTAGCAATTTGCATACTCATGCAGTTCCATTTATTGTTCTTCATTAGTATTTATCTATATAACCAGGCGAGTTATATTTCATGCGGATATTACAAAGATCTGTCGCAATAGCATTGTGCAATTGATTTAGCTGTTTAACTACAAGATATGTGGAAGACTTACGGGAGGGGAAAATTTTATATAAAGCCGGCAGAATTTTATATAAAAGGGTCATTTTTCATCAAAAAGCATCTATCATTACATTAATGCTTGTATATTTATGTGCTTTGATTAAGAACTTAAACAATAAAAATAATAGCTTATGATAATGAGTTGTATTGTTATTGACGACGAACCTCATGCAATTGATGAGTTAAGTGAGTTGATTGCACTGGTGCCTCATCTGAACTTAGTAGAGAGTTTCCCGGATGCCAGGCAGGCGATTGCCTATTTGCAGGAAGCGGAACATGTTGATATTATCTTTTCGGATATCAGTATGGCTGTTCTTAATGGAATAGATGCTGCTGAAATATTAAATAATTACTGCCATTTCCTGGTTTATGTTACAGCACACAGAGGTTATGCTCCGGAAGCTTTTCAAGCTAAGGCTGATGGCTACCTGCTTAAACCTGTCAGTTACGTTTCTTTCACTCAGAAAGTAGAAGATCTGACGCTTAAGCATCAGGATATTATCAAGCTGCAAAGAGATGAACAGCAATTCCTGTTTATTAAAGGTGGACAGAAGAGCAGTTTTATCAAGATAAAATATAGTGACATTGTTTACATCGAGGCGATGTTGAATTATATCATGATCCATACCACTACCGGTCATGAAATCACTTATATTGGTCTTAAAGCAATGGAGGATAAATTGCAGATTATGGATATCTTTTTCAGGATTAACAAGTCGATAATTATCTCCTTGAATTATCTCGATCGTGTAGATGGAAATATTGCAAGATTAGCTCCGGGACAGAGTTATCAGATCGGTGACAAGTACAAAAGCGTGTTCCTTGATTTTCTAAGGAAACACACTTTGAAATCTTAAGTCGATTGAGTTTTGGGGTTAAAAAATTAAGGCCAGTTAGGTCCTCCAGATAAACTACTAGTTGGGTCGACTGGTGGATAGGTTGGGCGACCAATTGATGGTTTCTTGTACAAAAACAATGTTTTTTTTGTCAATGTCAGCTTTTTTTTTGTCAAACTCATGGCTATTTATGATTAGTTTATAGCCAATGTTATCCCCAAAAAAAAAGTGATACACCTTTATTATATTACATGCTAAAATTATTATATAAAGGCCTGTTAAAGCCTTCAAAAGCAGTTAGAATTCACATTATATGCTGGTTCATATTCATAGCATATGAAATGATCATTCTCCAATTTGTCGCTCCGGGTGCCCGGCCCTTTCTATTTTATCTCTCCTTCTATATATTAAATATTTCCATATTTTATTTTCATGCTTTAATCGTATTAAAGCGTGGGGTTACAAATACCCAAATAGATCTATGGCGTCTTCCAGTATTTTTCATTTTAGAATTAATTACTTATTATTTTATCTCATTAATAATTGGTTTCAGTGTTACAGAATTAAGTTTTGCTGAAACCTCCGAAGTTTTATTTCAGCTAAAACCAATTGCAACTACAATTTGGAGAGGCGTATATTTCATGATATATTCCTCTGCCTATTACTTATTATTCAGTTATAATGATAAAAGGAGAAAAGAACTCGTCCAAACCATAGAAAACGAGCAACTACAAAACGAACTCCTGCGTGCAGAACAAGATTTCCTGCGTGCGCAAATCAACCCTCATTTACTTTTCAATACTTTAAGTTTTATCAAATACGCGGCTAAGAAAAAACCGGAAGAAGCGAATGAAGCCATTATGAGATTATCCAGTATTATGGGATTTGCTTTGGAAAACAACAGCCAAACTATTCTCGTCTCCAAAGAGCTCGAACAAGTTGAAAATATTATCAAGCTGAATCAACTGCGGTTCAATCATACCTTACATATCAATTACGTTACCCAACTCAATAATGCTCAGGTTACAATTATACCCATCATTTTACTGACCCTGGTAGAAAATATCTTTAAACACGGAAACCTGCTCGATAAAGAATATCCGGCAGAAATCAAGGTAGAATCAACAGATGAATATCTAACTATTCAGACCAGCAACCTTCCAAATTATGACAGCAACGTAGAAAGTGGTAAAACCGGACTGGCAAATATTACCTCCCGGTTGGATCAGTTCTATAAAAACAATTACAAATTCAGTCACGAAATGGCCGGAAATTTATTCAAAGTGGAGCTTGCGCTAAAGCTGAAAAACTAGCTAAACCTTTGCGTTAAACCAGTATCTTATTGTTTAATTATTTATTTAAATATCTAAACATTAGTGTATGAAATTAACGATCTCCCCTGTTAGTATTACCCGTACGCCAGTATTTTCTCATGTAGAAGAACTGTGTAACGTCTGGGATGAACTTAAAGACTATATCCATGAGTCTTCCCCCTCCTTTTTTGAAATGATCAGAGATCATGAGTATTCCGATCTGAAAACTCTCGATCCAAAAATCAAATTTACCATCTGGAAGTATTTTAACCGTGCAAAATTCAGGGCTACGCCATATGGGAATTTCGCAGCATTTTCGATCGTCCCTATCGATAATGAAAACAGTACCGAACCAGTAACGCTGTCAAAAAAACATATTGTCCATCGTTTTATCAACTGGCAGGAAAAGGAAAACTTCAATACTGATCCGAAATGGTTAATCAACCATGCGCGTTTCCTTACTACCAATACAACCGCCTATATTGGAGGTGGAGAGTTACGCTATTTAAATGCCGAGAATGGCTCCTTTGAATTATCAGCCATCGATGCGGAAGAAACCACGCAACTGACCCTGGATTTTTGCCGCACCAAACGTACTGTGGAAGAGATACAAAACTTCCTGCGTACCGAGTATAATTTAAGCAAGGCAATGACTACCTACTTTTTGGAGCAGCTTGTTACTTTTCAACTTTTAATCACCAATTTTCAACCCAATATTATCGGCCCGGATTACTATGGCCGGATTGGCTATGCTCAGCAAGAAAAGAAAAACGATTACATTATTTCGGAAAGAAAAAGGATAAAAGGTCAGCTATCGGAAAGGAGGCTTCAAGTATTGGCAGAACTGACCGGTTTTCTCTCTAAACATACAGAGCCCAGTAAAAACTCTTCTCTGGATGATTTCAGGAGCAACTTCGTTAAAAAGTTTGAACACAAAGAAGTTCCGCTCCAGATTGCCCTTGATCCCGAAATTGGTATAGGCTACCGGTCGATGAACCTGAACAAAGACGAAGGTCAGCTCATTCAGGATTTAAAAAAGAACAGAGCCTACAAACAGATCAATCAAATAGCCTACACGCCTTTATATCAGTTTATGCTGAATCAAATGATACAACATCAAACTATTCAGTTATATGATTTTAAGGAGCAGGGGAAAAACTCACCACAGCCCGTTGCCAATACGATCAGCGTCTTGCTGCAATGCACAGAAGATTATATCATAATAGAAAATATTGGCGGATGTACAGCAAATTCGCTTTTAGGAAGATTTTCTTTAGCTAGTGAAGAAATTACTGCAATAGGCCACCGGTTTGTTCAGATTGAACAGCAAGCCAATCCAGAAATCCTATTTTTTGATATCGGCTATCAGCTAGAAAAACATGCAGATAATATCAACCGGAGAAAGGCCATTTATAATTATGAATTGCCCATTTTAAGCTGGCCTGAAAGTAAACACATTTTAGCCCTCAATGATATTATGGTCAGTGTGCGAGGTGAAGAATTGATACTTCATTCCGTAAAATATGGTAAACGGCTCATACCGAAACTAGCTTCCGCTTATAATTATGGCCGTTCAGATCTGGCAGTTTACCGGTTTCTTTCCGACTTACAACACCAGGGACTACATTCCAGTCTAAGTATCAATCTTTCTAATATCTTCCCAGGTCTGATACATTATCCAAGGGTACAATATAAAAATGTGATTCTATGCCCTGAAAAATGGCTGGTTCCCAAATCTGTCTGCCAGGAAAACAATATAAATAAGTCATTAGATGAATTATACAATTGGCTGAACACAATTAATTTTAATAAACCTTTTAAAGGTGGTGATGGTGATCAAACCTTAGTTTTCAATCCCGAAATACAGGAAGATATGAGTTCATTTGTACTGTTCTGCAAGAATAAACCAGACTTATATATTGAAGAAGCTTTTATTCCTGCCTTGTCACAGGTCATTGATGAAAACAACGCCCCCTATTTACCAGAATTCATCGTCAACCTGGAACACACAGCACAACTTTATCCGCCTTATCCATTTAGAGGTACCTGGAACAATGAGCAATATTTTTCTAATCTATATTTACCGGGAGAAGAATGGCTTTATTTTGAAATCTACTGTCACTCTACTAAATCCAATGCTATTCTTCTTGAAATTAAGAAGCAATTCATTCATCCTTTAAAGAAGAAGATCAAGAAATGGTTCTTCATCCGGTATAATGATCCTGCCGATCATATCCGTTTAAGATTTCAATTAAAGGAAGTTAAAGATGGGTATGAGCTCACGGCTGGTCTTTCCCGCCTGATCTCACCCTATATCACCTCTGGAACTGTGGCAGATTTGCAACTTAAAACCTACCGGCAGGAGACCGAAAGATACGGTTTGAAAAGAATGGATCTGGTAGAAAAATGTTTCAGGGCAGATAGTGACTACATATTAACGATTATTGCCAAACCTGTTGAAATTAATGATCTCTATATTCTATCTATTAGTTTAATTGAAAATGTGATGCATAGCGCAATGTTTACACTCGGGGAACAGTTGCTGTTCGCAGAAAGAATGCATACTAGCTTTGCAGCTGAATTTAATGTCCAGTCTGATGCGACCAAAAAAATTAATCAGAGTTATAAAGACTTTAATTTTGACGGGCTGAGTATAGTTCCAACAAAATTACAACAGAAAAAAGCTGCACAGACTGAGCAAGCTTTTTTGAATAGTTTAAAGGCATGTATGGAAACCGAAAAAAATAATATGCTCTCAGATTTATTCCATATGCATGTCAACAGGATTTTTCATGACAACCAGCGTATGCATGAAATGATTGTCTATAATTTCCTGACTAAACGCATCAAGATGAAAATTGGCAGGTTACAGAATAAAAGTTTGCCACAGCCCGTTTAATTTCCGCAGCAATTACGCTAGACGACTCAAAAGCAATAAGTTCTGCCAAAAAATAATTTAAAAAACAAGCTATGCATTGAACAAAATTACTATTTTTACGTTAGTGGTAACATGAGTGTTTTCTCTGTAAAAATTCAAATGAAGCTCTATTAATAGATAATCTATGAAACCTTCAATTAAAAATTATTATAACGCTCCTTCAGTATTGGTAAAAAGCCTTGAAGCTATCGAAAGTTTTCAGTCTGCACACAAGGTTTTTCTTAAAAAAAATACGGAGGATTCCAGAAAATCAATGGCCCAATCACTGCAAACAGTCAAGCAATTGCAAGATGAGTTATCTGCTCCTGACGAGTCTGCCGACGATATCAGGATAGCTTTTTTAAAACAGGTCATTGCACTGGAACAAAATATTGATGATATTCATAAAGATGGTCTTTACCCCGACTTATACAGAGACAGTGAGTCCTCTTTCAGACTGCTAAAAGATATTTTGGATAGTTTCAAAATATCATTGTTATCTAAAGGGGAATCTTATCCATTTATAGAACTCTCTACGAGTAATAATGAATGGAAAGATCATGGTGTAGTCGCTTTTTGCAGGGATGTAAAGAACAATCTCAATCCTATAAAATTTAAGAGCTTATGGGATGCATTGCAATGTTACGAGAAGAATAAAACGCAGCTCACTTATACTTTTGAGATTTTATCAATTACAGGAAATCTGGGCAAACAATCTTAAAAACAACCAAACACACCAATACCAGGCTATTCAATTTCTATTGAGTAGTCTGGTTATTTCAATTGCCTGCCTTTAATAATTTTCTTAAGATCAATTCCTTTTCCTAATACTGGCTTAAAAATGTCCCCCGTTTCTTTGACTCTGGAAAAAGCATTGGAAATTGTAAAGTCTTTCATTTCCAATCCCTTTTTCACTTCGTCCCAATGTAAAGGCATAGAGACCGTAGTACCAGGTTTAGGACGCAAAGAATATGGAGCAGCAATAGTGGACTGAGGACGGTTCTGCAGAAATGCAGGGTGAAACTGATTTTACCACTATGCAGCTGATGTCTCAGGTTTCGGTTTTGGTCTTCAATAGTTCCATCCACTGGCTCGTCCGGTTCATAAGTTCCCTCATCCCAGACAATAACAGTTCCTCCACCATATTCGCCTTTAGGAATAAGACCTTCAAAATCTTTATAGTCGTAAGGGTGGTCTTCAACCATCATGGCAAGCCGCTTCACTTCAGGATCTGTGGAAGGTCCTTTTGGAACTGCCCAGCTTTTCAATACCCCGCCCATCTCCAATCTGAAATCATAATGAAGATGTGAAGCATCGTGTTTCTGAATGACAAGCGCAATTCTTTTCCACTTCCTTTACCGCCTTCAGGCTCAGGAGTCTGTGTAAAGGAGCGTTTCTTTTTATAGGCTTTTAAACTCATCACAAAGGTTTTAAATGATAACCAGATTCCGGATGATAACAACAAGAAAGATTCAAAGTTTTCAGGAAGAGAAAACAAAAGAAATGGCGCGTTGTTAAATTAATAATTAAAGCATTTAGGATGAGATCACTTTGGAATGGAGCTATTGGATTTGGACTGGTAAATATCCCGGTTAAACTTTTCTCTGCGGTACAGCAGAGTCATCTGGATTTAGACATGCTGGACAGTAAAGATCATTCCAGGATTAAATTTCAACGGATCAATGAAAAGACAAGAAAAGAAGTCCCTTTTGATAAAATTGTAAAAGGATATCTGCTGAATGAAAATTATGTAGTACTCGATGAGCAGGATTTTGAAGATGCAGCTCCGGATAAAAACAAGATGATCTCCCTGGAGAATTTTGTGGATTTACAGGAAATCAATCCCATTTATTATGAGACTTCTTATTATGCCCAACCAGAGAAACAAGGGAAGAAAGCTTATGCCCTACTATTGAAAGCCTTAGTGAAGTCTAAAAAAGCTGGTGTAGCCAGATTTGTGCTGAGAAATACAGAGAATCTATGTATCATCCACCCCTTAAATGAAGTACTGGTTGTTACAAAAATCAGGTTTGCTGAAGAAATAAGATCAGAAGAAGAGCTAAAAATACCAGAGACTGATACCATCACAAAAAAAGAACTTGAGGTGGGTATGGCACTGATTAAACAATATAGTTCAGCATTTGATATCAGGGGTTTCAAAGATGAATACAGTAAAGAACTTTTGAAAATTATCAAGGCGAAAGCCAGGGGCAAAAGAGCTACTGTTAAAAAATTGAAACCCCGTGAAAGTAATAATGATGACCTTTACAGCCAGCTGATGCAAAGCCTGGAAGGCAGAAAAGGGGCTTAGCAGGCCGCTCTTTTTCTATAGATGGTTGGGCTCATGCCGGTTTTCTGTTTAAATAATTTAGAGAAATAAAAACAAGAGTCGAATTTCAAATCATAGGCAATTTCTTTGATTGATAAACTTTGATCTTCCAGAAGGTTTTTAGCTTTTTCTATTTTTACCTGGATAAAATACTGTCCAGGTGATAAACCTGTGTAGTTTTTAAAGAGTTTACGAAATAAAGAGTAGCCTATTTTTAATTGCTCTGCGGCCATTTTAGGAGAAAAATCTTTTGAAATATTAGAACTGAATAAGTCTCTCGCCTGGTTCATAATCAAATCTTTCTGTTCATTCTCCTGGCTTTTCTGTTTCACCATATAATAAAGGATGCCCAGCAGATGCAAAGCAACCCCAGACATCATCGGCTGATCTTCTTTATTTTTACCTCTGGTTTTATCAATGATCAGGTTAAAAAGATCTACCACTTTTTCGTTGACCCCAATATTGATACATGGGTTTTCACGGTTAAAAAACTTGTGTTGTACATGGTTATCAATAATACTGCCTCTGATCCCGATCCAGTATTCATCCCAGCCAATATCCGGATCGGGTATATACCGGTGTTTTTCGCCAGGGAACAGAATTATTATTGTGCCTGCGGTTACCTTTTGCTTATGGCTGTCAGACTCAAAATAACCCTCACCACGGGTAATGTATAAAATTTGGTACTCATCGAGTATGCGACCCGATTTCCAGGTAAAATAATGGTGTGATGGATAATATTCCTGTGGATATTGAGCATGGGCAGCGACACTGGTATAGCCAACGTATAAAACATACAGGCCCCAGTTTGCATCCTCCTCACTCACACACAAATATTTGTAATATTCGTTTTTCATGCGGCTTTGATATTCAGTACGTACCTGATGAAGGCCACGGACTAGGTTATGATTAGAAAGTTTTATTAAAAATATTAAATTAAACAAAAATGGATACGCTGTTATCTTTACTAAGAAATAGATTTTTTCCTGCAAAATCGAATTGAGTGTTCCAACTCCTATAAATCAATTTGTAAGTGTTTTGGCTGGATAAAGCATGATAATCCAGATAAATCGATTAATTCACGAAAAATTTCTTTTGTTGAAAAACTGCTTAATAAATAATCACAAACCTTTTATTTTTAAACATTTTACATTAAAATAACAGTATTCACAGTCCGATTATCTGATAAAAATTTAAAAATAGCCAACCCGAATTAAAATACAGTTAAATTTCAAGGTCTTTTTTGGCAGTCCTATAAACCGGCCCGGCTAAATCCCGGATTTCATAAAAACAGATTATAGTTTTAATCTCTGATCACATAACTAATTTGACTATAAATATTATACACATCAAGAATTACAGATTTCAACTAAAAAAGAACATCAATGACACAAAATATCTCTTTAAAGAAAGTGTTATACACCTGATAAAATCAAAAAGTACATTGTAAATATCAAATCATCTATTTACCAGCAGTATTAGATAAATAAATTTGGATAGCAGCCAGTTAACTGAATAGCGACTGAACAAATACAACCTATCTATACAAATATCATCTATGGAAAATTTACTGATTACTGGTGTTACCGGCATACTTGGCCGTCATGTACTGTATGAATTATTGGCTGAGTATGCCAGCGGAATAAAAAGGGGCAGATTATTTCTTGTGGTCAGGTCCAATGCTAAAGAAAGTGCGAGCGAACGGATCAGTTCTTTATTAACAAATCCGTTCAAACCAGCCTATCTGGATATTTACCCTGTAGAAGAATTGCTATCATTTATTGAGATCATTGATTCTGATTTAAGAGATCTCAAGAAAAGTCCGTTGCTGAAGTCAAGATTGGGCGATTATCTCCACGTGATCCATATTGCGGCCATCACCAACTTGAACACTGCCGATTCAGCTTTACAAGACGTTCACGATTTCAACTATGCAACCACACTGGAGTTATTGGAACAATTAAAAAATATACCACACAAATTCATTTTTATCAGTTCTGCATTTTCATGTGGTATACAAACCGGATTAATTGATAGTAATTACCGCCGCTTTGGACAGAATGGAGAGTTGCTGCCTTTCAGTAGTTTATCACCTTACCGGAATCATTATGAATTCTATAAAGCAATGGCAGAGTACCAGGTTATCAAACATTGTGAGGCTAATCAGATTGCCTGGCAGATTTTACGTCCTTCTGTGATTTGCGGCAGACTGCTGGATGAGCCATTATACTACCTTCCTTTATTCAATGTATTTTATGAAGTAGGCCGGATTATCAACAAGGGCTTACAACGTTACAAAGAGCATGATATTAAAAAGATCAGGATCATGGGGGACAATAAAAGTACTTTAAACATTGTTCCTGTTGATTATGTAGCCAAAACGATTTTAGCAGTATTCCGTAATGATGAGGTTAAGCAGCTAAGTATTGTAAATTCAGCACCATTGAGCAATGCCTACCTGATTAAACATTCAATCCATAAACTAGGGCTTGAGTGTAAACTCGTGGATTCAGTACCCGATAACATGAACCTGCTGGAAGAATGGTATTATAAAAGAGCCGGAAAATGGCTTTCACGCTATCTGAATACGACCTCTTATAACTTTGATGCCGCTCCACTCCGCAAACTTATCCCGCACATTCCTGAACCGGATATTCGAAACAGCTTTGAAGAACTATACGATTATGCCTTACAACATAATTTCGAAAATCCTGAACTTTCACTAAGTACTTCTGCCCTGTGATCAACTTCTACAACGTCATCCATACCGCACTCACCAAACCAGGTATCCAGGAGCTAATCATTCCTGCCGATCCTCATCAGCCAGCAATTACAAATCAACAGCTATTGCAAAGTATCTCCAACTACAGATATTTACTTCAGCAGCACGTATTGCCTGGCGCCGCTGTATTATTGGCAATCCCGGTAAGTGCAGAATCTATCAGCGCATTGCTGGCCATACAAAGTGTGGGTGCAATCCCGGTACTGCCACCTGCAAAATCAGAGCTGTCTGCAATGCTTAAGCTGTTGAAATCGCAAAAGATCAAGGTAATTATTGCAAAAGAGCAAATGCAGTTGCAAATGGGATCCGAATTAGCAGCGGCCGGCATTCAATGCTTATTCCTTAAGCAGGAAACTCAAAGAGAAACCAATTGGGAAGCTGTTTTAGTAGATCCGGATCAGCCGGCACTGGTCACTTTTAGTTCCGGAACAACCGGAGAGCCAAAGAGTGTGCTCAGAAGTCACCGCGTCATTGCCGCGCAACATCTGATCCTCAAAACAGTATTCCCGCCACAAGTAAATCTGCGCGACTTCCCCATATTCCCTAACGTTATCCTGCATAACATCGCGGCAGGAATCACAACTGTAGTACCCGCTATTCCTGGTTTTCAGATGGGGCAATTAAATCCTGAGTATATTATTCAACAATTGTCAGCTCAAAACATCGGTACAATGATGGGCAATGTGTTTTATTTCAAAACCCTTCTGGCTTGTTTAAAAGCTGATCCACAAGTTTTCCCAAAAGTGATGCAAATTGGAGTCGGCGGCTCTCCTGTACCTGAGGACCTCTTACCCGAACTTCGCCTTTATTTTCCTGAAGCAGAGAGCCACATTATTTATGGTTCATCTGAAGCAGAACCTATTGCTGTGAGAAAGATAAACGGAACAGCTAAAAATCCAATCAATGGCTATTGTGTAGGCAAACCAGTTCAAACACTGGAACTCCGGATCAACGAAGCCGCGGTTATTCATACCACATCAGGAACATTTAATGCAGGCGAAATAGAAGTCAGAGGACCGCATGTAGCTACTATACATCCAGATGGCTGGCTCAGGACGGGTGATATCGGTTATTTATCAGCCGATCAGGAACTCTACCTCACTGCCAGAATAGGAAATGAAAAAGCGCATCTGGGCATACAACATTACCAGATTGAACATTTGCTTACCCTGCATCATCAAGTTGTCCAGGTTGCTGCAATAGCAGCTGAGGATGGTTTCGACATTTTTATTCAAGGCAGTATAACGCAAGAAGGAGCTAAACGGATTTTAACGAAGAACTTCCCTGCTGCGCTTATTAACAACATACAGTTCCAGACCGAAATTCAGGTTGACAACAGACATCATTCAAAAATTTTATACCACAAAATAAATGAACTCAGAGTTTTATAACCTAGATCTTGACCGCATCCGTTATTCGCTGGTGTGGGAAGACAGTCAAACCCTTTACAGGTCGCTTAAGATCGGTACGAATGATCACTTACTGGTGATCACTTCGGCAGGGTGTAATGCTTTAAATATGTTGCTTAAGAATCCAGCAAGCGTCACTGCAGCTGATTTAAATCCCGTTCAGAATAAGATGCTGCTATTCAAACAGCACATCATTATGAATTTCGATTATGAGCTTTACCACGCCATACTAGGACTCGCAGGAGAAACAGCAGTCAACGAAGCGAAACAAAGAATCCTGCCTACTTTACCGGCAGCAGACCAAGCTTTCTGGACAGCCTTTCTGGAAGAAAATCCCGGCGGCCTGCTACTGTCAGGAAAACTGGAAAAATTTATGATGGGCTTTCATCGCACGCTTAATCAGGAGCAACAAGAATTGATTCATCAGTTAATCGCCTTTGATACGATTGATGCACAGTATAAATTTTTCCTGGACAAACTGGATAACAGCAGTTTCAAGCAAACGTTCATCACCTATTACAGTGATGAAAATTTAAGCAATGGCAGAGATCCCAAATTATTAAAACATGTAGATGAATCGGGTGGAATAGTCTTTTATAAGCGCCTTCTTTTACAAGCAAGTTCAAGTTTATTGAAAGAGAACTTTTACTTCCGTTTTATCTTTTTTGGTTTACAAGACCTTCCACATCATGTATTACCACCGTGCTACAGGCAGGAAAATTACAGCAGCCTGAAAGAGAACATGGACAAGCTGCAGGTTATTCAGGGTGAGGCAGTGGAATATCTTTTATCGGCACCTGGTTTGAAAATAACCAAAGCCAGTCTTTCTAATATTTTTGAATACATCAGTCATCAGGAATTTGAAGAAGTCTGTTTGTCACTAGCTAAACATCCAGACCGCGATTTAAAGCTCATCTTCTGGAATCTGCTCAACATACAAGGAGAAAACTTACTGCAATCAGAAAGCCGGATCAAGCTGAAAAGCCAAAGCCTGGCGCAGGAAAGCTGTTTCTATTTCAAGAATCAGGTACAGATACAATTTGTTCCGGTCATGTCACTACATCTAACCTAAAAACCATGAAAACCACCGATTATCTTAACACCACCTTTGTTCAGCAAATCATGCAGGATCACTTTAAGAGCCAGATTATTTCGGTTCAGGATATTGCCTTGCTAGACGTAGATAATTCAGCAAGTATACTGGTAGCGCTCACAGCTACGCAAACAGAAAGCAGTATTGGCCACTTCGGTCTGGAAGTTAGTTACACCATAGACAGATTACCGCAGAAAAAGAGAATGGTGATGAAGATCAAGCCACATGGTCAGGAGATTGTTAACATGCTGAATATGCTTTCGCAATTATGCGGAGGCGAACTCAACAGCGTTTACGAACAATTTAAACATTTAACAGGCTTTTATTACACCCATTTAAAAGAGCAGGAAATTTACGAAAAGCTGCATCCACTATTTACACCGGTCATTTACGGTCTGTATACCAATCAACAAGAGAATATTTACATCATCTTAATGGAATATCTGGATGATGTTGACCTGCTGAATACAGTTATGGCGCCCGAAAAATGGAGTGATCAGCATATCAAATCTGCATTAAAACAGATGGCAGCCTGGCATAGTACCATGCTGAATAAAGTAGAAAATGTAGACCTCGAAATATGGAAAGATGCGCCTTCTTTACAGCAAATGACAGACCTGCTCCCTTTATGGAATGCTTTACTAAACAATGCTGCTGATAAGTTCCCGGAACTTTACGATCCTTTAAGGGTAAAAACCATGCGCACCGCTATACAGGAAATCCCAAACTACTGGCAACAGCTTGAAAAACTACCAAAAACACTGGTTCATAATGATTTTAATCCAAGAAACAGTTGTTTTAAAACTCAAAACGGGGAGATTGAATTCTGTTTATATGACTGGGAACTGGCTACTTTTCACATCCCTCAATATGATCTTGCAGAATTTTTATGTTTCATTCTGGATCAGGACCGGTACGATAAACGCTATGAGTATATCGAATATTACCGCGAAGAACTGGCCAGATTAACAGGAAAGTATAATTCAGCTCCCTCTTTTCATCAGGAGCTGTATATGGCCACTTTAGATTTTGGTATCCACCGCGTGGGTTTGTATATGATGGGACATACAGTGAGTCCTTATCCATTTCTCCCCCGCGTAGTGAATAGCTTTTTTGATGCAATTTCAGGACATAGCCTTAACTAACCAATTCTTTCTCATACAGGATATATTTTACTGATTCGTACGGTGTATGGTCAGTAAAATGTACTGAATAATTGTCTGAACGCATCAGACAGAAAATAGTGTCTTCATAATATTGGTTAGCCGCCCTTATGTAATGCGTACAGATATAGTTCATTAAGCCCTGTCTTCTGAAATCAGGGTGTACTCCAACTGTTTTCCCTAATAATCTTCTCTTTTTGAGCAGCGGATAATCTCTGTTAAAATCATACCCTGCCGCTGTTGCAGGCAAGGACTGATAATCCGGATAACAGATGCTCATTGCAGCCAGTCTTCCAGTCTGCGGATCAATCAATATAACCGAGCTGTGTGGACAGATCTTACGCAAGAATTTAGCGTTATACAGCAAGCGGAATTGTTCAAAAGAGATTGCTTTATAAAAAGGATTCTGGTTAAAGACAATCTCAATCAGCTCAAATAATTCCTTTTCATACCGTATCCAGCTTTCTTCATTCAAAGGGATAACTTCAAAAGGAATTTTGCTTTGCTCATCCATCAGGGCAGCATAATCAGCATAAAGTTCCGGAAGCGTGTGTTGAGTAATATACCTGCTTTCAAAAGTCAATTTTTCTTTAAAACTTACCTGCGCTAAAAGCGAAGCATAATAAACCGGATTAACCGGTTCACTATCAAATCTGTTCCAGCTTGGCAAATTACCTGCCCGGATACGGTAACGGTTATATGTGTTAAAGTTAATTGGCCCGGTCATACTCGCTCTTTTTCTTACACTGGCATCACTTTCCAATAAACTAAATGCTGCCTTATTGAGTACTTCATCATCAACAGACTCCCAGAACCCAAAATAAGCTGCATCTTCGTGGTGAGGAAATATACCTACAAGCCGGATATGTTCGTGGTCTGTATAAATAATGATTTCGTTTTTTTCTGCTTCTATTTTAAACAGGGCAGCAATCATTGACCTGTCTTCTGTGAGTTCAACGGTTAAGCCCGCGTAGATTTTTCCAGGTATGGTGAAAAAGCTATCAGGAATTGAATCTTTGTAGAGGATACGTTCGACTATTCCCATTTTACAGTAATTTAATCTCCCCAGTTGAACCATCCATACTAATTTGCTGTCCGCTGCTTAACTTTTTGGTCAGCCCCGGGATATTAATGATCGCAGGAATTCCAAATTCTCTCAGCAAAATAACCGAATGAGATAAAGCAGACCCCTTTTCAATCAGCACTCCCTTACAGGTTGGGAAAAGTGCGACCCAACCAGGATCTGTACGTAAAGCGCAAACAATTTTACCGCTCACATCCAGGTCACTATCCGGCCCGTCTATAACAATGATCTCTGCAGTAAGCTGACCAGGAACACAGCCTGTACCGCGTAAAACAGAAGGATCTTCATCTACCAGTTCTGGTTTAGTACTGCGTAAAGGTGGAATAGTTACCTGAGCAGCTACTTCTTCCTTTTTATATTGCTCAAATGTAGCTACCCGCTCATCAATTACGCCCTCAATTTCAAATCCCGGTTTGTCCAGTAACAATATTTCTATTTCATCCTGAGTCAGATAAAAGATATCACGTACCTCCATCAATACGTTTTTCTCCTTCAGTAATTCACCGGCAGCGAGGTATAAAGTACGGTACATCCCGAAAAGTCTCGTTCTTTCTAAACGCAGGGCTTCGCGATATTGAATTGACTTTTGCAGTTTACCCAGGCTTTTATAAACTGTCTTTTTAAAGAACACAGAATGATCTTTCAATTTCTCTTCCAGATCTTTTACTGCCGATTCGTGTAAATGAGACAAAGCTGACGTTTGAAATGAGTTAGAGGTAGTCAGGTAATTGCGCAGGTAACTATAAAAGATTTTAGGCGACAAACGCATTGTAATCGTTTCCAGTTTTAATTCTCCTACGGTACGGTCACCATAGACATGGATAAAACCTTCCACTTCTTTGTAAAATGCTGGAAACTGAGCCTTAATTTGCGTGTGTACATCATCCGGCAAAAGGATGATCAGCGCTTTCAGTTCATCCTGTTCCATCGCTTTCAGAGAAAGTTTTTGCATCAATATGGCTGGCTGGGCACTTTCGATTTCCTGGTTACCCGCTAAATATCTGCTTAGAAATTCATCGGTATCCAGAATACCAGCTTTAAGTAATTTACGCCTTACTTTCCCGTTCATCATCATCACATACAGATCATTGATAATCGGGGTAGTCCAGTTGCCCATCAGCTCTTTATCCAGCAGATATTTTTGTTCCAGCAATTGTACAGGATTAGCAAATGCATCCTGCAATTTATAAAACCGCTCATAGTGTTTGGTGATATGACTATGAAATTCAGCCACACTTTTCTCCAGTTTTCTAAATGCAGAGAACAACCTCAATAAATTAAAAAAGGTTGGAAAGATCATGCTGAGTTTTTCACGGAAAGATTTCTCTGTATCGGTGATAAAGTCAACAGGTTCTTCCAGGCCCATCATACGCTCCATATCTTCTTTATTCTGTTTAAAAGAAGGAAATAGCTGTAAACAACGGTACCAGTTATTGATATTGTAATAAATTCTGCCCTGAACCAGTCCAAGCAAATTGTTGACAACAGGGGTGTAAGTAGTCATGACCTGTTCAGGAATAGCCAGCAGAATAATGGTTTGGAAATAAACAGTTGCATAAGCGTGCTGGGCAAAGCTGAAAGTTAATGGCGTAGTTACTCCACAATAGCTTTCCTGGATATTTGAATTGTCATAGACAATCACATCCGGGATTTCCTGGGTAATATGACGGGATTGAACGAAGTAAAGTTTGTTATTTGAGATGACGTATTCTATATCCTGCGGATGACCGTTTCTTTTTTCAAGGCGTGTTGAAATCGTAAATATTTCCCGTAGATGTTCTTCAGTCAAACTGTGTATTTGCTGTCTGTCTTCTTCTACATCCAGCAGTTGAATACCCTTTTCTTCGTGCATCTGATAGTGCTTGTCTTTCAATGCTATCTTTTGATGAACTACGGTTCCGTCTTTCTTGGAAAGATAGAATTCATCAGGATCCAGTTCTCCGTTAACCAGGCCTTCTCCCAGGCCCCATAAGGCATGAACAGCCATTTCCTGTGGATATTGTGGATAGGTTGAAAAAACAACTCCACTGGCGTCCGCATCAATCTGCTGCTGCAAGATTACTGCTGGTCTTGCTACAGCAGATAATTGTTTGTATTGCCTGTAAGCTACAGCCTCAGCTGAGTAGGCACTGGCAGCACATTTGCCTACTGCTTCAATGACATCATCATAATTCCTTAAATTCATATAGGAGCTCATGATACCGGCAAAGGCGTCGTGTGTTCCATCCTCATCAGCAATTGAAGAACGGACAATTATACTTCGGTTTGGAAAATCCCATCCGGATAAAATCTGACGCAATTTTTCTTCTTCAGGTTTGCTGAGTGTAAAACGTAGCAGCTGATCTGATATGGACACCGTAGTGGCATCCTTTGCTTTAACGATAGTATCAAAGTTCTCTGCAGGGAGTACTAAAAAATCGGGTACAGTGACCTGAGCTTCCAATAATTTAAGCAAGCCTTTTGCTTTACCTCCGATCGTATATCCGGGCACATTTTTAACAGGGTAGATTATCATGATTTGAGATGTATTTCTATGATTACAGAGATATAGCTGATCACCATAAATAAAGAGACCAGCAGTTCAGCCAGACGAAGTTTCTTTTCGTCCGGCCGTTTAACAACTTTAATAAAGAGGAAGCCTATTGCCACATATAATAAACAAATGGTGATGTAGGTCCATAAATTTGATTGTATAGTGTATAATATGCGGCATTGCACGACTACGCCAATGAGCAGAACCAACAAGACACAAACTATCGAAGTCACATAACCCAGAGATTTGGAATAAGAATCTACGGTCTCTCTTTCTGCTGCCGGAGCATGGATTTTACGGGCGAGTTCAAAACTAAATCCACACAGCAAACTTATACCAGCTAATAGATACAATGCCGGATGATGCAGATCAGGATTAAACGCAGACCATACCCAGACCATCACAAATGGCATAATCACCATGTGAGTACAGGCGTATAGCAATAGTCTTTTGCTCAAAAATGAACCAATAAAAAACTCATAACGCATCAATAAACTATAACCTACGGCAATCAGCCAGCAGATTAAAGTTAAAGGACCATTCCAGTAGCTCCAAACCAGTTCTGAGACTGTGAGTATGGCAGAGAGCAGGAATAACTGGTTTAAGGTTACACGGCCAGATTGCAATACCCTGTCCGGGTGGTTGACCTGATCAATCTTATAATCTTTGACCTCATCGAATACCCGCAGCCTGAAAAAGAAAGAAATAAAAGCGATAATACCCAGACCAATTTTAATGCTGAAATTTATAGGCTGGGAAGAAAAATAGGAAGCTATGGAGTATACATTTATAAATAGAATAGCAAACAATACCATATTTACCGGGGGGAACCTTTGCTTGAAATAAGCAAGTACATTTTTTACTTTCAATTTCTGAATTGTTAAGATGAATAATAAGCTATTGATGTAAAGTTAATTTTGGGAGCCGGACAGAAAATGTAGAAACTGATATTTCAAATGTTGTTTTTGATATCGTTTATAATTTATTTCTTGTGATTCAAACAAATTGAGCGTCTATTTTTCAGGAGAATTCAGAATAAATGAATCAAATTGATATATTTGCCGAAATGTTCCTGTAGTTCAATGGATAGAATTTTGGTTTCCGGTACCAAAGATGGGGGTTCGAATCCCTTCGGGAACACCAAAAAGGCCCTTAACAATCTTGTTAAGGGCCTTTTTTTTTAGCAAAACTGAAGCTTACCTTCTAATAGCTTTAAATTTAGCTATTACTTATGGATGAGAAGATACTATTAAAAATTTTATATTAGCCATCTAGTCCGGTCTTACCTTCTTAAAGCAGCTTTTGAATCTTCCAAACATTTCATGTAACAAAACCAACGAATGTTACCACTTTAAAGCTAAAAATATCGATTTATTAGCATAAATATCAATTATTTAGCGCATTCACGTAAGGAAAACGGGCGTTGGTGTAATAATGAAATGATAAGTCAATTGAGAAGCTTAATATTGAATTGTGAATCATCTACCTATGAACACACACAACAGTAATGTATATATTTTTACACTACAAAAAAACCAGCCTTCCGGCTGGTTTTTTGCGTTTACAGGAAGAACTAAATACTTTTTCAGAATGCGTTGATGATTAACTGGATCGCTCCATAATTGTGTTCAGGACTGAACATTGCAGTTGCTGCGATTGGCATATGATGCGTAAAAACTACCAGGTCTTTATTTAAGGTAACTCCTGCATTGACAACATTTGGTTTAGAACCATAAAAGTTCTCGTCTCTGCCAAATGCAAATCCCCCACCTGCAAAAAGATGGACGTTTGTTCCTCCTTCTTTCCATACCCTATAATCAAGTACCACATAATTGGAATAATTATTTGCCAGATCTCCGTTACTCTTCACATGCGTATCCCTTCCCTGTACAATCGTACTCCAGTTAATACTGATTGGGAAGGCATCTCCGAATTGATATCCGGCAGTTACGTCGATAAAGTGGGAGGTAGTAGCTCTTTTATAATCAAACAGGTTAGCATTAGGGAAATCCGTTACGTTGTTAATATCCCAAACCGAGAAGTTAAATCCCTTCTTAACATAACTCACATAGTAATCGAATTCCTTGTACTCTCCATTAAAACCCGCACCACCCCAAAAACCAGCAGAAAAACTTCCGTCTTTAGTAGTATAATGCATATCCACATCAGTGATCGGGCTATTTGATACTTTAAATCCACGCCACAAGTATAAATTACGTACTTGCAGGTTCACATTAAAGGGTCTATATTTTTTCACTGCGACTGTGTCAGTTTTTGGCGTTGTCAGATCCTGAGCCTCCGCAGAAAGGCAAAGGCATAGCCCTAGTATAGCCCAAAGGCTACCTTTATAAATAGTTTTCATAACAATCTGTTTAAGAAATTCTGTTTTTTTAACTGATGATTAGTGAAGTTGTAAGTACAGAAATGCTGCTATCGCCGCTCCTGCAATCGGACCCAAAACAGGAATCCAGGCATAAGCCCAGTCACTGGTACCCTTCCCTTTGATAGGCACTAAGGCATGAATAATCCTGGGCGCTAAATCACGCGCCGGGTTAATTGCATATCCAGTAGTTCCTCCGAGTGAAAGTCCAATTACCCAAACCAGAAAGGCAACAGGAACAGCGCCGACAGAGCCTAAACCAACAGGTATTTTAGTTGGTGTAATTTCAGCTCCGGTGATATAGAAAACCGTAAATACCAATACGAATGCACCGATAATTTCACTGGTTATATTCGAAGTGTAATTACGGATAGCAGGGCCGGTACAAAAACAGGCCAGCATAGCTGCCGGATCATTGTCCTTGTTAAAATGGTCTTTATACATGACCCAAACCAGGAATGCACCCATCCCCGCTCCTATCAACTGCGCAGCTATATAAGGAAGCACACTCGCCCAGGCAAATTTTCCGGCTATCGCAAGACCGATAGTGACTGCAGGATTTAAATGCGCACCACTGTAAGGCCCTGCAACCGTCACTCCTACAAAAACTGCCAGCCCCCAGGCAGTGGTAATCACCATCCACCCGCTATTATTTCCTTTAGTATCATTTAATACGACGTTGGCTACTACGCCATCGCCTAAAAGTATAAGTAACATCGTACCTATAAGTTCTGCTATGAATGGAGTCATTCTGGTAAAATTAAAGGTGAATAATTAGTTTGAATCTGTATCAGGTAATTCTTCATTCCAGCTTTGTGCGGCATGAATAGCTCTCTTCCAATCCTTAATTCCCTTTTTTATCACCGTCTGATCTCCTGTAGGAACAAACTCTTTTTCAGATTTCCATAGCTGCTGAATCTCTTCTACACTATCCCAGAAACCAACTGCTAACCCCGCTAAATAGGCAGCCCCTAAAGCAGTAGTTTCTACTACATTCGGACGGATCACTTTACAGTTCAGCAAATCGGATTGAAATTGCATCAGCAAATCATTCGCTGTTGCTCCGCCATCGACTCTCAGTTCTTTAATTTCCATTCCTGCATCAGCTTCCATCGCTTTTAAAACATCTCTGGTCTGATATGCTATAGATTCAAGTGCAGCGAGCGCTATATGTGCAGACGTACTTCCTCTGCTCAATCCTACAATTGTACCTCTCGCATCAGGTTTCCAGTAAGGTGCACCCAGACCAGCAAAAGCAGGTACAAAATAAACACCTTGCGTATCCTTAACACTTGCAGCAAGCTTTTCTACATCAGCAGATTTTTTAATAACGCCTAAACCATCACGAAGCCATTGTACTACAGCCCCCCCGATAAAAATACTTCCTTCAAAGGCATATTGTATTTTACCGTTAATTTTCCAGGCAACAGTAGTTAATAAGTTATTTTTTGATTCCATGAATTTATCACCAATGTTCATCAGCATAAAACAGCCGGTGCCATACGTGTTTTTAACCATGGCTTTTTCAATACACATCTGTCCGAAAAGCGCAGCATGCTGATCTCCGGCAATTCCGGCAATTGGTATTTTTGAAGCGAAAATAGTAGTGGTCGTTTCTCCGTAGATTTCACTGGATTGTTTGACTTCAGGAAGCATGCTTTTAGGAATATCAAGCATTTCCAATAATTCATCATCCCATTGCTCTGTACGGATGTTAAACAACATAGTACGGCTTGCATTGGTGATGTCAGTCACGTGTACATGGCCTCTTGTGAATTTCCAGACCAGCCAGCTATCGACCGTTCCAAAGGCCAGCTCACCTTTATTTGCTCTGTCCCGGGCTCCTTCTACATTATCAAGAATCCATTTTATTTTAGTCCCCGAAAAATAAGAGTCAATTACCAGTCCCGTTTTAGCACGGACCATATCAGTTTTACCGTCTTTTTTTAGCTTATCGCAGAATTCTGCGGTACGTCTGTCTTGCCAGACAATCGCATTGTAAACAGGATCACCTGTTTCACGATCCCAGACGATAGTAGTTTCACGCTGATTAGTAATTCCGATTGCTTTGATATTAGAACCATTGATCCCCATTTTCACAGTTGCTTCTGCCGCTACACTGGCCTGGGTAGACCAAATCTCGTTTGGGTCATGCTCTACCCATCCTGATTGTGGAAAAATCTGGGTAAATTCCTTCTGTGCAGTAGATTTAATTTGTCCTTTATGATCAAAAATAATTGCACGAGAGCTCGTTGTGCCCTGGTCCAGAGCCAAAATGTAATCTTCCATAACTTTATTGATTTATATTGGTTTAATTGACGCTGAATTATTCTACTCAGGCGTATAAGGTTCTAATAAATAAGATTGAGCTAGTTTTCTGAAGGTTTTAACCTGTTCATTTTCCCAGGCTTGATCATACTGAAGTTCTGTTGCTACTAATTTAGCGACAACCGGTGCCATATCAATCGCAGCACGCGCGTCTAAGAACAATGCTCTCACTCTTCTGGCTAAAATATCTTCTACTGTACGGGCCATTTCATGTCTCACACCCCAGATTACTTCGGCTTTAAGATAAGGTAAACGTACATGCAGTTTTTCTTTCCAGGCTGGGTTTTCATCGCCTAAAGCTAATACCCCGGCTTCATCACTTCCGTAAACATACAAGTGATCGTTGCGGTTTACATCTGCTTTACTACCGTGAATAGAAAGCTCTTTTGTTTTTGTAGGACGGGCTGGTAATTTACCAACTTCTATCGCTTTATTAATGGTATCCTCCCCCATTCTGCGATAAGTTGTCCACTTACCACCGGTAATTGTAATCAGTCCCGATGTAGTAACGATCAGTTTATGACTTCTTGAAATTTCTTTCGTTTTAGAAGAACCGTCTTCTGGCGCAGCTAAAGGACGTAAACCAGCAAATACACTCAGCACATCTTTTCGCGTAGGTGCTTTAACCAGATATTTTGCTGCTGTACGCATAATGAATTCGATTTCCTCTTCCAGTGCTACCGGCTCCAGGCTATGCTGATCTAATGGCGTATCTGTAGTTCCCACTACCAGTTTATCATGCCATGGTACCACAAATAAAACCCTGCCATCATCCGTTTTGGGTATCATGATCGCATCTTCGCCAGGCATAAATGAACGCTCAATAACCAAATGGACACCCTGACTTGATCTTACCAATGGCTTTTTACCTGGTTTATCCATTTGTAAAAGATCATCTACAAATACTCCGGTCGCATTAATTACCGTTTTACCTTTCAGCTGATAGGTAACGCCCGATTCTACATCAGTCGCCACTACACCGGCTACTTTATCCTGCGTATCTTTAATTAAGCTTGTTACACGGATATAATTTAAGATTGTGGCCCCTTGTTCCAGACTGGTCTGCGCAAGGTTGACTGCCAGACGGGAATCATCAAATTGTCCGTCATGGTAAACTACGCCCCCATATAAATGGTTAGGCTGTATAGTAGAAAGTTTGCTGATTACCTCTTTTTTAGAGATATGTCTGGCACGGCCGAAGCCCAGTTTACCAGCAAGCAAATCATATAATGTTAATCCTATAGTATAAAAAGCACCGCCCCACCATTCATAATTTGGAATAATGAATGATTCATTTTTCACTAAGTGGGCCGCGTTTTTTAAAAGCAATCCACGTTCATATAAAGCTTCTCTTACCAGCCCGATATCGCCCTGCGCTAAATAACGCACACCTCCATGGACTAATTTGGTACTCCGGCTGGATGTACCTTTTGCAAAATCAGCCTGTTCTAACAATAAGGTCTGATAACCACGGCTGGCCGCATCAAGTGCAGCACCTAAGCCTGTTGCTCCACCACCAACTACAATTACATCCCAAACCTTTTCCGGATCAACAATATTTCCTATGAGTTCTTTTCTATTTGTGTTCATGTGTAACGACCTCCTTATTTGAGCTAACGATTTGTTTCGCTTTCTATATCAAATTTATAAAATAAAACATTTCAAAACAAATAAAAATCAATAAGAACCTTTATTTATTTCAAAAACCAGTCAAAACACCATATAAAGAACGTTTATCTACAAAAAGAAGAAAACAATAACCCGAAAACGAAACAAAACGAAACATCAGATGAAATATATAAGTCCGTAAACTGAAAAAACTTCCGGTTTTTACTTATTTTTGGTTAACGCAACCTCACAAATAACAAAAACCGGGATGAAGAGTATTACCGAAAGACATCAGTTGATTTTAAAAAAACTTCAGGAAACAGGATTTGTTAATGTACAGGAACTCAGTACACAAATGAGAGTTTCTGATGTTACCATCCGAAAGGATTTGAAGCTTCTGGAAGACAAGAAATTGCTTTTCCGCACACATGGCGGAGGTTCCAAAACAAACCCTTATACTAACGACAAACCGGTTGCTGAAAAGGAGCAGATTCATGCAGATAAAAAAAGGCAGATTGCTAAAGCTGCAGCAGATATGATTGGTCACAATGATTCTATTATCATTGCTTCAGGCACCTCTATGCTTGCCTTAGCCAGAGCTATACATCCGGAAAAACACCTGACCGTTGTGACTTCAGCATTAAATGTTGCCCTGGAATTATCACATCATTTACATGTGGAGGTTTTACAGCTTGGCGGTCAGTTAAGGCAAAACTCATCTTCAGTAATGGGCCCTTATGCGGAACAGATTTTAGAAGACGTGTCTTGTAGTATGTTATTTCTGGGGGTAGACGGGATTGATATTGAGACTGGGTTAACAACAACCAGCTTGATGGAAGCACGTTTAAACCAAAAGATGATCAATGCGGCACAAATTACAGTAGTATTGGCAGACAGCTCTAAAATGGGAAAAAGAGGATTAGGAAAGATTTGCTCTCTTGACCAGATTCAGCATATAATTACCGACGACGGAATATCGCCGGCCCTGGTTAAATTAATGGAAAACAAAGGAATCAGTGTGACTATTGTCAGAGAATAAAATGCTGTTAAATTTATTCCAGTTCAACTTTACAACGCTCTCTGCTTAAGGCATCCATAAAGCTATGGTGTTCATAAGCCGTTTGCTTCAACATTGCTTCATCCTTCTTATAGGTGTTCTTCAGCTCTTTTCTGTTCATCGCCTGAAAGAAACGCCTGATATCTTCTCTGTTTTTTAAAAGCAATGCCGGGACTTGTTTTGGTTTATTATCTTCGCCGATAGCGACCATAGTGAAGTAGCTGGTATTGGTATGTTTAATGACATGTGTTTTAAGATTTTCTGAAATAACCCGGATACCAATGATCATAGAACTGCTTCCTACGTAGTTTACCGAAGCCATTAAAGAAACAATCTCCCCTACTTCTACCGGAGCGAGAAAATCAACCACATCAATAGAAGCCGTAATACAGTATCCATCAGCATGTTTTGCAGCACAAACATAAGCTACCTTATCCATTAAGCCCAAAATAATTCCGCCATGTATTTTACCCCCGAAATTGGAGTAAGAGGGAATCATCAGTTCTGTTAAAGTAACCTGGGAACTTGCAACTGGCTTATATTCTGACATGCTATTTTTTTGATTGCAATTTAGCTTTTTTTGTAAAACAGACAAATCTGGTGGGCATGATTATTGAGCGCAAAGAAAATAAATACTTGTATATGACCATTGCCCAAAGCCGCTTTAAATTCGTTCCGTTCCTGATTACTATGCTGATTCCGCTTTCTTTTGGTGCTATTGGTGGGTTCATTACTCAAAAGACAATCAAAACATGGTATCCTTTTTTGGAAAAGCCGTCATTTAATCCTCCTAACTGGCTATTTCCTCCGGTATGGTCTCTATTATTTATTCTGATCGGAGTTTCTGCTTACCTGGTCTGGAATAAAAGAGCACAGATTAAACATCTGCCAAGAACGATAGCATTCTATTTTATTCAGCTTATCCTGAATTTATGCTGGTCTTATTTGTTCTTTTATCATCAACTGATTGGTGCTGCACTAATTGAGATTATCTTTTTACTTGCAGCAATCGTAGTGAATGGCATAGTTTTCTATAAAATTGACAAAACTGCAGGCTTACTCTATATTCCTTATTTTTTATGGGTGAGTTTCGCAACGTTGTTAACTTACAATATTTACGTACTAAACTAGTCTGCTGATGCTTCTTTTAAGTTAAAATCCATTTTACGCCCTAAATATAAACTGCTTCTAAAAGAAAACCTGTAATTTAGGAAAGTGATCTGCTTAAAGAAAATCTTTCTTGGTGTACTCTGTTTTTGCACATTTCAGGCTAATGCGCAAAAGGTTGGATTAGTCCTCAGTGGGGGCGGGGCTAAAGGTCTGGCTCATATCGGAACACTGAAAGCACTGGAAGAAAACCACATTCCTATTGACTATATTACAGGAACATCTATGGGTGGGATTGTTGGTGCACTTTATGCATCGGGCTATTCTCCGGAACAAATTGAAAAAATAGCGCTCACTACTGATTTCCAGGATTGGGTAAGTGGCAGGTTTAAAAGTGACTACAGCTTCTTTTTTCAGAAAGGGAGTATCAATGCCTCTTTGATTACTGCTAAACTTTCTGTTGACACTGCTTTACGGGTAAACTTCCGGTCTAACCTGGTCAATGACATTCCATTAAACTTCGCATTAATTGAATTGCTGTCACAGGCTTCGGCCATAGCCAAAGATAATTTCAATAACCTCTTTGTGCCTTACCGCTGCATGGTGTCGGATATATTCTCACAAACCAGTATTACGGTCAAAAGCGGCAGTCTGGCCGAGGCTGTCCGCGCAACAATGACTGTCCCAATGATCTACAGACCTATTAAACTGGATAATAAATATGTATTTGATGGTGGGTTATATAATAATTTCCCCGCCGATGTGATGCAAAAAGAGTTCAAGCCTGATTATATTATCGGGGCAAATGTATCTTCCAAAAATTTCAAAGAATATCCTAAAACAGGTGATGAACGGCTGATCAACAGGCTCATGTTATTCATGTTCTTATCTAAATCAGACTCTACCTTAGTTGGTAAAAACGGGATCTATATCCAGCCAGATCTGCAGGACTTTAGTTCCAGTAATTTCAGCCCGGTTGCTGACCTTATTAAGCAGGGATATGATGCAACGATGGCAGATATGCCCAGAATACTCAAATCGGTACAGCGCAGAGTCAGCTCAGAAGAGCTTGCCCTTAAAAGAAGTATCTTTAACAACAAGAAGCCGCAGCTGGTTTTTAGCGATGTCAAAGTAACAGGCGTAAATAGCCAGCAGAAGCGTTATATCGAACGCTTATTTAAAAGTGATAAACCAACCTTTAACCTGGCAGACATTAAACAGGGCTACTATAAACTGGTAGCGGATGAGACTTTTGAAACTATTTATCCGAAGATAACCTATAACCCTGAGTCTGACAGCTATATTTTCGGTATTATCGCTAAACCCAAAAGGAGTTTTAAACTTGACTTTGGCGGTAATATTTCCAGTAGGCCAATCAGCAATGTATTCCTTGGCCTGCAGTATAATTACCTCGACCGCAAAGCCTATACCTTCGGTACTAATTTTTATTCAGGTCGTTTTTATGAATCTATCCAACTCAATGGCCGTATTGATTACCCTTCAAAACTGCCCTTCTTTTTAAGTGGGGAAATGACTTATAATCACTTCAATTTCTACAATACCAGCCAGATTTTCATTGAAAATCCACACCCAACCTATATCGAGCAGTCAGACCGGAAAATTGAAATTAAAGCTGGTATTCCGCTGAACCGCAATACCAGGATTACGCTCAGTACTTCATTCATCAATAATAACGATCATTATAGCCCAACCAACTCCTTTAATATTGGTGATATTCTGGATAAAACTATTTTTAACGGATCCAGAACTACGGTAGCTTTTGAACAGAATACTTTTAACCGGAAACAGTATGCTACACGTGGCAGAAACTTCCTGCTTAGTGTCAATTATTTTAATGGTGTAGAAACCTATACACCAGGTAATATTTCCAGGAATAGCGGTGTTTCTACCGATATTGAAGAAAACGAAAAGCACAGAGCCTGGTTTAATGCCAAGCTGAGTGATGAGAATTATTTCTTTCATAAAGGCAAATACACCCTTGGATACCTGGTTGAAGGTGTAGTATCGAATCAGCCATTGTTTTCAAACTATTATTCTACGCTGCTGGTAGCTCCCGCATTCTATCCATTACAGGACAGCAGATCTCTATTCCTGGAGAAATTCAGAGCAAGTACTTATCTGGCCGGAGGACTAAAAAACATTTACAATATCCGTAAGAATTTAGACCTCAGGGTAGAAGCATTTTTATTCCTTCCTTATCAGGAAATTGCTCAAAATGGGTTTCAGGATGTAAAGAACAGTCCGACATTTAATCATATTCATTATGCAGGAACCGCAGGCCTGGTTTATCATACGCCGGTTGGCCCGGTTAGCCTGAGCTATAATTTATATGATGATCCGATAAAAAGAAACGGCGTTTTACTACATTTGGGGTATCTCATTTATAATAAACGCTCCATCGAGTAAGACCATAAGGCGCCTGCTCATGAATAAACCACATAAAAAACAATGAAGACAATATATTACTGTTTATTATTCCTGCTGATTTCCAGCGCTGGCTATGCCCAAAAGTCAGATATCAACAATTTCATCGTTAAAGAAAGCTTACTTAAAAATAGTAAACTTGCCATTATAGCTGCCGATTCACTGGATCGTCCGCTAGAAAAAATCAATGGCCTGTATACCTTTACAGTAAGTGGTTTTACCCAAACCTTAAAGTTCAATGATGGGGTAGCTATTTTGCCTTTGCAAATTGACAAATCAGCTTTTGTTTATGTAAAGCATCAGAATGATAAAGGCACGCATAGCAAATTGCTTTATATCTATAAAAAAGAAGGAAGCCTTAATCCATTCACAATCAATAGTATCTGGTTGATTCTTTTTCCTGTGCTACTGGTTTTCATTGCTTTTGCATTCCGGAAACTTATTATTTATGCAGTAGTTATCTTTCTGATCTTTATCTATTTTAACCATAGCAATGGCCTGGATCTCTCTACCTTCTTTGAAACTACATTTGACACTTTAAAAAGGGCATTTTAAGCTAATTTAAAACACAAAAAAAGAGGGGTATATCATTTGATATACCCCTCTTTTTTTGTGTTTTTTAGAACGGCAATCCTATCCCAAAATTGTATTGGAAAAACCGGTAACTATCTGGACTGTTAGCCAGTTTATAAGCGTCCTGAAACTCTTTCCTTCCGCTAAATAACTTCTCAATCACCCACTGGTTTTTAGGTTCAAACTGAGGATCTCTCAACTTCAGACCGACATCAAACCTAAAGACAAAATATTGTAAATCATATCTGAACCCTACACCAGTACCTACACCAATCTGATTGCCCAGGTTTTTAAAATTAAAATAGGTTTCAGGATTTGGGTTGCCCGGAGATATATTCCATACGTTACCAGCATCCAGGAATACGGCACCTTTAAGCTTCGCGCCAAAGAAGTTATCAATTAATTTATAACGGTATTCCAGGTTAGCTTCAATGTGCATCTGGCCCAATTGATCTATACCATAAGAGATTCTCCGCTGTTGTTCTGTAGGCAGACTGATCCCGCGGTTATAATTACCAGGACCTAAAGTTCTGGCTTGCCAGGCTCTAACCCCACTGGCACCACCAGCAAAGAATAATTTCTCAAAAGGAACTGCTACAGAATTACCATAAGCGACTCCGACACCGCCATTAATACGCGCAATAAACTGCCTGTCTAAACCTAAGCTTTTATACCAGCGTATATCGACTTCGGGACGCACATACTGATTAAAAGGTAAACCCAGAATCTTCGCGTAATCTCCCTTAGAAGGATCATGCTTCGTATCAATAATTCTGGAAATCCCATCCAGCATATTACCAGCGATATCTATATTTCCACGGAAATAAATAAAGCTTTTGTCGAGCAGTAGCTTATTGGCATTCAGGGAATAAGCATATTTCATCCCAATGGTCAGATCTTTTCTGGTCAGCAGGTTGATATTGTAAATATTGTTCAGGAAAGTAGTTCTGCCATCTATGGTAGTCGTATCAATTAATAACCCTCCAAATCTGTATTCAAAATTGAGCGGTGTAAAAGAGTGAAGCTTCGACTTTGTCTCTACCCATTCATAGGTGATAGAATTTAATAATGCCCTGCGTACAAAGAAATCTTTCTGCAGAGAGTAGATATAACTTGTAGAAAAAGTGGTTGTTGGCATTCCATTTTTTCCCATCAGCGGAATACTGAATGGAACCATCAGCCTGGGCACCGCCAGGTTGGCACTCACAGAAAAATCACGTTGGTAAATATCACTGAATAATGAACCTCCCTGTCCGATCCTGGATTGAAGGCCGCCTTTTACCTGGAATTCAAAACGTTCTGCTCCTCTGAAGATATTATTATTTGTATAAGTATTACTCAGGGTAAACCCTACTGTACCAGCATTAAAAGGAACCTCTCCTTCTACCCTGTTGCTCATCCGCTTTTGCGGCGTTAACTGAATCAGCGGATTCAGAATATTTGCACTGTCTTTAGATTTTACATATTCGATCTTCACGTTTTTAAAAACATTCAGCTCATATAAGCGGTCATAGGTTAATGTCTCTTTATTGATATCATAAACCTCACCTTGTTTTAAGAAATCGTACCTGACAATTGGGTTTCTCCTGAAACGTTTAGACAGATCCGTGTAACGGATACCTCTGAAAATACGTGGATTTAAAGTAATTGAATCCGTGAAACCTTCGGTCGAAGGCGCAACCAATATATTGGTTTCACCAATCATATATTGCGTATGACTTCCTTTATTTGCAGGAGTATCAATAAAGAGCGCTACATTGGCCCGACTCTTATTCAGGGTGGAATCCACCTCAAATCTCACATAAGGCCTGGAGAAGTCATAATAGCCATGTTCTTTCATCATGGTATAAATCTGCTCCCGTTCAACTGAAAGTGAATCATCATCGTATTGAACGCCTTCATGCAAATGAGTATTAAACGATTTATCCTCTTTATACAACTTACTGACAGCCGGATCTGGAATAGTAGTCGTTACTTTCCCTATAAAAAAGGCCGGTCCGGGTGTTGCAATGAAATCAACTTGTGCACGCTGGTTTTTCACTTTGATCTCAGATTTGACCTTCGCCATAAAATACCCTTTGCTCATCAGGTATTTTTCAATCTGACCTCTGGAAATCTCGACCAGGGTGCTATCTAGTACAGGCGCCTTTTTTCCTACCGCTTTAGTTTTAAACAAAGTGTAAAATATATTATACAACCCTACATTGATCCCAAGGCGGGATGCAGGACGAATATCTTTCTGAATATAATTCATTGCTTCTTCTTTATATCTGGAAGGAATGCTGTCTATTTCAACTACTTTTACTATTGATTGATTGCTCTCAATAAATTTTGTAGAGGAACAGGCAGCAGCAAAAAGAATAATAAATAGTAATATTGCGGGAAACTGGAATTTCTTTTTACAAATAGAATATGCTTTCAAAGTCTCAGATAAGTTTTATAAAATCGTTACATCAAAAAAAGTACCGCAAAGCGCATGGGCTATTTATTATTGAAGGAATAAAATCAATAGTAGAATTCATTCCTTCAGCTTACCAGATCCATAGTATCTATTTTCTGGCCCAATATGAGTCTTTACTACCTAAATTACCTTCAAATATAAAGTTATTTGAAGTAAACAACGCCGAATTAGAGAAGATTAGTACTTTACAGGCTCCACAAGGCATTCTGGCACTGGTTCATATTCCTGAAACTACGGCATTCGATAAAAGCACACTGCAAAATAATTTTTCCCTTGTCCTGGATGGTATACAAGATCCCGGCAACCTGGGTACCATTATCAGAACAGCAGATTGGTTTGGGTTTAAAAATGTAATTTGTTCTTTGAACACTGTAGAAATTTATAATCCGAAAACTGTACAGGCAACTATGGGTTCTTTATGCAGAGTAAATGTAAGTTATCAGGATTTGCCGGTATGGTTAAAAGACATTAAGCTTCCTGTTTTTGGTGCAATGCTGAATGGAAATAGTCTTTACGAAACAAAATGGGGAAATGAGGGTCTTGTCATTTTAGGCAACGAAGGACAAGGTGTGAGTGATGAAGTGAATATTTTAATTAATAATCCGGTAACGATTCCAAGAGTTGGAGAAGCTGAGTCATTGAACGTTGCGGTGTCGGCAGCAATCTTTTGTGCAGATATTAGTAGAAATTTGCAGAAATAAATTGCAGGTTAATTATTAATTGCTATTTTTGCAACCTGAATTCAAAACAGGTCGAGTGGCCGAGTGGCTAGGCAGAGGTCTGCAAAACCTCGTACAGCGGTTCGAATCCGCTCTCGACCTCAGATTTATATTAAATAAAAAAACTAAAGGTTAAGACCATGGCAGTTACAAGACTAAAAAGAAAAGACAGAAAGAATAAAACAACTTCACGTTTAGAAGTTAAAACTTTGAAACTAGCTACAAACATTGAATTAGGTAGTCGTTCACAACAACCTAAAAAAGATCAGTTAGCTAAAAACAATCTTTTATTAGATCAACTTTCTGCAGCTTTAAGAGCATAAGTTCTAAAGTTAAAAGCATAAAAAAAACCTTTCTGAGATCAGAAAGGTTTTTTTTATGCCTGATATTTCTGCATATACCTTATTTTTTTTAAAGGCATTGGTTGTTATACCAATGCTTTACAGATTCTTTTCACAATACCAGGACCTTCATAAATGAACCCGGTATATAATTGCACCAGTGAAGCACCTGCTTCAATTTTATCTTTAGCATCCTGTGGAGAATGAATCCCTCCCACTCCGATAATAGGAAATGCTTTATTTGATTTCTGAGATAAATACCTGATCACCTCAGTAGAGCGTACCGTTAAAGGCTTGCCACTTAGCCCGCCTGCTTCGTTCGCTAATGCTGCTGCTGTAGTTAAGCCCGACCGGTCAATAGTCGTATTGGTAGCAATTACACCGGCAATACCAGATTCCATCACGATCTCCACAATATCATCCAGTTGTTCATTGGTCAGATCAGGCGCAATCTTTAATAAGATCGGTCTGGATATTCCATCTTTATGGTTACGTTCCTGTAAAGTTTTAAGCAATAAGGTAAGCGGCTCTTTTTCTTGCAAAGCTCTTAAACCCGGTGTATTTGGAGAGCTGACATTAACTACAAAATAATCTACCACATCGAATAAGCGATCGAAACATTTCACATAATCAGAAACAGCATCTTCATTCGGTGTATTTTTATTTTTACCGATATTCCCGCCAATCACAATACTTTTATCTTTCAATTTCAATACGCGAAGACGTTCTGCCAGCGTATCTACTCCTTTGTTGTTGAAGCCCATTCTATTAATGATCGCCTCATCTTCAGTAAGCCTGAACATCCTGGGCTGATCATTTCCCGGCTGAGGCAAGGGTGTTACTGTCCCTACCTCGATAAATCCAAACCCAAGGTCGCTCAATGCTTCGATGTATTCTCCGTTTTTATCAAAACCCGCGGCAAGACCTACGGGGTTCCTGAATTTGATACCAAAAACTTCACGTTCCAATCCTTTGATATGGACATCAAAACTACTTCTGATGATAGTTTTACCTAAAGGAAAGTGTTCATGAAACCATTTGAGTCGCTGGACTACGAAATAATGAACTTTCTCCGGGTCAAATTTGAAAAATAAAGGCTTGATTAAACGATACATGAGTGCGAAGATAGGAACGTTTTCATAGGATTACAATTGCTGTATTCATCTTTTGAGACAAAAATCGCATGAACTTGTAATAAAAACGTAGAAATCTACTGCTATATGTACTGTGTTCAAACAATATGCGCCTAAAAATTGTATTTTTGCACCCAACATGATTTCGATAAACGACTTAACATTCCTTATAGGTTCCCGGGCTTTATACGACGAGGCGAACTGGCATATCAAACCGGGAGAGAGAATTGGCCTTATTGGTGCCAATGGAACGGGAAAATCCACACTCTTAAAAATAATAGTAGGAGAATACGCACCCTCATCCGGGTCAATTTCAATGTCTAAAGATTTAAAAATAGGCTATTTGAACCAGGATTTACTTTCGTATGAATCTCACCATACCATTTTACATGTTGCGATGGAGGCCTTTGAACGCCAGAACCAGATACATGATGAGATTGAAGAACTTTTAAAAAAGATAGAAACTGATTATTCCGAAGATGTATTAAACAAACTGAGCGATAAGCAACAGGAGTTTGAAGCATTGGATGGTTATAACATTGAATATAAAGCAAACGAGATCCTTGCAGGTTTAGGATTCAGCACGGCCGATCAGCATCGTCCGCTGAATACTTTCTCCGGAGGATGGAGAATGCGTGTAATGCTTGCGAAAATCCTTTTACAGACTCCCGACATTCTATTGCTGGATGAGCCAACCAACCACATGGATTTACCTTCCATTAAATGGTTAGAGACTTATTTAGCAGGATTTGAAGGTGCAATTGTAATTGTATCTCACGATAGATACTTTCTGGACAAGATTGTAAACCGTACAGTGGAATCCCGCAAAGGAAAATTAACGACCTATGCTGGTAATTATACGTATTATCTGGAGGAGAAATCTCTACGCGGAGAGATCCAAAAAGGAGAATTTAAGAATCAGCAGGCTAAAATCAAACAGGAAGAAAAACTGATTGAACGTTTCAGAGCTAAAGCGAGTAAAGCTAAAATGGCGCAGTCCCGTATGAAAGCACTGGATAAAATGGAGCGTGTAGACGATGTGGATGATGATAATCCAACCGTAAACTTCAGCTTTAAATTTACCAAGCCTTCTGGCCGTCACGTAATCCGCATTGAAAATGCAACGAAGAGATATCCTAATATTGACATTCTGGAAAATGCAGAAGCTGTCATAGAAAAGGGAGATAAAATTGCTTTAATTGGTGCCAATGGTAAGGGAAAGTCTACCTTATTAAGAATGGTTGCTGGCGTAGAAGCTTTTGAAGGATCTTGTGAAACAGGACATAATGTAACGACTACTTTCTTTGCACAGCATCAGCTGGAGTCTTTACACCTTGGCAACACGATACTGGAAGAGTTACAGGCTTTTGCTCCTAAACATACAGACACTGAGCTTCGTTCTATTCTGGGTTGTTTCCTTTTTACCGGAGATGATGTATTTAAGAAAATTAAAGTCCTTTCAGGAGGTGAGAAATCAAGGGTTGCTTTGGCGAAGTCGTTAACGACTGACTCCAACTTCCTGATTCTGGATGAGCCAACGAATCACCTGGACATCCAATCGGTAAATATCCTGATCCAGGCCTTGAAACAGTTTGAGGGAACATTCATTGCAGTATCCCATGATAGGTATTTCTTAGATAACGTAGCCAACAAAATATGGTTTATCGAAGAAGAGCAAATCAAACAATATCCTGGAACTTACGCAGAGTATGAAGTTTGGAACAGTAAAAGAGAGATTCCTGTTGCAAAAAGCATCCCTGTAAAACAGGAGAAAGAAGTAAAACCTAAAGCAGAACCGAAACCTGTTACGGTAAGCAGCCAGCAGCAATTGAAAAAACTAAATGATCAGTTACAGAAAGTCGAACTGGAAACTGTGGAGTTAGAAAATAATGTAAAAGCCATTGAAACTGAACTTGCTGATGAAGCAGTTTATGGAGATCAGGCTAAACTTGCTGAAGCCAACAAAAAATATCAGAGTGCAAAACAGCTGTTAGACACTGCCCAGAATAAATGGGAAAACCTTGCAGCAGAAATCATGGAATTAGAATAATAAAAATGATCAGAACCGGAATATTGCTCTTTTTATGTTTGTTTAGTCTGCAAACTTTGCAGGCGCAGCAGAAATTTACTTACGATAACCACGTTTATTCTTCGCAAATTAAAACTGTACAGCTTTACAATACACAAAAAGAGCAATCTATCCCGGTGATTGCTTTAGGAAGTTCAGAAAAGCTGAGCTTTTCTTTTGATGACCTGAGAGGTGGAAGCAAAAACTACTGGTATACGGTAGAACATTGCACCTATGACTGGAAATCTTCGAATTTATCTGTCCTGGATTATCTGGATGGAATGAATGAAGACCGTATTATTGATTACGCTTACTCCTCTAAAACACTTCAAAAATTCACCCATTATTCTCTTACTTTCCCTAATGACCAGGTAAAGCCTAAGATTTCAGGCAATTACCTGTTAAAAGTTTATGAAAATGGTGATGTGAACAGGCCAGTGATATCACATCGTTTTTATATCACTGATCCACAGGTAAATATTCAGTCTGAGCTGATTCCCAGTAATGATGTGGCTTTAAGATTCAGTCATCAGAAGGTGAATATTAACATTCTTTATACCAATACAATTCAAAATCCATATCAGGATATTAAACTGGTGCTGATGCAGAACGGCAATCCGCTGACGGCAAAGTTGAATACTAAACCTACTTATGTTAAGCCTGGCTCACTGATTTATAATGATCTGGATGGCAATAATTTCATGGGGAGCAATGAATTCAGGAAGTTTGATTTCCGTAGTGTACGTTATAAAGGTGAACATGTGCAGGATCTGTTTACGGATAGTACAAACAACGTAGTTTTATTCACAGACCTAAATGGTTCTGCATTAAAATATACCCAGCAAATTGACGAGAACGGCGCGTTCTTTATCCGTAATCAGGATAATATAGACAATGACACCGATAGCGATTACGGCCATATTCAGTTTAGTTTAAATACGGTTGCTCCGGGTAAGGATGGTGATATTTATGTAGTCGGAAGATTTAATAATTTTACGCTTACTGAAGAGAATAAACTGAGTTATGTCGCTGCTAAAAAGAAATATTATGGCAGTCTCTATTTGAAACAGGGTCTATACGATTATCAATATGTATGGAAAGACAATACTACAGGAAATGTAGATTATACGGTTCTGGAAGGTTCTTTCTTTGAAACAGAGAACACTTACCAGGCTTTTGTATATTTCCGCAGACCAGGCAGCAGATGGGATGAACTCATCGGATACAGCCTGTTTAATAATCTGCAGAAAAAATAATATACGCGTCTAAATCCCTTTTCGTTAAAGCTTTAACCCTTTTTTACGAAAGTTTAAATTCCTTTTATAATCCAGACAGAAACACTTCCGGCTTCACAAAAGAATTCAGCCCAGCCATTTTCATCGATCGTCACTTCTTCTTTTCTGTAACCCAGCACATCGATCAATGTTTTACCGGCATGTCCCATCCCCATTTCCATTTTCTTAGTCCCTTGCTCTCCATTGCTTAGCACTACAGCAATGCCTGAATTTTCAACTTCCGGTATTCCTTCTCTTGTCCATCCAATACAGTTCGGATGATCCAGGTAATCACGTTGAAAACCATAAGCCAGATCTCTGCGGAGTTTAGTCATTAAAGGAAGGCTTTCTAATGCAACCAGTTCAACCTCAGCTTCATTCCCTTCATCATCGTGATCATTATATTTCGCACCATATAAATCTGTGTAAAACACACAAGGTATCCCCTGTTCTCTTAAAAGGATTAAGGCATAAGCTAATGGGCGAAACCAAAAATCAACATAAGTCTCCAGATCTTGCAGCGGTTGTGAATCATGGTTATCTACAAATGTAATTGACAGTTGCGGATGAGATTCTACTAATGTATTTTCAAATATTTTGCTCAGATCATAAGTATCGCCGGCATCAGCTGCAGTGTGAAAATTAAGATGTAACATCGAATCAAATAATTGCATCCTGCCTTCGGTGAGGTCAATGTAACTCCTCAGCTTCATCACATCATCGACTACCCAGTTTTCAGCAATAATAAAGAATTGTTTATCAAACTTCGCATTCATGTGGTCGAGCCACTCCTTCAGGTAATCTGTCGCGATATGCTTCACAGCATCTAACCGGAATCCATCTACCCCTGTGGTTTCATAATACCATTCTCCCCAACGCTTCAACTCTTCACGAACAGCCTTGTTTCTGAATTCAATATCATTAAACATCAGGTAATCATAGTTACCCAATTCATCTGAGGGCACATCTTCCCAACCTTCTCCGTATTCATTTTGTATAGAGAATATCGAGGTTTCCTGTAAATCTTCAGCCCAGTCTATTCCGCTGAAACAGCTTTTATCCCAAATAAATTCAGAATATTTTCCTTTTCTGCCTGGGAAAGTGAACTTTGTCCAGGCTTCAATTTCAAAGACGTCAGAAGTATATTCTTCTCTGTTATCTTCAGCGACTCTGCGTACAGGTATCTTTTCCAGTTCATCGGCACCTGCTTTATGGTTAAAAACTACATCTGCAAGTACCATAAGCTCCTGTTCTTGCAGCGCCTTAACAGCTTGCAGATATTCATCTTTCGTCCCATACTTGGTAGGCACACTGTTTTTCTGATCAAATTCACCTAAGTCAAACAAATCATAGCAATCATAACCAACAGAATCTGCACCTTCTGTAGATTTATAAGATGGAGGAAACCAGACTCCGGTAATTCCGATTTCTTTTAGTGCAGGTGCTTGTTCTGTAGCTTTTTGCCATAATTTTTGTTCTTCGTCATAGTACCAGTGAAAGTACTGGATCAGTGTTTGGTTACTCATATATAAACAGCTTATTAATTGGGTGGAAATAATAGGATAACATGAAGTCTCACATTTTGTTTACTTTTGCAGTAATATGAGCACAATAGTAAAAAATCCTAAAAATTCGTTCACGATTATGAACGAATTGGTCCTACCCAATGATACCAATACGCTAAACAATTTAATGGGTGGCAGGTTACTGCACTGGATGGATATTGCGGCAGCAATTTCAGCACAAAAACACTGTAACCGGATTGTTGTTACTGCTTCAGTAGACAATGTATCATTCAAACAGCCTATTAAATTAGGTGATGTGATTACCATTGAGGCGAAAGTAACCCGTGCTTTTCATACTTCTGTAGAAGTACGTATGGACGTATGGGCAGAAAACATTCCTTCAGGAACCCGTGTTAAATCAAATGAGGCTTATTATACTTTCGTAGCAGTTGACCAGAGCGGCCGGACAATTCCTGTTCCTGAATTGTTACCTGAAACGGAAGATGAGATTGAATTATATGCAGGTGCATTAAGAAGAAGACAATTACGTTTGATTTTAGCCGGCAAAATGAAAGCAAATGATGCCATTGAACTAAAGGCTTTATTCTTCAACGAGTAACCAAAAGCAATTAAACGAATAGTATGACCACGTACACTACCTTGATTATTCTGAGCGGACTGGTCATATTTTCTTATCTCTTTGATTTAGTAGCCAGCAAAACAAAATTACCTTCAGTATTACTGCTCCTTTTACTGGGGATCGGTTTACATGTTTTGGTAGATCAGCTGCATATCCAGACTTTCGATTTCTTAAAGGTATTACCGACGCTGGGTACAGTGGGGCTGATCTTAATTGTTTTTGAGGGTGCATTGGAATTAAAGTATGAGCGGGAAAAGAATAAGCTGATCAAAGGGGCTTTTCTCTCAGCTTTCTTTATTCTGGCTGCAACCGTTTCCGCAATCACGCTCATCATTTATCAGATCACTGGAGAAGATTTTTATCGCTGCTTCACGAATGCCATCCCTTTTAGTGTCATAAGTTCAGCGATTGCAATTCCTTCCGCCGCTGCGCTAACAGGTAAAAGCAAGGAATTTATTATCTATGAGTCTTCCTTCTCAGATATTCTGGGCATTATATTATTCAATTTTGCGGTGACCAACCCGCATATCTCTATTTCTTCTTTTACAGGATTGGGCCTAAGCACATTATTAATTATCATATTATCCATCATTTCCTGCATCTTACTGTTGTATTTGATGGGTAAGATTTCTCATCATATCAAGTTTTTCCTGATTATTTCTATCCTGATCCTGGTATATGCAGTAGGTCAGTCTTATCATTTATCGTCATTGGTACTGGTACTTTCTTTCGGATTGTTTTTAAATAATGCCGACGCGATTGAACATTTCTATTTCAGAAGTATGTTTATTTACAAGAACCTCTCAAAGGATCTGGAACAGCTGCATCAATTATCGGCTGAGACAGCCTTTATTATCCGTACTTTTTTCTTTGTAATTTTTGGCTTTACAATGAATATCTATGAGCTGAACAATGGGATCATCCTGATGAACGGTGTCTTCATCCTGATGACCATTTACCTGATCAGAATCATCTACTTAAAGCTGTTCAGAAAAGAGAACAGTGGTACGGAGAGCGTCATTGCTCCCCGCGGACTGATCAGTATTTTATTATATTATAATTTACCTCCGTCATTAAGACTACCGGAGATCGGTACTTCTTTCTTGTTCCTTGTGGTATTAGGTTCAAGTTTAGTGATGAGTATAGGCCTTTTGGCCAGCAAAAAAATGGCGAAAGCAGAAATACCTGCTTAGCTGCCCATTTCCAGAATCTTATCGAATTCAGTAGCTTTAAGCTCCATCACTGACAAACGCCCTTGTCTGACTAAGGAAATATCTTTAAGGCTTTCTTCAGCTTTAACCTGCTCCAGGGTAACTGGGTTTTTAAGTGTTTCTACAGGAACAAGGTCTACTACTACCCAGTTTGCATCATCAGTAGTTGGATCCTGATAAAACTCTCTCACTACTTTGGCTATCCCAACCACATGTTTGCCTTCATTACTATGATAAAAAAGGACAAGATCCCCCTCCTTCATTAATTTGAGATTATTGCGGGCCTGATAGTTACGTACACCGTCCCAAAAGGTTCTTCCGTCTTTATTAAACTGTTCCCAGCTATATTTAAAAGGTTCTGATTTGACTAAGAAATAATTCATTTTGTATATTCTTTATTAGCGCTGACAGGAAAAGGGGCCTTCCATTCAAATGCCAATTTCCCTGAGCTTGTATATTCGTATTCAAAACTAATAAAAGAGAAAGGATATGTGGTTAAATAAATAATACAAAATCAAAAGCGGGCTTCTAATTTTTATAAGGAAAATAGCGCTGCCATTTCCAGGGCGTATACTGATCTGCCCGGCAATAACCAAATGCATTTTTATAGACGATGCGGTTCTGGTTGAAAATTGTAATCCCCCAATCCAGCAACATTAGCTCTGCGAATGAGTTCGGGCAGATAATTATTGAGGGAATCAGTAGTGATTTTTGTACCATCGATCCGGATAATCTGCTGTTGTGCGATTGAGTTTTTTGCTGATGCAACAAGCAACAGAAGAAAAATGAGGCATAAAAATGAGTGAAGATTATTTCTAGTCTCAGACCGGGCAAACACCCTCATAACAAACTGGTTTACAACCGAATATAAGACAATCATCCAATCTATTTGCTACGCCTTTAAGATTCAGCCTTATAAAATAAATTCCGTGGGCTAATGATCGGCTTTCATGCGTCAACCAGCCCTGATAGACTAATGAATCATCTTAAATAACAATTCTTTGAGTAATTCCCCGTCTGTAATATTTCCTGTGCTATCCACACCTTTACTCTTCAAATCATATTCTCTGAGCAAGCTGATAATATCAAATGTTTTATTGAGGTTATAATTTCTGGCTGCAGTCTCATAGTCCTTTACAAAATATGGGTTCACACCTAACTCTTTGGCTGCATCTCCTTTATTCTGCAAGTAATGGTATTTCAGGATTTTTGAAAAATAGCTGTTCAGGTTTGCCATCACCATTACCATTGGGTTGGCTTTAGGATTGTCAGCAAAGTAGTTAATAATCTGATTACATTTCAGCACATTGCGCGAAGCCAGTGCTTTCTGCAATTCAAAAACATTGTACTCCTTACTAATACCGATATTACGCTGTACCAGATCAGTATCAATGACAGTTTCTTTACTGATATTCAGTAATAATTTTTCCAGCTCATTTGATATTTTAGATAAATCAGCACCCAGATATTCTGCCATCAGAGCTGAAGCCTGCGGGGCAATTTTTGCACCCATTCCCTTTACAAGCTCTTCAATCCACTGTGCCAGCTTGTAGTCTCTTACCGGATCCGACTGGAAGACCACACCGCTTTTAGTAATTGATTTGAATATCTTTTTACGTTTATCAAAATTCGCATATTTATAACCCAGCACGAGGATAGTACTATCCAGTGGTTTCTCAAAATAGTTCTGAATAAACTCAGCTTCTTTACTGCTTCCTTCTGTTTCTTTAGACCATTTCAGGTCTTGTGCTTCTTTCACAACTATCAATTGATAGTCTGACATCATCGGATAGCGTTTTGCTGCATTTAAAATCGTGGCCATATCTGTATCTTTACCATATAATACAGTCTGGTTGAAACCTTTCTCCATATCATTCAATATATGATCTTCCATATAATGAATAATCTGGTCGATATAATAGGGTTCTTCACCATGCAAAAGATAAACAGGCTTGAATTTTTTAGCTTTGAGGTCTTTGATAATATCAGCAGCAGTCATAATTATCCAAATGTAACGGCTAATTACTAATTTTTAAAGGTTATTTTTGCACAAATGGCATTTACACCTACAGCATTGAATTTACCGCAGCATCCTTTCCGGATAACCCAGAGGGAAGAACAGTATTTTATATTTGATGAAGTGCGGAAGAAACATTTGGTTTTAACACCTGAAGAGTGGGTAAGGCAGCATTTTATTCATTATTTGATAAAAGATAAGAAGTTTCCGAAGTCTCTGATACAAATTGAAGGCGGACTGAATCTGAACCAGCTTCAGAAAAGAACTGATATTGTTATTTTCAATACCAGTGGAGAAAGAATAATGGTCATAGAATGCAAAGCTCCGTCAATTAAAATTTCTCAGAGCGTATTTGACCAGGCCGCAAGATATAACTCCGTACATAAAGCTAAATGGCTTGTAGTAACCAATGGTTTGAAGCATTGTTATGCACAAATCGATCATGTCGCTGCTCAGTTTCTATTTATTGAAGAACTCCCTGAATATTCCTTGCTATAAGTTTCTCGCTCCCATCTTACCGTATATCTGTTATAATACGCCCGATCATTAGAAGATATATTCGTTTGATAACGCCACGAACAATACATATCAATATACAGAGATATCTAAATACACTGAAATCTTTATATCTAAAAATATAGACCTAAAGAAATATAGACTTAAAAACGCTTAAGATTAAAGATATAAACACATAAAAATATTTATACATCTATATATACAGATATCTATGCATCTTGAATAAATAAGCATCAGAACAAGATTAAAACAACAATATTAAGAATCAATGAAACTCACTTGTAAGTATAATCACTAAACCAAACCTGATATCAATAGTATAAAGATATCTATACACCTAAATATATAAATACCTAAAAACCTTTACATATAACATCAAATCCTAAAAAGGGTCTGATCAAAAAACAAACAAAGACATCTATACATGTTTATACCTAAACATCAAACATGTAACCCCCATCTATGGTCCATATTAAATTGCAGGTAGTAAAATAAAAAAAAAGGGCGTTTTCCTTGCTTCGGATGCTCTTCACACCGTAAGCAAGGAAAACGCCCCTTCTTTTTTATTTTACAAACTCAGAAGAGACTCCTGAATAATCTTCACTTTAGCCTCCGCATCAGCCTTCTTATTCCTTTCGTTCTGAATAATCTCTGGCTTCGCATTCTGTACAAACCTTTCATTGCTTAGCTTCGCATCAACTGACTTCAAAAACCCTTGCAAATACACAAGCTCTCCATTCAACCTTTCCCGCTCCGCATCCACATCAATCGTCTCATTCAGCTGTATAAAAAACTCATCATTTCCAACCATGAAACCAGCAGCACCAGCTACCTTATCACTTACAAAATCTATCTCAGTAATATTTGCCAGTTTAGAAATAATAGTCAACCATTGCGTATAAGCTAAAGAAGAATTAACCTTCACGCTCAAGGGCAAACCCTCTTTTGGAGAAATCTGTTTTGTATTCCTGATATTACGTACCTCAGCAACAATCCCTTTGACAACTTCAACATCTTTCAATAACGGTAAATCAGCAGACCCCACAACTGGATAAGGCGCTACAATAATGCAATCCATCTCCCCTTTTGTGCCAAATAGCTCATCGTGCCATAATTCTTCGGTGATAAATGGCATAAACGGGTGCAGTAAACTCAAAATATTTTCAAAGAAACCGATCGTTGCTTTCAAAGAAACCGGATCAATCGGATGCTGATAAACTGGCTTTACCATTTCCAGGTACCATGCACAGAAATCATCCCACACCAATTTGTAAGTAGTCATTAAAGCCTCTGACAAACGGTACTGCTTATAATTATCTTCAATTTCAGCTAACGCTTCATTAAAGCGATTCTCAAACCACAAAATCGCCTGCGCATTAGGATTCGCCAAAGTCTCATCAACCTCCCATCCTTTTACCAGACGGAAAGCATTCCAGATTTTATTCGCAAAATTCCTTCCCTGCTCACAGTAACTCTCATCGAACATCAAGTCATTACCAGCAGGAGAACATAATAACATCCCTACTCTAACCCCATCTGCTCCGTACTTCTCGATTAACCCAATCGGATCAGGAGAATTACCTAAAGATTTAGACATTTTACGGCCTAACTTATCACGTACAATACCAGTCAGGTAAACATTAGTAAATGGCTTTTTACCCATAAACTCATGACCAGCCATAATCATACGCGCTACCCAGAAGAATAAAATTTCAGGAGCAGTAACCAAATCATTTGTAGGATAATAATAATTAATATCCTTATTTCCAGGATCCTTCAATCCATTAAACACCGAAATCGGCCATAACCATGAAGAAAACCAAGTATCTAATACGTCATCATCTTGTCTGATAAAAGCAGCCAGCTGGTGTTTAAATCCATTCGCTTCTTCTTCAGTAAACTTGCCATCAATATCTTTAAGTTTTAAAAATTCATTTAAGGCATCTTCTTTGGTTTTCGCAACTACCCAGTCTCCTTTATCATCAAACCAGGCAGGAATACGTTGTCCCCACCATAACTGGCGGCTGATATTCCAATCTCTTACATTCTCCATCCAATGGCGGTAAGTATTCACAAATTTCTCAGGAATAAGCTTCACATCACCATTCAGTACATCAGCTAAAGCTGGCTTTGCCATTTCGTCCATTTTACAGAACCATTGTAAAGAAAGCTTAGGCTCAATCGCAGCGTCAGTACGTTCAGAGAACCCAACCTGCGATTTATAGTCTTCTACTTTCTCCAGATGACCGGCTTCATCCAGCAACACTGCAATCTTTTTACGAGCAATAAAACGGTCTTCACCTACCAGAATAACAGCAAGTTCATTTAAAGTACCATCATCATTTAAGATATCGATTACCGGGAGTTTATGTTTCACACCCAGTTCATAATCATTCAGATCATGCGCAGGTGTTACCTTCAAACAGCCAGTACCAAAATCCATTGTTACGTACTCATCCTCAATAATCGGAATCTCGCGATTGATTAAAGGAACGAATACTTTTTTACCTTTAAGATGTGTATAACGCTCATCATTCGGATTGATACAGATTGCTGCATCAGCCATAATCGTTTCGGGACGTGTAGTTGCGATCGTTAAAAACTCCGTATCTGCGCCTGTAGCAGGAGCGATAGAATATTTAATATAATACAATTTCTGATTTACTTCCTTACGGATTACTTCTTCATCAGAAACTGCAGTTTTACCAGCCGGGTCCCAGTTGACCATACGGACACCACGGTAAATTTTTCCTTTTTTATACAGGTCAATAAAACAATCAATTACAGATTCCGAAAGATCATCTTCCATCGTGAAACGCGTCCGGTCCCAGTCGCAGCTTGCGCCCAGTTTCTTCAGCTGATCCAGAATAATACCACCGTATTTTTCTTTCCACTCCCACGCATAAGCCATGAATTCTTCCCTGGTCAGATCTTTTTTACTGATACCTCTCTCTTTCAGCATGGCAACTACCTTTGCTTCAGTAGCAATAGAAGCATGATCAGTTCCAGGAACCCAGCATGCATTTTTACCCTGCATACGTGCGCGGCGAATCATGACATCCTGAATTGTATTGTTGAGCATGTGGCCCATGTGTAATACTCCAGTGACGTTTGGTGGAGGAATTACAATTGTATAGGGTTCACGTTCATCTGGTTCAGAATGAAAGAACTTTTTTGACAGCCAGTAGCTGTACCACTTGTCTTCGGTTTCGGCGGGATCGTATTTAGTCGAAATGCTCATTTATAGGGTTGCTGATTAAAATGCAAAAATAAGGTTTTTAGCGGAAAATATTTAGGCTTTCCACTCTTCGTCCAGAATGGCGTATTCAAAACTATCCATCCAGCCGGTTACTAAAGGTAAAATTTGTCGTTTCCTACCTTCCTGGGTCATCCCCGCTTTTTCCAATACACGGATAGAGGCTAAGTTTTCTACCGCGCATCCAGCTTCAATACGGTGTAATTTCAAACGGTCAAATCCAAACCGGATTACCGCTTTGATTGCCTCTGTAGCATAGCCCTGATTCCAGAAATCTACATTGATTTTATACCATATTTCTGCACTGTTGAATTTAGAAGAGGATAGTTTAAGAGACACTAGTCCAACAAAACCACCTTTCTCAAACTCTACAGCAAAAGTGTAATTCTTGATCGTTTTTTTCTGATGGTCATTAATCCAGCCATCTACAATTATATTAGTCTCTTCCAGATCTTTAGGAATACCCAAAGTATTATACTGATCTGTTTCAGCTAAATGGTGCAATACATGAATCGCCTCAAGATCAGCCATTTCTACTAATCTCAGTTTTAGTCTTTCCGTAAAAAATTTCAATACTACCATGCTCCTATTTAAGATTTTGCATAAAATAATCTGTTACTTTCTGGTAAAGATGTGTTCTGTCTTTACCTAATACATTGTGTTCGTGCCCCGGATAAATCATATAATCTAATTGTATATTATCATCTACAGCTTTTTTTACCAATTCAACGGTATGTTGCTGCAGCACTACATTATCCTGTAATCCATGAATAAGCAATAATTTGCCTTTTAGTTTTTGAATCTGGTTGGTCAGGTCGGTTGCGGCATAACCTTCAGGATTTTCTTTCGGTGTATCCATATAGCGTTCTGTATACATAGCCTCATAAAAATTCCAGTTCGTCACTGCTCCACCAGCTACTGCTGCTTTGAAAACACCAGGATGGTTCACCATAAAATCTACCGTATTGAACCCGCCAAAGCTCCAGCCAAATAAGCCCATGTTTTTCTCATCAGTATAAGACAGCCCTTTCAAATAGTCTACTGCAGACATCATATCTTCCATCTGCACATCACCTACTTTTCTAAACATCGCCTGCTCAAATGCCTTACCACGGTTATCACTTCCTCTGGTGTCAATGACCATTACTACAAAGCCCTGCTCTGCAAGATATTGGAACCAGTAATTACTTCCTCCTCCATTCCACTGGTCAAGAATTAATTGTGCATGTGAACCACCATACCAGTAAACTACAACCGGATGTTTTTTAGTACTGTCGAGCGCTACAGGCTTAAATAAATTACAATAGATAGGATCGCCACTTTTTCCTTTAATCGTAAAAATAGATGACGCACCTAAAGCATAGTTCGCCAGTGGATCTGCCGATTGGAAAATTTGTTTTTTAGCTCCTTTTTTAACGTCCAGCAGTTCGACAGTGCCTGGATTTTTAGTAGAGCTGAAATTATCAAGGACAGTATTCCCCGAAGTACTTACTTCTGTTTTATGCACTGCAAAACCCGAAGTGATTCTTTTAGACTGACCAGATTTGATGTTTACGACATATAAGTTCCTGGTGATCGGAGATTCTGCGGTGGAAACATAAAATAAATTTTCACCTGTTGCATCGAAGCCTTTGACTTCGGTGACTTCCCAATTTCCTTTAGTCAGCTGTTTAACCAATTTACCGTTTGTATGGTATAAGTATAATTGATTCCATCCATCACGGTTACTTTGCCAGATAAATTGCTGAGGATCCTTTTTAAGGAACAATGCAGGCACAAGTGGTTCTACATATTTCTCATCCCGCTCTTCGAAAAGTGTTTTTACATATTGACCAGTTTGTGCATCAAACTGTTTAAATTCCATATGATTTTGTCCGCGATTTAAAACGGCGATATAAATAAACTTGTCGTCAGGACTCCAGGCAATATTGGTTAGATACTGTTCTGCCGGTTCTCCTGTTTGAAGATAAACGACAGTTTGTGTTTCTGCATTATAAACACCTACGGTTACTTCATGGATTTTATCTCCCGCCATAGGATATTTGATATTGATGTTTTTTGCCGGGCGGGTTGTCCAGTCAATGATTGGATAATCCGAAACCATGCTTTGATCCATCCGGTAAAAGGCCAGCTTTTTGCCCTGGTTACTCCAGAAAGTTCCTTTTGAAATACCAAATTCATCACGGTGTACTGAAGACGCGTAAACGATATTCTCCGTTCCGTCGGTGGTTACTTGTTTAGCTGTTTTGCCATTGTCCACAAATAAATTGTAATGATCAAGGTAAGCGGTATATCCGGAAACGCTTCTTTCGGCTTTACTTTGACCAGCCAGTTTACTGTCCATCAAAGTGGTAAAGCTGTTTTTTACTGGATTATAAGCTAAAGATGCGCCATGAACAGGAATAATCCAGTCTGCTCCCTGATTAAAGGAAATATCGGGCATCGTTTTTAGTGTATCCAGTTTTGCAGCACGTAATTTTTGATTGAGTTGAGTTAAGCTTAGTAATAGTTTTTCTTCTTTCGCTGCCGCACTCCCTGTAAACCAAACTATTCCACCATTTACAGTTTTACTATATACGTAATCTTCTTTTCCGTAAAGGAATTGCAGATTCTTCAATTTTTGAGGGGCAAGCGTCGTACGTGCGTTGAACATGGCATCTGTCATGCTCAGGTTTTTCTGCTGACCGTTCACAATTACGGAGGCAGAAAGCAATACGGCGAATAAAACTAGTTTCTTCATTGATTTAAATTTGATGGCCAAATATAGCAATTATGGCTTACTGGGATGAATTTTACCCAATTTGGAAAATACCTTAATAAACTAATATTTCGTATCAGCACAATAATAAATGTTAAATTATGTTAATACTGTAATTAATTCATCTGGTTATATTTTATGAAAGCGATCAAAGTATTCCTCCTTCCGGGATTAATCATCAAAAAACTGGGACTGACCAAACTCTATTATTGGTTCAACAGATAGCGGAACAAGCATCCGGCTGCTCAGTAATATTTTCATTAGAATAAGCTTTTGTAAATCCCATTTGTTATTTTGAGCGGATTAGGCAAGCCTTATTAAAAAAACTGATGAATACAAAACACCTGAAAAACTATTTTGCAGTCTTAGGAATATTAGCAGCAAGCTACTCTTCTTATGCACAAAAGGTTCCCACAAAGTTTATTGATCCTGCAAATATGGATCTGACCGTAAAACCGGGAGACGATTTTTATGAATATGCCAGTGGAACCTGGATTAAAAATAACCCTGTTCCTGCCAAGGAAACACGCTGGGGAAGTTTCAATGAACTAAGAGATTTTAACATTAATGCGGTCAAAGGCATTGTTGAAGAGGCTGCTGCAGATCGTTCTGCACCGGCTGGATCACCAAAGAAACGTGTGGGTGATTTTTACGCTGCCGCAATGGATAGCGTTACGATTGAAAAATTAGGTTACACGCCTATTAAAGCTGATCTTGCCAGAATTAACAAGCTTAAGGATATTAAGGGCATACTGGATGAAGTTATCCTGATGCGTACTTCTGGTATCGGATCTCCGATGTATAGTTTCTATGTAGGACAAGACAGGAAAAATGTAAATAAGTATGTAGCACAACTTGGTCAGGGTGGAACGACTTTACCAGATCGTGATTATTATTTAAAAGATGATAGCCGGACTTTAAAGATCCGTGAAGCTTATCTGAATTATATGACTACTTTGTTCACTTTGACTGGTAGTTCTGCAACAGATGCGAAACAAAAAGCAAATACAGTGCTTTCTATAGAGAAAAAACTTGCTGAGGCTCAAATGTCACGCCTTGAAATGCGTGATCCTTACAAGACCTATAATAAATTTATAGTTGCTGATTTCGATAAGACAACACCAAATATTAACTGGACTGCCACTTTACCAAAACTTTTGGTCAAAGGACAGGATACTGTTTTAGTAGGTGCGCCTAAGTTTTTTGTCAGCCTGAATGATATGCTGACTACTGTGCCTGTTTCAGATTGGAAAACTTATCTGGAATGGAACATCCTTAAAAATTCAGCATCGAATTTAAGTTCTCCTTTTGTAAAAGCAGCATTTGCTTTTAATCAGGCACAAACAGGTCAGAAGGTACAAACCCCAAGGTGGCAGACGATGTCTTCTAAAACTGACGGTTCTATCGGTGAGTTATTGGGACAACTATATGTGGCTAAATATTTTAAGCCTGAGGCTAAAGCCCGGATGACAGAAATGATCAAAAATCTGCGTACCGCTTTTGAAATCAGAATTAAGGGGTTAGAATGGATGAGTGATGTGACTAAAGAAAAAGCGCTGGCTAAGCTAAATGCTTTTGTCCCTAAAATCGGTTATCCTGATAAATGGAAAACTTACGATGGATTGAATATTGACCGCAAAACTTATTTCCAAAACCTTAGAAATGTAGGCACCTGGGGATATAATGATATGGTTTCTCAATTGGGCAAACCGGTGGACCGTACTCGTTTTGGAATGACACCACCAACTGTAAATGCTTATTATAGTCCAACGATGAACGAGATTGTGTTCCCGGCTGGAATTTTACAGTTTCCTTTCTTCGCAGCAAATGCTGACGATGCAATCAACTATGGCGGTATTGGTGCGGTAATTGGTCATGAGATGTCACATGGTTTTGATGATAGTGGCAGTCAGTATGATAAAGATGGCAATCTGCGCAACTGGTGGACAGATGAAGATCGTACAAAATTTGAAGCTAAAACAAAAGCACTAGGTGAGCAATATGATTCATATGCGGTATTGGATACTATTCATGTGAATGGTAAACTGACTATGGGTGAAAATATTGGTGATTTAGGAGGTTTAAATGCTGCTTATACTGCGTTTAAATTAACGAAACAAGGACAGTCTGAAGAAAAAATTGATGGGTTTACACCTGATCAGCGTTTCTTCCTTTCGTGGGCTCAGGTGTGGAGAGGTAATATTTTACCGGATAATGCTGCACAACTGATTAAAACTGACCCGCATTCTCCTGGAGAATTCAGAACTATTGGTGCTCCTGTAAATATGGATGCCTGGTACAAAGCGTTTGATGTGAAACCTGGCGATAAATTATACAAAAAACCAGAAGACAGAATTCGACTTTGGTAATTATCTTAGTATCAAAAAGGCCGCTGCAAGATTTGCAGCGGCCTTTTTTCTTTAAAACCTGGTTAAGACTTTTCTGCCTAAATCGAAGGTTAACCGGAATGCTTGCTGACTGCTCATTCTTGAAGGAGTATTATGCAAACTAAAGACAAATGATCCTCTGATATTTTTGAAAATCAAAGGGGTATACATCAGATCAAGTCTGTTATAGGTTTTATTCTGATAAAAACCATCTCCATAATTGATATGTGATCCCTGTCCTTTGTAAAACTCATCATATAAGGCAAAACGTTTGTAACCCAGGTAAGCGCTGGCCACAAATCCTTTTGGGGTATTCAGGTCTGTGACATCCCTGATTCTTTCAATAGACATCAAGGCTCCGGCTTCAATTGTTAAAGAATCCAATATCGTCTTATGACTAAAATCCAATCCTAATTTAACTTGTAAACCACCATTATCTTCTATATGGTCACCAGCTTGTTCATTGGAGGTATAGGCATTATGCATCAGCTGGAAATAATGTGTCACATAAAAAGGCCCTGTAGTTACCGGACGATATTTTCCAGATAATCCTACCAAAAATTGCTCTCTGTCGGTTGGTGATTGTTTACTTAACCAGTCAATCCATACGGTTTCTGTAAAATGCTCATTTTGATATTTTAATAACATCCCTTGTACATTTGGGCGATAATAGCGCAAAGTATCATTTAGTAAGGCACGAGGATAATCACTAAGTAGTCCTTCCCTAGAGAATGCACCAATATTAAAATTCCAGTTTTTGTTAGTATAGTTGTAGTAAGCAACCGGATCTACCTTCATAAAGCGGCTGGAACCGAATTCATGTAATCCGTTTACCCCTACAATAAAGTGGTTGTTACTGTCGAGGTTTAAACCAAGGTCAAGCGCGAGCCTGGTACCTGAATAAGTATTAGATCTGGAAATGTAATCCTTATACTCCCTGTTATCCATAAAGCCCATTCCATTGAAATGGATATCAAGGCTCCCTTGTGCGAATGCTATAGTACTTGAAAATATTGAGACAATAATGATCAGGTAGATTTTTTTATTCATAATTGTATTTTAATCTTAATAATTTGGCGCTAATCTACAAAGCTTGTTTAGAATTTATGTGGTAAATTTGTAGAAATGAATATCATCACACAAACTGCAGACGGCTCCAACACTTTATATAACGAAACCATTGGTGAACACTACCATTCTAAACATGGTGCATTACAGGAAAGTAAGCATGTATTTATAGATGCAGGACTAAAACAGGCTGAAATAACTTTTCCCAATCAGCCTATAGCTATACTGGAAATTGGTTTCGGTACGGGGCTGAATTTCCTGCTGACTTCTGCTTATGCAGATGAGCATGGGCTTTCCTTGAGTTACACTGGAATTGAGGCTTATCCACTGAGCAAAGAGGAATTAATCTCTACACAATATAATCAATACGTGCCTGCGCCGATCTGGGATAGCCTGATGAATGTTTATGCAGCTGCATTATGCGCGGCAACTGCTTTAAATCAACATCAGGAATTGACCATAGCACACACTACGCTGGATGCTTTTAAAGCGGAGAAACTATTTGATCTGGTTTATTTTGATGCTTTCTCTGTACAACATCAACCGGAAATGTGGTCGGATGAAATCATTTGCCATGTTTGTTCTTTCTTAAAACCAAATGGAATCTTTGTGACCTATGCCATCACTGGAAAACTAAAACGTGCCTTAAAAAGTTGCGGTATGAAGGTTGAAAAGCTTCCTGGTGCTCCTGGAAAACGCGAAATGCTGCGTGCAACTAAAATTCCTGGTGAAGCATTAGAGTTTTAATTTACAAATTCCGGACTAAACTTGAACTTTTGCCATTTAGATTTGTTTTTAGGGCTACCTTGGATAAGACAACTTACTAAGAAAAACAAATATTTACAATGGATAAAAGAAAATTAGGTAATACAGATTTACTGGTTTCGCCAGTAACTTTTGGGGGAAATGTTTTTGGATGGACATTAGACGAGAAAAAATCTTTTGAAGTTCTTGATGGCTTTATAGCAGCGGGGTTTAATTTCATTGATACTGCTGATGTATATTCCAGATGGGTACCGGGCAATAAGGGTGGCGAATCTGAAACTATTATCGGGAATTGGATAAAGTCACGGAATAACCGCAATCAAATCATATTAGCTACAAAAGTAGGTAGTAATATGGATCCAGACGGAAAAAAGTGCCTTTCAAAAAAATATATACTGGAAGCTGTTGATGCTTCTCTGCTTAGGTTAAAAACTGACTATATCGATCTTTATCAGTCTCATTACGATGATCTGGAAACTCCGGTACAGGAAACACTGGAAGCTTATGATCAATTGATCAGAGCAGGAAAAGTGCGGTGGATAGGCGCCTCAAATTTTAGTGCTGAAAGATTTAAGGAGTCTTTAGAAACCAGTGCGCGTTTGAGCCTGCCAAAGTATCAGAGTTTCCAGCCTGAATACAATTTATATAAAAGAGAGGGATTTGAAAAAGAGCTGGAACAGATTTGTCTGGACCACCAGGTCGGAGTAATCAATTATTATTCACTGGCTAGTGGTTTTCTAACCGGAAAGTATCGTTCAGAGGCAGATCTGGGCAAAAGTCAGAGAGGCAGTGCGGTCAAAGAATTTATGAACCCAAGAGGTTTCAGGATTTTAAAGGCATTGGATGAAGTTTCAGAGCAATACAATTCTTCTGTGGCAAGCGTTGCTTTGGCCTGGCTAATGGCCAGACCATCGGTAACTTCACCGATTGCAAGTGTAACCAGTCTGGAGCAATTAAAGAATCTGACCAAGGCAGCAGCTTTACGTCTGGATATAGAAGTCATTTCTATATTGGATGAGGCCAGTGCATGGGAGTAAGAAACTAATAACGATCTGTTTATCATGCCCTGCTAATTATTTTGGCAGGGCATTTGTTTTTAGCCAGACTTTATTATTAAATTCACCTAAGCATGAAAAACATCTCCCCTCCATTTTACGCCAAACTTGCTTTGGTTTTATTTTCAATTATCTGCCTTGGGTATCTGGCTATTTTAGGCCATAGCCTGCTGGCACCGTTACTGGCTTCTTTTTTATTAGCGCTTTTATTATTACCACTGGCAAATTTCCTGGAGCGGAAATGGAGGTTTAAAAGAAGTCTGGCCTCTATTGTATCGGTTATCCTCATGATTGCGGTTATTACCTGCATTATGCTCTTCCTGGCGAGCCAGCTCACCGATTTAGGTCAGGACTGGCCTTTATTGAAGCAACAAGCGGTACATTCATTTGAATCTTTGCAAGTGTGGGTGTCCCATACTTTTAATGTCAATGCACATAAACAAATTGATTATTTAAAAGATAGTGCAACCAGTGCATTAGCTTCCAGTGCTACTGTTTTAGGTGCCACATTAATGACGCTATCTTCAACTTTATTGTTTCTGGCTTTTCTTTTATTGTTCACTTTCTTCATTTTGAATTACCGTCGTATCTTGTTTACTTTCCTGATTACTGTTTTTAAAGAGGAACATGCAGAGAAGGTTAAACAAATAGTGGAGCAAATTCAGTACATTATTAAGCGTTATATTTTAGGATTATTCCTTCAAATGCTGATCGTGACGACATTGACGATTGTCGTATTGTCATTATTAGGCGTAAAGTATGCGGTCCTTTTAGGTTTGATTACGGGTATTTTCAACCTGGTACCTTATATCGGGATTTTCTCTTCTTTACTCATCAGTGTGCTGATTACTTTTGCAACAGCTGGTGCTGCTAAAGTTTTGTTTGTTCTTATCGCCTATGTAGCTATACATACATTGGATGGCAATATTCTGATGCCGCTGGTAGTAGGCTCGAAAGTAAAAATCAATGCTTTATTTGCTTTTATCGGAATCGTTGTTGGCGAAATGTTATGGGGCATTTCAGGAATGTTTCTATGTATTCCTTACCTGGCTATGTTGAAAATCATCTTTGACCGTGTAGAAGAGCTAAAGCCATGGGGTGTTTTATTAGGTGAGCAGGAAAAACCGGAGCGGAAACGAAAGGTATACCGCATTACAAAGAAAATAAAATTGGAAGAACCTGAGTAACAGGATTACAGCATCTTTTTAAAATAAACCCATTCTTTTAAATAGAATGGGTTTATTATTTTAGCGCTTATATTAAAGAAAATCCTATGCCAAACAATATCCCTCCTATTACCGCAGCTGATCCTTCTTCTGCGTTTCAAAGGTTATTAACTGTACTTGATACCTTAAGAACGGAATGTCCATGGGACAGAAAGCAAACTATGGAAACTTTACGTCACCTCACAATTGAGGAAACCTATGAGCTGTCTGATGCGATTCTGGATGGTGATTTAACTGAGGTTAAAAAGGAGTTAGGGGATGTAATGATGCACCTGGTTTTCTACGCAAAAATTGCTTCGGAAACAAATGATTTCACCATAGTAGATGTATTGAATAGTGTTTGCGATAAACTGATCAACCGCCATCCTCATATTTATGGTGATGTGGAAGTAAAGGATGAAAATGATGTCAAACGCAATTGGGAACAAATTAAGTTAAAGGAAGGCAACAAGTCAGTATTGGGCGGTGTTCCCGCTTCGCTTCCTGCTTTGGTAAAGGCCAGCAGAATTCAGGAAAAAGCTAGAGGAATCGGTTTTGACTGGGAGAATAAAACTCAGGTTTGGGAAAAGGTAGAAGAAGAACTTCAGGAATTTAAAAATGAATACAATGTCGTTGACAACGAAGCGATAGATATTGAAAAAGCGGAATCAGAGTTTGGGGACCTTATTTTCTCATTGGTCAATTATGCAAGATTTATTGGCATCAATCCTGAAAATGCGTTAGAGAAAACAAACAGAAAATTCATTAAGCGTTTCCAATATATAGAAAGCAAAGCAAAAGATAATGGCCAGGCTCTGCAGGATATGACTTTAGCAGAAATGGATGTGTACTGGAACGAAGCTAAGAAGTTATAAATAACCTGATATTATTGCAAAAATAAGGGGCCTGTTTTCATGAACAGGCCCCTTATTTTGTATAGGATTAAGAATGTTTTTTCTTCATGGTCATCTTTGCCTTCTGGCCGATACCATAATTATAATTCTTTGAATTGCTTTCTTTTTTCTCATGGTAAGCTCCGCCACCAGCAGGTTCTTCAGCTTTGACCTTGACCACGCGGTTTTTATCAAACCCTTTTGGTCTCAGTGCTTTTTCTATTAAAAGCTCTTCTGGTAACTCCATTAATTCAAGCTTCTGACCAATTGACTGCTCAATCTTTTTCACTTGAACAAGCTCCATATCTGTCGCAAATGTAATAGCGACTACCTCTTCAGGATTTTCTTTGTTTTTAATAATACGGCTTAAGAAAGTTTCCTTTTCTTCAGGTACGTCAAAGTGGAAGATAAATGGAATGCCATCTAAATTTAAAGGACCTTCACCCTGATTGGCTACTACAAGTACCCTTGCTTCTTCACTCTGTTTGAAATCTTCAAAATCGTCAAAACCATTTTCATCAAAATGTAATGGCCTGAACATAGAGAATTCCATTTCTTTAGGGCTAGAGATACTGATAGCCACCTTCTGTGCAGTAAGTCTTGAATTCACAAAAACTACTACCTTATTGAATACTTCATCATCACGTAATAAATGACGCAGCAGATTTATCTTAGTCTTATAATTCGGGACCTGGTAAAGTACTTGTGTAACGGTCTCAGTTTTTGAATCCCCAAAATCCTCTACTTCAATTACTGTAGGGAAATTCAGGAACTGATCCGTCATTTTTGTTAATTTTTCATGGATAACCTCTGTGAAAACCAAATGCTGACATTTACCAGCACTTCTTGCTAGTTCACAAACAGGCAACTGCATTCCCTGTTGTACAATCAATGCGGCATCATCTACAATGAAAGTTTGAAGTTTACTTAAGTTCAAACCCAGTTTCAAATAGATAGCTCTTGCTCTGGTTGGTGTAGCGACAACAATATCGATCCCTAAAACCAACTCATTAACTTCAGCCTCTACCCCACCCGTACCATAAAGACCAACAATATTCAGGTCTCTGTTTTTACTTAACGAAATAAACTGATCAATTACAGCAATTGCGCGATCCTTATCCGCCACTAATATTAATACTTTTGGCGCATCATCTTTCGTATACTTCAAACGCATTAAAACGCCAAGGATATAGGCTGTTGTTTTACCTGATCCTTCCGGACCTACAGCAAGTATATCTTGTCCACCCAGAATTCTAGACATAGTTTTCGCCTGGATTTCTTTGGGAGTTAAGTACCCTGCATCAGTCATTGCTGTAATCAGGGGCTTACTTAGTTTTAATTTATCTAACGACACAGTATTTCAGTTAAAATTGATATTTCGCCAAATTTACGGAAATAAGCACAATATCTGTTATGATCTGTACGAAACCGTAAAATATCAGATTTAAATTGCTATTGTATCAATATTTTGATACGATAAAAGCGGATCAGGTGACTGCTTTTTGTAGTTTTACCAGATTAACAAATTCCCATCAATATGAAGAAATCATTACTGACCTTATTTTTATTTACGGCTGCCACAGGCGTATTTGCACAAGATGCGGTCAATTACCAACTGCCACCTCAAGCAATTACCGATCTTTTATTAGCCAAACCCACACCTACAGTGAGTCTTGACAGTAAAGCAGAATGGATGCTGCTCAGCACCAGAAACTCATACCCTTCTGTAGAAGAATTGGCAATGCCAGAATTCCGCATCGCAGGATTACGCATCAACCCTAATAATTTCTCTCCAAGCAGACAGACATTTATTAACGACTTGACGCTGAAAAATATTAAAACAGGGAAAATTGCCAAAATTAATGGCCTTCCTGCTCCATTAGCTGCAGCCAACGCAGCGTGGAATCCTTCACAAAATAAAATTTCATTCACACAGACCACTCAAAAAGGCGTTGATTTATATATCATTGATATCGCAACCTTAAAAGCGGTTAAAATTAATCAACAACCTTTAAATGTAACTTTAGGTGGTGGAATTACCTGGGTAGATGATCAGACCGTTTTATACCGGGTAGCTACAAAGCCAGCCAGTGCAATTCCGGTTAAACCATTACTGCCTAAAGGCCCATCTATACAACAGAATGTTGGCAAGGCTGCACCAAACCCAACCTATCAGGATTTAATTAAAACTCCATTTGACGAGCAATTATTCGAGTTCTTTGCAACTTCTCAATTGGTTCAATATAAAAATGGCACACAAACTTTAATCGGCCAGCCAGCGATGTATGCTGATGTCAATGTTTCTCCAGACAAAAAATATCTGTTGCAAGAAACAATCAGCAAGCCTTTCTCTTACCTGGTACCTGCTTATGGTTTCCCTACTATTGTTAAAATCACGGACCTGTCTGGTAAATCGATTAAAGTTCTGGCAGAATTACCTTCTAAAGAGAGTACGCCATCCGGAAATGACAATACACAGAATGTTCCCCGCGGTTATGATTGGAGAGCAGACCAGGCAGCAACGATCACATGGGCACAGCCATTAGACAGCGGACTGATCAAAAAGCAAGTCCCATTTCATGATGCGATCTATGCGTTAAGCGCACCATTCTCTGGTGAGGCCAAAGAGCTTTTTAAAACAGTTACACGTTACCGTGAAACGATCTGGGGAAATGGGACTCTTGCCTTGGTTAAGGAAGAACTTCGTGGTAAACAAACCATCAAACTAAGTCGCTATAACCCAACAACTGGAACAATAGAGACTTTGTATGAATTAAATGAGACTGATAATTACAATAATCCTGGTAATCCAGTTACAGAAAAGAATACACTTGGCCGTCAGGTTGTACAAACTGTAGATAACGGGACCAAGTTATTAATGAACAATATGACAGGCTCGTCTCCAAAAGGAGATTTACCTTTCCTGGCAAAATTTGACCTGGCTTCTAAAAAGAACGAGATTATCTGGCGCAGTGCAGAAGGTTCTTATGAATATGTGGCAGATGTCCTGGACGCCGATAAATTGGTGTTGTTAACCAGAAAAGAGTCGCAAAAAGATGTGCCTAACTATTACATTAAAAACCTGGTACTTAGAATAGCAGACAGACCGGTAACTGATTTTACCAATCCATACCCGGGTCTGGAAGGAACTACTAAAGAAAAAATCACATACAAGCGTGCTGACGGTATAGATCTGACTGGTAATTTATATTTACCAAAAGGTTATGACAAGGCTAAAGATGGTCCATTACCTACATTGATCTGGGCTTATCCTCGCGAATTTAATTCTGCGGCTGATGCAGCGCAAATCAGAGGTTCCAAGGACCGTTTCACGATGTTAAGCTGGGGTTCTCCAATTTACTGGGTTACACAAGGATATGCAGTGCTTGACAATGCAGAAATGCCAATTGTAGCCAGAGAAGGAAAAAAACCGAACGATACATTTGTTGAGCAGTTAAAATTAAATGCAGAAGCTGCGATCAATAAACTTGCTGATCTTGGTGTTGGAGATAGGAACAGAATGGCAGTAGGCGGACATAGTTATGGCGCATTTATGACTGCAAATCTATTAGCGCATACCAATCTGTTTAAAGCTGGTATTGCCCGCAGCGGTGCTTATAACAGAACGCTGACTCCTTTTGGATTCCAGAATGAAGACCGTACTTATTGGCAAGTTCCACAATTATATTATGAAATGAGCCCTTTCAGCTATGCGGATAAGATCAAAACTCCACTGTTACTGATTCATGGAGACTCTGATGATAATACAGGTACTTTCCCAATTAACAGTGAGCGTTTATTTAATGCGATCAAAGGTCATGGAGGAACAACAAGATTGGTCTTCTTACCTTATGAAGCACACGGTTATCGTGGTAAAGAAAACATTTTGCACTGCCTGTGGGAGATGAATTCCTGGTTAGATAAATATGTGAAAAACGCAAAGTAAAGCAGATAAATAGCCCTTTAAAAAAAAGGTTGCATCTTTCGGTGCAACCTTTTTTTTATATCAAAATGCAGCTTTTTATTTAAAACGTATTGCTTTTAGCGGAGATATTCTGCTAACCAGTAACGACGGCAGGATCAATACCACGAAACAAATTACAATTATAGCGAGATTAAGAAGCAGTACATCAATAAAATGGAATTCTATTGGTACGTAAGATAAATAATAAGATCCCTGATTCAGCCTGAATACATGCGTATATTGCTGTAAAAAGCCCAAACCTAAACCCAGGATGTTCCCAAGTATCAAGCCTACTCCAACCAGGTATAAAGCATTGTATAAAAAGACCTTCATTACACTATAATCAGTCATTCCAAAAGCTTTTAACATCCCAATCATATTAGTTCTTTCCAAAATCATGATCAGCAGGGCTGTAATCATATTAATTACTCCAACAATCATCATTAAAACAAGTAATACCCTGGTATTCACATCCAATAACGATAACCACGTGAAGATATTCGGAAAGTATTCTTTGACGGATTCCGATTTAAGATTAATCTCCATAGAAGAATAAATCTTATCTGAGGCAGGCTGCAGACGAGAGAAGTCTTTAAGCTTGATTTCAATCGCGCCAATCTCATTAGGCTGCCAGTTATTTAAACGCCTGATTATATTAATGTCACCCAGCACAAAACTTTTATCAATCTCCTCTACTCCGATATCATAAATCCCGACAATCTTAAATGGACGCTTACGCGGAGGATTTTGCACGAAATACATGATAAAGCTATCTCCGGTTTTAAGTTTAAGCCGGTTGGCAGTGAAAGAAGAGATCAGGATTTCTTTAGTCGCTTTAGTACTGTCGGAAAAGTCCATGATCCTGCCGCTAACCAAATGTTTCTTGATATAATCCCAGTTAAAATTACGCTCTATCCCTTTAAAGTTAATCCCTTCTACTTCATCGTTCGCCGAAATGATAGCTGGTTTTGTAGCATAAGACTGAAAATAAGCAATATCCTTATTTTGTTCCAGATCGGTTAAAGTTTTGGCCGTAGGGACAAAAGGCGTGAGTTCAAAGGAATTGTTTAAATCGAGTTTAAAAATCCTTACGTCCCCAACAAATCCTCTTACTTTTTCTTGTATTTCTGTTTTAAAGCCTTTAATAATGGCAACCGACAACATCATAACGGCAAGACTCAGCATAACCCCCGCAATAGCAATACGGACGATTAGCTTAGAAAATGTACGTTCTGATTTAATGGCAATTCGCCTGGCTATGAAATATTCTGTATTCAAAATTTTTAATAAACTGTAACTTAGGGCCTGGTTAAACAAAAACAGACAATAGCAAAAATGGTTATTTGATTTTGAATTCAACCATAATAAGTAAAAAAAGGTCTTATGAAACTAACTTCCTCAATAATACTCCCGGTTTGCCTGGCTATGCTTAGCCTGCAAGCCTGTGCTAATGCTAAAGTGACAGAGAGCGATAGTTCCAGCCTGAAGTCAGTAGTACGGAAAACTGAAAGCCATGAAATCCTGACCGGAGCTGCACAAACTGAAAAATACTTGCCACTGCTTAAAGGAAAACGAGTTGGAATGGTAGTTAACCCAACTTCCGTCATTAATGAGATTACATCTGTAGACAGTCTCTTAAAACGTGGTGTAAATATTGTCAAAATCTTTGGGCCTGAGCACGGTTTCAGAGGCGATGCCAGTGCAGGAATCAAAGTAGATGATGCAATAGATCAGAAAACAGGAATTAAAGCAATCTCCTTATATGGTAAACATGAAATTCCTACCCCGGCCGATTTAGCCGATGTTGATATCATGGTATTTGATATTCAGGATGTAGGTGTACGTTTCTATACTTATATCAATACCTTGCAATATGTGATGCAGTCTTGCGCAGAAAATAAAAAAGAACTGCTCATTCTGGACAGGCCAAATCCCAATGGTTTTTATATTGACGGCCCGATTCTGGATTCCAGACTGATATCTGGTATCGGATTAAAACCAATTCCAATTGTTCATGGACTGACCGTTGGAGAATATGCACAAATGTTAAATGGGGAAGCCTGGCTGAAAAATAAAGTGCAATGTAAAATCACGATTATTAAAGTCGCCAATTACAACCACGATATGCCTTATGATTTACCTGTTAAGCCTTCTCCTAATCTAAATACACAGCAATCTATTCTACTTTACCCTACGTTATGCCTTTTTGAAGGAACATACTTGAGCCAGGGCCGTGGTACACTGTTTCCGTTTACAGTTTTAGGTGCGCCGGCACTGAAAGGAAAATATAGCTTTTCTTTCACGCCGAAAAGTATCAAAGGAATGGCAGAAACTCCTTTACATCAAAACCAGGAATGCTACGGTCTGGACCTGAGAAATTATAATATTTCAAACCTTAGGAAGGATAAGGTGTTAAACCTAAAGTGGCTTATTGAATTGTACCAGGCTTATCCGGATAAAGCAGATTTTTTCAACTTCAAGCTCAGCAAGCAAATGAATAATTTTGATAAGCTCGCTGGTGTTTATAGCTTAAAGGAGCAAATTATTGCAGGCAAATCTGAAAAAGAAATCAGGGCAAGCTGGGAACCAGGATTAAGTCAGTATAAAAAGATGCGCAAGAAATACTTGCTGTATCCTTAACCTTAAACTGATCAGCGATGAACAAGGACCCCAAAAGAAAAAACGAAAAACCAAGCAGCAACTTTCAGGAACCTATTCCTGAGGTTGATGAAGGAAATAAAGCGGTAAAAAAACCAGAGGACGAAGATTATACTAAAGATGAACCTCAGTTTAAAAATCCAGCAAAAAAGAGAGAGCGGGAAGAACAACCTGTTGAATCTATAAAGAAGGCCCCTAAAAAAGACGCATAAAGAAATCTCTTCCCAAATTGGGAGGAGGTTTATCTTTATTCTGGTACATCAAATGGATTTATACTGCTGATAGCTTTTCTTGCGCAAACAAATCCAATACTTCATCCCAATTCATTACCCGTGTATGGTGTAACTGATTTACATTATGTGATCCGTTAAACATGATAGGCTTTCCTTTACAAAAGTCAAGATTCTTACAATGATCATCAATCAGGTAATCTGTATCAATAATACTCTTGTCACCACACAAAACGATGTTTGTCCAGCTGATAAAAGGAAAATATTCATTTAACCATTCCAGCTTCTCTGATAAACATTGCGGAAATTCTGTTGCAGCAGATACAATGAAAACCTCATAAGCTTCCATTAAAGTTTTCACTGCCTCAATTGCTCCTGGCATTACGGGAATCGTCCTGAAAAATCCCGGAGTATAAACATATCTTCTGATAGCAGTCTTATCAGGAAATCCATCCGGCTCCGGCACACCTAGTCTTTCTTCTCGTGGAACCCGTATCCCGTGTTCCTTTTCATACCAATCCATAAACTGTGCTTCTGTATCGGCAATTACTCCATCCATATCGATGGCTATTGTTTTTCTGTCTCTATTCATAGTTCGTAATATATTGCAACAAATATAGCAATAAGTTGCAATATATTGCAACAATACAATAGTTTTTATTTGTATCTTTGCAACTAAGATGATTAAGGCCGAAAGATTACAACTTATTATTGAGCATATCCGTAAAGAACGAAAAGTACTTTTAGGGGATTTAAGTACGCTATTAGAGGTATCTGAAGATACCGTAAGACGCGATATTAAAGAATTATCAGATCAGGGACTATTAAAAGCAGTACGTGGCGGAGCTATTTCCCGTTCTCCTATACCCCAGCATTTCAGGGAAAGAGAACATTATGACGTATCTCATAAAGAAATCATCGCACAAAAAGCAATAAAACTAATCAAAAATGGACAGGTTGTTTTATTTGATTCAGGTACTTCTGTACTGGCTATTGCAACACATTTACCCAGAGACCTGCAAATTACAGTAGTCACCAATAGCTTTCCAGTAGCTACTGTACTGGAAGATCACCCTTTTATTGAAGTTATTTTTCTAGGTGGCCGATTAAATAAATCATCTTTTTCTACCACAGGTTTTGAAGTCATACAAACTATCCGGGGTATTCGCCCGGACATCTGTTTTCTTGGAATATGCAGTATTGACCTGATTTCAGGAGTTACAGGCATAAGTTATGAAGACTGCCAGATTAAAAAGGCCATGGTGGAAACTTCCAAACAAGTGATCGCGATTGCTACATTTGAAAAGCTAGATACCACAGAGCCCTATTATATCACTAGTACAAGTGACCTTGACATCATTATTACAGACACGGATCCTGACCATGAAAACCTTAAAAGCTATCGTGATCTGGGCATCAGATTAGAATAAAATCCAGCTATAATTTCTTTTGAACTGCTTTGAGGAACCGCATCAGGACTTTTTCATCATTTTCCATAGCCTGAATAGTATCAGGCCTGGTTGTATGTATTTTCTTCATATATTTTAACAACTGATCCTGTTCAAAAGCTTCGATCAGCAGAGGATATACGTAGGAACTTTTGCAGACAGCAGGCGTATTGCCTAATTTACTGGCTACACACTTCATAACTTCGGTAATAATCTTTTTCTTAGGCCGTTCTTCTTCCACATTGCCTGTACAAATGGCCAGCTGCCTTAAAGCTTCTAGTGTTCCACCCCAGGTACGAAAATCTTTAGCTGTAAAATCACTTCCGGTAATCTCTTTGATATAATTGTTAATCATTCCTGAATCTATCGCCCTGCGTTCTGAATCAGCTGTATAATATTGGAACAAGTCTTGTCCAGGAATCTCCATACAGCTTTTGACCATTTTGGCGAGGTTTTTATCATTAAGGGCAACTTCTTGCTTTACCCCTTTTTTACCTACAAATTTCAATTGGAGCACATTTCCATTTATTTTAGCGTGTTTATTTCTTAGTGTAGACAAACCATAGCTCCCATAAAGTTGCGCGTAAGCCTCATTGCCAACGCGAATGAGTGTCTTTTGCATGAGTTGTACACAGATAGCCAAAACCTTCTGTTCATCGTACACAGGTCTCTTCAGGTCTTTTGCGATTCTCTTCCTGGCTTGTGGCAAAGCTTTCCCGAACTCCAGTAACCGGTAATATTTGAGATCAGATCTGCGGGAAGTCCATTTGGTATGGTAACGGTATTGTTTTCGTTTTGCGACATCCATTCCGGTTGCTTGCAAATAAGCATTCTTTTTTGCTGCAATCCAGACCTCAGTCCAGGCAGGTGGTAATACCAATGCTTTAATTCTTTCCAGCTGCGCTTCATCTTTTACCCGCTGACCGCTATGGTCTTCGTAATAAAACTTTCCAGGTTTTCCTTTACGGTAAAGACCAGGCATACTGTCAGTAACATATACCAAACCAATTTCTTTAATTTCTTCTGAAGTCTGAACCATATAGATTAAACAAAATATGCGTTAAATTTTTAGTTATTTTGCTAAAGAAAGCTAGGATGCTTAACCATCCTGGCCTTACAATAATTTGATCACGAATAAACCAAACAAACACATATGAAAATAGTTTTCATGGGAACGCCCGATTTTGCCGTTGCTTCTTTAAATGCTTTAGCAGAAGCCGGATTTGATATCGTGGGAGTCGTTACCGCAGCGGATAAACCAGCAGGAAGAGGACAGAAATTACAGGAAAGTGCGGTTAAAAAATATGCTGTAGAAAAAGGTTTAAAAGTATTGCAGCCACTAAAATTAAAAGATCCTGATTTCATCGAAGAGCTGAAAGCTTTAAATGCAGATCTGCACGTTGTCGTTGCTTTCCGTATGTTACCTGAAGTAGTATGGAATATGCCTGCTAAAGGAACAATTAATTTGCACGGTTCTCTTTTACCACAGTACCGCGGTGCCGCGCCAATTAATCATGCAATCATTAATGGAGAAAAAGAAAGTGGAGTGACCACGTTTTTCCTGAAACATGAAATTGATACCGGAGACGTTATTTTCTCAGAGACTGTACCTATCGCTGAAGACGATACAGCTGGCGATTTGCACGATCATCTGATGGAAGCTGGTGCTGGTTTATTGGTTAAAACAGTAAAAGCAATTGAAGCCAATGACTATAAAGAACAGCCTCAGATTTTTTCTGCTGAACTGAAACATGCGCCTAAAATATTCAAGGAGTTCTGTAAAGTGGATTGGAATAATTCTGCAAAAACAATCTATAACCTGATTAGGGGGCTAAGTCCGTACCCTACTGCGTTTGCAGAATTAAATGAAAAGACGATCAAGATTTTTAAAGCAACATTTGAAGAAATAACACCTTCAGTGAGTCCTGGTATGTTTATAACTGATGGTAAAAGCTATTTAAAGTTTGCGGCTCAGGATGGTTATATTTCTTTACTGGATGTACAGTATGAGGGTAAAAAAAGAATGATGGCCGATGAATTTTTAAGAGGAATGCGTTTATAGCTGAATAGCTATAACGCATTGAGTAAAGAACTTAAAGACTTGGTGATTTCATTAAAATATCGTTTTTTACCATACCCCATCACCCAGCGTATACCGGATGTAGCGTTGGTAATAAACACCTCGTCTGCCTCATTTAAGACTTCAGGATTAATTTGTGCTTCTATTACAGGAATCTGGTTGGTTTTAGCCACTTTCATAACTACGTTACGCATTACCCCGGCAATACATCCTTCAGAAAGCGCTGGTGTATAAATCTGCTTATCGTAAATCACAAAAACATTGGAACTGATACTTTCACAAAGAAAGCCGTGCTGGTTTAAGATAAAAGCTTCATCCAGCCGGTTTTGTTGTTTATATAAACCGGCCATCACATAAAGTAACGAGTTACTGGTCTTATAAGTGGAAAGTTTATTAATCGGTTTAGTGATCTCATCGTAAACATTGATGATCAGTCCCTTTTTATTCAGTTCATAACCTCCCGCAGCAAGCGGGCCCGCTTCCAGTACATATCCTGATTTGTTACCATCAGGTGTATACAACCCTTCACCATCCCGGTAAACAGACAAGCGAAACCTCACATTATCTTTTAGTTTATTGCGTTTACAAAGCTCAGCAGTTTTCTGTTTAAGGAAATAATCATCAAATAGAATCCCTCCTTCCATTTTCAATGCATTCATGCCCGCTTGTAAACGATCAGCATGCAGTTCAGCAAACTTCAGTTTACCGCCAGACATGCGCATAGATTCAAACAGCCCGTCGCCATACCTGAAGCCTCTGTTACTGGCTGTCAGGATAGCTTGGTCTATCGCAATGAATTGATCGTTATGTAAAATATATTCTTGTTGCATTAAATTTTTATGGCTGTGCGATGTAGTTTCTCCATTTGTTAAGTACAGAATCAAAATCCGGAGGTAATGGTGCTTCAAACTCCATATATTCCTTAGTGGTTGGGTGTATAAAACCTAGAGTCTGTGCATGTAAAGCTTGTCGCGGTAACATCTCAAAGCAGTTGGCTACATATTGTTTATACTTTGTAAACGTCGTTCCTTTAAGGATCTTATCTCCGCCGTAATTCGCATCGTTAAATAATGGGTGACCAATATGCTGCATGTGAGCTCTGATCTGGTGTGTACGACCTGTTTCAAGCTGACAGCTGATTAAAGTTACATAGCCTAAACGTTCTAAAACAGTGTAATGTGTAACTGACCACTTTCCTTTATCTTCTTCGTCATAAACATCCATGACGATCCTATTTTTGGCACTACGGCCGATATAACCGGAAACTGTACCGTTTTCTTTGATATCGCCCCAGGCTAAAGCCAGATATTTCCTGGTAATACTGTGGTCAAAAAATTGTTTAGCCAGCTTAGTCATCGTAATTTCATTTTTACTGATGATCAGCAATCCTGAAGTATCCTTATCAATACGGTGTACTAGTCCAGGCCTGCCTTCATTACCGGGTAATTGTGGCAAGGATTCAAAATGGAATGCAAGCGCATTAACCAAAGTACCTGTATAATTGTTAAATCCAGGGTGTACAACCATTCCTGCAACCTTGTTTACAATAAGTAAATCATCATCTTCATAGACGATATCCAATGGGATGTCTTCCGGATAAACTTCAGTATCTCTTGGTGGGTGAGGAAATACGATCGAGATCTCATCGGCTGGTTTAACTTTATAGCTAGCTTTTATAGTGGCTTTATTCACCAGTACGTTACCTGCTTCAATCGCATTTTGGATACGATTTCTTGAAGCATTTTCCATACGGTGCATCAAAAATTTATCTATTCGCAATAGGGACTGCCCTTTGTCTACAACAATATTAAAATGTTCGTATAAATCCTGCTCTTCTAATTCCAGTCCGCTGTTATTGTTTTCCATTATTTATTTTATCAAATTTTATGGACAAATACACAGCCTGGTACTCTTTAAGAGAGCAGACCCTATAATAATTCCATTTTACAAAACTAATCTTTAAGTTGTAGAAAAGTTGAAATTTAGCCGATAAAATTGTTTATAGTTTAATTTTAAGCCAAACGCGTTAAATTTGTTCATGTTTACAGATTTACACAGCCCGTTACAACAGTTAAAACATGCGCATTTATTCAGGCTATGGGTCAAAAGGGATGATTTAATTGATCCTTATATTTCGGGGAATAAATGGCGTAAACTGAAGTATATATTAAAGGCCGCTGCTACTGAAAATAAAAATCATCTGGTCACTTTTGGCGGAGCTTATTCGAATCACCTGGTGGCTACTGCTTCTGCAGCTGCGAGATCGGGATTAAAAGCAACTGCTTTTGTGAGGGGAGAAAAGGTAAATAATGAAATGCTGGTCCTTTGTTCTTTATATGGAATGGAGCTGATTTTTATCGACAGAGAGGCTTATAAAGATAAGCGTGCTTGTTACCTTGAGTATGCCGCAAAACATGCTGATACTTATTTTATTGATGAAGGCGGGGCTTCTGCTGAAGCAGCATTGGGATGTGCAGAAATCATTGCCGAGCTTCCCAAAGATATAGACCATCTTTTTTGTGCAGCAGGAACGGGTACAACGGCTGCAGGTTTATTACAGGGAATTCAAAAAGCAGGCTTAAAAATGAAGCTCCATGTGATCCCTGTATTAAAGGGAGGTGACTTTATCAGGGAAGAAATAGGCCATTATGTAGCTACGGATGAAAGATTAATTTTACATACAGAATATCATTTTGGAGGCTATGCGAAAACGAAACCAGAGTTACTGGATTTTATTAAGGTTTTTACAGCTGAACACGGGATGTTGATTGATCCCGTTTATACAGCGAAGATGTTTTTTGCGATAAATGATCTGGGGTTTAAAAATTATTTCGCTCAGGAAGAGAAAGTCATTGCTTTGCATACAGGAGGTTTGCTCGGCATCATGGGAATGAAAAACTTATTTTAAATATCGATTAATTTAATTATCTTTATAAGAAAAGTAAAGATGAAAAAATTGTTATTATTAATCTCAGTCACCGCACTGTTTATAGCTTCCTGCAAAAAAGATGATAAGGATCCCGAGATAGAATTACCACCGGTAAAAGTAGATGGCTGTGTACTGAAAGAGAATAGTTATACTATCCTGGATGGTCTTGGTACAGGAGCAAAAGGCAAAATCAATTATACTTATGATAGTAAAGCAAGGGTAGTAACAGCCAAATATGGTGACTCTTTGAATCTTTATAGTTACTCAACTGATCAGATCATTTTAAAAAAAGCTAATGGAACCACGACAACTTATCAATTAGACGCTAGTGGGAGAATTGTAAAAGAAACCTATTCTGACAATACTAACATCAAAGATTACATTTATAATCCAGAGGGATATCTTGCTATTGAAGTTTTAAAGAAAGGAGAAACTTATCTGAAAAGTGAATATCTTTATACAGCTGGAAATCTTACATCTACACTTGAAAATGGTAGAGAAGTATTAAGAATATCTTACAAGGATGAGTTATCACAAAAGAATTTCATTGATGAGGGCAAAAATGAATTACCACTCTTTTATAATGGAATTCTAAGGCCTTATTTCGGCAAAGCCTCAAAGAATTTACCCGATCTTACGGTACGTGGTCCCGCTTATTATCAGGACTACACCTATAAAAAAGATGACAAAGGCAACATTATTAATATATACTATCTTACCAAGTACACCGTCGGATATGATTCAGATATGAAATATGAATGCAATTAATATTGTATTTTCCGGATTTAAAAGACAAAATTTCGCAAAATAACTTCCCGGGTTTGTCAGTCCAAAACCAATTTTATTGTAAAATCACACTTTAAACAGTTTAAACCTTGTTTTTGGTTTTTTATGTAAAATATGCCCCAGACTTGTTATTCAGGGGCATTTTACTAAATTTGGATAAACCAAAATATAAGAATTATGTACCAACTTACTGTAGCTCCTGATCAGGTTAATGAGATTTTAAGTCAGCATGTTTTAGCTGACGGATTTGATTTAACCTACGATATGGGACAAAGCCAGGGAGCATACATTTACGACTCAAAGTACAAGCGGACATTACTGGATTTCTTTACTTGTTTCGCATCTGTTCCCCTTGGATATAATCATCCAAAAATGGTTAATGATGCTGTTTTTACACAAAATCTGTTGCAGGCGGCAATGGCAAACCCTTCAAACTCTGATGTGTATACGCAGCAGTATGCAGAATTTGTAAAAACTTTTGGCGCGATTGGTATCCCTTCTTATCTTCCGCATGCTTTTTTTATTGCAGGTGGCGGGTTAGCTATTGAAAATGCGATTAAAGTGGCAATGGACTGGAAGGTTCAGAAAAATTTTGCCAAGGGTCACAAAGAAGAAAAAGGATTTAAAGTACTCCATTTCGAAAAAGCCTTCCATGGCAGAACTGGTTATACTTTAAGTTTAACAAATACATCACCGGACAAAACTAAATGGTTTGCCAAATTTGACTGGCCAAGGGTTTCTATTCCTACGGTAAAGTTCCCGCTGGAGCATGATAATTTAGCGACAGCAATCAGTACGGAAGAACTTTCTATTGCTCAGGTGAAACAGGCTTTTGCTGATTATAAGGACGATATATGTGCGATTATTATTGAGCCGATCCAGTCTGAAGGTGGTGATAATCATTTACGTGAAGAGTTTTTAATTCAACTCCGCAACATTGCTGATGAGAACGATGCTTTCCTGATTTATGATGAGGTGCAAACTGGTGTTGGCTTAACTGGTAAGTTCTGGTGTCATCAGCATTATAGTGAAAAGGCACGTCCTGATATTCTTGCTTTTGGTAAGAAAATGCAGGTTTGTGGAATATTAGTGGGAAATAAGGTAGATGAGATAGAGAACAATGTATTCCGCGTCCCTTCAAGAATTAATTCTACGTGGGGTGGTAATCTGGTTGATATGGTGAGAGCGACAAAGATTCTTCAGATTATCGAGGAGGATAAACTGTGTGATCATGCGGCTGGTGTTGGTGCTTATTTAAAGGATAACCTGGAAGGGCTGGCCCAGAAGTATGATAAGATTAGTAATGTACGGGGCAAGGGTCTGCTTTGTGCTTTTGATTTCCCGAATGGTGAAATGCGTAATGCGTTTATTCAAAAGGGTCTGGAGCATAATGTAATGTTCCTGGGTTGCGGCCCGCAAACTGTACGTTTCCGTCCCGCGTTGATTATGGAGAAAAGCCATATTGATCAGGGTTTAGAGGTTATGCATAAAGTGTTGGTTGATTTATAAGAGAGGATGCGAAATACAAAGATTAATATTTTTCTGGGCGTAATGGTATTGATTTTAGTGGGTTGGATGTTGAAGGGTACGTTTTTTCAGCCTGGAGCAGGCGATCTTAAGGCTGGCTTCAAGGAGGTTGCTCAGTATAGAAACGAGAACAATACGGGCCCGGTTCAGTATGTGTTCGCGGTTACGGTGAAAGATACCATCTGGTCGGAAATGGAAACTTATGGGAATTATAAACCGCATCATAAAGGTGGAAATACCAAGGTTTATTATTTCTTGGAGGGGACTAAGGTACCGACGGAGTTAGAGGCTGGAAAGGTGAATTTTGATAGTTCGTTCGATAGTTCTTGTGTGGGACTGTACGAGAAAAGCGCCATGGGGAACACGAGTATTACCAAACGGCCATTTAACTAGGATCTGAGGTTTTTCCAGGGAAAATAGAAACAAAAACCACCCTGCTATATTTATGACGGATTTAACCGCGAAAAGCGATTAAACATGTCATAAATATAGCAGGGTGGTTTTTTGTTTTGCTAAGAATCCTTCTTCCCTGGAAAATCCCTCTTAGGTGTTAAAGAAATGGATGGATTTGGATTGTTTTGTGTTTGGTTGAGAAGAAACTAAATGGGGAAAGGTTTTGATGAACCTATGGGTCCATGGGTTCATCAAAATCTATTTGTAAGGATTTAGTATTTGGGTAAAATTCAAGGTCATTGTCTGATAAACGTTTTCCGGCTTTGTAAGGTTCATAGCCTAGTTCTTTGATGCAGCGCTGAGGCATGATATCGCTGATATACATGCTTTGTGATTTAGTAGTTACAACAAGCGCGGGTTGCTCCATTGGGATGTGGTAACGATAAATGAGTCTTGAAGCGTTACGCAGGTTGGTCGTCGTGTGCCTGGCGTGTGGTTCCATCAGGATAGCACTTTCGGGAATTTGTAAGGTTTGCATCAGAAATTTCTTCATTTCATAAGCTTCGCTATATTTTGTTTTATAGGGGTGTACTCTCCCACCGGAAACCATGATATAGGGCGCAACTTTCTTTTGGTATTGTTCTGCTGCGAGACGGCAACGGAGCATACCTCCTGCACTAAGTTCTGTAATCATGTTCTTCGGGGCCTTCTCCGGGTACCAGGATCAAGGTGTAGGGATAGGCTTTGAAATTTGTGTTTTTAATGGAGGAAAGAGCAGCCTTGTTTACGGTAGTGGCCATGGGCTCGTAATCGGCAGCATCATTTCTTTCATTGATTTCCAACGCGGTTAACGCAAATTGCAGAGAGGGTTCAAAGTATAATGTATTTTTAGCAGTCAGACTTAGTTTTGCATTGGTGTTAACTAGTTCAGGATAGTTTTTGTCTTTGAGATCAAAACTAATGGAGTCTATAGCCGGATAATTCGGTTTTTGACCATTTACATAGACGTCGATGACATAATTTATGGCATTAGCATCTTGTTCCCAGGCTTTGGTTAGCATTTCCAAAGGTTTTAGGTTTTCATAGCTATTATAACAGCCTGATGGGATAAGGTCGTGGCTGATCAGCAAGGCTAATGCATTGCCAGGTTTAAAAAGGGCTTGCAAACGGTTACTTACTATTTTTATTTCTTCGGGACTGAATTTGATTGTTGTAGTGAGACATAGAATATCGCCGGCGCAGTTTTTTAATGCAGCGTTGATGTTGGTTGTCTTGTTTTTTAAGAGGTCGCTGAACACGGGGTCTTTTTGGATCAGTGTGTTTACTGCGGCATCTTTTTGTAAGAGGGTTAGCAGGTAATAGTTTTTATATTGAACTGGGTTAGTTGTATTTTGAAGGGTGTATTGGTTGGATGACCCATGATTTTGATTTTGGGCGATGGCTGTTATTGTGATGAGCCAGCTGCAAAATAGCAGGAAAGAAGCTTTCATAGTTTTTTTTGTTAAAGTTGTTAAAATCGTAGCAGTTATTCTGATAACTGCTACGATTTTTTATTTTTTTAGTAGCCAGTATTTTGCCAGCCGTCTTTTTTATTGACGTTGTCAATTTCTACTTGTGGTACTGGATACAGACTTCTGAAGTTTGGAATGCCAGGGAAGATTGCGGCCATTTGATTGGTTCTCACAATGTCAAACCAGCGGTCGGCTTCCAGAGCCAGCTCTAGTCTTCTTTCTAAATAAAGAGCTGTTCTGAATGAATTCTGTGAAGTTAGCATGGCTGGTGTTTTTACAGTTATTCCTGCGTTGGTACGTACTGCGTTCAGCGCTGTAAATGCATCTGGATTTCCGTAAGCAACTTCATTCAATGCTTCTGCATACATTAAAAGCACTTCAGCACAGCGGAGCACTGGAAAATCACTACTGGTTTCATTGTTTACCTGTGGGGTATTAAATTTCCCCGGACGGCCACCTGTACCGGTTACAGCAAGGAGCGCTTTACGGTTATCGCCAGCTTCAAATAAACTTTGTGGCAGGTTAATAATGTTGGTATTGTTATTATTTCTATAACGGTTATCTTGATTTACAAACTCTTTTACACCGCCTGAAAGATATTGAACCGCAAAGATGATATCTTTACTCGTTTTCAATGTATTAGGAAAAGTAGTGGTTTGTGGTACGGTTGCCAAGGTGGTGCCGGTATAGATGGCAGTAACTACAGGTTGCAGGATTGAGGCTGCCATCGTATAGTTTTTCTGATAAAGATAAACTTTACCCAAAAGGGCTGAAGCAGCGTAACTGGTTGCTCTTCCTCTTTGGGCATCGGACCAGGAGACAGGAAGTTTCGCTGCTGCGTCGGTCAGGTCACTCATAATTTGCTGATAAACCTGCGCGGGTGTGGAACGGCTGTTTTCACGGGCTTCTTCGGTTTTCTGAACTTTGGTTACCAATGGGACATTACCCCAGAGTCTGGTTAAGTTGAAATAACTTAGGGCACGGATAAATTTTGCCTGCGCAATGATCTGGTTTTTTATAGTTTCATTCATCACGATTGCAGGGGCCCTGTCCAGAATGATATTACAACGGTAAATAGCTTTGTAGTGTCCTTGCCAGCTGCCCGAAAGGATATTATTGGCTGAAGTTTCAGCAAATACTTCAATTTGATTCCGTACACCTGCTCCCGAACCAGGATCGTTGTCAGTAACATTGTCTCCTCGGATTTCTCCCAGAGTTAACAGATTGTTTCCGTAAAGGCTATCAGTTTGTAAAGCATCATAGCAACTGATCAGACCTCCTTGAAGCCCTTTCTCATCCACATAAAAAATGTTTTCGGTATAGGAATCCTGTGGTTTTAAATCCAGGAATTTCTTGCAGGAAGTGGCTGTCAGCACTAAACCACCAATAAGAATGTATATATAATTTTTCATGGTTTTTATTTTATAAAGTGATGTTGATACCTAAGGATATTGTTTTTGAAGTCGGGTAAACGCCATAATCTTCACCGTTTGTGGTGGCATCAGATCGGTTGGTCACCTCTGGATTGTATCCCGAATATTTTGTGAAAGTAAATGGATTTTGTACGGAAAGATAAACTCTAAGCTTAGTTAAATTCATTTTCTTAACTAAATCAGTTGGAAAAGTATAGCCCAGAGCGATGTTACGGATTCTTAAATAAGATCCGTCTTCAACATGCCACGTAGAAGTTGTACCATTACTGCCTTTTGCAGCACGGTTAGCCCGAACATCCTGACCGCTTCCCGGATTACTTTCCGACATCCAGCGATCCAGAGAACTCACCATGTTGTTCATATTACCTTCTTTATTTGCAAAATACCTGCGGGAAAGATTCAGGATCTTATTTCCGTAGACACCCTGCATTGAAACATTCAGATCTACACCTTTATATTCTGCTGAAGCCGCAAAACCGTAAGTAAATTTAGGCAGGTAATTTCCTACAATCTCCCGGTCTTTTGTCAGGTCAATCACCCCGTCACCATCTACGTCTTTAAATTTAAAATCACCTGGTTTAGAGGTATTCAGATCATAATTGCCTTGTGTGTCTGTATAATGAGGGTAAGCATTAACTTCTGCCTGGTTTTTGAATACGCCCAAAACTACCGGCAGATAGTAAGAACCGATAGGCTCGCCAACCCTCGTAATAAAATAGGCATTGGCAACAGATCCTGTCTTGATAATGTCTGCGTTACCTGGGCCTAATTCTACGACTTTATTGATGTTTTTCGAGAAGTTAGCGTTTGCTGTCCACCTTACTCCACCAAATTGCTGCTGCGTACCTAAATTAATATCAATTCCCTTATTATTGACCTTACCAATATTTTTCAGCTCGGTAGAAAAACCTGTAGATATAGGGACAGGCACATTCAACAGTAAATTATTAGTGTTACTGTTGTAAACATCAATAGACAAAGTCAGCTTATTTTTGAAAAAAGAAGCATCAAATCCAAGATTCAACTGCGCTGTTTTTTCCCATTTCAAATCATCGTTTGGTTGCGCAAATGGTGCAGCACCATTAACAACCGATGGGGTAGCGCCACCAAATACATAACCGTAATTAGTCATCGCTCCTTGTGACCCATAATTAGGGATGTTAAAATTACCAGTCAAACCGTAACTGGCTCTTAATTTCAAATCGGAGATTGCTTCTGAGTTTTTAAGAAAATCTTCTTCTGATAATCTCCAGCCCAGGGAAGCTGAGGGGAAATAACCCCACTTATTGTTTTTTCCAAACTTAGAAGAACCATCCGCTCTTACCGAACCTGTAAACAGGTATTTCCCTTTATAACTATACTGCAACCTTGCAATGCCAGATGCCAATGCCCACTGCGTACGGGTAGAGGTTCCATTAGTCACCAAACCAGCACTCAGAAATTCTACCTGATCACTAATAAATCCTTTGGAAGCAAAAGCATAATTTCCACTTAAATCATCCTTCTGATTAGACCAGCCCAGCAAAGCATTAATACTATGGTCTCCGATGGTTTTAGCATAGTTTAAAGTATGTTCTAATAACCAGTTAGTTTCTTTAATCGTTCTGGAAGAGCCTGTAGCTTCAGATAATGGATTACCAGCAGTGTTGGATTGAGGGATTGTAGAAGGTCTGAAAGTATCTTCTGAACTATTGAAAATATCAAATCCCAATTGAAGTTTATACTTCAGGTCTTTAAATATTTCCGCCTCAACAAATGTACTTCCTGTCATTCGGTGAGAACTCACGTCATCTTTTTGCAGCTTAGCTAAAGCAACAGGATTCCAGGCTTGTGTTTCACCATTACCACTTGCAACAGTATTGTTAGGCAAAGTAGTAACCGTACCAGGACTCCAGGAGTTTTGGGCATAACTGTACGAGCCATCCGGATTATATACCGGAAAAATAGGTGAATAATGTAAAGCAGATGCAACGATTCCTCCCCCATTCGAGTTATAAGCACCATTTGCATTTACTCTTTTCTCATTAATGACCGACGGATTGAAGTTGACGCCATACCTTACTTTTCCTTTTCTCCCTTCCAGATTCAATCTGCCGCTGTAGCGTTTAAAACCACTGTTTATAATAATACCATCCTGATTAAAATATTCAAGAGAAGCATAATATTTCAGCAATTCACTGCCACCCGCAGCAGAGATAGAATGATTTTGTATGGGTGCTACTCTGAAGATTTCATCCTGCCAATCTGTATTGGTTAAGCCTTGCTGACCCTGCAAATAAGGTATAATTTCTTGTGGAATTACTGTATTGGTGTTGTTCGAAGTATTAAATAAACGGGTACCATTACTGTCATTGATGTTGTAATTAACGGCAGGCGAACCTAAAGCATTGTTTTTTCTGTTAATGGCATCCATCACATCTGTATAAGAATTATTCCTCGAATCCAGCACCATTTGAGAATATTGATACGCATCCATCATTTTGATTTTGTGCGATAGTGTTTGCCAGCCGGTATAGCTGTTTACATTAATGGTAGAAACACCGTTCTTACCCTGTTTGGTGGTAATTAAAACTACCCCATTAGAACCTCTGGAACCATAAATTGCTGCTGAAGACGCATCCTTCAGCACTTCAATAGAAGCGATGTCATTGGTGTTTAAAGTGTTAATATTATCATTGGAAATTGGTACTCCATCAATGACATACAAAGGACTGGAACCAGCAGTAATAGTCCCTACTCCACGAACCTTAATGGACAATGCCCCTCCAGGTGTGCCAGAGCCCTGTGAAACCTGAACACCAGCCATTTTACCGACCATAGCCTCCGCAGCATTGCTGATAGGCTGGTTTTCGATATCCGCAGCTTTAATACTGGCAATTGAAGTGGTTACGTCTTTTGCTTTCTGACTTCCGTACCCAACAATAACCACGTCGGATAGCGCTTTGGAATCGGGGTTTAACTGAATGAGCAAAGTTGCCTGTTCACCTGCTTTAAGCAGATAATTACTAATTGTTTTTGTCGCATAACCGATGTAAGAAGCACTAACCGTGTAAGGTATATTTGCAGACAGCCCGTTAATCAGGAACTTGCCATCTTTATTCACCATGATCCCCTTCTTCTCATTGGTTTTCATATTCTGTAAAAGGATGGTGGCACCAATTAAGGGCTCCCCCATTTCATCTTTTACGATCCCGGTAATCTCAGAGGTCTGAGCCCAGGCTTTTACCGAAACTGCGATCAGCAGCAGGCAAAAGAACAGATGTTTGGTAAATTTTCTAAGCATAATCTATGGTTTTTGGTGGTTTAATTTTGGCAAAAGGATTCCCTCCATGCTTATTTAGCAGGGTATTTATATAAATGATATTGATTTGATTTTACTTGCTGATCAGGTAACCTTGAGTTGTTTTGGTTTGACTTAATTTATTTAGTTCGGTTATTTCTTCCAGTATGGTTGCTATGGGTAGCGTTAATTTTAAACTCCCTGTAAACGACATTTCCGCCACATCGGCCGGATTATAAATAATCTTAACGCGGTAGTGCTGCTCTAAACTGGCAAAAACATCGGCTAAAGGAGCTTGTGTAAAGTTAAATATGACCGGGTTGTCTTTTTGCTTACGCATAGGCAGTTTAGCATCCATCAGCTTTACTTTATTCAGTAAGATATTGTAAACCAGCTCATCTCCAGGTTTTAAGATTTCACTGAATGGCTTGATATGGATAGAATCTACATTTTTAACCCAGACCTTTCCGGTATGCAATTGTACTTTAACCAATTTATTTTTCTCTGAAGCCGTAATGGTAAAAGAAGTTCCTAAAGCAGTAGTAGAAACACCTTTTGCATAGACTATAAAAGGATGTTTTTTATCTTTTGTAACCTGAAAAAAACCTTTTCCTTTCAAATAGATTTCCCGGTTATGTTGAACAAAAGGCACAGTATATCTTAATTCGCCACCTGGATATATTTTTACGGTAGAATTATCCGGTAAGGTTAGCAATTGATCTTGCTCTGTATAATTCACGACAGATTTCCAGTTAACAGCATTCTTGATTTCAACAGGAAGGTTCTGCCTGTCAGCCAGCATAAGCTTTGATTGATTTCGGTTCAAACTCAAAAGTCCAATTCCCAATACAGTCAACACAATTGCTGCTGCAGCGGTAATTTTAAGCCAGCTTATCCGGTCTATTTTAGCAGTAGTCTGTTTCCTTACTGCCTCAAACATCAGGAGTGTTTCTGCCTCAGAGATAATCGCATCCGGAGTTTCATCCCATTCATCTTTGCTAAATACGCCTGCTGGTAAATCATCGGTCTCATTCAAATACTGAATCACCAGGATCTTTTCCTCTGGTGTACAAGTTCCTTTAAAATACTTATTCAGCAGCTCTTCTGACATATTCATAATACTAATACGATTTGATTTGAGCAAAACCCGTAATGCCTGAAAAATAAATTTTAATTTCTTCGGAAACCTTTAGTTTTCTATTGAAAAAACCTGATCAGGAAAATAATTGCTGGGATTGAAGAGTAACCGTGAAGCTGTTTCATGGCCAATGAGATGTGTTTTTCTACTGTTCTGGGCGAAATAGAAAGTTGTTCAGATATTTCCTTATAAGAGTAGCCATGAAGTCTGTTTAAAACAAAAACCTTTTTACGCGTTGGTGGCAGCAAGTTTAAGACTAAATCCAACTGCTCTTTAGTATCAAAACTCTGATCTTGCTCTACAACATCTTCGGATGCCTTATGGTAATACAACTTCAGATTACGTTCATCGTTAGCCAGTTTTCTAAAATAATCCAATAAAGTTGTTTTTGCGATTTTGAACAGCTGAAGGTCGAGTGGCTGATCTTCGGACAGGGTGTGCTTAAAATTCCATAGCTTAATAAAAGCCATTTGAGTAAGCTCCTTTGCCTGATCTCCGGAAGCAGTCTTTTTAAAAAAATAAGCATAGACTTTTTTATGCCATAGCTTAAAAACTATCTCAAAAGATATATGGTCACCCTCTTTTATACTTTGAATATAGTTTAACATTTTTCCCAAAACTAACTGGTCAGTGTTAGCTGTACCTAAATATAGTATTAATTCTATCAGAAAAAACAATTTAACAGCTTCCAGCAAGCCAGGTAAAAAAAAAGCACCAAACCCTTGAAAGGGCTTAGTGCTTATTACGGTCAAAAAGAACTGATCAAACAGCTCTTTCCAAATTTATTTCAGGAGTTCTGCAAGCTTAGCATGTAATTCCTCTCCCCTTAAATTAGTCGCAACGATTTTACCCGCAGGATCAATTAAGAAGTTTTGAGGAATTCCTCTTACGCCATAAAGCGCTGCTGCTGCATTATTCCAGAACTTAAGGTCAGAAACCTGTGTCCATACCAAACCATCCTTTTTAATTGCAGCTAACCATGCATCTTTTTTACCTGGCTGATCTAAGGAAACACCAAGTACAGTAAATTTCTTGTCCTTGAATTTATTGTAGGCAGCAACCACGTTAGGATTCTCTGCTCTGCATGGTCCGCACCAGGAGGCCCAGAAATCAAGCAGGACATACTTACCACGGAAACTTGATAATTTCACAGGTTTATCATTCACATCATTCTGCGTAAAATCAGGTGCCATTACCCCTACCGAAGTTGAACGGGCAGCATCAATAGCTTTCTCGAATTCAACTCCTGCCTGAGAAGCACGTATTTTCTCAGAAAGACCTTTATAAGCTGGTTCAATTTCTGCCACATTAATACTTGGTCCTGCTAATTCACGCAAGGCAAGCAAGCTGAAATAAGAATCAGGATTAGCTTTAATAAAAGTAGCCTGAAGAGCTTTCATGTCTCCTTCTGCTTTATCATATCTGGTTTCCAGTGATTTTCTGAATGCCTCATCTTTTTGTTTTTCTTCCGAAGCGTCACCATATTCTTTATTTATAGCAGTCAACACAGCAAGTGGTGCAGCAATATATTTCATATAGCTTGCATTCTCCTCATTTAATTTTGACCCCGTAACTACCACTGTTTTCACAGAGTCTTTAGCCGTCAGGTTAATGGTTGCCGGCTCCAGGTAAACGATCGCATTATCCGCCGATCTTCCCAATTTTTTTAAGCCTTCACCTTTATGGTCCACAATCACTCTTGCCATAGTAGGCCCGGCTACTTTTCCTTTAAATACGAATGCGCCTTTGTTAACTGTTGCTGAGTCCATTACTGCACTTTCGCCACTTCTATAAGTCAGATATACTTTTGCCGGAGCATCCAGTGCACCAATTTTTCCATTCAATGTAAAATCTCCCTGTTGTGCAAACACAAAAGCGGGAGTAGTCATTAATAGTGACAGCACTAATCTCTTCATTTATTCTATTTTTAATTGTTTTATTTACTGTATACCCAAAATTAAGGGTAATAAATTGGAGGATGTTACATGTAACCAAAATATAACGAACTATTTCGGTTTAACGTATCTTTATTAAACAAAAGCAGAAAATCCTGTAATGGCACGGCCAACGATTAACGAATTAATTTCTTTAGTACCCTCGTAAGAATATATCGCCTCTGCATCGGCCACAAAACGAGCCACATCATATTCTAGCAGAATACCATTTCCACCCATTACCTCTCTCGCCCTGCTCACTACATCGCGGGTTCGCAACGAACAAAATACTTTGGCCAATGAAGCATGCTCATCAGTCAATAATCCCTGATCCTGTAATTGAGATAAACGGAAACATAAAGTTTGCATCGCTGTCAGATTAGACAACATTTCTACGAGGTGATTCTGGATGAGCTGGAAAGAAGCAATAGGTTTACCAAACTGTTTACGTGTCCTGGTATAGGCTAATGCACTTTCATAGGCTCCACGCGCACAACCCACAGCTTGCCACGCTACGCCTGCCCTGGTCATTCTTAATACTTTAGCGGTATCTTTAAAGGAATTGGCATTTTGTAAACGGTCTTCTTCGTCCACCTCACAATTGGTTAGCGTAATCAAACCATTTTGCACAATTCTTAAGGCCATTTTGTCCTGCATTTTCTCTACAGCAAAACCTTTATTTCCTTTTCGGATCAGAAACCCTTTGACCTGGTTATCATCCACATCTCTTGCCCAGATAATCGTTACATCAGAAAATGTAGAATTACCGATCCATTTTTTCTGACCGTTCAGAATCCATTTACTTCCTTGTCTCTTAGCTGTGGTGGTGAGCCCTCCCGCAGCTGCAGAGCCTACTTCGGGTTCTGTTAAACCAAAAGCACCAATAATTTTCATCTTTTGCATCTCTGGCAGCCATTCTTGTTTTTGAGCTTCTGAGCCCAAAAGATAGATCGAACCCATTGCTAAACCACTTTGAACACCAAAAAAGGTGGACATGGAAGTATCTATTCTGGCCATTTCCATCGCCAGCATTCCTTCCATTACGTTTGATTTACCGGGACATCCATAACCCTGGTAAGTCAATCCACAAATATTCAGTTCTGCAATTTTAGGGATCAGCTCAAAGGGAAACTCCGCTTTCAACCAGTATTCATTGACCAGCGGTTTAACTTCTTTCTCCAAAAACGCACGCACTTTTAATTGCAGTGCACGATCTTCCTCATTTAATGCCGTATCTCCCAAATGATAGAAATCACCGTTAATGGGTGGAAGTTCCTTCTTTTTATGTGGAGTGCCCAGCATTTTCATTAAACCGGAAAGCTGGGTTTCATCCAGACCGGCTACCGAATCCACTATCTTTTTAAGATCTACTTTTTTTGATAGTGCATCCAGTTTTTCGAGATCTACACTTTGAAAAAGTGTATACGCATTTTTTATTTTAGAGAATATACCGGCCATAGTTGAAGCTGTGTTAGATTTATACTAACAACAGCCAATAGCACCATTTTGTTCCCTAACGCAGTTCGAAAAGGCTATCTACTCCTAAAAGTTTAGCAGAAGTAAAGCCCTCTGCATAAGTCGCACCGATAGGTTTTCCCATCTCTCTGGCTCTTGCAATTACACTCTCAAAAAATTCTGGAGAAGAAATGTAAGTCGCAGGGCCGTCAAGCTCTGGATTTTTATTAAGCTCAGGGCTATGGAATTGAGTTTTGAAAGCTTTGATCGAATTGATTTTCGTTTCAATATAAGGCGTAATATCTATAATTACATCTGGCTTGATATAAGTATCCTGAATATATTGAAGGAATAACCGCGGTCTCCATGCCTGTTGCGCTACACCGTTGTCCAGCGTTTCCACTTTAGGCAGACCAGACAGAAAACAAGAATCGCTCGCTAAAGAGGCAGCTCTTCCATGGTCAGGATGGCGGTCACGTACCGCATTACCTAAAACGATTTCAGGCTGATATTTTCGGATCATCCGGATTACCTCCAATTGATGTTCTTCGTCATTTTTGAAAAACCCATCTTTGAATCTTAAATTTTCACGGGCATGCAAGCCCAATATTTTTGCCGAATCCTCAGCTTCCTGATCACGTGTTTCAGCTGTTCCGCGGGTTCCTAATTCTCCCCTCGTAAAATCAACTATTCCTACTTTTTTGCCTTGGGCAATATGTTTTAAAATTGTTCCTGAACAGCCTAATTCTGCATCATCCGGATGTACAGCTAATACTAATATATCTAACTTCATTGTTTTGTTTTAGAATTGGTGAGCAATGCGCACCGTTTTAGAGCAGGCGTTGAATTTTCTTTCTGACCTTTGAAGATAATGGTTTGGTAAACGGGAAAAAGTAGTCCACTACTTCGCCATTTTTATTGACCAGGTATTTATGAAAATTCCACCTTGGTGTAGATTTAATGTGACCATTGAGGTCTTTATTACTCAAAAATTTATAGATTGGATTTGCTTGCGACCCCCTGACCATGATTTTGTCAAATACAGGAAATTTAACACCGTAGTTTGCTTCACAAAATTCATAAATCGCAGTTCCTACCAGAGGTTCCTGGCCCCCGAAATCATTGGAAGGGAAACCCAGAACTTCAAATTCGTCCTGATTAAACGAATCTCTAAGCTCCTGAAGTTCTTTCAATTGAGGCGCGAATCCACACGCAGAAGCAATATTTACGATCAGAAGTACTTTACCTTTATAATCTGCTAATTCTTTATTTTTTCCATCGATTAGTTTTGCATTAAACTGGTAAATACTTTGAGGGTTTTCTTCCATGCTTATTGATGATAAAAGCCCGAAGACTGAATAATAGATTCTATATCTCTTTCTTCTTCAGGGTTATAAGTGCTTTTTAAATTATGGCCCACTACTCTTGCAACGGACTGGTAAATAAAGGCTTTTACACCTCCTTGTGTTTCTTTGACAATTTCGTATGTAGTTCGACCGACTTCCCTGTCAATTAACTTGGTCAGAATCTGGCCTTGCGTAATGGTCAGTTCTTTGATCTCAGTATTAAACATTTTTTTGATTTCAGCATCACATGCTTTGACCAGCTTTTTATGCGCTTTGCGATCTGTGGTTACAGCAAGATCACGCTCCAGTTGTTCATACCTTCTTTTTGCAAAAAGGGCATAAGGCATAACTTTTAGTACATTGTAACGGAGCCTGTTAAACGCTGCACGGTCTGCGGGAGTTTTAAAAATTCTGGCACCATAGATAACTACCTCATTAAGAGGTATCCATGGTATCATTTCGCCGTCTTCATTTGTGGAGGCTACTCTGATGGTATCATTTTTGCCTCTCACAGGAAACTTAACAGGCGCAGAACTTTCCTGGGCCTTTAGTTCACCTAAGGCAATAATGACAAATAACAGAATAAATAAACTGCAAAATTTCATAAATTTATACTCCCACGAAGTTAAAGCAAATTTAATACATTAGGTTTATAACTAAATCTAATATATTCTTAAACGATTAACAAGCTATAATTATTACGAAAATAATACAAATGAAGAATACCTTAGTGATTGATTTAGAAGCGGAAAAGCAAGAAATCCTGAAGAGATACCGTGCCCTCTTGCGTGCCTGTAAGCCAACATTACAAAAAGGAGATAAAAAAGAAATCAGAAAAGCATTTGATATGGCCCTTGAAAGTCATAAAGATATGCGCAGAAAATCTGGTGAACCTTACATTTATCACCCAATTGCTGTGGCTCAAATCGCTGCTGAGGAAATCGGGCTCGGAACAACATCTATTGTATGTGCACTCTTGCACGATGTGGTCGAAGATACAGAGATCACGCTCGAAGATATTGAAAGAGAGTTTGGAAAGAAAACTGCCAAGATCATTGACGGGCTGACTAAAATAGCAGGTGTCTTTGACTATAACAGCTCTTTGCAGGCCGAGAACTTCAGGAAAATGCTGCTGACCCTGGCGGATGATGTAAGGGTAATTTTAATTAAACTGGCAGATCGCCTGCATAACATGCGGACCATGGATTTTATGCCAAGGCACAAGCAGTTAAAAATTGCATCCGAGACGATTTACCTCTATGCTCCTTTAGCGCACAGACTGGGACTTTATGCCATAAAATCTGAGCTGGAAGATCTTTCCATGAAATACCTGGAGCCGGATACCTATAAATTTATTGCGACCAAGCTGAATGAGAAAAAGGCAGAACGTACACTGTTTGTTAAACATTTTGTTGATCCGATCAATGAAATATTGGCAGAACAGGGTTTCGTAGCGAGTATCTATGGCCGCCCTAAGTCTATCCATTCGATCTGGAATAAAATGAAAAAGAAAAACATCCCTTTTGAGGAAGTGTATGATCTTTTTGCCATCCGGATTATCCTGGATAGCTCCCCTGAAAATGAGAAAGCTGATTGCTGGAAAGCTTATTCTATAGTGACCGATTTATACCGCCCCAATCCGGATCGTTTACGCGACTGGGTATCTTCTCCCAAAGGGAATGGATATGAATCTTTGCATACTACGGTGATGGGGCCAAAAGGCCAGTGGGTTGAAGTACAGATCCGTACGCAGCGCATGAATGAAATTGCAGAGAAAGGTTTTGCAGCACACTGGAAATATAAAGAGTCAAGCAATGACAACGGACTTGATCAGTGGATCCTGAAAGTAAGAGAGATGCTGAACAATCCGGAAGCGAATGCACTGGATTTCCTGGATGACTTTAAAATGAACCTCTTTTCGGATGAGATTTTCATCTTTACCCCGAAAGGAGCATTAATACAATTACCATTAGGTGCAACTGCACTGGATTTTGCTTTTGAGATCCATACCGATGTAGGAGCCAAATGTATCGGTGCAAAAGTGAACCATAAACTGGTACCGCTTTCTTATAAGCTGCAAAATGGTGACCAGGTAGAAATTATAACTTCTGGTAAACAGGTTCCAAAAGAAGACTGGCTGAATATTGTGGTTACCGCAAAAGCAAAGTCAAAAATCAAGTCTTCATTAAAAGAAGAAAAAAGGAAGATTGCAGAAGGTGGTAAAGAAACACTGGAACGCAAGCTTAAATCTTTAAAGATTACCTATAATACAGATAATCTGAACAAGCTGAGCTATTTCTTCAAACTGACTTCTACCCAGGAACTTTTTATTGCTGTAGCAACCGGAAAGATCGAGCTAAAAGATCTGAAAGAATACCTGGCAAGTGAAAAGGAAATTGAAAACAGAGGCATTGAGCGCAACGATGGACAACAGATTGAAGCTTTATTAAGTAAAGTAAAAGGCCCTGAGTCTGATATTTTACTGATTGGCGAAGACCTGCAGAAAATTGATTACACGCTGGCTGCTTGTTGTAATCCTATTCCTGGTGATGATGTTTTTGGCTTTGTTACCGTAAGTGAGGGAATTAAAATACACCGGACCAATTGCCCTAATGCTGCACAGCTGATGGCCAATTATGGTTACCGTGTGGTTAAAGCGAAATGGAACAAACAACAGGAACTAACCTTCCTGACCGGGCTGCACATAATCGGAATTGATGATGTAGGACTGATTAACAATATTACCAAAGTAATTTCTGGTGATTTTAAGGTGAATATGCGTTCTATTACTGTGGACACGGATAATGGTATTTTTGATGGTTCAATCATGATCTTTGTCAATGATAAAGAGCACCTGGACAACCTGATCAAAAATCTGCTGGAAGTCAAAGGGGTGACTGGTGTAACACGTTTCGACGCTTAAAATTGATTATGCTATAAAAACTGTTTAAGTTTATCTGTTTAAATTGCTTATGAGTCAAAATGAAGCAATAAACAGATAAAATTTAAACAGTTTCATCGCGTTCTATATAAAAAATGATACCTTTGAGAGGAGTTTTAAAACTATGTCTACAAACCATAACAGCGAGTTGGTTAGAAAAATATTCGAAGCTTATCTCGAAAATAAAAGTCTGAGAAAAACGCCTGAGCGTTTTGCCATCTTAGAAGAAATCTATTCCAGAGATGATCATTTCGATGTAGAGACCCTCTACATCCATATGAAAAATCAGAAATACAGAGTAAGCAGGGCTACCGTGTATAATACACTGGAGTTACTTGTTTCCTGTGATCTGGTTACTAAACATCAGTTTGGGAAAAACATGGCCCAGTTCGAAAAATCGTACGGCTACCACCAGCATGATCATGTAATTTGTATTGATTGCGGTAAAGTTGTTGAATTCTGTGATCCAAGGATCCATCAGATTCAGAGCATGGTAGGTGACCTGCTGAAATTCGAAATCAAACATCACTCTTTAAACTTATATGGCAGCTGCTTTGACTGTTCAGCAAAAGCATCCATTAAACAAAAAGAGGATATTAAACACGCAAGTTAAACAACACAATTATAATCTTTTCTTAAATTAAAATAATGACGCAAGTAGACGTGCTTCTTGGCCTGCAATGGGGCGATGAGGGCAAAGGAAAAATTGTTGACGTATTATGTCCGCAATATGATTTGATAGCTCGTTTTCAAGGCGGACCGAATGCCGGCCACACCTTAGAGTTTGATGGCAAAAAGTTTGTTTTAAATACTATTCCATCTGGTATTTTCAACAAAGACACCATGAATTTGATTGGTAATGGTGTGGTAGTCGATCCCATCATTTTAAAAAGAGAATTAGATAACCTGAAAACTGCAGGTCATGATCCTGTTGCCAATGGCAAACTGGTGATCGCACGTAAAGCACATCTGATTCTTCCTACTCACCAGCTTTTAGACGCTGCAAATGAGCAGAAAATGGGTAAAGATAAGATCGGTTCTACACTTAAAGGTATTGGCCCGACTTATATGGATAAAACCGGACGTAATGGTTTACGTGTTGGGGATACTACCTTACCAGATTTCAAAGAGCGTTACAATAAACTGGTTACTAAACACAAGGAATTACTTTCTCATTATAACTTTGAGTATGACCTGACAGAAAAAGAAGCTGCTTTCTTCGAGGCTATTGAGTTTATCAAAACTATTCCTCATGTAGATAGCGAGCACTTTGTAAACGGCTACCTTAAAGAAGGCAAAAAAGTGCTTGCTGAAGGTGCACAGGGTACATTACTGGATATTGATTTCGGTTCTTATCCTTTCGTAACTTCTTCAAATACAACTACTGCTGGTGCTTGTACTGGTTTAGGTATTGCGCCAAACAAAATCGGAAGTGTGATCGGAATTTTCAAAGCTTACTGCACACGTGTAGGAAGCGGCCCGTTCCCTACTGAACTGGAAGATGAAGTAGGTGAAAACCTGCGTCAGGTAGGACACGAATTTGGTGCAACTACCGGAAGACCACGCCGTTGCGGATGGATCGACCTTCCTGCTTTGAAATATGCAATCATGCTGAATGGTGTGACTGAAATGGTCATGACTAAAGCTGATGTACTGAGCGGATTTGATACCATTTATGCTTGTACACATTATGAGCACAATGGAGAGACGATTGATTACATGCCGTATGACATCATCACGATCAAACCAAACCCAGTTCTGAAAGAAATTGAAGGCTGGAAAACTGACATTACTAAAATCACTGAAGTTGATCAGATTCCTGCTCAGCTTGCTTCTTATATCGCTTTCTTAGAAAAAGAATTAGAAGTACCGGTAAGATACCTTTCTGTAGGTCCGGACAGAGTACAAACTTTGATTCTTCCTTAAGAGATCAATTCATATATAAAAGGCGGCCTGGTGCCGCCTTTTTTTATTTAAACGTGTTGAATACCAATTTTTTAATACAATGAATTCCCAGGAACTAATTTCATTTAAACAAAAAGCTTTACAATGGGCAAATCAATTTGAAGTATGCTGTTGTTTTGATTCAAATGAATACACTGATCCTTATTCCAAATATGATTTTCTACTTGCCGCAGGTACAGAACATCAGCTGAATGCTCCCACAGGCAACGCTTTTAAGGCGCTGAGAACATTTTCTCAAACTCATCCGGGCTGGTTATTCGGCTTATTTAGCTACGACCTTAAAAACGAGATAGAAGAGCTGACATCTGGTAAAGAGAACAAACTTGATTTTCCAGATCTCTTCTTTTTTACACCAAAATACCTGATTGCAGTTAGTAATGGTCTTATTGAAGTATTAACAGGGCCTGCAGATTTGTTGGAAACCATTAATGGACTGCAGCAGTTTCCTGTAAATTCTGCCCCTGCTTTGCAGCTGGAGCCAAGAATGAACAGGGCAACTTATCTGGCTAAGGTCAACGAATTGAGAGACCACATTGCAAGGGGTGATATTTATGAGGTTAATTTCTGCCAGGAATTCTTCGCAGAAAATGCTTCTATTGATCCCTATGAGGTCTACCTCAATTTAAATGAATTATCCCCTACCCCATTTTCAGGCTTCTTTAAGGTCGATAGCAAGTACATTCTTTCTGCAAGTCCTGAGCGGTTTTTATGCAAACGCGGAGACGTCCTAACTTCTCAGCCCATTAAAGGCACAGCGAAAAGAAGCCCCGATGCTCAGGAAGATGAACAGATTAAGATTGATTTAAAAAACAATATTAAAGAACAGGCCGAAAATGTAATGATCGTAGACCTGGTCAGAAATGATCTGACAAAAAGCGCAGTACCAGGAACGGTTAAAGTCAAAGAGCTTTTTGGAATTTACAGCTTTCCGCAAGTGCATCAGATGATTTCGACGATAAGCTGTCAGCTTAAACCGGAATTACATGCAGTTGAGGCTATAGAAAATGCTTTCCCAATGGGCTCGATGACGGGTGCTCCGAAAGTAAGAGCAATGGAATTGATCGAGGATACAGAATGCAGCAGAAGAGGCATTTACTCTGGTGCTTTTGGATATTTTGATCCTGAAGGAGATTTTGATTTCAATGTAGTGATCCGCAGCATCCTGTACAATGAAGAAAAGAAGTATTTATCTTTCCAGGTAGGTGGAGCAATAACTTTCGCTTCTTCTGCAGAAGCTGAATATGAAGAATGTATGCTGAAAGCTTCAGCAATGATTAAAACGTTAAAAGGGTCGCATTAGCGACCCTTTATAGTATAGAATTAGAAAATTGCTCTTCTGATTATCTGATTGGCTTTCCCGTAGGAGAGTTAAAATATCTTTGCGCTTCTGGCAAGTCTCTTTGAATCTGTGCAATCCTTGTACCATCTGCAGGGTGCGTACTTAAAAACTCAGGTGGTTTCTGTGAACTCTGACTTACAGCAGCCATTCTTTGCCAGAAACTAACTGCACTTGAAGGATTGTAACCAGCCATAGACATAAAAATCAGGCCTAAGTGATCCGCTTCTAATTCCTGTGTTCTTGAATTAGGCAAAAGATAAAACCCTTGCGCACTAACCCCGTAGATTTTGCTGATTGCAGCTTGTGTGGTTTCAGACTGGCTACCAGCCGCAGCACCAACTAAACCTCCCAGACCTTGTGCTAATGCGGCTTTTGAAGCACGTTCTGAAGAGTGCTGAGCAATTGCATGTGCAATCTCATGCCCCATTACTGTCGCTAATCCTGCATCGTCTTTAGTTACAGGCAAAATACCAGAGTAAACAGCAACTTTACCACCCGGCATACACCATGCGTTTACTTCTTTACTGTCAATCAGGTTAAATTCCCAACGAAAACCCTGAATTTGCGCAGCATACCCATTGGCATTCATATATTTCGTCACCGCAGCAGCGATCTTTTGCCCGATTTGTTTGACTCTCTGGGCATCGGCATTATTTAATATTTTGGTTTTCGGATCTTTTAAAAGTGTGGTATAACTCTGTGCAGCAGCAGTCTGCATCTCACTTTCATTGACAAAACTTATTCTGTTTCTCCCTGACAAGGGAACTGTAGAGCATGCATAAGTCATAGATACTACAGCAGCAATACCCAGTAACGTTAATTTCTTCATCGGTTTTTAGTTAGTATTTGTTTTCTTTTTAAACAGATACACTTTAGATTCTTTGCCCTTAAGTAAACGTTCCAGGTTTTTCTGGTGTGTAACCAATATCAGAATACAAACACACATCCCATACAGAACTTCAGACTTAATTGTGGAATGCAGCACAAAAACAATTCCTAATGGAAAGGTAAATCCTGCACATATAGAGCTTAGAGATACATATTTTGTAACCAGCAATACGACCACAAAAACAAGAACACAAAGCATAGCAGCCGGAAAGTTAACTGCTAAAATCATTCCAAAAAGCGTAGCCACCCCCTTACCGCCCCTAAAACCAGCGAAGATTGGGAACAAATGTCCCATCACTGCGGTTACACCCAGTGCAAGTTCATAGTTAACAAATTGAGAAGAGTTATGTGGGCCAGTTACCGATAGCCCTATAAAATAGGCAAGCTTGGTCGCAGTGTATCCTTTAGCAATATCGATGGTCATTACGGCCATACCAGCCTTTTTACCCAGTACACGGAAAGTATTGGTCGCACCAGCATTTCCACTGCCGTATTCTCTTACGTCAATACCATAAAATGCCTGTCCGATCCAAACTGCCGTAGGTATAGACCCGCAGAGATAGGCTAAAATAACCGCAGAAATAGAGTAGATAGATATCATACCTTAATAGGCTTTTAAACTCATGTCTAAACTTTTAACTGAGTGGGTCAATGCGCCCATAGAGATAAAATCTACTCCACAAGCTGCATATTCAGTTATATTCTCTTCGGTAATCCCACCAGACGCTTCTGTTGTAAACTGATGATCAATCAATTTCACAGCCTGTTTAAGGTCAGCAAAGCTGAAATTATCCAGCATAATCCTATTTACCTTACCTGTATTTAATACCTGGGTTAACTCTTCCAGGTTTCTTACTTCAATCTCTATTTCAAGTTTTTTACCGTTATCCGCAAGATACTGATTTGCAGCTGTAATTGCATTTGAAATTCCACCTGCATAATCCACGTGATTATCCTTGATCAGGATCATATCATACAGACCAATCCGGTGATTTACTCCACCGCCTATTCTAACTGCCCATTTCTCCAGATATCTCATACCTGGGGTAGTTTTTCTGGTGTCCAGAATTTTAGTCTGATAAGGTGAAAGTAACTGTACAACATGGTTGGTCTTGGTTGCAATTCCGCTCATTCTCTGCATGCAGTTCAAGACCAGTCTTTCGGCCAGCAAAATAGCATGAGAGCTGCCAGCAACAGTAAAGGCAATATCCCCATATTTCACAGCATCTCCATCATTTAAAAAAACTTCCGTCCGAAGCGTTGAATCTACTTGATTGAAAATCTCAAGCGCAAGTGTTACGCCAGCAAGTATACCATCCTCTTTAACCAATAGCTTGGCTTTCCCAGTTGTTCCGGCCGGGATGGTAGACATAGAGGTATGATCGCCATCGCCAAGGTCTTCGGCGATCGCATTTTTTATAAATAGGTCTATTAATTTCTTATCCAAAACATGTATTTTAGATCAAAAATAGCATTTTTACCTAAATTTGCATTACTATTTATCGGGTTCAATCCGTAATTCGGTGATAAAAAAGGTGTTAGCTGTTTTTTTCAGCGTAATTGCCACCCTGAATTTCCCGGTTTTTGTGCTCAGGGACAGGATGCCAAACCTATAATTAGGATTGGTATTGATCAGATGTACAACAGTTGAATTCACAGGCGCATTCTTAGTGAAAAAATCTCTGAGTATTTGTTCTGCCTGTGCTTTGGTGTATACATCTTCTTCCTCATTTATAGTCAGCTCCACAGATGGAGAAAAGCTTTTACTGATCTCCTTTGAATTCGCAGACTTGAATAAGGTTGATATAGAATCAACAATATCTCCTTGAATTAATCCAGGATGGAATAACTGGGTCAAAAAAATCAATGTCGAAAGTATGGGTCTAATCATATTCTAAAGATAACAATTATTCCGCACACAAATTATGCCATTAAAGATTAGTGATTAGCTAATATCCTATACAAGAATCTAAAACATACGACTATCTTAGTTACTGAGCTTTAACCAAATACAAATTCAGATGTTAAAAAAATCAGCAATCATAATTTCATTCACCCTCACACTGTTGACCACAATAAAAGCACAAACCAGTAATGCAGAGCGCGGTCAATGGTTTAAAGAGGCTAATTTCGGAATGATGGTTCATTGGGGGCTATATAGTATTCTGGAAGGAAGCTATAATGGACATACCTTGCCAGATACAACCTTAAAACATGCGAATGGCTGGTATGCCGAGTGGGCACAACAAAGACTTGAAGTACCTGCTAAAGAATATCAGGCGCTGGTCAAACAATTTGACCCGGTTAACTTTGACGCCGACAAATGGATATTTGAAGCTAAAAACGCGGGTATGAAATACTTTGTCATCACCGCTAAGCACCACGATGGATTTGCGCTTTGGGATTCAAAGGTTTCGACCTATGATATTGGTAGCACGCCTTATAAAAAAGACATTCTTGGAGAGCTGGCGAAAGCCTGTAAAAAGTATGGATTGAAATTCGGTTTTTATTATTCTCATTGCGAAGATTGGGAACATCCTGGAGGCGCAACTCCCGAATGGCTGCCAAGAAAAACGGATGCACAATTCGAAAAATACTGGAAAGAGAAATGTCTACCACAGGTTTCTGAACTGATTCACAACTATAATCCCGATATGTTCTGGTTTGATACCTGGGGAGATGAACAGGAGAAGACATTTATTTCTGATAAAAGACGTGATCAGTTAATTGCCCTAATCAGAAAAGAAAGTCCGAAATGCTTAATTAACGGCCGTATTTCTTACCTCAACCCTGGCGATGATATCGATTTTCTGGAAATGATGGACAATACTTATCCGGAGAAGTTACAAACCAGACCCTGGCAAACTGCTGCGACAATGGTTAACTCCTGGGGCTGGCATGCCAAAGATTACAATTGGAAGCCAGCAAATGAAATGCTCGGTTATTTAGTGAGTAATGTAGCTAAAGGTGGTAATTACTTGTTAAATGTTGGCCCTAAGCCAAATGGGGAAATTCCATTGGCAGCTATACAGCGGTTACGCGAAATGGGTGGCTGGCTCACCGCAAACGGTGAAGCAGTTTATGGCGCTTCGCATGTAGATGCTCCCGCTATTCAGGATGTTTATCTGACTCAAAAGACAGGTACCCATGGAGAAAAGTATATTTATGCCAGTATTGCAAAACCATTAAGTCAGCTTATTTTACCCTTTCCGGCATCGGCAATTAAAGACTGCAAATTATTAGAATCGGATATGCCTGTTCAATTCAATGCAGCTGCAAACAACCAGGTATCCCTGCAATTGCCTAAAATATTGGCCGGGCCTTGTACAGGAATTCAGGTGATAAAAATAACCATGAAGAACTAAATTCCTATGGTAAAGATCAGATCAGTGTATAAATTACAATTAGATGCTTCATCAAAATCAATAAGAGTTATATTTGTTTGACATTATTTATCAGCGAAATATCAATTCAATTTAAATGAATAATAAAAAAGTGATGCTCCTCATTCTTGATGGATGGGGTTACGGAAAACAAGACAACTCAGACGCAGCTTACGCAGCAAATACACCTTTCTTTGATTCTTTACTGAAAAACTATCCAAACTCGAAACTGGAAGCATCTGGTGAGGCTGTAGGCTTACCTGCAGGACAAATGGGGAATTCTGAAGTTGGGCACATGAACCTGGGTGCAGGAAGAGTAGTTTACCAGGAATTAGGAAGAATTAACAAAGCAATCAGCGATGGCTCTATTCAAACTAATCAGACTTTAGTTGATGCTTTTGATTACGCTAAGAAAAACAATAAGGCTGTTCATTTTATCGGATTAGTATCTGATGGTGGTGTGCATGCCCATATCAATCATTTAAAAGGATTATGTGATGCGGCAAATGATCAGGGACTGAAAGATGTCTTTATTCATGGCTTTTTAGATGGCAGGGATACAGATCCGAATTCAGGTTTGGGCTTTATTAAAGAACTGGATGACCATTTAAAAACCTCTACCGGCAAAATAGCCAGTTTAATTGGCCGTTATTATGCGATGGACAGAGATTCTCGCTGGGAACGCGTTAAACAAGCTTATGATGTCATGACTAAAGGAATTGGTTTACTTACACAAGATCCTTTAAAAGCTATTGAACAATCTTATGCTGATGGCATTACGGACGAGTTCGTTAAGCCTATCGTAGTTACCGGAGCTGACCATCAGCCTTTGGCCGTGATCGCTCCTGAGGATGTCGTGATCTGCTTCAATTACAGAACAGACCGTGGCAGAGAAATTACAGCTGCCCTGACTCAAAATGACTATCCTGAATTTGAGATGCACAAATTGCCATTGTACTATGTAACAATGACTACTTATGATGAAAATTTTGAAGGTGTAAAAGTTATTTTCACCAAAGATGACCTGACAGAAACGTTGGGAGAAATCTTAGAGAAAAACCATAAAAACCAAATCCGTATTGCGGAAACAGAAAAATATCCTCACGTAACCTTCTTTTTCTCCGGAGGCAGAGAACTGGCCTTCGAAAACGAAAAGAGACTCATGGTGCCTTCTCCAAAAGTAGCTACCTATGACCTTCAACCAGAGATGAGTGCTCAGGGAATTACAGATGCGATTACCAAAGAGCTGGAAACAGGCTGGGCAGATTTCATTTGTCTGAATTTTGCGAACCCGGATATGGTAGGTCATACAGGTGTATTTGAAGCTGTTGTTAAAGCTGTGGAAACCGCAGACCGTTGCGCACAGGAAGTCGTTACCAAAGGTCTTGAAAATGGCTATTCTTTTATTATCCTGGCAGATCATGGTAATTCAGAATATATGCTGAATAACGATGGTTCTGTAAATACCGCACACACCACCAACCTGGTTCCTTGTATTTTAGTAGGTACAGAATATACCGCTATTGCTGACGGTAAATTAGGTGATATTGCACCTACAATCCTGAAGTTAATGGGAATTGAAAAACCTGCGATCATGACAGGAAATGAATTGATATAATGAAGAAACTGTCATTCCTTTCTTTAAGTATTTTAGTTTTTGCGGCCTGTACTTCTACAGCGCCCAAAAACCAGAATGCGCCTTTGGCTTATTTCGATCTGAAAGATTATATAGCGAAAGAGGCTAAACGTTTAACGGCATTAAATCCTGAAATTGACAAAACCGTTATTGTGAATAAAGCTTCGGAACGTAAAAAACTGAAGATTGCAGACTGGCCAAAAGAATTGTCCTCTTTTTCTGATGCTGACATCAATAAATCTGCCTGGCAGGGATTGTTTACGACAGAAAGGGCTAAAGATTCAGAAACCTACCTTTCTGACAATGAGAAAGTACCCGTAAAATCACTTATTGTAAGCTATAGAAACGGTAAGATTCACGGCATTAAGCTGCTGATCAGCAATATCAATTCACTGTATACTTCAAATGATACACTTTCTTATTTTCCTGATAGCTTATATGAGGTGAAGAAAACGCAGAACATTAAGTTACTGAATGGAAAAAGTTATGCGATTACAGGAAGATTCAAATAAAAACCAGTGATCTTCAAAATACGATATCAATAAAAAAGCCAGAGTATATGCTCTGGCTTTTTTATTGATATCGTATTTGTGTTTTATTTCAAACTTGCCACCTGTGCTTTCACATAATCTATCAAAGAAATGATATCCTTACGCAAAGGCTGAACAGTTAATACTTTCTGGAAATCTGCAACTGAATTGTTAAACAACACAATACAAGCATCTTTATCTACGCGTTTCTTAATTTTATAAGATTTATAAATCGCATAATCCTTATAAGCTAAACCTCTGTTCTGCAACAATTGAGTATCTTCTTCTCCGTTGATCTCGATTGCTTTAGTGAAGTCTTTAATCGCCGACTGGTAAAATGTATCACGCATCTGGTTCAAAGATTCCTTAGGATCATTTGCAACATTCTGCCTGGCTTTACCTCTATAGTAATACGCTGAATAGTCAGAAGGCTTTACCGTAATAAGTCTGCTATAGGTTTCAATAGAACTCTCAAAATTACCACATTGAAAATAAGAATACCCGAGCATCTTTAATACGCTTGGATTATTTGGAGTTTTAGAATCGGCTTTCTCTAACTGAGCAACAGCTCCTTTATAATCGCCTTTCATCATTGCCTGCATTCCTAATTTATCGTAACTTCCGCTTTGAGCGAAAGCGGCATTGGCAGAAACAACCAAAAATAGTATAAGCGCTTTTTTAATGTAGTTCATCAAATTTTATTTAATAAAGAATAAAGATATAAAATGATAGGTATTATGTACCCATAATTTACATATCATTTATTGATATTTAAAGGGTAAACGTTGAAAAAAGGAAAATATGATACATCAGTCAAATAATTTTACATATTCTGACTTTTTAACAGATAAAAACCGATATTCAATCTTTGGCACAGGAGTTGAAATTATACCCACCAATATATAATTATAATTTTTATAAGCGGCAGACTGTCACATTGTCGTTTTTTTATTCTAGAAAGGCCTATTAATGAGTATAAAAGATCAGTTTGATTTTGGCAATGCACTACCCATCATAAATGAAGATACGGAATTTTTCCCTTTGATGTCCCAACAGGATGAAGATGAGATGAATAACGAAGAAACACCTGAGATACTTGCCATACTTCCATTGAGAAATACGGTATTATTTCCTGGAGTTGTCATCCCAATTACCGTTGGAAGAGACAAGTCTATAAAACTGATAAAAGAAGCCTATAAAGGTGACAAAATTATTGGTGTAGTTTCCCAGCTTGATGTATCCATTGAAGATCCAACCTTTGAGCAGTTAAATAAAGTCGGTACTGTAGCACATATCATTAAGATGCTGCAGATGCCTGATGGTAACACAACTGTGATTATCCAGGGAAAACAACGCTTCCGATTAATTGAAGAGGTACAGTCTGAGCCCTATATTAAAGTTACTATCAGTAAATTTAATGAGGCAAAGCATAAAAAAGATAAAGAATTTAAAGCACTGGTAGCTTCTATCAGAGAGATGTCTTCACAGATCATTCAGCTTTCACCAAATATTCCAAGTGAAGCCGCTATGGCCCTGAAGAATATTGAAAGTACTTCATTCCTGATCAACTTCATCTCTTCTAATATGAATGCAGATGTCAAAGACAAGCAGAAAATGCTTGAAATGGACAATCTCAGAGCAAGAGCTTTAATGGTTATGGAATTACTGACACTAGAACTGCAGATGCTGGAATTAAAAAACCAGATCCAATCTAAAGTACGTGTTGATTTAGATAAACAGCAAAGAGATTACTTCTTAAACCAGCAGTTGAAAACAATTCAGGAAGAATTGGGAGGAAACTCTTCAGACCTGGAATACGAAGCACTTGAAGTCCGTGCAAAGAAGAAAAAATGGTCAGTACAGGTGAAAGACCATTTCGGTAAAGAACTGGAAAAGCTGGGAAGAATGAATCCTGCTGCTCCCGATTATTCTGTACAAATCAATTATCTTGAATTATTGCTTGATTTACCATGGAATGATTTCACTAAAGATAATTTCGATCTTAAACGTGCACAAAGAGTATTAGATAAAGACCATTTTGGACTGGAGAAAGTAAAACAGCGTATCATTGAATATTTAGCTGTTCTAAAGCTGAAACGTGATATGAAAGCGCCGATCATCTGTTTGGTAGGCCCTCCGGGAGTTGGTAAAACTTCATTAGGTAAATCAATTGCGAAAGCACTGAACCGTAAATATGTCCGTATGGCATTAGGCGGTATCAGAGATGAAGCTGAAATCCGCGGACATAGAAAAACTTATATAGGTGCTATGCCAGGCCGTATTATTCAATCTATCAAAAAAGCAGGTGCCGCTAACCCGGTATTTGTATTGGATGAAATTGATAAAGTCGGTTCTGATTTCAGAGGAGACCCTTCTTCTGCCTTGCTTGAAGTATTAGATCCAGAACAAAACAGTGCATTCAATGATCATTATGTTGAAACAGACTACGATTTGTCCAATGTATTGTTTATTGCTACAGCAAATTCACTGAGCAACATTCAGCCTGCTTTGCTGGATCGTATGGAAATTATTGAGGTGAACGGCTACACAATTGAAGAAAAAATAGAAATCGCTAAAAAGTATCTTTTACCAAAACAAAAAGAACAGCATGGTATTAAAACAAAAGATATTGTTCTAAAACCAAGTTTGATTGAAAAAGTAATCGAAGATTATACACGTGAATCAGGCGTTCGTGGTTTAGAGAAAAAGATTGGTTCACTGGTTCGTGGTGTGGCCACTAAAATTGCCATGGAAGAAACTTATGAATCTACTTTAAGTCAGGAAGATGTGGAACGCATTTTAGGTGCTCCTATCTATGACAAAGATTTATATGAGGGTAATGAGGTTGCTGGTGTAGTTACCGGACTGGCCTGGACACAAGTAGGTGGTGATATTCTATTTATAGAAGCAAGCCTTAGCCCTGGAAAAGGGAAATTAACTTTGACAGGTAACCTGGGCGATGTGATGAAAGAATCGGCTGTTATCGCGCTGGCCTATCTTAGAGCTCATGCTTCATTGTTTGGTATAGACAATCAGTTGTTTGACCTTTGGGATATCCATGTACACGTTCCTGCGGGAGCAACCCCTAAAGATGGCCCTTCAGCAGGTATTACAATGCTGACTGCATTGACTTCAGCATTTACACAACGTAAAGTGAAATCTAATTTAGCTATGACAGGTGAAATTACCCTTCGTGGTAAAGTCTTACCAGTTGGCGGAATTAAAGAAAAGATCCTTGCAGCGAAAAGAGCAAATATCAAAGACATTATCTTATGTAAGTCTAACCGTAAAGATATTCTGGAGATTAAAGAAAGTTATATCAAGGACCTTAATTTCCACTATGTGTCTGAAATGAAAGAAGTAATTGAACTGGCGCTGATGAAAGATCAGGTTAAAGATCCTCAGGATCTGACGATCAAAGTCAAACCAGTAGCTGCAAACTAATTGCGCAGATAAATTTTAACTCTTATATTTAAAGCTCCGGAATAACCGGGGCTTTATTTTTTTATAATTCACATGAAGTATACCGGATATTCAATCCTATTCATTCTATTGTTCTGCACTTCCTTCGCTTATTCACAATCTTTTAAAAACGAGGTTGGTTTCAAAAGCGATAACGATTCTTATCTGGGGCAAGGCTCCGACCGTTATTACACGAACGGTTTGTTCCTGTACTTTCGTCATGCCACAGACCAGTCCAAACTAAAGGCCGGACTGGAAAAGAAAACCTACGAAATCAGCGTTGGACAAATGATGTTCAACCCTTATTCAGGCTATGCTCCGGATCCTGCGACACAAGATCGTCCCTTTGCCGGATACCTATATGTTGGTGGTACGATGAACTGGTTTTATAGTGATGAAAGTATCATCACTGCAAGCGCACAGATCGGAACTACCGGAAAGAATTCTCTGGGTGAAGCTGGTCAGAAATTATTACATAAAACATTCGGCTTCTATGACGTAGGCGGTTGGGATTACCAGATTAAAAACGAGCTGGCTATTAACCTTTCTGCACAATACACCAAATTATTGACACGTACCGCAGGAAACGCAGTTGAATTATCTTTTGAAGGTTATGCGAACCTGGGAACAACTTTTAGTGGGGCGGGCGCAGGATTACTTTTCAGAACAGGTAACCTGAATCAGTTATTTAACTCTGCTTATACCCATGCAGCTATCGGCAATAATGCTAAAATTAAATCACTGGTCAAAAGGGAAATATTTTTCTATGCTAAACCGCAATTAAATGTGGTAGCTTATGATGCAACTATTGAGGGAAGTATGTTTAACAATAACAGTCCGGTAACTTTTAGCCAGAAACCTATTGTATTTGCGCAGCAATTGGGAATAGATTACAGTGTAGATCGTTTTACTGCAGATTTTGGCGTGATCTTTAAAACGAAAGAAGTTAAAAGTATTGCGAGAGCACATCAGTGGGGATCAGTTACCATGTCTTACAGATTCAAGTAGCTCATGCCGTATTCAATCCGTTAACTAACGGTAAATTAATTGAGCCAGGCATCCATACCTGGCTTTTTTCTGTTCTCTTTTTTTACTGCAATTGATTTTTTGTCGCTTTTCCTTCTCAGGATTACGCTTTTTGGCGTGTGCGTCGGTTTTCTTTTCTTATCTACATGAAGGCCGGTTTTCAGCAAAGCCATCAATTTGATAATACTTTGTTCCTTATTCACAAGCTGACTTCTGTCTTCCTGAGAAACTACATGAAGATTACCTTCCGTGTCGATCCGGTTTGCAAGGCGCTCTGCAAGTAGTAGTTTCTCTTCTGTAGTGAAGAATTCCGCCGATTCAACGTGAAGAATCACTTCTACCTTACTGGAGACCTTGTTGACGTTCTGCCCACCTTTGCCCCCACTCCTGGAAGTTTTAAAGGTCAGCGATTTAACGAGTTCTTTTCTGTCTTTATACATAAGCGCAAAAATAATTCTTTTTCTTTAATAGTATTTTAAAAAACCCTCAAAACAGTATATTTGCAACTATATGAGAAAAAATGTAGTTGTGGCCATCGATGGCTATTCTTCATGCGGTAAAAGTACACTCGCAAAAGCACTGGCTAAAAAACTAGGCTTTATCTATATCGATAGCGGCGCAATGTACAGAGCAGTGACTTTATATTTTATACGCAATCATACCAATGTAAGTGATGAGGCAGCAGTTATTGATGCTCTTCAGCACATAGAGCTGAACTTCCACTCCAGAGATTATGAATCGCACATTACTTTAAATGGCGAAGAAGTCTCAGAAGAAATCAGACAAATGCCCGTTTCCGAAACTGTCAGTGAAATATCTGCACTGAAACAGGTGCGTAAAGAAATGGTGAAACAGCAGCAGCGCATGGGTAAATCCAAAAACATCGTTATGGATGGCCGTGATATCGGCACTACTGTATTTCCTGATGCCCAGGTTAAACTTTTCATGACAGCTGACCCTAAAGTCAGAGCAGAAAGAAGATTCAAAGAATTACAAAGCAAAGGTGATACAACAACCTCGCTGGAAGATGTTTTTGAGAATCTTGCACACCGTGATTATGCAGATACCACAAGAAAAGAAAGCCCGCTTGTTCGTGCCGAAGATGCTATCATTCTGGACAATACAGAAATTACCCCGGTTGAACAACTCGAATTCGCATTAAATAAAGTAACTCCTTTCATTCCACAGCTGGCTTGAAAACAGAATATGGGGAATTAACACCCGATTGTCATTCAAAATACATATTAAACAAGGCAAACTGTTCAAAATCAAGAACATTTATTAAAAAATTCTTTCTTTAAAAATATTAATTTCTATCTTTGCAATCCCTAAAGGGAAAAGGAGATTAAATGATTAATGGCAAAAAAACAAGTAGCAGAAAAAGAATTAGAGGCTAAAAAAGCCGAATTACAAGGTGCAGACGCTCGTCTGACTGAAAAAGAAACCATTGAATCTGAAGCAGATTCATTGTCGATCGAACAGATCAAATCATCACTAGCAACACCAGATCAGGATTTTGACTGGGATGCAGACGATAAAGCTTTCGGAAAATACTCTGACGAAGACCGTAAAAAGTTTGAAGACATGTATACCGATACTTTCAATCAAATCAATCAAGGTGAAATTATCAGCGGTATTGTTGTATCTATCAACAATAAAGACGTTGTATTAAACGTAGGATTTAAATCTGACGGTTTAGTATCAACTTCTGAATTCCGTGATACACCTGATTTGAAAATCGGTGACACAGTTGATGTATTTGTTGAAGCTCCGGAAGACGCAAATGGTCAATTGATTTTATCTCGTAAAAGAGCTAAAACTCAGAGATCTTGGGAATCTATCAACGAAGCCCTTGACAATGACAGAATCATCAACGGATTTGTTAAAAGCCGTACTAAAGGTGGTCTTATCGTTGACATCATGGGTGTTGAAGCTTTCTTACCTGGTTCTCAGATCGACATCAAACCGATCCGTGATTACGATGTTTATGTAGGTAAAACAATGGAATTCAAAGTTGTGAAAATCAACCACGAATTTAAAAACGTTGTCGTATCACACAAAATCTTAATCGAAGACGATTTAGAAAGTCAAAAAGTTGAGATCGTATCTAAACTTGAAAAAGGTCAGGTATTAGAAGGTACTGTTAAAAACATTACTGACTTCGGTGTATTCATCGATTTAGGTGGTGTTGACGGTTTACTTCACATTACTGATATTTCCTGGGGCCGCATAGAGCATCCAAAAGAAGTATTGAGCTTAGATGAGAAAATCAACGTTGTTGTTCTTGACTTTGATGACGAGAAAAAACGTATCGCATTAGGCTTAAAACAATTAACTCCACACCCATGGGAAAGTTTAGATACTAACCTTGTTGTTGGATCTAAAGTTAAAGGTAAAATCGTTACTGTAGCTGATTACGGTGCATTCTTAGAAATCATTCCTGGCGTTGAAGGTTTAATTCACGTTTCAGAAATGTCATGGTCTCAAAACTTACGCAGCCCACAGGAATTCTTGAAAGTTAGCGATGAAATCGAAGCTGAAGTATTAACTTTAGACAGAGACGAACGCAAAATGAGCTTAGGTATTAAGCAATTAACGCAAGATCCATGGCAAAATGTTGCTGAAAGATACCCTATCGGAAGCAAACATACTGCTGTAGTTAAAAACATGACTAACTTCGGTGTATTCGTGGAAATTGAAGAAGGTATTGATGGATTAATCCATATCTCTGATCTTTCATGGTCTAAAAAAGTTAACCACCCTAACGAATTCACTAAAGTTGGTGATACATTAGACGTAGTTGTTTTAGAATTAGACGTTGATAGCCGTAAATTAAGCTTAGGTCATAAACAATTAGAAGAAAACCCTTGGGATACTTTTGAAACTATCTTCACGTTAGATTCAATTCACCAGGGAACTGTTGTTAAAGTAACTGATAAAGGTGCTGTTATTGCTTTACCATATGGTGTAGAAGGATTCGTTCCAACTAAACACATGGCTAAAGAAGATGGTACTACTATCAAAGCTGAAGAAACTAATGATTTCAAAATCATTGAGTTTAACAAAGATGCTAAACGTATCGTTGTTTCTCACGCCCGTATCTGGGAAGAGGCTAAAGCTGAAGTTGCTGCTGAAGAAAGAGCTACTAAGAAAAAAGATGCTAAAGCTTCAAGCAATGCAGTTAAAAAAGTTAAAGATTCAGTTGAGAAATCAACTCTTGGTGATCTAGGTGTTCTTGCACAATTGAAAGAGCAAATGGAAGGCGAAGAAAGCAAAAACAAAGCTAAATAATCTTCAGGCTTATATAATAGAAAAGGGTGCCCAATAAAAGGCACCCTTTTTTTTGGGGGTAAATTTCTAAGATCAGGCCATGAATACGATCTGCGGTTAACTTACAGGAATTTAGCTTTCAACTCAGCCGTAGGCACCATACAACTCTCCTCTCTACCCCAGATCGAATACCTGCGTTTTGCGATCTGATTGTAAACGAAATCGCGGATAAAAGCAGGGACGAGTATAAAAACATATAACAATGGCCAGCCGCCACTCAAATGCCTGGCAATACGCAACGCAGCAGTGGAGCGTTGATACACCCTCCCGTTCTCTAACAGGATAATACTGCTGAGTTCACTCAGTGATAAACCAAATGGCCCAAGGTACTGTTGCGTAATATCGCTCTGCAAGGCAGCAAATCTGAACCTGTCTTTAGGATCTCTCTTAATGACGAATTTAACTGAGCCTGCACATAAATTGCAAACACCGTCAAAGAATATTATAGCCTGCTGCATAGGGCAATTTAGTGAATTAGCAAGGGGTTTAAGCGCTTTGTTGCTTCTAATTAATAGTAACGGAAATCCGCATTAATAATTGTGAAATTGTTAATCAGTTAAATTATATTCCTGATTCATTTGAACAAATACTCCAAATTATCCAGAAAAAGAAGGTTCTGAAATAATCTCACAAAAATAACAGGCATCCACTCCTAAATTTCAGTATAGAAATCAGGCGATTAGCATTATTTTACAATTAAAACGTCGAAGCTCATTGAAATTAATTAAAATTGCGGGTATATAATTCAATCCGATTTTTTATATTTGCCTAATCAATTTGTCAATGCAAAAGAGAACCCTGCTAGACGGTAAAAAATTCCAAATCACAATTAAGAGACTTTGTCATCAATTAATTGAGAATCACAACGATTTTTCTAATACCGTACTCATTGGTATACAGCCCCGCGGCAGTTACTTCGCAGACAGAATCAAACAAGAACTTTCAGAAACCCTTAAAAACAAGAATATCAGAAAAGGTAATCTTGACATCACTTTCTTCAGAGATGACTTCAGAAGAAAGGACGGGCTTGTTTCCGCAAATAGCAACACTATAGATTTTATCATTGAAGACTGCAATGTCATTCTGATCGATGATGTACTCTGGACAGGCCGTACCATCAGGGCTGCACTGGATGCATTGCTTGCCTTTGGCAGGCCGGCCAAAGTGGAACTATTGGTACTCATTGACAGGAGATTTTCAAGACATGTCCCTATTGAACCTGATTATATCGGGCAGCAGGTAGATAGTCTGGATTCCCAAATGGTAAAAGTGAGCTGGAAAGAGACAGAAGGAGAAGACAAAGTAATATTATTATCAGACCGAAATAAATAAGAAATGGCAGCAGAAAAACTATCAACACGACATCTTTTAGGCATTAAAGATATTACCCTGAATGATATTGAATTGATTTTTGAGACTGCAGATAATTTCAAGGGCGTCATTAACAGGACGATAAAAAAAGTACCTTCACTGCGTGATATTACGATTGCAAATATCTTCTTTGAGAACTCAACACGTACCAAACTATCCTTCGAACTGGCAGAAAAAAGACTTTCGGCCGATGTGATCAATTTCGCAGCTTCCTCCTCTTCTGTAAGTAAAGGAGAAACACTGATTGATACCGTAAATAACATCCTGGCCATGAAAGTGGATATGGTGGTCATGAGACATCCATACGCAGGCGCAGGTGTGTTTCTGAGCAAACATATCAACGCGCAGATCGTAAATGCCGGAGACGGCGCGCATGAGCATCCTACGCAAGCATTACTTGACGCTTACTCGATCCGCGAGAAATTAGGTGAAGTGGCAGGAAAGAAAGTCGTGATCGTTGGAGATATCCTGCATTCAAGAGTAGCAATATCCAATATACTCTGCCTGCAAAAGCTGGGTGCAGAAGTGATGGTTTGCGGCCCGACTACTTTAATCCCAAAACATATTGCGAGTTTGGGTGTAAAGGTTGAACATGATCTGATCAAAGCTTTAAACTGGTGCGACGTAGCCAACATGCTGCGCATTCAGCTGGAAAGACAAGATATCAAATATTTCCCTTCCTTAAGAGAATATGCGATGATGTACGGCCTGAATAAACAAATTCTGGATAACCTGGACAAAGAAATCATTGTCATGCACCCAGGCCCTATTAACAGAGGTGTGGAGATTACAAGTGATGTCGCTGACAGTAAACAATCTATCATTTTAGACCAGGTAGAAAATGGAGTAGCCATCCGAATGGCTGTACTTTATCTGCTTGCTTCTCAGAGAGATTAGTCTTCAAACCTTTTCTTTTATAACATTCCGGTTGAATTAACGTTAAACAGTGTTATCAACACTTGTTAACTTCTTATGTTAATAAGACACTTTACAATAATTATATTAGCAGCAACCATATTTGAAATCATTGCAACCATCATGAGTTTATCACGTTTTAAATCGTGTTAACCCATGTTAGTTTCATAACCGCTTAAAGAAATTAAACACCAATGAAGAAAAAATACTTTTTTATTCCGCTTTTATTAGCTGGTAACCTTACCGCAGGTTATGCGCAGGTAAGTGCGTTAGTAAACCTCAATAAAAACTATCAGACGGGCCTTGAATTACTTCAAAACGAAAAGTATGTCGCTGCAGCTCAACAATTCAGATTGGTTGAACAGCTAAGACAAAAACCCGGAACAGCTCAGGAAAGTAATGCTGAACTTTCTTTACTCAAAGAAAACGCAAAGTTTTATGCCGCTGTCTGCGCATTGGAATTAGGTAACCGCGATGCAGAAAGCCTATTTCAAACCTTCATTAAAGACTATCCGTTAAATCCGAATACTAAATTAGCTTACTTCCACGTAGGTAAATCTTACTTCGCACAAAAAAACTACCAGAAAGCACTGGACTGGTTTGAAAAAACTGACCCTTCTACCCTTTCTCAGAAACAAAGAACAGAATACCAGTTCAAACAAGCTTATTCTTATTTCGAACTGAAAAATATAGAAAAAGCAGAACCTTTATTTGAAGCGGTTAAAAAAGTTGACGGTCCTTTCCAGGAAAGTGCAACTTATTACTTCGCTTATATCAATTACCTGAATAAAGAATATAAAACAGCCCTGAGTAATTTTGAAAAACTGAAAGGTTCTAAAACTTATGAAGCAAGTTATCCTTATTATATCACTTCCATGTATTACCTGGATGAACGCTATGATGATGTGATTAGTTATGCTGTTCCGGTATTAAAAAATACGAAACAACAATTTGAAGCAGAAATGCTGAGTTTAATAGCTGCTTCTTACTTTGCTAAATCAGACTACAAAAATGCAGCACTGTATTTTAGTGACTTCTATACCAAAAGCGGTAATACTAAAACCAAAAATAACCTCTTCATTTACCAGTACGGTTACTCACTATTCGAATTAGGGATGTACAGAGAATCTGTAGGTATATTGGAGCAGTTAACTACTGATGATGTGTATTTGCAAAGTGGAATGCATACCTTAGGCCGTGCTTTCATTAAACTGGGTGACAAATCAAAAGCAAGAAGTGCTTTCTTCAGAGCATCCCGTCTTGAATTTGACAAAGTAACACAGGAAGATGCCTGGATTAACTACGCAAGATTAAGTTACGAACTTGATTTCAATCAGCAGGCTTTAGAATCTACACAGAGCTTCTTAAAGCAATTCCCTTCTTCGCGTAAAATCAACGAAGCCAAAACTTTATTGGGCGAGATTCTTTTAACCAGTAAAAACTACCAGGCTGCAATTGATATTTTAGAACCTATTCAGAATAAATCACCAGAAGCACTGGAAGCTTACCAGAAAGTGTTATACTTCAGAGGTCTGGAATTCTATAATGAGCGTGCTTTCCCTAACGGACTTTCGATGTTCCAGCGTTCAAATGCAATTCCTAATGACGCCGAGATTCATGCATTGAGTACTTACTGGATGGCAGAAGCCATGTATGAGTTACGCAAGTACGGAGAAGCAGTGAGAACATTTGAAAAATTCCTGGCCATGCCTGATGCAGATAAAACCAAAGTGTACAACTTTGCGAATTACGCATTGGCATACGCAGCCTTCGAAGATGAGAAATATGCAAAAGCAGCAACTTACTTTGAACGCTTCCTGAATGGAAATGATAAAGACAAAAACACAGTAGTTGATGCAACTATGCGTTTAGCAGATTCTTACTTCGTGAGCAAAAGCTATGCAAATGCCTTAACCTACTATAACAGGATCATCACCAACAAATCAACAGGTGAAGATTATGCATTGTTCCAGAGAGGAATGATCCAGGGATTACAAGGGCAGGATGATACCAAAATTGCTACAATGGGCAGCTTGTTACAACAATTCCCATCTTCAAATTATGCAGATGATGCAGGTTTTGAAATTGCCTATACTTATTTCAATAAAGGTGACCTGGACAAATCAAAATCTGACCTGACTGCGTTAATCAGCAAATATCCAAACAGTAGTTATGTGCCAAGAGCACTGGTTACCATTGGGCTAGTACAATATAACCAGGATAAAGATGAAGAAGCATTGGCATCATTCAAGAAAGTAATCAACGATTACGCAAGTACTGAAGAAGCCAAACAAGCTTTGGAATCTATCAAAAATATCTATGTTGACCGCGGTGATGCCAATGGCTTTATCGCTTATGCGAACACTACACCTATCGGTAATTATACGGTAGCAGAACAGGACAATATCGTTTTCTCGGCAGCCAAAAACACTTACCTGAAAGGTGATGCACAAGGAACAGTAGAAAGCGTAAATGCTTACTTTGATAAGTATCCAAAAGCTATACATGCTAAAGAAGCGAAGTTTATCAGAGCAGAATCACTGGTTAAACTGAACCGTCCTGATGATGCCATTGCTGATTACGAATTCATCCTGAATGACTGGACAAGTGATTACACCGAACGTTCACTGGTTAGTATTTCTAAATTATTCTTAGCACAGAAAAAATACAATGAAGCTATCGTATATCTGAAAAGACTGGAAACGTCTGCAGATTACAAGTCACATTATTCATTTGCAATTAACAACCTGCTTCAGGCTTATACAGCGTTGAATATGCCAGATGATATGCTGAAATATGTATTACTGACTAAAGAATCTGACAAAGCTTCTGAAGAAGAGGTGAACAGTGCAGATCTGTATGCTGGTAAAGCTTACCTGTTAAAAGCGGATACCACAATGGCTGTGAAATCATTCAGTAACGTAGTTGCTAAAACAAAAACACTGGCTGCTGCTGAAGCAAAATACACATTGGCAGAAATTCAATATAATAAACATGACTATAAAGCATCTCAGAAAACTTGTTTTGATTTAGTCAATAACATGCCTTCTTACGATTACTGGGTGGCAAAAGCGTTTATCCTGCTGGCAGACAACTATGTCGCATTAAAAGACAAACTGCAGGCGAAAAGTACGCTCTTAAGTATTATTGATAACTATGACGGTAAAGATGAAATTGTCGCTACTGCCAAAGAGAAATTAGAAAAAATTAAATAAGACAAAGCACCATGAGATTCAACAAATTATTATATACTACTGTTTTTTTACTGACCGCAGGTACACTGACCATTAAGGCACAGGATAAAAAAACAACTGAAAAGAAGGCTACAGAGAAGAAGGCAGCAGAAAAGAAAGTTGCGGATAAAAAGGTAGCTGATAAAAACGATGATGATAAACAAGTAACTGAAGAGATCGAAGTAGTAAGACCTTATAAGCCAATTTTGGCCGAAGCAGTTAAATTAAGAAGAAGCCCGGATTTGAACGATGTTAAAACTTATAAAGCACGTTTCAATTACAGCTTAACCGATAGAAAACTGGAGCTTAATTCAGACATTGATAAATTATATGCTCAAGAAGTAGCGGCAGAAAAACAAACAGAAATTATCAATAACTATGTAAAAGGGGCTTTTGGTTCTGCCAGCACAGTTTTAGGTGAAGCTTATATTAATATGGGCCGTTCTGAAGATTACCAGGCAGGTGGCTTTTTCAGACACTTTAGTCAGTCCGGAAAATTAAATGGACAGAAGTTCAACCAGCAGCAATTAAGTGTTTTTGGTCGCAGCATCGGTGAACAGGCCATATTCAGCGGTCGTATCAATTACGAGAGAAAAGGTCTTTATTTCTATGGTTATGATGAAACTAATCCACTAAGAAATCCTAATCCTGGCAAACAGTCTTTCAACTTTATTGAAGCAGAAGCTGAGGTTGTCAACAAACACAGTGAAGATGAAGATGCTTTAAGTTATGCAGCGAAAATTAACGGCTATATCTGGGGCGACCAGTTATCTGCCAGCGAAAACTCAGTTGTAATTAACGGTTATTTAAATAAAAGAATCAGCAGCTTCAACTTTGGTTTAGCTGCTTCAGGAGAGTTTGGAAATACGAAAGATGTATCAACAAGTGTAACCAATAATTTATTACGTTTAAATCCATATATCCGTTTACAGGCTAGTGGAATTAAAATCACTGCAGGAATTAACTTTGTTCAGGAATTTGGTACGGTGTCCAAATCAAGAATCTTCCCTGCCGTAACTGCAGACTTCACGATTATTCCTGACTACCTTCAGATCTTTGGAGAGATTAAAGGAGACGTGAACAGAAATTCTATGAAAGAATTCTCGGATGAAAATCCATTCCTGAATAGCAATATTGCAATTAGAAACTCTATTGAAAAACTAAGTTTCAGTGCAGGTATTAAAGGTACCGGCGGCCCTGGTTTTGGTTACAAAGCAAGAGTATACCGTAAGGAAATTACTGACATGCCACTTTTCGTGAACAACTTTACTGACTTCAACAAATTTGATGTGATCTACGATTTCGGAACAATGAAGTTATTAGGTTTAGAAGGTGAAGTTTCTGTACAAGTGAGTGATCAGTTAAAATGGACTGGTAAAATCAATGTAGAAGATTACAAACCAGCTTCAGAACAATACAGTTGGTTTAAACCTCAATTGCGTATAAGTTCAGACCTGTTGTACAATGTAACAGACAAATTAGGTTTTACTGCTGCTGTAGCTATCCAGGATGCATCTAATGCAAAAATCTATACTGCTGCCCCAGCTGCTCCTTACATCATCCCTAACCCTGCTATAGAACAATCAGTAAATGTGAAAGGTTTTGTAGACTTAGGACTTGGCGCTAACTATAAGATCAACAACAAATTCTCAGCATTCGTTAAAGCGAATAACCTGTTAAATAAAGAATACAGCAGATACTTATATTACCAGGCAATTGGTGTAAATGTATTTGGCGGAATCAGCTATTCGTTCTAAGAGCTTGCCTGGATTTATCCAGGCAATTACAATTATAATTGGTTGATACGGAATTTAAATTTATTTTTACCAGAATGGATATCTTATCTTACCTCTCAGAACTTATTCAAACCCGTAAAGCCGTAGGAGTTTCCGGATTGGGAACTGTCTACAAAAAGAAATTACCGGGAAGGTATGATGCAGAAACGCATTCATTTGTACCTCCCAGTTATACTATTGACTTTACACCTGAAGTTAAAGAAGAGATTATATTAGCCGAATTTATCAGTAAAAAGAGGAATGTATCAATTGATACTGCCAACTACTTTATTGATGAATTCAGCACTGGTATCCTGCAGCAACTAAATAATCAGCAGCATGCCGATTTTGGTGAGCTTGGGAAGTTATATAAAGCTGATGATGAATTCCGCTTTGAACCCGCTGAGAAACTTAATTACGGTTTCGATTTTTATGGTTTACCGGTTGTAAAAGCTGAGCAGGAACCTTCAGCTGAAGAGATCATGCCAGAGACACCATCGGTCGAAGAAAACCAATCCAATTCAGAAGAAGAAATAGTTCCTGCAGTTGTCCCTGTTGAAGAGGAAGATGAGGTACCTGCTGAAGAAATTCCAGGTACTTCCGAAGAAGAAACTCCGGCTACTTCCGAAGAAGAAACTCCGGCCACTTCCGAAGAAGCTTTACCTTTTGAAACTCCGGTTGTTCCAGATCAGATAGAAACTCCCGAAGAAGAAGTAACTCTTGCTGAAGAGGAAGACAAGGCACCTGCCGAAGAGGTACCGGTAATCATCCCTATTGAAACCGTTGTTCCCCATGTGGAAGAACCAGTGGTTCCAGAAGAAAAAGAAGTTACTCCTGTTCAAGAAATTACCCCTGTTCAGGAAGACCAGCTTATAACTCCTGCAGAAGTTCCTGCAACCCATACAGAAGAGCCTGTTACTCCTTCGGAAACTACGACAGCTCCTGTGGTTACCCCTGTTCAGGAACCAATTATAGAAACTGTTGTTCCTCACCAGGAAAACTTTATTCCTGAGCGTCCGGATCAACCGCGCAAAGATGAAAAGCAACTTCGTGCAGAAATCGAGGCTCTGAATTTCTATCGTTCTAAATCTCCGGTAGCAAAAGCTACGATTACTGAGCAGGAAGAAGTGATCTGGAATATTAAAGACAATACTAAAACGACAGAGCCGGCTCCGTTTTACAATAAAAACGAGGAAATTTATAATCCTGAAGAAGAGGAAGAGCAGCCTAAAACTACCCCGTTATATTTAAAAATCATACTTGGTATACTGATTTTAGTAATCATGATGATTGTTGCTTATATCGTCAAACCAGAATGGTTTAGCGGAATATTAGCGAACAGTCCTTTTGCGACTCCAAAAACGGAAGTACCAGTAAAGAGACCTATACAGGAAAGATACAAGTCTGACTCCATTACAGCTCTTGCTGATACCATTAAAACCACAACTAATGTAACTCCTTCGGCTCCTGCCACTGCTAAGAAAGACTCAGTTGCAAAAAAAGCAATAGCTTCAGCACGTGATACCGCTGTCGTTTATGAGATCATAGGTGCTTCCATGCACGATCAGAAAGAAGCAGACAGGTTCATTGAGCTGATGAAAAGAAGCGGTATTACTGCGAAAGTTGTCACCAATATGTCGGGAAAAAGACTAAAGATGAGTATTGCAACGTTAAAAGATGAGGAATCAGCCAAACTTGAATTGGAGAAACTTTCAAAAAAACTAAAGATACCCGGAATATACATTTATAAAAACAAACAATAAATATGATCACTTTGCTACAGGTTGCTACAGATACAGTACACCATTTAACAGATACCGCCAACGCCGCAAATCAGGCTGTAGCTGCTGCACCTCAGGAACTTCACTTCTTTGATTTATTGATGAAGGGTGGTTGGGTTATGCTTCCACTTGCATTCCTTGCTTTTTCTGGTTTGGTAATCTTCGTTGAACGTTATCTGACTATCAGAAAATCTTCTAAAACAGAATCTAATCTGATGCTTCAGATCAAACAATATATCCACGAAGGCAGATTGGAAAATGCAATTGCTTTATGCAGAAATACGAACTCTCCTTTGGGACGTATGCTGGAAAAAGGGCTTAGACGTATTGGCCGTCCGATCAAGGATATTGAAGCTGCAATTGAAAATGTAGGTAAACTGGAAGTCTCTAAATTAGAGAAGAACATCAGTATCTTAGGTATTATTGCAGGTATCGCACCCATGTTAGGTTTCGTAGGAACTATTATCGGGGTAATTACAATCTTTCATGATGTATCCGTAAAAGGTGCCATTGAGATCGGAACTATATCTGGTGGTTTATATACTAAAATGATTACTTCAGCAACAGGACTGATTGTAGGTATCATCGCTTATGTATTATACCATATCCTGAATGCGATGGTAGAAAGAATCATCCTGAGAATGGAAACCGACGCATTAGAATTTATTGATCTATTAGAGGAACCAGGTAAATAATGAATCTACGCAAAAGAAATAAAGGAACTGTTGAGGTACACACTTCTGCGCTGAATGACATCATGTTTTTCCTGATGCTGTTCTTCCTGCTAGCTTCGGCTGCAGTGAACCCGCAGGTCGTTAAACTACTTCTTCCACGTTCTGAATCCGGACAACAATCTGCTGCTCAGAAAACAGTAACGGTCTCTATCAATGATAATCTGACTTATTTTGTAGAGAAACAACCGGTCACACTTGATCAGATGAAAGCAAGTATTGAAACTTATCAAAAGGCATCTCCGGACCTGACAATAGTATTATATGTTGCCAGAGGAGTTTCCATCGAGAATACTATGGCAGTGTTTGATGTAGCCAATCAGTTGAAACTGAAAGTTGTATTAGCTGTAGAACCAAAAAAATAATGACTTACCATAAAGAAGAAAATAATTATCCTAAAGCCGTAGCAATATCCACCGCGATCATGGCTGGTTTATTGATATTAAGCTTTTTTATTGCTATCGGGACTTTCAAACCTGTTGAAGAAGCAGGTATGGGAGGAATGGTGGTTAATTATGGTACTTCTGTAGAAGGAATGGGTACGGATTATACCAGTATCGAAGAACCTTCTGCTGACCCGGATGCAAACAAACAACTTCCTGACAAAGTAGTTCCGGAAAAAGTGGTTACGCCTGTTAAATCAGTAGAAAGTACAGATAAGGAAATCACTACACAAGACAACGAAGAAGCAGTAAGTATCAGTACCAAGAAAAACACGAAACCTTCTACCCCTACTGTCGCGACTAAGGTTGTTGATAAACCTGCTAAACCCGCAGTAAATCAGAATGCACTTTATAAAGGCAAAGCCAATAAAGGAAATGGACAAGGAGACGGAACCGGTACTACACCTGGTAATCAGGGGTCAGTTAACGGAGATCCGCTTGCGAATAACTATGGTGAAGGCGGTTCTGGTTTTGGAGGTACACCAATTGCTTTAAGACGCTTTACTAACCTGGTTACTCCCCAGGACAACGGTCAGAAAACAGGTAAAATAGCAGTCAGGATCAGTATTAATAAACAAGGGATCGTAGTTGATGCCACTCCTGGCGTGAGGGGTACAACCTTACAGGATTTAGACCTTTGGGCCAAATGTAAAGCAGCTGTAATGGGTGCACGTCTCAACCAATCTGAATCAGCGCCCGACCTGCAGGTAGGTGTGGTAGTTTTTAATTTTAAAGTGAAATAAAATCCGGTTTCTTTGATACTTTTGTACCCTTAGCAAATCATTTCAATGACTTATTTAGAGACCCTGGACTACCTGTACAGCAGACTTCCAATGTTTACCCGTATCGGTGCAGCAGCAATGAAAAAGGATTTACACAACACTATCGTGATGTGTGAAAACCTGGGAAACCCTCAGGATAAATTTAAAACCATACACGTAGGCGGTACAAATGGGAAAGGTTCTACCTCCCATATGCTTGCGGCTATTTTACAGAAAGCCGGGTATAAAACCGGCTTATACACCTCTCCCCATTTAAAAGATTTCAGAGAAAGGATCAGAGTAAATGGCGAGATGATGACCGAACGTTTCGTCACTGACTTTACCGCGCAGGAAAAAGACCTGATCGAATCTATCAGTCCTTCTTTTTTCGAGGTAACCGTTGCGATGGCTTTCGCTTACTTCGAAGCAGAAAAAGTAGATGTAGCTATTGTTGAAGTTGGCCTTGGTGGTAGAAAAGATTCCACAAATATCATTCATCCAGCATTGTCCGTAATTACGAATATCAGCTTTGACCACACCAACTTATTAGGCAATACCCTGTTTGAAATCGCTGGTCAGAAAGCAGGGATTATCAAACCGGGCGTACCCGCTGTAATCGGAGAAAAACAAGAAGAAATTGCACAGGTATTTATAGAAGAAGCTAAAGAAACAGCAAGTGAGCTGGTTTTTGCCAATACCGAGCTGCATGTTCGGGATACCGTACGCGAAGGCAAATTACTTAAAACATCAGTCTATAAAAAAGATACCTGTTTGTTTAAAGACTTGATACTTGATCTGAGTGGATTCTATCAGCTAAAAAACGTATTAACAGTCATACAATCCGTATTAACGTTAAACCAGAATGGCTTTGATATCTCTGATGAAGCCATATACAGCGGTCTGGCCCATACCGCTCAAATTACTGGTTTACAAGGCAGATGGCAAACCCTCCAGGAGAACCCTCTGGTTATTTGTGATACCGGGCATAATATTGCAGGTATCCAGGAAGTACTGGAAAACATCAATGCCACCGAATATCACAATTTACATATCGTAATTGGTATGCTGGGCGATAAAGATGTGACCAGTGTGCTGGAAATGCTGCCGGTAAATGCAAAATACTACTTCTGTCAGCCCGACCTGGAAAGAGCAATGCCTGCACATCAATTGGCAGAAGAAGCGGCAAAATTTATGTTACAAGGGCCTGTTTTCGAAACGGTAACGTTAGCTTTGAACGCAGCTAAAGCGACTGCTGAAACCGATGACCTGATTTTTGTTGGCGGAAGTACATTTGTCGTAGCAGAAGTTCTTTAAAGCTTATTCAAGCTTCATAACCTATAAAATAATGTAATAAATACCTGATGAAGAAAACTTACCTGTTATTTACCGCACTTTGTTGTTTGTGCACAGTGACTCTGGCACAGAAAAAAACAAAAAGTACAGGAACTTATCCTGCAACCATTGACCGTCCGAAACTCGTCATCGGATTAGTTGTCGATCAAATGCGCTGGGACTATCTTTACCGTTACTATGACAGATACTCAAACGGAGGTTTCAAACGCCTGATCAATGATGGATTTTCAGCCGAAAATACATTCATCCCTTACACCCCTACTTATACCGCTGTTGGACACTCCAGCATTTATACAGGTTCTGTACCTGCTATTACCGGAATTGTTGGTAATGACTGGTATGACCCGCAATTAAGAAGAAACGTTTACTGTACAGAAGATACTACTGTAGTTTCTGTAGGCTCAACCACCAGGGCAGGTATGATGTCTCCTAAAAATCTACTGAGCAGTACGATCACAGATGAACTGCGGCTGGCTACAAATTTCAAAGGTAAAGTAATCGGTATTTCGTTAAAAGACCGTGGATCAATCCTGCCAGCTGGTCACACACCAAATGGCGCTTACTGGTACGATGGCCAAACCGGCGACTGGATTACCAGTACTTATTATATGTCTCAGCTTCCAGCATGGGTGCAGGATTATAATAAGCTGAAAATGGCCAATAAATATTATGAGCAAAACTGGAATACGCTTTATCCTATTGAAAGCTATACACAAAGCACAGCCGATAATAAAGACTATGAAGGTAAAACCAGAGGAGAAGCAACACCAACCTTCCCACACCCTTTAAAACTTTATGCGGGGAAAAACTACGACATGATCAGAAGTACTCCTTACGGAAATACAATTACACTTGATCTTGCAAAAGTAGCGATCAAAGCAGAAAATCTTGGTCAGGACAACATCACAGATTTCTTAGCAGTAAGTTGCTCTTCGACTGATTATATTGGTCACCAATACGGACCAAACTCAATCGAAGCAGAAGATACTTACCTGCGCCTGGACAAAGACCTGGAAGACTTTTTCAATTACCTGGATAAAACGGTAGGTAAGGGAAATTATCTTTTATTCCTCTCAGCAGATCACGGTGCAGCACACGTTCCTGGTTTTATGAAAGAGAATAAACTTCCTGGTGGCGTGGTAGACGATAAAGCAATTGTAGCTAGTCTGAATACATTCCTGGAAAGCAAATTTAAAATCAAAAAGCCTGTCTTGTTAGCGATGAACAACCAGATCATCTTTAACCATGACAATCCTGATTTCAAGCAAGCTGATTTTACAGCAATGAAGTCTGCATCTATTGATTATTTAAGAACGCTTGAAGGATTTGCTGACGCTGTAGATTTAGCCCGTATCTCAGAAAGCACATTGACCGCCGTACAAAAACAAATGATTACCAACGGATACAATGCACGTCGCAGCGGAGATATCTATTTCATTTTACAGCCAAACTGGTTTGACGGTGGAAAAACAGGAACTACGCATGGTGCATGGAATCCATACGATGCGCATATTCCTCTTGTTTTCATGGGATGGAATGTCAAGCCCGGTAAAACGAATCAAACGCATCACATGACAGATATTGCCGCTACAATAGCAGCAATGCTTCATATTCAAATGCCAAGTGGCTGTGTAGGGGAACCTATTACAGAACTGACGCATCAATAAAAATAATAAGACAAACGCTCTCCGCACTCACAATTTGAAAAATTTGTGTAAGTCCAGATAGGGTTTGTCTTTTTTTGTGCCTTATATATTTTAAAAGCAATAAAAAACAGCGGTTATATATTATTTTGACTTTCAATAATCAAACTTGCTATTTAGTTTTTATTAACTTTACTGACCAAATATAATTTCTTTAATGGAACCAATTAAGAGCTACGTACCCAAAAATAAAATTCGTTTTGTAACAGCAGCAGCCCTTTTCGATGGGCACGATGCTACCATAAATATCATGCGCCGTATTCTGCAATCTTCAGGAGCAGAAGTTATTCACCTGGGCCATAACAGATCTGTAGAAGAAGTTGTCAATTGTGCAATTCAGGAAGATGTACAAGGTATTGCAATGACCTCCTACCAAGGCGGACACCTCGAATATTTCAAATACATGTATGATTTGCTTCAGGAAAAAGGAGCTACAAAAATTAAAATATTTGCAGGTGGAGGTGGCGTAATTCTACCTGTTGAAATTGCAGAACTGCAAGCTTACGGGATCACCCGGATTTACTCTCCTGATGATGGCCGGACAATGGGTTTACAGGGGATGATCAATAACATGCTGGAGCAAACTGACTTCATCACCACTAAATCGATTACCAACGAATTGGAAATGATCCCCCGCAAAGAGGTAAGAAGTATTGCTTCTGCGATTACAGTTGCCGAAAATGATCCTGCAGGTGCACAAGCATTCGTCAATGAATTGAAAGTGCTGACCAGCAAAAGCCAGGCTCCTGTATTAGGGATTACTGGTACCGGTGGTTCTGGAAAGTCTTCACTGGTGGATGAACTGGTGAGGCGTTTCCTGATGGAAGTTAAAGACAAAACACTGGCAATTATCTCTGTTGACCCTTCTAAAAGAAAAACAGGCGGAGCATTACTGGGTGACAGGATCAGGATGAATGCGATTAATAATCCAAGAATTTATATGCGTTCATTGGCAACAAGACAAGCAAATTTAGCATTGTCTGTCAATGTACAGGAAAGCATTGATATCTGTAAAGCTGCAGGCTACGACATGATCATTGTCGAGACTTCAGGTATTGGTCAGTCCGATACAGAAATTACAGAGCATTGCGATGTTTCCCTATATGTGATGACACCAGAATTTGGTGCAGCAACACAATTGGAGAAAATCGACATGCTTGATTTTGCCGATTTAGTAGCGATTAACAAGTTTGATAAACGCGGAGCTTTAGATGCTTTGCGCGATGTCCGCAAACAATACAAAAGGAACCATAACCTGTTTGAAGCAAAAGATGATACCATCCCGGTATTCGGTACAATGGCTTCTCAGTTCAATGATCCCGGAATGAATAACCTGTTTACTGCACTGATGGCGAAAATTAAAGAGCGCACAGGAACAGATTTCAAAGCAAAAATGCTGATGACAGCAGGTCAATCAGAGAAAATATATATCATTCCACCAGACCGTTCAAGATACCTGGCAGAAATTGCAGAATCAAGCCAGGCTTATAATGAATGGGTTGACCTTCAAAGCGGTATCGCCAGAAAACTTTATCAGCTAAGTGGTGTACTGGAACTTTGTGAAGACGAAAAGTCTGCAAAGAAAGGGAAAGATACAGAACCGTTAAAAACGTCTCTGAAGGACATCTACAATCACTTAGAGGAACAATTAGATGGACAATGCCGCAGGTTATTAAGAGAATGGCCAGAAACCGTTCAAAAATATAAAGAAGAGTACTTTGTCTATAAAGTAAGGGATAAGGAAATTAAACAACCTCTATTTTATGAATCTTTATCACAGCTCAAAATCCCTAAGGTTTCCCTGCCAAGATATAAAGACTGGGGAGATATTCTGCGCTGGTTATTAACAGAAAATGTACCAGGTGAATTTCCTTATGCAGCAGGCGTATTTCCGCTGAAACGTGACGGAGAAGATCCAACCCGGATGTTTGCCGGAGAAGGCGGACCAGAAAGAACCAACAAGCGTTTCCATTATGTATCCCTTGGACAACCTGCACACCGCTTATCCACTGCGTTTGATTCGGTAACCTTATATGGTGAGGATCCGCACATCAGACCGGATATTTATGGTAAAATAGGGAATTCAGGAGTCAGTATTGCGACACTGGATGATGCAAAGAAATTGTATTCAGGTTTTGATCTGTGTGCTTCTTCTACTTCTGTTTCCATGACGATTAACGGCCCTGCTCCGATGCTGTTAGGCTTCTTTATGAATGTGGCTATCGATCAGCAATGTGAGAAATACATTATGGAACATGAGCTGCAGGACGAGGTTAAAGAAAAGATTACTCAAATCTATAAAGAAAAGAAAATTAAAAGACCTGTTTACAGCGGCGTTTTGCCAGAAGGTAATAACGGACTTGGACTATTTCTGCTGGGTGTAACCGGCGATCAGGTTTTGCCAGCAGATGTCTATGCTAAAATCCGTGCCTATGCGATCAGTACTGTTCGTGGTACTGTCCAGGCTGATATTCTTAAAGAAGACCAGGCGCAAAATACCTGTATCTTCTCTACAGAGTTTGCCTTAAGAATGATGGGTGACATTCAGAAGTACTTCATTGATGAGAAAGTACGCAATTTCTATTCTGTATCTATTTCAGGGTATCACATTGCCGAAGCCGGTGCGAATCCAATCTCACAATTGGCTTTTACCTTAAGTAACGGATTTACTTTTGTAGAATACTACTTGAGCAGAGGCATGCATATTGATGATTTCGCGCCCAACTTATCTTTCTTCTTCTCTAATGGCATAGACCCCGAATATGCTGTAATAGGCCGCGTAGCCAGACGTATCTGGGCAAAAGCGATCAAGAACAAGTATAAAGGAAATGACCGTTCACAGAAGCTTAAATATCATATTCAGACTTCAGGCAGATCATTGCACGCACAGGAAATTGATTTTAACGATATAAGAACTACCCTGCAGGCATTATATGCAATCTATGATAACTGTAATTCACTGCATACCAATGCTTATGATGAGGCTATTACCACACCTACAGAAGATTCCGTGAGAAGAGCTATGGCAATTCAGCTGATCATTAACAGAGAACTGGGATTAGCTAAAAATGAGAATCCCTTACAAGGTGCCTTTATCATCGAAGATTTAACAGACCTGGTAGAAGAAGCTGTACTGGCTGAATTTAAAAGGATCAATGACCGTGGCGGTGTTTTAGGTGCAATGGAAACTATGTATCAACGTGGTAAAATCCAGGAAGAAAGCTTGTATTATGAAACCTTAAAACATAATGGAGAATATCCGATTGTGGGTGTAAATACATTCTTAAATAAAAACGGATCACCAACAGTTGTTCCCGGCGAAATTATCCGTGCAACAGAAGAAGAAAAACAATTTCAGATTGCTGCTTTGGATGAATTCCAGAAAAGAAATGCAGACCACACAGGAGCAGTCTTGAAGGAATTACAGAAAATAGCTATTGCAGGAGGAAATACTTTTGAAGCTTTAATGGAAGCTTGTAAAATTTGTTCTCTTGGGCAGATCTCCAATGCTTTATATGAGGTAGGTGGTCAGTACAGAAGGAATATGTAAACTCCATATAACAATAATAGCCCGGATTTATCATCCGGGCTATTATTTATAAGATATTCTTCTATGGTTAGTATCGGAATTATTTCTATGGCACTAAGCGTGTATCCAGCTGAATTTGTATTCCATTGTTGGCGTTTTCATTCTTTCAGCAACACGTAATAAGCGGCTTGGCAGAGCCATGATATAATCACGGGCTTTTTCACCTGCTTCATTCAGGTCTTGCATACTTTCAATTTTCCATTCTACGATAAGCTGCTGCATGATCTCCACATAGTCAACTGCGGTATAAACACCCAAGCGTTGTGCAGCATCCGTAAAGTGACCGAAAGTCTGACCCATTTTCATTCCCATTTCTCTCAGGAAGTGAGCAGGCATAACAATCTTCATACGCATCATATCTTCAAATGCAATCATAGCTTCACTAGGATCAACTTCGAAGATTTTAGACATAAAGTCCTTATAGGCTTTAGCATGTCTTGCTTCATCCGAGGCAATTACACCACAGATTTTAGAAAGTAATGTATCTCCATCTTTTTTAGCTAAAGAAGCTACCCTACGGTGAGACACATTCGTTGCAAGCTCCTGGAAACTTGTATAAATGAAGTTACGATAAGGATCGTGACCAGTACCAATGTCAAAACCATCAGCAATAAGATATTGCGTAGAGATTTCCATTTGGCGCATATCAACACGACCTGATAAATAAAGATATCTATTTAACAAATCACCGTGTCTGTTCTCTTCAGCAGTCCAGTGACGCACCCATTTCATCCAACCACCCTGTTCATTTCTTGAAATACCATCAACCATGGATAACCATGATTCGTATGTTGGTAACGCTTCTTCTGTAATAGTATCGCCAATTAATACGGCAACAAGATCGTATGAAAGGTCATTTGCAGTTTCGCGAAGGGATTTTATATCTTGAATAAAAGTATCACTGGTAGAAACAGGCAAAAAATCAGTTGGCTGCCAATTTGTATCAATCGGTTTCAGGTAAGTATCCATCATATCAAGCATATACTGCTCAATGTGAAGCATTACTTCCCGTCTTTTTTCAGCAAAAAAACTCATTATATGTGTGTTTTAGTTTAACACCAAAGATAACCAAAATTATTTCATAATGCCTTTCTGACACCATTTAATAGCAGATTATGGTTAAAAAATGTTATTGTATAAAGACAAATTATTAAAGAATTTAACAGATCTGTTTATACAACGTATGAAAGGGTCTAATTGTTGCAGATTTTATCGGAATAAGTATCTGTTCGGGAAGTTAGCAGTGATCTGTCCAGGGAGTTAGCAGTACACAGTTGCTATAAAAAGAATAAACCTTGTCGATAAAAGCATCGGCCCTATTCATCAAAAGCTGCTACGCTTGTTTACAAAAAGATTGTAAACCATAAACAGGATTTATAAAAAAGTCTTTAAACAAGAAAAGCCTGTAGTTTCCTACAGGCTTTCTTTAAGATTTGGCACCGACCTACTCTCCCACGTGTTACCGCAGTACCATCGGCTC